>NZ_JAKKCT010000002.1:0-878859 GCF_021728095.1 Pseudoalteromonas sp. L1 | reverse complement strand
CAAGGGCGCGAAAACATCAAAGTGACCGAGGTAGCGCCTCATTAGAGTCCGTATATAAGTACGCAATCACATCAGCTTAATGTAAAAAAGGCTTGTGCAATCGGAGGAGTCCATATAAGCGGGTTTACCCCGCGTCATCAGGTGCTAGGCTGTAGGTTCTAGGACGTGATGTAAAATCTGCTACCTCGCACCTCTCACATCGCATCTCGAATCTCGCAGTTCGGATCACTCTTTAACCAAGTCTTGGATCAGCCATTTACTAGCTTTATAAAAATACAGATCACGCATTTACCAGCCTCAGAATTTTAGATCAGGATTTAACTACCTCTGTCTTATAAGCCTTAATTAGGGCTTTTTACCTGATTACAGCCTCTAGAATGGTTAAAATTGGGTCATATAAACGGCAATTTAGGGCTGTTTTGTAGAATCTTACGATTTATAAACCGATTTTTTATTAACTCACTCAAGCCATAAACCGATTTTTTACCAACTCAACCCCCTTACAAACCAAAATTTTACTAACTGAAGCTAGGTTTCTAGCGGCACAAACCGATTTTTTACTAACTCAAGTTACTGATTTTGGCTATAAACCGATTTTTTACCAACTGCTTTTTATTTAATGTCCGATATTCATTAGAGGTATGTAAGGAGTTACTCACATTTTTGACTGTAAAGGGGGTTTACAGAGAGGGAACTAGCAAGGGGCAAAGTGAGAAAGAGTAAAGTTAACAAGTAGCAGCAGGTTTACCCCGCGTTATGGTTTTATTAAATGATCATTCGGATATGGCGCGATATAGAATCGCGCCTAATACAATTTGAGATAAGTTAAGCGAAACTGCGTCACGAAATCAGTTCACCTTGCGCAAATGAAACGTTCTCGCTTCGCTCGATGTCGTTAATCATTTCCACTGTTTTTATCAAACCACCATTGAATATAGGCGACTTTAGTCATTAGGTTTGATGGACGAGCGGTAATACCATGTGAGGCATTTGGAATACGCACCATCGCTGTATCAACACCTTGTAGCTTTAACGCTTGGTAAAATTGCTCGGTTTCAGAAATCGGGGTGCGATAGTCTGATTCGCCGGTTAACAGCATAGTGGGTGTTTTTACATTGCCCACATAGCTAATTGGAGAGCGCTTCATATAATGCTCAATATTGTCCCATGGCTTACCTGGGAACCAATAGTCAGCAAAGAAAGGATAGAAATCAGCAGTTAGTACAAAGCTGATCCAATTGATGACTGGTTTAGCAACAACAGCTGCTGCAAAGCGGTCTGTATGACCCACAATCCATGCAGTTAAAACACCGCCACCTGAACCGCCGGTAACAAACAACTTACTCTCATCAATAAAGCCTTTATTGATAACAGCATCAACACCTGTCATCAAATCATCAAAGTCATTACTTGGGTAGTTGTGATGAATTGTTTGCGCAAATTCTTTACCGTATGAATCACTACCGCGTGGGTTCATATAAAGCACAACATTGCCCTTGGCTGCGTATAACTGCACTTCAGGGCTAAAGTGAGGGCCGTAGTTTGCAACAGGGCCACCGTGGATCTCTAAAACAAGTGGGTACTTTTTGTTTTTATCAAAACCAGGTGGGTATGCAATCCAACCTTGAATAGCCAAGCCATCATGGCTTGATTTAACCCAAATTTCTTCAACTTTGGCCAGTTCTTTGTCGCCCAGCGCATCTTCGTTTAATTGCGTTAAACGAGCCGTTTTTCCGCGCTTAATTAATGCTACATCAGCTGGACGCTGTGTATCAGCGAGTGTGAATGCAACTTCACCATCTTCGCTCACATCAAAGTCACCACCTGAATATGGGCGACCAAAGGCGACACTACCAATCTGTGAGGTAATCACTTTATGTTTACCACTACGCGGTTGGTAAGCTAGGTGTGTTTTACCTTCGCTATCGTAACTAAAATAAAGACCTTGGCCACTATCATCCCATTTAATGCTTTCGACACTGCGATCTAAATCAGCAGTGAGCACCGAGCTTTTACCTGATTTTAAATCAAGTAAATAAATGTCGTTATTTTCATAGTTAGTCTTTTTGTCATCATAGCCAGTGTAAGCGAGGTAACGACCATTTGGAGAGACTTTAGGACTTGAATCAGGGCCTTTACGGTCTGTTATTTGGCTGATTGAACGATCCGCTAAGCTAAGTTTATAGATTTCAGATTCAGTCGGATGTAGCTCATTGTCTTCATAACGATTAGCTGAAAAATAAAACGCATCGCCTTGTTCATTAAAGCTAATAGCACCACTGTGATCAAAATCTCCAGAGCTTAATTGGCGGGCATTGCCGCCTGTTGCACCGATGATAAAAAAGTGATGATAGCCTTTTTCAGAGTAGCCACCGCCATCGGCGCGGTAATAGGTATCGTCAATATATTTAGCTGGCTCTGCCCATTTAGCGCCTTCAGGCTTGCCTGGTAAAGACACTGGACTGGCTGATTTTGCTGGCACAAATTGGCTGAACACCAATTGTTTGCCATCTGGCGTCCAAGTTAATCCGCCAGGGCTTTGCGTTAGGTTACTAATTTTTGCTACGTTACCGGTTTTTAACCATTTTACATAGATTTGGCTGCTACCATCTCGGGTAGAAATAAACGCTAAACGAGTTTCATCAGGTGACAACACCGGAGAGTAATCCATATGCACGCCAGACGTTAGCGGTAGCATGGTTTTACCATCTGGGTTTACTGACCAAATATTACTAACTTTACGGTCGCTTTTGATATCCATGCGATTACGCACAAAATAAATTGTATCGCCATTTTTTGTCATTTCTATTTGGTTGGCGTATTCAAGATCAAAAACATTTTCGAGCCCAAAGGTATTGCTAGCTCCCGCATGGCTGTAAAAGCTGGTTGCTGCAAGCAGTGCTAAAGACGTTTTAAACTTCATTTTATTTCCTTGTTAGTGAGCGGTGTTTAACCTGTTATAAAGTAACAACCATCAGAAATATAGCCCATTGCGATGAATGGAGAAATCAATAGACAGATGGTCATTTCCCTTTTATGTTGAATACAGACACTTTTGAACGTGAGGAACACACAATGATAGGTTACATCATGTTAGGCACTAACAACCTAGCTAAAGCAGTAAAGTATTACGATGAATTGTTCGCCAGCCTAAACGCCGAGCGCTTTTTAGAAACTGACCGCTTTGTCGCATGGAACACTGGGCAAGATAAACCTGGTTTTGCGGTTACCAAGCCTTACAACGATGAAAAAGCGACCGTAGGCAATGGCACTATGATTGCGTTGGCAGTTGAAACTCCTGCTCAAGTAGATGCTTTTTACAGAAAAGCCATAGAGCTTGGCGGCACAGACGAAGGCGCCCCCGGCCCACGTGAAATGCCCGGCTTTTATGCGGGATACTTCAGAGACCTAGACGGTAACAAACTTAATGTGTTTTGTTTTACGCATGGATGAGTGAAGTTAGCAAATGTAGTCGCAGCTGCAACATCCCACAACATGTTGCAGTCTCGCGTGAAATAAATTGCACGCCTATAAAGCTGACAGCTTAAAGCTCTTACACCTACCAAATTCTCCCTATTTTCATTAAACTGCTGCTATAAAAAATAACTATAAAAATAAGCGAGTTAGAATAATGTCGAAACTGTTTAAGTCACTTTCATGTGTCGTTACATTAGCGTTGGTTGGATGTGGCACAAATGAGGTGTTTACAGCATCTGCTAGTAGTGAGTTTGCCCATGGCAATGAGCTACTAAGTGCCACGGCGCTAACCGAGGATGCGAGTCACGCGTTAGTGGCAACCCAAACTGAGGTGTGCGTTTGGGATAATCAGTTAAAAGCGCGTCTATACGATTGTATAACAGGGCAGGGCGCTGAGCATGTTGAGCTTGTGGGTTTTAGCGCTAACAAATCTCGTTTTTTTATTTCAAATCGGTTATCGGTGACTTTATACGATACTCGCACGGGGCGTAGTATCGGCACTTGGCTTACCGGGCAAGAAATTGCTAGAGACATCGCTATTTCAGCTGTAGGCGATACGTTGGTTATTGCCTATCGTAGCGGCAAGGCTGAGGTGATAAACACCCGCACAGGTGATACTAAGCGTTTTGATATTCATCGTTTAGATATTAATAGCGTGGCGTTATCGGCTGATGGTCAGTGGGCGTTTACTGGGTCAAGCGATAAGTACGTTAAGCTTTGGTCAACGAGTGATGGCAACACTCGCTTTGAAGAGCGTTTAGCGACTAGAGTGAATCACGTTACTTTAAATAAATCAGCAAGCTTGGCCTTTGCAATTGATTCGGTTGATGATCGTGTATTCTTTGATTTGGCCAATAAAAATGAGCTATCAGAAGTGGACTCATACTCTAACTTTATTGAGTTCACCGCATCGCAATTTATCAACCAAGACAAATGGCTATTAACTGGCTCGCCAAAAATGAAGATGCGTTTATACCGTGTTGCAGATGGTGAATTAATCGCTGAATACGAAGCTAAACAGCAGCGTCAGCGCACGTCAGTACTGAGTGTGGCTTACGATGGTACGCAGTTATATTCACAAACCAGTGACAGTCTATTGCAGGCTTGGCCGTTTGAGATGAAAAGCAACAAATAGCAGCAAAAAGTAGATAAAACAAAAACGCCTACTTAAAGTAGGCGTTTGTTCTTGAGTACGATTAAATTAGTAATCAAATTTATGCTTGGTAAACAAGCTTTGCACTTGCTGCCAAACCGCACCAGGCTTACCATCGCCAATTAATTTGCCATTTACTTTTACGACAGGGCCAACTTCTTTAGTCGCGCTGGTGATCCATACTTCGTCGGCATCAAGTAACTCGTCTTTACTAATAATGCGCTCTTGCACTTTAAAGTCGCTGTAGCTGTGAAGAATATTGAGAATTAACCAACGGGTGATCCCAGGTAAAATTTGGTTATCAAGAGGTGGCGTACTGATCACACCATCTTTAACAATAAACACATTACTTGAACTGGCTTCGGTAATTTCTTCTAAACGATTAAATAAAATGGTTTCTTTGTTACCTGCAGCTGCACCGTGTTGGTAATGAATAACGTTGCCAAGTAGTGCCGTTGATTTAATATGGCAACGCTGCCAGCGGCGGTCTTGCTCAAGTGATACGGTATATGCTGTCGCATTATCGATGTCACTAACAGGTTCTGCTGGAATTTCAAAAGCAAATGCAAATACTGTTGGAGTAATGTTAGTTGGGTAGCCATGGGCACGTTTAGTGTCGGCGCCGCGGCTTACGTGCAAATAAATCCCCAAGTTGTCACCATGGTTTTTCTCGCATAAATCATTACAGATTTTACGCCACGTATCGGCACTGTAATCGAGCTTAATTTCAAGCTCGTTTAAACCGTTATTCATACGCTCAATATGTGCGCCAAAGCCAAGCATTTTGCCTTGGTATGATGGGATCACTTCATAGATGCCATCGCCAAATAAGAAGCCGCGATCCATGGGTGAAATCTTTGCTTCATCAGCGCTAAGGTATTCACCGTTTAGGTATACCGTGCCCATTGTTAAACCTCATTCTCTGTCGTAAAGCTGCCAAGTTGGCGAAGCCGAGTTATTAATTGTTGGCCATGCATAGCATGCAAACCGTCTTCAGTGAGCTCGTTTTTATGGGTAACACCATCAACACTACCGCGCTCACTTAGGTAATGCAGAATGTCTAGTGGCTCAATATCTGCTAATAAGTCAGTGTTGTGCCAGCGGCTTAAGAATCCAATGAGACCATAAGCGGCCCAATTAGATACATCAGCCAACAGCAACTCATCACAAGGTGTTAAACAAGGTGTAATACTAAGATCTTGCATATGCTGTGCAAGGTTACCCATGCCTATTTCATTACCGCCATCACCAATCGCAATAGTGGGGCAGTGTGCTTCTGTCACAAAAAAATCAAAGCAGCCACAATGTTCAGAAATATCAATGCCGCGCATATTGTAATAACGTTGATGCTGATTAAGCCCCGGGCGCTCTATTGATAAAACACAATCAGGCTTTAACTGCTCAAGGGCTTTAATGCTAAAAGTGCGCGCATTATCAATGTTGTTAATTGGCAGCTCAAAACAGTTAAAGTCTTTTTTCAGGGCACTGTAAAGGGGGTTGCCAGTGACCAAAATTGGCTGTTTACCAAGCTTCTCGAGTACTTTGTAAAGTGCTATAGCGCCAACAGGGCCATCGGTTTCAAAGGTGTTGTTAACCGCAAAGCCTGTACCAATCAGAATAGTATGTTGTGCCTTGTGAAGTGACTGAGCGGCGCGTAAATAAGTGCCCTTGGTTTGCCTAGCATATAAATACTGCATACCTCGTGGATTTAGTTCGACCATCATGCTTTCTATTTTTAGACTGAGTGCTTCATCACTTAGACTTGGCATAATGCGTTGATCTCTTGAATGAGGGCAATGCCTGCTTCGTTATCGCCGTGAACACAAAGGCTGTCGGCTTGGAGCGTGAGCTGCTGGCCACTTCGAGTGGTAACAGTACCATGTTCAATTAATTGTTTTACCTGCTTCAAAAGAGCTGGCTTCTCTAAAACACTTCCCGCAAGAGCGCGTGAGACTAACTTTCCTTCATCGGTATATTGGCGATCGGCAAAGGCTTCTAAAATGAGTTCGATACCTAATTCACTTGCTAGTGTTTTGTGTTTGGTTGCTTGATTGGTGGCTAAAATCATTAATTTTAGTGGTTTTGGATAACGAGCAACTGCTTGCATAACGATATTTAACGTATGCTCTTCGCGCATCATATCGTTGTAAAGAGCACCATGTGGTTTAACGTATTCCAGCGTTAAACCATGCACAGTTGCCATGCCATCAATCGCAGCAATTTGATAATGAAGGCAGTTAGTGAGTTCTTTTTCGCTCATTGCCATCGAACGACGACCAAAACCTTGTTTATCTGGATAGCTTGGGTGTGCGCCTATAGTAACCTTGTGCTTTTTTGCAAGGCAGAGGGTGCGTGCCATTACATCGGCATCGCCCGCATGAAAGCCACAAGCGATATTAGCCATATCAATATGTGGCATCACTTGCTCATCTAGGCCCATTTTCCACATACCAAAGCTTTCGCCTAAGTCGCAGTTTAGTTTCATCGTCATTTAAAATGCTGCCATTTTACTATTTGGAATATCGGTTACCAGCATATGCCCTGGGCTATGGGTAATACAAAAATCAGGTGCTGCATTGGCAATCGCAACTTGTGGAGTAACACCACAGGCCCAAAATACCGGCACCTCGCCTTCTTTAATGGTCACTGCATCGCCAAACTCAGGTTTGTTAATATTTTTAATACCGATTGCTGCAGGGTCGCCAAAATGCACTGGCGCACCATGTACACTTGGAAAACGGCTGCAAATCTGGATGGCGCGAATCGCATCAGCGGGTTTCATCGGGCGCATACTCACAACCATATTAGCATGGAAGATCCCCGCACTCTGACACGCTATATTGGTCACATACATAGGGACATTTTTTTGCTCGCTAATATTTCTAATTTCAAGGCCTGCGGCAATCAATGCCTCTTCAAATGAAAATGAGCAACCAATCAAAAAGGTGACTAAATCGTCGCGCCAATGGCTTGTGATATCAGTCACTTCTTCAATCATTTGTCCATTTTTAAAGACGCGATAGCGCGGTAAGTCGCTACGAATATCAATGTTTTCGCCAACAGTTGGCATATCGGAAACGCCTGGTAAACGGCTGGTTGCTATAATAGGGCATGATTTAGGATTGGCTTGGCTAAACTGCAAAAAGTCAAACGCGTATTGTTTAGGTAAGATCACTAAGTTTGCTTGTACAAACCCAGGCGCAAACCCAGACGTATTACCACTGTAATCACCCTCGCGTACCATTTTACGAATAGCCGCTGGGGTGGTTAATGATGCATCTTTTTGCAAGTGCCTCTCCTTGAAAATTAAAACCTAACCGAGGTTATTACAATAACACTCAGTTTAGGTCATTAATAGTAACGGGCAGCTGCCCTTTTGCAGGGGCTTTCCCTAGTAAAACGTTTGCTAGCGCTGTAAAAGCAGGACCAGCAATTTTTTCATCTGTATCTACATCTATATTGTAAGCATAGGTGGCAAGTACTGCATCGCCAAATTGTCCGAACTGCGCAATATCGTAAGGGGCACGTAAGCTTACAAATACGGTCTTTTTATTGGCTAATTTTGCTTGTTTTAATAAGGACTCTAATGCAGCTGATTGATCAGTCTTAGCAATTGCAAATTCTGGGTTATCGGCTAAATCGTCCATACCGCCCACTTCAACAGCGCTTTGTTTTGGTGACGCATTTGCGGCAATGATGATATCGGCTTCATTAATTTTTTGTAATGTTGCAAGCGGCTCGTAGCCTTGCAAACTCGTGCAGCTAAAGCTGATTAGCTGATCGGTGTTATCAATTAACGCTTGTTGCAGAGCATAGCATTTGCGGGTATCTGGCATAATAATATGCACTTTGTTGCCCGATTTAATGCTAAGCGGTAGGGTGTTTTTCTCGTTTTTAATTTCGGTGATAGCCGCTAATGCTAACTCAGCTTCTACTTTCCTATGACTTTGATCGCCAAGTAAAAGCTGCGCTTTTTTGATGGCTGCTTCGTCATCAAGTGAAGAGCTGAGTTTAAATTTTTCTTTTAGTTTTAAAATACGTGTTGCAGACGCGCTCATTTCGTTTGCATTTAAAGTGCCGCGTTGTACTTCTTGCTCTAATCGCTCAATCAGGGCATCAAGCACAGCTAGGTCTTTAGGGCTTCTGATTTCGATGGGCATAAGGGCAATATCCACACCTGCTGCAAAGGTATTTACTACCGCTTCAATTGGTTCAAAGAAGTGGCTGATCCCCGCCATATCGAGTGCATCTGTGATCACCACACCTTGATAACCGAGCTCTTCTCGTAATAAGTCGGTGATGATTTTGCGCGACATAGTCGCAGGTTTGATCATGGTTTTGCCTTCTTTACTGACAAATGTACTGTTATCGAGGGCTGGGTATTGGATATGTGCCGTCATGATCATACCCGGTTGTTGGTTTTTAATAATTTCTTTAAAAGGAGGTAGGTCTTGCTGCCAAATGGTTTCTTTATCATGCATTACTTTTGGCAGGCCTGTGTGGCTATCTACATTGGTATCGCCATGTCCTGGAAAGTGCTTTAATGATGAAATAACGCCGTTATTTTCGAATCCTGCCACTTGGGCACCACCTAGTTTTGCAACCAATTGCGGATCTTCGCCGTAAGAGCGCACGTTAATAACTGGATTATCTGGATTCATGTTTACATCGACTGTGGGTGCATAGTTAACATTCACACCCAGTGCCAATAGCTCGTCGGCAATAATGCGGGCAGACTCAGTCGCGAAGTGGGTGCCATGTTCGTTATAGGTCGCGCCAATCGACATGTTACCGGTAAACGACGTACCTACATCACGAGGAATACGGGCAACTCGGCCACCTTCTTGATCTATCGAAATAAACAGCGGTAAGCCTAACTCTGACTTGGCAGCGGCTTTTTGTAGATCATTATTAAGTTTGATTACTTGCGGCACGGTATCGATATTTTCTGCAAATAAAATCACCCCACCAATGTTATGTTTAGTGATGATATTCGCTAAATCGGCCGGCAGCTCTGTCACCGGTGTGCGGCATTTTTGCTCACCTGGGTCTTGTTCACAGTAATAGCGCAGGTCAAGCATGAGCTTTTGCCCTAACTGTTGTTTTAAAGTTAATGCAGACTCAGCAAATGATGATTGTAATGGCATGAAACATCCTAATCCGATAACCAGTGACGATAGTGCAAACTTATTTAACACAGCAAGCTCCAAAGCAAAACGCTTATTTAGTTTTTAGAATAAATTATTCTTGATGTTAATGGGTTTTTAAATATAAATACAGTATTTTTTGCTACCCTAGCGGTTTTTCTGTCCGACTGCAAAAAGCTAAGTTAGATCACCAAATTGGGCTAATAGGCTTAAATAACCAACCCTTTATATTGATGAAAACCTTGGCAAGTTGATAATTTATCAATTTAATAGGTCGCTTTTTAGGTCAATTTAAAGTAATAATATATTCCATATTCATCAGCGTAAATATGACAAGCTCGGGGGCGAGATGGCTTTAGCTCGATTGCACGCATTTAAACAGCAAATTAAACCTTTTTTACCAGAGTCTGCATTAATAGAAGATTACTCGCGCCGTTATGCGTACGGAACAGACGCCAGCTTTTATCGATTAATACCTGAATTAATTGTATTAGTGAGTAATCAAAATCAAGCACGACAAGTGATCATTGCTGCTAACGAGCAACACGTACCCATCACATTTCGCGCCGCTGGAACGAGTTTATCTGGGCAAGCAATTACTGACTCAGTATTGGTTTTGTTGTGCGACAGTTGGAGCAAGTTTGAGATACTTGGTGACGCCGAGGCAATACGCTTACAACCGGCGATCATTGGTGCTCGAGTGAATCAAGTATTAGCCCCGTTTGGTAAAAAAATTGGCCCTGATCCTGCGTCTATTAATAGCTGCAAAATAGCCGGTATGGCGGCAAATAATTCATCGGGTATGTGCTGTGGGGTAGCGCAAAACAGTTATCACACAGTAAAAGATATGACGCTAATTTTTGCCGATGGCACTGTACTAAATACGGCTGATAGCCAAAGCTGTAATGCCTTTTTGCAAAGCCATAGTCGCTTTGTTGATGAGTTAATGAGCCTAGTTGATAGCGTAAAGCAAAACCCAGATTTGAGTGAGCGCATCGCCCATAAGTACCGTTTAAAAAATACCACGGGTTATGGTTTAAATGCGCTGCTGGATTTTGCTGATCCAATCGACATCATTAAGCACCTCATTATTGGCTCTGAAGGTACGTTAGCTTTTATCGCCGATATCACCTACCACACCGTGGTTGAGCATAAGTACAAACACACAGGCTTCTTTATTTTTGATGATATCAGCAAGGTGTGTGAGCTGGTACAAAGGCTGAGTGAACTTGATGTTGCAGCCGTTGAGCTACTAGATAAACGCGCCCTGATGTCGGTGTCTGAGCATGCCATAATGCCAAAAGAAGTGTCCAGCTACCCAGAGCAATCAGCGGCATTGTTAATTGAGTTAAGAGCTGAAAATGCACAGGCTCTCGATGCGCTCACAAAGGTCACCGAGCAACTTATTGCTGAGTTTAAGCAAAGTCAACTGGCAGCGATTGAGTTCTCTGCAGATACTGCCCGTAATGCGGCTCTTTGGAATATCCGTAAAGGCACGTTTCCTGCGGTTGGCGCAGTGCGCGAAACTGGCACCACTGTAATTATTGAAGATGTTGCCTTTGCTCTTGATAAATTAGCTGAGGGCGTGAATGCGCTGCATCAATTGTTTATTAAATATGGTTATGATGAAGCCATTATTTTTGGCCATGCGCTTGCCGGAAATCTACATTTTGTATTCACCCAAGCTTTTGATACACCTGAACAAGTAAGCCGATACGAGCAATTTATGGCTGATGTGGCGAACTTAGTGGCGGTTGAACTAAAAGGGTCATTAAAAGCTGAGCATGGCACTGGGCGTAACATGGCACCGTTTGTTGCTACTGAATGGGGAGACGATGGCTTCGCGGTGATGGTTGCGCTTAAAGCATTATTCGATAAACAAAATATTCTTAACCCTGGGGTTATTATTAATCACGACAAAAATGCTCACACTCAGCATTTAAAAGTCATGCCAAAAAGTGATGATATTATCGATACCTGTATTGAATGTGGCTTTTGCGAAGTTGTTTGCCCATCAAAAGGGCTTACCTTAACACCGAGGCAGCGCATTACTTTATGGCGACACCGCACAGAGCTGCACAATCAATTACTAACAACTGATGATGTAGCAAGCAAACAGAAATTAAATCAAAAGCTCAGTGTTATCGAGGCCGACTTTAAATACCTTGGTATTGATTCGTGCGCGGCAACGGGTCTTTGTGGTCTTAAATGCCCAGTGGGGATAAACACGGGCGAATTTATAAAATCGCTCAGAGCAGAGCAAGCCTCTTCATACAAAGTTGCGCGGTCACTATCACGCTTTGCCAGCAAGCATTTTGCGGTTGTTGCTATGGGGGCACGGCTTGGTTTAAGTGTGATGCAGGTGCTCGAAAAAGCAATCGGCAGCAGTAACCTAAGAAGCCTGAGTAAACCTGCTAATAAGTTACTTGGTACACCGCTGTATTACTCGGCATGGCCAAGAGCTGAGCAACCAATTAATAGAAAGCTTCAACAACCCCAACAAGCGAAAAAGTTGGTGTATATACCAAGCTGCGCAAGCCGGATTTTTGCGGCCGATAAACTTGCCGATGATAAGCGCCCACTGCTAGATGTTATTTATTCACTCGCTGCCAAAGCAGGTTATGAAGTGCTACTTCCGAAACAAGCAGATTCACTTTGCTGCGGTATGCCGTTTGCTAGCAAAGGCTTTAATGACGAGTTTAAAAACAAAAGTGAGCAGTTACTTATTGAGCTTGTGGCGCTTTCAAATAATGGCCAATATCCCATTGTTTTTGATGCCAGCCCTTGTGCACTTACTACTCTTAATGCCGCACAAAATACGGCTCTCAAAATTTATGAAAGCGCTGATTTTGCAGCCCAGCATTTACTGCCTAATTTGCAAGTCACGCCCGTAAATGAGCCGGTGATGCTCCATGTTACCTGTAGTTCTAAGCGATTAGGTAAAGAGCAAAGCCTAGTATCACTTGCCAAGGCATGTAGTAATGAGGTGATTATACCTGCTGATATTGAGTGCTGTGGTTTTGCTGGTGATAAAGGCTTTAACTTGCCAGAACTCAATAACAACGCGTTAAAAACCCTTAAACAACAAGTACCAAACAACTGTCGTCGCGGTGTGTCAAATAGTCGTAGTTGCGAAATTGGTTTAACTGAGCACAGTGGCATTAGCTATCAATCAATTTTGTATTTGTTAGATCAGCAGAGTAACGAGTAGAGTATTTGCTCTTTTTCTTGCGCTAAATCAAATTATGACAAAAGTTCTATAGAGGTACAAAGTAGTAGTTGCTAATATAAAGGTATTAGATGTACCCGATACGGATATTGGGTTTAATATGAGAAAAATACCGTGCTTAATAGTCTTAGAACAGGTTTAAACCTGCATCGTTTAATTTTGTTGCTAGCATTTTCAGCAACGCTGATTACTTTTCTTAATAGTTATTACTCAAGTTACCAAGTTCAAAAACAGCAACTTATTAATGAAACTTTGAATAACCATAAAGCTTATGCTGCAAAATTGGTGTCAGCCACAGATAACTTTTTGCTAGCTGCTCAACAACAGCTTGCTTATGTTGGTAAAATATTAGAGGCAGATTTTAATAACCAAGAGTTAATTAATGCAGAAACCGAACGCTTAAGGTTACAAACCAATAGTTTTAATTCTACGATTATTGTAAATAAAAAAGGCAATATTTTAGGCGTGTCTCCAGCGTCATTAAACTTACAAAACCTCAAAGTAGACAGTTTTGGAACTAAAGCCGCTTTATCATACCGTAGGCCAATGATTAGTGAGCCTTACATTTCGATGGCCGGCAACCTACTAATTTTTATGTCACAGCCTTTGTTTGATAAAACAGGGGAATTTATTGGCTATGTGGGTGGTACATTGTATTTAAAACGCGCCAGTATTTTGAATGAATTATTGCAAGTTCATTATTATCAAGATGGCTCATACTTGTATGTTGTTGATGAAAATAATCGCTTACTTTACCACCCTAATAAACATCGTATAGGCGAGCAAGTATTTGATAATAAAGTTATTGAATCGGTTTTAAGTGGTCACGCTGGCACACAGGTAGTTAAAAATAGTCAGGGGATTGAAATGCTCGCTGGGTATGCACCCTTGTCGGTGGCTCCATGGGGAGTCGTCACGCAAAGACCCCTTCAAAGCACACTTGCGCCGCTTGATAATCTTATGTGGCAGGTCTTTTTACGTACAGCACCTATCGGTTTGTTTACTTTTATACTTATTTGGGTGTTAGCAAGACTTATTTCACAGCCACTGAAACAGCTGGCAGAAACAGCAAGCACATTAGATAGACCAACAACATCGCAAGAGCTCAAGCAACTTCGTTCTTGGTATTATGAAAGTAACGAGTTAAGAAATGCAATGCTCAAAGGAGTTGGGCTTTTGCAAAGTAAAATAGGCCTACTGAGGCAGGAAGCGCAGACGGATCCCTTGACTTGCCTGCACAACCGAAGAAGTTTGGATATCAGATTAAGCCAGTTGATGGCACAGCGATGCCCATTTGCAGTTTTAGCAATCGATATAGATCATTTCAAGCGAGTCAATGATGAGTTTGGCCATGATATTGGAGATTTAGTGCTGCAATCATTGGCTAAATTATTAGTTGATGCAACGCGAGAAGGCGATGTTGTCGCTCGCACAGGTGGGGAAGAGTTTATTGTTATTATGCCAAAGGTTACGGCAAAACGTGCCTATCAGCTTGCTGAACGCTTAAGAATGCAAGTCTCTGAATATTATATAGAACCTGTGGGCTGTATTAATGTGTCGATTGGTATTTCAGGCTGGCCTTTGGAGCAGCTCAGTATTGAAGATGTGATGAAATTAGCTGACCAAGCACTCTACAAAGCTAAAAAAACAGGTCGAAATCGTTGTGTACTTGATGCCACCTTTTGCCAAGATCTTCCACTCGTGTCTGAAGTGCCAGTATTGGAATAAGTTATTTTATATGTAATAGTAAATACCATTAGGTTATTTTGGAAAATCACATGGTATCCATCAGTGCATCTCGTTTAATGAAAATGGCTTGTGTGTTGAGTGTCATTTTACTCAATACATCGCCAGTGCAAGCTAAGACGAATGAGAATAAGCGTAGTGAGTTTATTGATGTTGGTGAACTCCTTCCTAACGCGGTTTTAGATATTCGCTACTTTGGGCGTCATAATTTTGTGGGCGCTCCTATTGATGGTTACACTGCGCCTAAATGCTTATTGCACAAAACCGCAGCGAATGCGCTTAAAAACGTACAAAAGGCGGCTCAGAAAGAGGGATTGAATTTAAAAATTTTCGATTGTTATCGTCCACAGCGCGCTGTTGATCATTTTGTACGTTGGGTTAATGATTTAAGTGATACGCGCACCAAAGCTGAGTTTTATCCTAACCTTAATAAAGATCAGCTGTTAGGTGATTATATTGCTGCTAAATCAGGCCACAGCCGTGGCTCAACCATTGATTTAACGTTAGTTGATGCATATGGTGTTGAGCTTGATATGGCATCACCGTTTGACATGTTTGATACGCTTTCAAATACGGATGATCCTCGAATTAGTGCCACTCAAAAAGCTAATCGTTATAAGCTTAAAACACTTATGAGTGATGCGGGCTTTGCTCCGTATTCAATGGAGTGGTGGCATTTCACTTATCAGCCGCAGGCTTACCCTGCGACTTATTTTAACTTTGTAATAAAATAAATTAACGTACTTCGCTAATGGGTGTGTAATCCACAGCAATTTCAACAATACCGACTTCTGGGTATTTTTCTAATTCAGTTTTGACTACTTTTAAATCAGTACCTTTATCGACAAAAAAACTGTACGTATGCTCAGCTACCTTTTTTAATTTATAGGTGTCCAGTAGTGCTAAGGATGCTTCTTCGGTTTTGAGTGTAATAAATACAGTGCCTGTCACCGTACCTTGCTCTGAATTTGCGTGGTTAAAGACGATGGTTCCTTTTACAAGCTGCTCAGAGTTATAAGTTAGTTTTTCACCATTGTTATTAACAGAACGACTGTTCGTTTTCGTTAACTCTTCAGTTTTTTTTGTTGTGGTTTGTGGTGTGTTTTGCTCTTTTTGAAGAACTGTATTTTTAGGTATGCCTTCCTTTTTATTTACATCTTCACCTTCTTGGCAACCTAAGGTTAACATGGATAACACTATAATTAGTTGTATTTTATTAATCTGGTGCATCTAATCTCCTACTATTGTTACTATTGTTACTATTGTTACTATTGTTACTATTGTTACTATTGTTACTTTTGTTTACAGTTTTTACTATTTTTTATTAACAGCTTTAGGTACATTATAGTTGGTTAAATTGTTAACCAAAATTAAAAATATAACAACAGGGAACTTATGCATGGCTAAATTTAAAGTAAGCGCTGTAGCAACATTAGTAACGGCTATTTTGGCATCATCACAAGTACAAGCAAGTGAACAAACTCGCTTCTACAGTGCCTCTAGTACAAGCTCACACGCGCAATTCAACCCACAAATAACTCAGCAACGTGCATTAGCTGAGCGCCGCACTGTATCGGGTCATAAATCTATTTTTGATGCTCAATTAGGCAAAGCGACATTCTTATGGCAGGCTGTTGGTCAAGCGAAACCAGATATGTCAGTTGTTTTACCAGAGCAACGCAATGCTTACGCTGCAGATTTTTATTTAAATGCGCTAACGGGTGTAAGTACAGCTAAGAAAGGTGTATCAAGTGCAGTATTAACAGATTTATCTGAGCAAAAACTGGGCTCAATAACGGCTAAATACAAGCAAAAAGTACATGATATCGAAGTATTCAACCGTGAATACAACTTAATCATGGATAAAGAGCAAAACCTAGTAGCTGGCTCTGGTTACTTTGCTAACGTTAGTTCTAATGCGACTAAATCATTTGCACCACTTGCTAAATTTGTGGGTGCTGAGCAAAGTATTAAGCACGCTATTAAAGAGCTAGCAGATATCAATGTTTCGCTGGTTAAGTCTACTGAGCAAGGTGACTATGTTAAGTACAATGTAACTAACCAAAATGGTGAAAAGGTTGTCGTTGGTCAACCACGTGCGAAGAAAGTATTTTTTGAAGTTAATGGACAACTTGAGTCAGCTTATTATGTTGAAGTTGAAGTTGCCGATAAAAATAGTCTAGATAGCGACTACTTCAGCTACGTTATTGGTGCTGACAACAATAAGGTTTACTTCAAAAAAGACTTAAAAGCACACGCGGTAGACTTTAACTATCGTGTATGGGCTGATGCAGATGGTTACCCTTGGGAAGGTCCACACGGCGACGTAATCCCAGCTGATGGCCCTGATCAAGTTGATGAAACTGAAATTCTAGATGCACCTTTAGTTAGCTTATCTTACTACAGCAAGCTGAGCACAATGGACCCGTGGCTTGAGGATGATGCAACGACTACATCAGGTAATAACGTTTTTGCGTATGCTGATGTTATTGCACCACAAGGTTTTACTGAGGGTGACTTTACGGCTGAAACAACGTCTGATTTTACTTTTGACTACCCATATCAAGTTGATCAGGTTGCTAATAGTTATGACAACCGTAAGGCAGCTATCGTTAACTTGTTCTACATGAACAACTTCTTACATGATTTCTTTTATGATCATGGTTTTGACGAAACATCAAATGTTGCACAAGTTTCTAATTATGGCCGTGGTGGTGTAGAAGGCGATCCAATTGAAGCGCAAGCACAAGATAACAGTGGTCTAAACAACGCAAATATGTCTACACCAGCAGATGGTGCAAGCCCTCGTATGCAAATGTATTTATACAACTCAAAAGATGCGAAAGTAGGTGTAGACTTTGGTGTTGTAGTTACATCTGATGAAACGATTGGTCTTCTTGAGTCAACGCAAGTTTCTGGTTTTGGTCAAGGTCAGTTTGCAGACGTAGCCGCTGAAGTTGTTCGCCTAATCGATGGTAATGATGTTGATTCAGGGAGTGTAACGGATGGTTGTGAGCCTGCGACTAATGCAGCTGATTTAGCTGGTAAAATTGCTTTAGTTGACCGTGGTTCGTGTAACTTCACTGCAAAAGTATTCCACGCTCAAGAAGCGGGCGCTATTGGTGCAATCGTTGTAAATAATGATCCTAATACCGATGATCCTGCACCTATGGGCGGTGAAGATGATGCTGTGCTTATTCCAAACATGGGACTTAACTTTGCTGACGGTCATAAAATGTATGACGCGATAGATGCAGGTAATGCTGTAACTGTAAACATGTTTAACAAAGCAACGTTAAAAGATGGCACGTTAGATAACGGTATTATTGCACACGAATGGGGTCACTATATTAGTAACCGTTTAGTCGGTAACTCGTCTGGTCTTATCAACTTCCAAGGCCGTGCCATGGGTGAAGGCTGGGGTGATTTCCACTCACTTATGTTTATTGCTAAAGCAGGTGATATCAACATTCCTGGCAACGACAAGTTCCAAAAAGCTTACGGTAGCGGTACATTCGTAGAAGACTTCTATTTTGGTATTCGCCGTGTTCCATATTCTACAAACATGGAAGTAAACCCACTGTCTTTCCGTCACATTACTGAAAATGCCGGTACTGATGTAGGTATCGCGCCAACAAATGTGGCTTCGCCTCATGCTGCCGGTGAAATTTGGGCAACAATGTTGTGGGAAAGCTATGTTGCACTAATTAACGAGCATGGCTTTGAAGAAGCACAAAACCGCATGGCTAACTACCTTGTTGCGGGTTATAAATTGACACCAATTGCGCCGCTATACACAGAAGCACGTGATGCAATCCTAGCTGCTGCTTATGCTGTTGATACAAACGATTACGAGCTTATTTTAGGTGCATTTGCTAAGCGTGGTATGGGCTTAGGTGCTGTTGCTCCAGAGCGTTTCAGCACAGACTTAACCGGTGTGGTTGAATCTGATGATATGGAGCTTGCCAGCTTTACTCTTAAAGATGTGAGCGTAAACAATAACTTTAACGGTGCAGAGTTAGGTTATTGCTCGAATGATAACATTCTAGATAAAGGTGAAACCGGCACACTAACCGTGAGCATTACCAATACAGGTAGTGAAACACTGACAGGTACACAAGCACAGTTGAGCGTTGTTAGTAACCATGATGTTACTTTTGAAAATGATGGCTTAATCACGTTTGATGAGATGACTCCATTCACATCGGCTACAAGTGCGCCTATTAAATTTACACTGAATGATGCGGGCACCGCAGATACACTTGAGATTCAAGTGTCATTCCCAGAACTTTCTGCTGATGATGAAATTGTTGAAGCAGCAAGCGAGACACTCTCATATACGGTTAACATGGACTTTGAAGCAAAAGCACCTGTAGGTTCTCAAACTTCAGATAACATGGAAGTCGCAGCGACGTCACTACATGACTTTAAAGAAAACGTAATGACGGGTGGTGACCTAGCAGAGGGCACTCAAAGTATGGCTAATGATGGCAACGTAGCCTTTTTCAATACCTTTGGTTTTGGGCTTGGTGAGCAAACCATGTACCTAAATAACAATGATTTTGAATCAGACGTTGCTGTTGAAACTAAAGAGTTTGAGATTGGTTTTGCTGGCGAGTTTGCAGTGTCATTCTGGCACTTCTATCTAATTGAAGAAAATTGGGATGGTGGTGTTGTTGAAATCAGTGTAAATGGTGGTAATTGGGTTGATGTAACTGAAATGGGTGGCACATTTGATGTTGGCTATGATGGTCCGCTGACTGAAAATGATGCACAGGCAATTCAAGACCGTGATACGTTTACAGGCAATAACATTGATGAGAACGGTGCGTATGGTAATTACGAAACAATTCGATTTGGAACTGAATTAAATGGTAACCGCGCGAAGCTTCGTTTCCGTTTATCATCTGATAGTGCAGTAAGTGAGTTTGGTTGGTGGATTGATAATGTGTCATTTACCAATGTAACAACACCGATACTATCAAATGTTATCGCGGGTGATACTTTTGCATGTGATAATGCAATGCCAGTTATTAGCGTATCTGGCGATGAAAGTATTTCTGAGTCTGCAACAGGTACGTTAAGCGTAACTGCAACTGATCGTAATAGTGATGATGAATTAACGTATGCTTGGACGCAAGTGAGTGGTTCAGCAGCAACACTATCAGGCGAAGATACTGCAACATTAAGTTTCACTCCAGGCTCAATCTCAGCAGATGAAGAGGTCGTCTTTGAGGTTGTTGTTAGCGACGGTGTTGCATCCGTGTCAGAGCAAGTAACGGTTGCTGTTACAAATGAAGCTGAACCTGTGGTTGAAACCCCAGAGCCTAGAAATTCAAGCAGTGGTAGTTTTGGTTTCTTGACCTTACTACTTGCTCCATTAGCGTTAGTAGGTCGTCGCCGCAAACGCTAAGTTAATTATCAGACAGTGATAAAAACAAAGCCCTTACAGTTTTCTGTAAGGGCTTTTTTAATTTATGCTGACTTTGTATTTTCTTACCTGCCCATGTCAGGGCAAGCAAAAAGTTGCATTACAAAACTATTGAACCGTCGCTTTTAAACCGCGGCGTTTTAATAACGCTGAAGTGTCTGGCTCTTGGCCTCGGAATGCTTTATACGATTCCATTAAGTCGCGCGAGTTGCCCATTTCTAAAATTTCTTTACGGTATTTGTCACCCATTTTGCGAGTTAAACCGCCTTGCTCTTGTACATAAGCAAAGGCATCAGCTGCTAAAATTTCACTCCACATATATGCGTAGTAACCAGCTGAGTAGCCGCCACCCATAGAGTGTGAGAAGAATGCTGATTTATAACGTGGTGGTACAAATGGTACATTTACACCATGTTTTGTAAGTGCTTGTTGCTCAAACTCTTCAATGTCTTGTAATGGTGCATCTGCAGGCAGTGAGTGCCATTCCATATCAAGAAGTGCAGCAGCAACATATTCTAACGTATCAAAACCTTGGTTGAAGCTACGTGATTGGATTACTTTTTTCAGTAACTCATCAGGAATTGGTTCACCTGTTTTATGGTGTTTCGCATAGTTTGCGATAACTTCAGGATACATTGCCCAGTCTTCTTCGAACGTTGACGGGAATTCAACGAAGTCGCGTGATACCGACGTACCTGAAAGCATAGGATATTTTACTTTTGAGAACATGCCGTGTAAGCCGTGGCCTAATTCGTGGAAAATAGTCGTCGCTTCATCATAGCTGATAAGCGTAGGTTCACCATTCGCACCTTTTTGGATGTTCATTACATTAACAACAACAGGCTTTTGTTCTTTAAGGCCTGATTGTTTTACAAATGAGCTCATCCATGCACCGCCACGCTTACCTTCGCGAGCAAAGTAGTCAGCAAAGAAAATGGCTAAGCTGTTACCGTTTTCATCAAAAAGCTCATAGGCTTTAACATCAGGATGGTAAACTGGAATATCGTTACGTGGTTTGAAAGTAATACCGTATAAACGGTTCATGGTGAAGAATACACCGTCTTCTAGCACACGATTAAATTCAAAGTATTCTTTAACTGCATTTTCGTCTAGGTTGTACTTATCTTTACGAACTTGTTCTGCGTAGAATAACCAATCCCAAGGTTGTAGTTTGAACTGTTCACCTGACTCATCGATCTTAGCTTGGATTGCTTCAGCCTCTGCATTGACGTTTTGCATTAACGCAGGGATCATACCAGCAAACATATCAAATACTGCCTGCGGCGTTTTCGCCATTTGTGACTCTAGTCCGAATGCCGCCCAGCTATCATAACCAAGTAGCTTAGCTTTTTGAGCACGTAACTGAGCAAGTTCTGCAACGATTTCACGGTTACTGTTTTCACCAGAAAGTGCACGCTCAGCTGAAGCACGCCAAATTTTTTCACGTAAATCACGGTTTTTAAGTGTCGCTAAAATAGGTTGGCGTGTCGTGTTGGTGATCTTAATTAGGTATTTGCCAGAGTGGCCAGCTTCTGTTGCTGCATTAGCAAGCTGTTCGATTTGACCTGCAGGTAAACCTTCAAGCTCAGCTTTGTCATCAACAAGCACAACGTTCGTTTTAGTCAGTGCTAATAAGTTCTGCGAAAACTGAGTCGTTAAGCTTGAATGTTTTGTATTAATATCACGGATCTGTTGCTTTTCTTCTGCGGTTAGTTTCGCACCGGCACGTACAAAACGCTTGTAGTAAACATCTAACAGACGTTTTTCTTCAGCGGTTAATGCTAATTTATCTGACTCAGCATATACAGCAGAGACTTTCTCAAATAAGTCTTTATTTAAAAAGATATTGTCGTTATGTGCAGCAAGCTTTGGTGCGAGCTCTTTTTGTATTTCACGACGTTTAGGGTTTGAATCACTCCCTGCTAGATTATAAAAAATGCTGCGGGTGCGAGTCAGTAATTCGCCACTTAGCTCAAGGGCAACAATGGTGTTTTGAAAGTCAGGCTTAGCTTGATTACTAATAATAGCTTGTACTTCAGCCATTTGCTCTGTCATGCCTTTATTGAAAGCAGGCATAAAGTGCTCATCTTTAATTACACTAAAGTCAGGCGTTTCGTATTGTAATACGCTTTTTACTAATAATGGGTTTGCTTGCTCAACGTCAGCCGTTGTTGCAACTTGTTCAGTTGTTGTTTTATTTTCTGTTGTTTGTGGCTCAGAACATGCCGTTAATAATAACGCTGAGCTAATCGCGGTTGCGAGTACGTGTTTCATTGTTTTCTCTTTCTTTTAAAAATTAAATTGCGCTGATAAAGCACAGTGATCGCTTAACATATGCTCTGTGTTGTAATTGTGAAATTTCACAGAAGATGGCACCAAAGCGCGCCTCATGGAAGCTGATGTCACAATGTGATCAATGGGCAAAGGGTACTTTGGATGACAACCTACTACACCATCTGTTGCGATAAAAAGGTTATTAGCTGCGATAAGTGGCGAACCATCACTATAATCTTTTTTATTTTTATAGTCAGAAGCTGCTAAAAGCTCAACTCTAAAATGGTTATCTGTGGCTGTTAAATGATGGTTAAAATCACCCAGTATAAGCCAGTTTTCGCGAGCTAAGTTTTGCTGGGCTAGGTAGCTTTTTAAATACTCAGCTTGTTTAGCGTATATTGCACAATTTGATTTATTTGATACTTCATAATTTTCAACAAAGCAGCCACTTTTCATATGAACATTAAGTAAGTTTAATGGTTTACCCGCTTGTTCAATTTGTAAATGAATCGCTTCTCTTGCATCCACTTTCGCTTTAGCTAACTCACTTAGGTGGTTAACCTGTTTTATTAAAATAGGCTTTCTCACCACGAAGGCGACTTTTTGTTGTGTTGATGCTTGCTTGTTTTCTCTACAAGTGTAACTGGGCGAATCAGTTCGTGATGACATGATTATTTGCCATTTTGAGTCAGGAAATATTCGTTCAACAGCCGCCAGAGAGTCAACTTCTTGAAGTGCAATTACATCTGCATCAAGTGATTGAGCGTATTGGCGCATCTGAGTGTAACTTTCAGTGTCTCTGGCTTTACAGCCTTTACCATTGTGAGCTGCTAAGTGTTCGGTGTTCCAAGTGACCACGCGTAAGCTTTTGGCATTTGCAAAATTACTATTTACAACTGATAACAGTAGTAATGCCAAGCTAGTCAAATACGGATGCTTAATTATTTTCATCTACGACTATTACCTAAGAATAATGATGTGGTATGTTATATTGTAACAATTTAATCTGCAATCAATCTTGCCATGGAGTGCATTTTTTTACGATAAGTTGCAAATGTTGCTGAATAAGCAAGGAGTCGTATGGCTATCATAATTAAACATGCCTGCGTTGTTAATGAAGGACAACGCGAAATAAACGATGTACGAATTGTTGGTAATCGAATCGCTGAAATTGCCAAAGATATCAGTTCCAAGACCAATGATGAGGTGATTGATGCGAACGGTTTATTGCTGTTACCTGGTATGATCGATGACCAAGTCCATTTTAGAGAGCCAGGTCTAACACATAAAGGGACGATTGCCAGTGAATCCGCCGCTGCTGTGGCTGGTGGCATTACCAGCTTTATGGAAATGCCTAATGTTTCACCCTCGACCACCACGGCAAAAGCACTGGCAGATAAATACGCAATAGCGGCGCAAACCAGCTCTGCGAATTATGCGTTTTACTTTGGCGCAACCCCTAATAACCTCGATGAAATTAAAGCCCTTGATGCCAAAAAGGTATGCGGCGTTAAAGTATTTATGGGGGCATCAACAGGCGATTTACTGGTTGAACACCCTCACGCTCTAGAGGCTATTTTTCGCGAAAGCCCCGTACTTATTGCAACTCATTGCGAGCAAGGGGAGGTTATTCAACAGAATCAGTGTCGTTTAGAAAAACGTTATGGCGAGTTACGAATCGAACATCACCCATTAATTCGTGATGAGTTAGCGTGCTATGCATCATCATCGTATGCCGTATCGCTGGCAAAACGCTATGGTTCACAGCTACATGTTTTACACCTAACAACAGCAAAAGAGCTAGAACTATTTAGTAACGCACCCATAGAGCAAAAGCACATAACCGCCGAAGCCTGCGTGCATCATTTGTGGTTTAACCAAGACGATTACGCAAACTATGGCAATCAAATTAAATGTAACCCCGCTATAAAATCAGAGCAAGATCGCCAAGCGCTACTCGCAGCAGTACGCGATGGCCGCATTGATATCATTGCCACCGATCATGCGCCTCATACTTGGCAAGAAAAGCAGCAACAATACAGTATTGCGCCAGCAGGTCTCCCGTTAGTTGAGCATGCATTACTGTCGCTACTTGAGCAAGTAAAACGCGGTGCGTTAAGCCTTGAGCAAGTTGTTGAAAAAACGGCGCATAACGTGGCAAAGCGATTTGCTATTGAAGAGCGGGGCTTTATTCGTGAAGGTTATTTTGCTGATTTAGTCTTGGTTGACCCAAACGCAGAAAAGCACGTTGAGCACACAAATACACATTATTTATGCCAATGGACTCCATTTAGTGGCACCACCTTTTCACACCGTATAACACATACCTTTGTAAATGGTGAGTGTGTCTTTGATGGGCAGCACGTAACCCCGCACAAACAGGCCGCTATGGCCTTAACATTCAATCGTTAAAAAGAAATTGATATGCAATTACCCGATATTACCTCACACTCCAATGTAGATTTTCAGTCGCCTTTAAAATGGGTGGGTATGGAAAAAATAGCATTGCCTTTGAAGCTTGCACAACCTCATGTTGATGTACACCTTAATGCCAAAGCCGATGTGTTTGTTAGCCTTGATAGTGATGCTAAAGGCATTCATATGTCGCGGCTTTATTTACTACTTAATCAGCTATTGGCTAATCAAAGCTTATCGACTCAACGTATTAACGAGTTTATGGAGGCCGTTTTAGCATCACAAAAAGGCTTAAGTAAAGGCGCAAAACTAGTGCTGCATTTTGATTTACCACTGCTAAAACAAGCGCTCCTGAGCGACCATGCAGGTTACAATGCTTACCCTGTTGTATTAACGATTACAAAGCAGCAATCACTCACCATTAACTTAAAAGTTGATATTGCCTACAGCAGCACCTGCCCATGCTCAGCGGCATTATCAAGGCAGCTTTTGAGCGAAGCGGTCGATAAGCAATTTAGCGATGCGAGTATAGATAAAGCATCTTTACTCAATTGGCTTGCAAGTGAACAGGGCTCAATTGCAACCCCTCATAGCCAGCGCTCTTACGCTTATATTGATGTCACTTTTAGTAGTGAAAAGCTACCTGATATTAGCGGCTTTATCACCGTATGTGAGCAAGCCATTGGTACTCCAGTACAAACCGCTGTTAAACGTGAAGATGAACAAGCATTTGCAGCCCTTAACGCAAAAAACTTACTGTTTTGTGAAGATGCGGCAAGACGATTAAAACAACGCCTCGAAACCATGCCGAGTATTGCTGACTACCAATTTAAGGTTGAACACCAAGAAAGCTTACATGGCCACAATGCAGTAGTTCATGAGTCTAAGTATTAGATCTCATAACCTTAAGTGTTTACAAATTTTGACAAAGGTAGTCGCAAATTATTGCTATTAATAAAAACAAGGTTAATGATATGCCTGCCAAAAATATTATAAAAAAGGATGACTATGCGTTTTAAATTTATTGCTGCTGCAGTGGGTATTGCTGTGGCAAATGTTGCCGTTGCCGACGAGGGTATGTGGCAACCTCATCAACTGCCAGAACTTGAATCAGTTTTAAAAGCGAAAGGCTTGAGCATTGATGTAGAGTCAATTTCAAAATTAACAGAGTTTCCGATGAATGCGGTGATCAGTCTTGGTGGTTGTACGGCTTCGTTTGTATCACCAAAAGGCTTAGTTGTAACAAACCATCACTGTGCCTATGGTTCGATTCAATATAACTCGACCACCGAAAACAACATTTTAGAAAATGGCTTTTTAGCAAAAAAGCACAATGATGAAGTGCCTGCAGCCCCTGGCTCTCGTGTTTATGTAACCGAGGAAGTGGTTGAAGTAACTGATAAAGTAAACCAAGGTACTGAACAGCTAACCGGTAAAGCACGCTTTGATGCTATTCAAGCAAATGAAAAAGCACTTGTTAGTGAGTGTGAACAAGACAAGAGCTATCGCTGTAATGTGTATACTTTCCATGGTGGTCTTGAGTATTACCTAATCAAATCGCTTGAAATTAAAGATGTACGTTTAGCGTATGCGCCCGCTATGGGCGTAGGTAAATACGGCGGTGATATCGACAACTGGATGTGGCCGCGTCATACCGGTGATTTTTCGTTCTATCGTGCGTATGTTGGCAAAGATGGCAAGCCTGCTGAATATTCAGAAGATAACGTGCCGTACCAAAGTGACGCATTTTTAAAAGTAAGTGCTAAGGGCGTACAAGAAGGCGATTTTGTGATGGTGACCGGATACCCAGGCAGCACAAACCGTTACCGTATTTCGCCTGAAGTTGATTATGTGTTTAACACAGCTTACCCATTAGCACGTAAATATAACTCTAAATATGTCTCGTTGATTGAAGAAAATGCGCCAGAGGGTTCAGAGGCACGAATCGCTTATGAAAGTACGATCGCGGGTTACAACAACTACATTAAAAACTACGGCTCAATGATTGAGAGCTTCAATAAAGGCTCAATGTATAGCCGCAAGCAACAATTCGAAAAAGATCTCACTGCGTGGATCAATGAAGATAGTAAACGCAAAGCTAAATACGGACATGTACTTGCTGATTTAACGGCGCTAGTTGCTGAGTCTCAAGAACATAACCAGCGCGACCGTATGTTAGGTTACGTACACCGTTCACAAATGATGTCATCGGCTCGTATGCTGTATCGTTTAGCATATGAAAAACAAAAGCCAGACGCTGAACGCGAAAGCGGTTATCAAGAGCGTGATATGCCACGCATTAAATCACGTTTAGAAAGCATGAGTCGTCGTTATGATGAAACAGTTGATAAAGCTATCTTACTGTACTTTATTGAGCAATATGCCGCATTACCAAACGATGAGCGCGTTGTAGAAGTCGATAAAGCGCTGGGTTTAACAAGCGGTTTTGATAAGCAAAAACAACAAGCGTTACTTGATGATATGTATGCTAAATCGGTTCTTGCAGATGAAAGCAAACGTTTGTGGATGGCAGATCTTGACTTTGCTCAGTTAAAGCAAAGTAGCGATCCATTTATTCAATATGCACATGCTGTTTTTGCCGTTACTAAAGACATGGAGGATGCGAAAAAAGAACTGGCTGGTAAACAGCAAGCTGCTCGCCCTGCATTAATGGAGGCAATCATAGCTTATAACAAGGCGCTTAATAAGCCTGTTTATGCAGATGCTAACAGCACCCTGCGTGTAACTTACGGTACGGTAGGCGGCTATTCACCGCAAGATGGCTTAGTGGCAACCCCCTTTACATCTTTAGAAGGACTGCTTGCTAAAAATACCGGTGTTGAGCCATTCAACTCACCAGAGAAACAAAACGAGTTAATTAAGCAAAAGCTTTATGGCGATTACACCGGCGGTATGAATACTGTTCCGGTTAACTTTTTATCGAACGTAGATACCACAGGTGGTAACTCAGGCTCTCCAACGTTAAACGGTAATGCTGAGCTCGTTGGTTTGTTATTTGATGGTGTTTACGAAAGCATTATTGGTGATTGGGATTATGATGAAAACTTAAATCGCTCAATTCACGTTGATTCACGATACATGTTGTGGGTGATGGATAAAGTTGATAATGCTCAAAACCTACTTAAAGAGATGACTATCGTTAAGTAATCTAAGTTTAACATTAATTTAAGTATTAAAATGCCAGTCAAACAGACTGGCATTTTTGTTTTTATAAAAATAAAAACATTAAATTTCATAAGGTTGAAAAATATTTATAAAAATTAATTTTTCTTAAGTTTTATTTAAGTTTCGCTCGATAAATTTTACACATAACCTAAGTGGAGCGAACAATTATGCTTTCAGTTCAACAATCACATCAAACTCAAGTTCAAGAGCCTGCCTTTGTTTGCACGCGTGAAGGAGGTCAATTCCGTGACCGTCTTGAGCGTAATATCAAGCAAGGTTTTGCTGCAGCTTATGACGCGAAAATTTCGCAGTTCATGCCGCTTCTTTGTGAGCTTAATGTTGATGATGAAGTATGTACGTTAGGTCTTCGCTCTGCATCACAACCTTTGTTTATTGAACAATACCTCCCTGCGTCTATTGAGCACTTTGTTGGTGCCAAGCGTGAGCACATTTTTGAGCTAGGTAATTTATGCTCAACGCATCGAAAAGCCACCTTGGCACATTTTGTTTTAATGAACGAAGCACTCTATCAAGCGGGAGCAAAATATTTAGTGTTTTGTGCGACCCGTAAAGTGAGAGCGCTATTAAAAATGCTGGGTGTAAATTGCAAAGAAATCGGTGTTGCCAATGCACAAGCACTACAAGATCCAGCAAGCTGGGGTAGCTATTACGACAATCAACCAACCATTTGTGTGGTTGACCTAAACGAAGCACATCAACGTGTATTAAATACCCCCGTTTTATTCAATATCAAACAACAGTGTTTACAGTCATCTCTTGAATTGGCTGTTTATTTGGAGGCGTTATGAGCTGGTTAACACAGTTACCGCATAAGGATAGCGACACCTTGATGGTTTGCCATCAAAGTGAAGGTGTGCGCTCACTAACTAAACAAGAATTTATAGAACAAGTGACTCGTTTGCTTCCTACCTTAGCTGAATTTGATGCCCAAGGTGTTGCTTACCAATTAGATAACACACCCGCTTGGTGTGTATTAGAAGCTGCGCTTAGCGAGCTTCAAAGAGTGGCGATTCCACTACCAACGTTTTTTACTGCCCAGCAAATTGCGTTTGGTTTGCAAAACAGTGGGGCAGGGTTATTTGTATGTGACCGCGCTTACGAAGGTGAGCATGCAAAATTAGTGGCGCTAGTGGATGTATGTAAGTATTACCCTTTATATGTTTATCAATTGAGTAATACACAGTCTGTACCTTATTTTGCAAACACGCAAAAGATTACCTTTACGTCGGGCTCAACGGGCACACCTAAAGGGGTGTGTTTATCGCTAGAGAGTCAAATGCAGGTAGCGACATCACTTTATCAAAGCATTGGTTTAGAAAAACCAAACCATTTATGTTTACTGCCGCTACCGGTTTTACTTGAGAATTTAGCGGGTGTGTATGCGCCGCTATTAGCAGGTGGCACAGTTAACTTAGTGCCTTTAGCTGAACTTGGTTTTTCAGGAGCGCAGCTACTTGAACCACATAAATTAATAGCGGCAATTGAACGCACTGAGCCAAATACCCTTATTTTAGTGCCTGAGTTACTGACTTGTTTAGTGGCTTTTGCAAAGCAAGGCTGGCAAGTACCTACAAGCTTACAGTTTATTGCTGTAGGTGGCGCGGTTGTAAGCCAAGCGCTTATTAAGCAAGCCCGTGAGCTCGGTTTACCTGTTTATCAAGGCTATGGTTTATCTGAATCTTCATCGGTGGTGAGCCTAAATACACAGACTGATGATGACATCGACACCGCAGGGCGAGTGCTAAAGCACATTCAATACAAAATTGAAAATGGCCAGCTTTATATCAAAGGCTCATTGTTTTTGGGGTACTTAGGTCAAGCCGCGCAAAATGCTGACGATTGGTATGCAACCGGCGATCTCGTTACTGAGCAAGCAGGTCGCTTGATTATACAAGGCCGCTTGAAAAATCAGCTGATCACCAGCTTTGGGCGCAATATCAGCGCCGAGTGGCCTGAGTCGTTATTGCTTAGCCACAGTCAAGTACAACAAGCGGTGGTGATTGGTGAAGGCCAGGCATTTTTAGCCGCGCTTATCTATGCAAACCAAGCGATGAGTGACGCTGAACTTGCTACCCATATTACGGCACAAAACGCGCAACTACCCGAATACGCACAGATCAGAAAATGGCATCGAATGGCAGAGCCTATGAGCCACACGCAAGGTTTATTAACTAGCAATAATCGCCCTAAACGCGATGTTATTAATCAATTTTTTGCTACAGAGATTTCAGCACTTTATCAAGAGGCGACGAGCATGAGTCAATTTTTCAATACATTACAAGCCGAAACACAGAAAGAACGTGACTACCTTTTAGCTGCGCCGATTATTGGCCGCGTTTTTAAAGGTGAAGTAAGCCTAAGTGAATATGCATCGTTCTTAACGCAAGCTTATCACCATGTTAAGCATACAGTACCACTGCTGATGGCAGTCGGTGCAAAGCTGAGCGATAAACAAGAGTGGCTGCGCGAAGCTGTTGCAGAATACATCGAAGAAGAGTTAGGCCACCAAGAATGGGTGCTAAACGATATTGCAGCATGCGGTTTTGATAAAGAGCTAGTACGTCATTCTCGTCCACAGTTTTCGACCGAATTAATGGTGTCGTACGCCTACGATGCAATTAATCGCGGTAACCCATTAGCATTCTTTGGCATGGTTCATGTACTTGAAGGCACTTCGATTGCATTAGCCGATAATGCAGCAGGGCAAATCCGTGAGGTTGTAGGTTTACCTAAAAAGGCGTTTACCTACCTTACTTCGCACGGTGCACTGGATATTGAACATGTGAAGTTTTTCGAAAATCTTATGAACAAAATTGATAACGAGGACGACCAGCAAGCCATCATTCACGCCGCAAAATGTTTTTATAAACTGTACGGCAATATTTTCCGTGACCTCGATTCAGAACCTTTCTTTAGCGAGGCTGACTTGGAGCAAAGCGCATGAGTAGCCCAGTTTGTGTGCTAACCGGTGCAACAGGGGGCATTGGCCGTGCTATTGCCCTTCGCCTTGCAAAAGAAGGTTGGCGTTTATTACTTGTTGGTCGAAATGTGAAGCAACTTGCTGCACTGCAATTGGAATGTAGCAATGATGCTGAGTATTTTCAGGCTGACCTAAGTAACAGCGAATCTCGCGATGATCTTGCTAAGTTTGCTCAGCAAATTGGCGGGGCAACACTACTAATCAATAACGCAGGCGTTAATGTAATGCAGGGGTTTAGTGAAATTAGCGAACAGCAAATTGATCACCTGTTAAATATTAATCTGCATGTGCCTATTAAATTGTGTCAGCTTTTTTTACCACAAGTGACCCGCAATAAAGGCACGATTGTCAATATTGGTTCGTCGTTTGGCAGCATTGGTTATCCGTATCAAACCTTGTACTGCGCTAGCAAGTTTGGCCTAAGAGGGATGACCGAAGCCCTTGCCAGAGAGCTCAGCCACAGCGATGTCAAAGTATTGTATTTAGCGCCTCGTGCCACCGATACCGCGATTAATTCGCCGCAAGTACGCGCGATGAACAAAGAGCTGGGTAACACCATGGATCCGCCAGAAAAAGTGGCTGATGCATTAATAGATTTGATTAAATCAAAAAAACGTCGTCGTTTTATTGGTTTTCCAGAAACATTATTTGCCCGTATTAACGGTGCATTTCCATCACTCGTTGATAACGCAATAGCAAAACAACTTCCTAAAATTAAAAGTTTTTTTGCCAACTAAATTGATTAAGGTGAATGATTATGACTAAACTAAATTTTAAAGCCCTAATGATGTTAGGTGTTATCATGGCTGCACCTGCAAAAGCTGACTTTAATAGTGATTTAAGTTCGGTGCAAAAACAGTGGGCAGTGGTTAATTACGAATTAGTTGAAGATGCGCAGTTAGATGCATTCGAAAAGTTAGCGAGCGAAACTGCAGAGTTTACCAAAGCCAATGACCAGCAAGCAGCTAGCCATATTTGGTACGGTATTGTGTTATCGAGCTATGCAGGTGCAAAAGGGGGCTTAGGTGCGCTAGGTCTTGCAAAAGATGCGAAAGCACAATTTGAAAAAGCGCTAAGCCTAGATCCAAAAGCGCTTGATGGCTCAGCATACACCAGCCTTGCAACCTTATACGGTAAAGTACCAGGTTGGCCAATTGGTTTTGGTGATGACGATGAAGCGAAAAAATTGTTTAAGCAAGCGCTTGAGCTAAACCCGCGTGGTATCGATAGCAACTATTTATATGCGTCATTTCTGTATGACGAGCGCAAGTATAAATCAGCTAGAGAGTTTTTATTGGTTGCACAGCAAGCGCCAGCGCGCCCTGATAGACCAAAAGCAGATCTTTACCGCCAACAAGAAATTACTAAACTATTGGCTAAGGTAGAGAAAAAAATAAAGAGATAAACTATGCATTTATTGCTCGTTGAAGACGACCATTTAGTGGCAGAAGGCCTGTGTCGTTCTTTACGTCAACAAGGATACAGTGTAGAACATAGTTCGACCGTTAAGTCAGCGATGCAATGGCTGCAAAATGATGAAATTGAGCTGGTAGTCCTTGATTTAGGACTACCAGACGGTGATGGCATCGACATTTTAAAACACATCAAAAAGCATCGTAAAAACCTGCCCGTGGTGATTTTAACGGCTCGGGGCAGTATTGATGATAAAGTCATGGGGCTAGATTTAGGTGCTGATGATTACCTTGCAAAGCCTTTTGATCCCGCAGAATTATTTGCCCGTCTTCGGGTTGCCAGCAGGCGTGTGACCCAAGCTCAGACCAGCACTTTAAAAGTCGGTGATGTTGAAATGGACACCGCCGCTTTTACCGTGAGTTTTCAAGGTGAGCCAGTAAACTTGCCACGTAAAGAGTTTATGCTCCTTAAAGCCTTGCTAGAAAACCAAGGCCGCGTGCAATCAAAACAGCAGTTAGAGAATAAACTGTATGAATGGGGCGAAGAGGTGGGGTCAAATACCATCGAAGTGCACATTCATCACTTGCGTAAAAAATTCCCAAAAGAGTTTATTAAAACCTTACGCGGCATTGGTTATGTGGTGGGTAAGCGCTAGTGTCAATTCGTAAAAGGCTGACTCTACTCATATTGTCTATGGTGATCTTAACCTGCTTTTTGGCATTTACTAAAGGTTACCGTGAAAGTATGAATCAGGCTGAAGCACTGCTCGATAACGAGCTGGTAACGCTGGCACATGTGTTAATCGAACAGCCAATCAGTAAAGAAGCTCCAGCCTATACGAGTGATCTACCGCAGTTATTATTTCAAGTTTGGGTTGATGACAGCTTGGCCTCAAGCTCAAAATCATTGCAGCATAACTCTAGCAATCAAAGTCAGTGGCAAACCGGGTTTAGTGTTGAGAACTTGGCAGGGCAACGAGTCAAAGTGTATCGCTTAAGCGAAGGTAATAAGCGTGTGCTTATTGCAGAGCCTTTGAGTAAACGTGTGGCGCTAACCGAAACCGTAATTTTGTCGGCCATGACGCCGCTGCTATGGAGTGTGCCTATCCTTGCTCTCCTTATTAGTGTGTTTGTAAAACAAGGGCTTGCGCCACTAACTCGGTTGTCGAATCAGCTTAAACATCGTCAAGCAAATGACTTTACTGCAATCCCTTGGCAAACCCCAGAGCAAGAAATAAAACCTGTAATTAGTCGCTTAAACGATCTATTCAAACGGGTTGAAAGTGCTTATTTACGAGAGCGTTTTTTTGCCTCCGATGCGGCCCATGAACTGCGCACGCCGCTGAGTAGTTTAAAAATCAATGTGCATAATTTAGTGGCTCAAGGTGTTGAGAGTGTTGAGCTTGATGCGATGGAAAAAGGCGTTGATAAACTGAGCAATATCGTTGAACAGATGTTGATTTTGGGTCGTACTTATCCAGAGCAATGGCAAGCACAATTTAGCCCTATATCGGTATTAGAAATTAGCCAGCAAGTAGTGGCACAACTTTATGAGCGTATAGATGAAAAAGAGCATACCATTAGCATTGATGGCGATGATTTTGTTATTGCAGGTGACGAATTTACCTTGCTCACTTTGTTTGGCAATCTACTAAGTAACGCCATAAAATATACCCCCGCTGTGGGAGAGATTTGTATTACCTTGAAAGCCGAAAATAATCGTTTTATCTGGCAAGTAGATGACTCAGGCCCTGGTATTGATGAAGCTCAAAAACAGCGTATTTTTAACCGTTTCTACCGTGTGGGTGGCGATAAACATCCATCAGGTGAGCAAGGAGCTGGGCTGGGTATGGCCATTGTTGAACACATAGTGTCGATTTATAACGCTGATATTGCTTTAGCAGATAGTCACCTTGGTGGCTTGCGAGTGAGTGTCTCCTTTATGCAAGGAGAAGTGAGTGAATAAATGGATATTGGCGCTTTCTATGCTGCTACTATGTATGTCGTCTTGGCTTGCTTATGCCAAAGAGTACAAGCTGATTTTAAAAGAGCATTTGTTTTATCCTGCTGAAATTAAAGTACCTGCCAATAAGAAGTTGCGGCTTTTGATCGAAAACCAAGATGACACCCCAGAAGAATTCGATAGTTTTGACTTAAACCGCGAAAAAGTGCTCTACCCAGGTCGCACGAGTGTCATTTATATCGGACCACTCAGCCCTGGGCGTTATGACTTTTTTGGCGAGTTTTCGCCTAATACGGCACGAGGAACTGTTGTGGCTACACAGGTGAAAGATGCTGATAACTAGTTTATTAATGACCATTAACCAGCTTCTGCCAGTGGTGATTTTAGCCGTGCTTTTGAGCTTGATCGTGCCTTTAAGTCAGCGCCAAGTGAGTATTTATGCCGTTATTGGTATCTTGATGAGTTTGGTATTCGTACAAACTGCTGCTTGGCTTAGCCAGTTATTTGATCATCGAGGCTTAGAGTTCATACAAATGCTGCTGTGTATCATAATTTTTGTCGCTGCATTAATTAGCTGTCAGCAACGAAGCATAGCGGCTGCGCTGGCCTTGATTGCAACCATGGCTTTGTATTTAAGCCATTACATGATTTATTTAGTGAGTTTTTGGCACAGTAAAGATACCGCTGAGCCATTAATACTGGGTACTTTTCTAGGTGTTGGCATTTGTATTAGCTTTGGTGTGTTACTGTTCTTTTTGCTTGAAAGTATTACCAAGCGTGCTGGCGTGCAGCCTTTGATTGTGTTGCTAGCCTTCAATGCAACAGCAAAGTTACTGGTACTTCTTGATTTAGCAAGTCAGGTCGACTTACTTGATGTGACCGCAAATTATTTAGATTGGCGTGGGTTTTTAGTTGAAAACTCTGAGCTTGGGCGAGTATTAAAAGCCTTAGTGGGCTACGAAGCCACGCCGAGTAAAACCGCGCTGTGGGTGTATGTCGTTGCTACACTCGCATTTATCACCATAGTTCGCGTTTTAAAAATTAAAGAGACCAAGGAGCCTGTATGCGGTTCTTAATAGTTAGTTTAAGTTGTTTGCTGTTAGCAAGTATCAGCCAAGTCGTACATGCAGATGGCATGGTGGTTGATAAAGTATATCACCCTTATGTACTTCCCTTTGAGCGTGAAGTTGAGTGGCGTTTGGTATCTAGGCAAACTGATAACGGTAATGTGCTAGCGCAGCGCGCAGGCTTTGGTGGTGCAATTAACGATACTATGAGCTTAGAAGGTTATGTAGTAGGAGAACGCGATGACAATGGTGATTTTGGTTTAGCTTCTTACGAGGTTGAGCTTCGTTGGCAGCTAGTTGAGCAAGGCCGTTTATGGGCAGATTGGGGCGCATTATTTGAGCTTGAAAAACAGCACACTCTAGATGCATATGAAGCGACAAGTGGTTTCTTATGGGAAAAAGAGTTTGGTCGCACGAGTTTAACTCTTAATGCCTTTGTAGTTTATGAGTGGGGGGCTGATATTGAAAACGAGTGGGAAAGTGAATTTCGTGCCCAGTATCGTTATCGCTATCGCTCTGAGTTTCAACCATCTATTGAAATTTACGCAGGTGAAGACTTTTTTGGTGTTGGCCCAGGTTTTATAGGTTTGCACCGTTTTAGCCCCAAGCATCAATTAAAATGGGAAGCTGGTTTTATTAGTGAGCTGAGTCAGTCGGGCAAAGATCATAGCTTTCGTTTGGCGCTAGAGTTTGAGTTTTAATTATTCAAAAGTATCTGCAAGCCCTGTTTATGATGGCCTATGCAGCGTTCGATAGTGTTTGACTTATTCTAGTAACTCTATATAGTATGGCGCAGCTAGAAAGAAAGCGTGTAATTAAATCTTTATTTCGTTGTTGTATAAGTAATACTTGTAGTACCGTCCTGAAGTTTTTAAGTTCCATCTGATTTTTTGCTATACCCGCCCATTAAGGGCATTGTTTAATTTTTTATATCAGGAATATGACTATGTCTAACGTTGTTTCAGGTACAGTTAAGTGGTTTAACGAATCTAAAGGTTTTGGTTTCATCGAGCAAGAAAATGGCCCAGACGTGTTTGCACACTTCAGCGCTATCAAAAGCGAAGGTTTCAAAACTTTAGCTGAAGGCCAACGTGTAGAGTTCACTCTTTCACAAGGTCAAAAAGGCCCTCAAGCGGATAACATCACTCCGTTATAATTTTTACTTTTAGTAAAAATTAAGAAGAAGCAAGCTACGGCTTGCTTTTTTTATGCCTAAAAATTGACTGGTAGCATGAACATTTCTATAGTTAATTCAGTCGTCGTATTTGAGTATTTTAGCCATTTTTAGATATCTTGTATTAGCGTGTTTGTACATTACACCTGTTGTGTACGCCAAGCACAGTGTGACCATCTATACCGAGCAGTTTCCCCCTTATAACTTCTCTAATAAAGGCTACTTGGAAGGAATTAACCTTCGATTTGTAAGAGCAATGTGTGTGGATGCAGATATTGAATGTCGATTCGTCTTATTACCGTGGTCTAGAGCATATCACTTAGCGCAAGAGGAGCCGATGGCAGGGTTGGTGTCTACAGCACGTATCCCAGATAGAGAGCCTTTATTTAATTGGGTTGGACCTATGGCTTCATCCCGTAATTATTTTTACCGCTTAAAATCGAATCCCCAAGTTAATCCGCGAGATTTATCTGAGGTGAAAGATTACACTCTAGGTGTGGTTAGAGACAGTATTTATGAGCAGTTTGTAGAAAATATTGGTTTTGAAAATGAGCAGAATTTACTTAAATTTAGCCATTATTATGAATGCATTAACTTATTCTTTAAGGGAAAGCTCGACCTTATTATCGGCTCAGAATTATCCTTCCATTATCAACTCATGCAATACGGTTATGCGGGTCAAGAAGTTGTAAAGTTAATAGAACTCCCCCTTAACGATACGACGGGTAACTTTTTAGCGTTGAATAAAAATATGCCTAAAGAGATTGTTGAGCAATTTCAAAACAGCTATCAAAAGCTAATGAAACAAGGTAAGTTAGACAAGTTAATAAATGAGTACTTGGTCAGTCAGCACTAATTATATTCAGTTTGCATCATCACTTTTCGATAAGTCTGGCTCTTTGCTACATCTAAAAAAGCGTCTTTCAGTGCTTTAATGTAATTTGGATCTGTATTCTTATTTGCTGCAAGGTAGCCTTTCATAGCTAAGAAGTCGATGGTATGAGCAAAGGTGAAGTTGTGTTCGTCTTGTGCTAATTGGTCTGCCATTGCCGCTATGTAGTTTTTATCATCGACAATAAGGTCTACTTTGCCTGATATGAGCAATTGATAAGAGCGGGTTATATCTGAAGTGTATATCAGGGTATAGCCTCGTTCAGAAAGCTGCTTTGCTGAAAGGTCATCACGTTGAACTGCAACTTTATACTGCTTAGCTTGTTCGCTTGCTGTTATATTAATATCAGCGCGTTGTGTAAGCTTTACAAAGCCCATGCGGTAAGTCGCTACTGCTCCAATCCATTCGAATTTACTTTCTCGTTCAGGTGTTTTTGCCATGCTATAAATAAGCGTATTTGGCTTTTTTAGTGCCATGCTATAAGCGCGTGCCCACGGATACAGTTCAATGTTGGCTGTTAAATTAGCTTTGGCAAATATAGACTTAACAAGCTGTGTACTGTCGCCTGCAACTTGGTTGTTAATTAGCGTTTGGTTGGGAGGAGAAAGCTCGGTCACGACTGTTAATGTCGGTTCACTATGAGCAGGCCAACTTATACATAATAAGGCGAATAAAAATAGAGAATTTTTCATTTATGTACTTAAAAAGACTTAGTAAATAAATCTTAGCACATAAAACGATAAAAGGGCCTTGCGGCCCTTGGTGAAGTATCGTTCAAGTCAGATAGACCTTTAACCCCTTAAAGTCCTATCCTATTGTTTTGCAACTACGGCTCATCTCATTAAGTTTCTAAGCTAGCGAGAGGAAAAAACCTGCAATTGCTGCACTCATGAGGTTAGCCATAGATCCTGCTAACACTGCTCTGAGCCCTAAGCGTGCGATATCCTTTCGCCGACTAGGCGCCATACCGCCTAATCCACCTAGTAAAATTGCTATCGATGATAAGTTAGCAAACCCACATAACGCGAATGTGACAATCGCTTGTGTGTGCGCACTTAACGTATCGCGATAATTAATAAAATCGAGGTAAGCAACAAATTCGTTAACTACTACCTTCTGACCTATAAAACTGCCTGCGATTACTGCTTCGTCCCAAGGTACACCTAATAGCCATGCAACCGGAGCGAATACGTAACCTAAAATCATTTGTAATGTCAGGGTGCTAACTAAAGCACCAACTTCCTTTAACCAAGCACCGATACCATTAAATAAACTAGCAATTCCATCCACTACCGAGGCTGCCCAAACCGTACTGCCATCTAATAAATCAGCGAGGCTAATTAGCCAACCACCAATACTTGCTAGTAAACCTCCAATGCCTCCAAAAAGACCATTTAACAGGGCTATTAATGCTACAAAAGCAAGTAACATCGCACCTACGTTCAGTGCCAGTTGCATACCGTTTGCGGCACCTGATGCGGCTGCATCAATTACGTTAACCGGTTTTTCTTCTTGTACGTCTAAATCAGCTAAATCTTCTTTTGGTGTTTCGGTCTCAGGCACAATCATTTTTGCCATTAAGAAACCACCTGGTGCCGCCATAAAGCTGGCTGCAATCAAGTATTTAAGCTCTACACCAATTGTTACGTAACCTGCCATAACAGAACCTGCTACGGTAGCAAGGCCACCTACCATTACCGCAAATAGCTCTGACTTAGTCATGCTGGCGATAAATGGCTTAACAATCAATGGTGCTTCTGTTTGGCCAACGAAAATATTGGCGGTCGCAGAAAGCGATTCAGGGCGCGAGGTTTTCAATAGCTTTTGTAAGCCACCGCCTAGAATCTTGATTATCCAATCCATTACCCCGATGTGATACAACACAGCAACGAGGGCTGAGAAGAACACGATAACGGGCAATACTTGTATCGCAAAAATAAACCCTAAAGTATCTTGCGATGCCAGTGAGCCAAATAAGAAGCTAATCCCGTCATTGGCATAACCAATAACCGATGAAACGCCTAGCGACATACTTGCCAGTACGTTTTTGCCCGCTTCAAAGAACAAGACAAAGCCACCAATTAACACTTGAAGTAAAAAGGCGATGCCTACAGTTCTTAAATTAATTGCTTTACGGTTCGTTGAAGCCGCAAAAGCAATGCCTAGTAGCACAACAATGCCCACTAAGCTCATAAATGTTGTCATACTGACTATTTCCCGTTGTTATTGTTGCAGTAAGTATTTTATTTTACTTTTAATTATATCAATGGCAACGCGATTCATACCGCCGCGTGTGACTACGAGATCAGCTTTGTGCTTTGATGGCTCAATAAACTGATAAAACATAGGTCGCACTGTCGCTTGATATTGATCAACAACGGACTGTAATGTTCTGCCACGCTGCTCCATATCTCGTTGCATACGGCGCATAAGGCAGATATCTAACGGTGTATCAATGAACACCTTAATATCAAATTCTTTTCGAAGTGCCGGATCACTCAGTAGCAAAATACCTTCAACGATAAGTACTTTTGCAGGTGCCACTCGACGCGTTTCATCGCTACGGGTATGCATTGCATAGTCATAAGTTGGTACGTCTACTGATTTTCCAGCGCGCAATTGAAGTAAGTGCTCATGCAAAAGCTCATGCTCGAAAGCATCAGGATGGTCGTAATTGGTTTGCGTTCGATGGTCAAACGGCAAATGCGACTGGTCTTTGTAATAAGCATCTTCTTCGATCACTGCGATCGCGCCCGGTTCAAGCTCATTGACTAATTCGTTATAAATTGTCTTGCTAAAAAGAGACTTGCCCGACGCAGATGCGCCAGCAATAGCTATAATTGTTCGTGTCACTAAAGTTCTCGCCCACACAGAAGGAAACATTGTTAGGTAGATCACAATAGCAAAAAAGACACGATTAATCTCTTTTGCTTCGCTCAGAGGTGCAAATTTATAATGTTTCTGTTTTATGAAACAGGACTTATGTCCTGTACCAAAAATTCGAAGAGCATATAAAGTATTCACATATTGATAACGAGGTACCCATGGCAAGAGCACTCATCTTAATGGCAGATAGCCTAGGAATTGGCGCAGCACCTGACGCAGAGAAGTTTGGTGACGTAGGCGCTAATACTTTCGCTCATTTACTCAAAGCCTATGCTGAAGAAACCGGTGAGCACTTATCGCTACCTAATCTTACCCGTTTAGGTTTGGCCGATGCATGCGAAGCCGCAGGTAAAGAACCGTGTTTAGTCAGTGACCGCCAAGCACCTATTGGCGCATGGGGTTACGCTAAAGAGTTATCAAGTGGTAAAGACACGCCTTCAGGACACTGGGAAATGGCCGGTGTTCCTGTGTTATTTGATTGGGGTTACTTCCCAAATACACAGCCGTGTTTTCCGCAAGAATTTGTTGACGAGCTAATTGCTCGTGCAGAGATCCCTGGCATTTTAGGTAACTGCTATGCCTCAGGAACAACCATTTTAGAGCAACTAGGTGAAGAACACATGCAAACCGGTATGCCGATTTGCTACACCTCAGTTGATAGCGTGTTTCAAATAGCCGCGCACGAAGAATCATTTGGACTAGAGAAACTTTATCAGGTTTGCGAAATCGCACGGGCGCTGCTTGATGAAATGAACATAGGAAGAGTGATTGCGCGGCCATTTTTGGGTTCAAGCCGTGACGATTTTGCCCGTACAGGTAATCGTCGTGACTATTCGGTGTTACCACCGTCGCCAACCTTGCTTGATAAATTATCGCAAGACGGCGGTGAAGTGATCAGTATTGGTAAAATTGCCGATATCTATGCGCACCAAGGCATCACCCAAAAACACAAAGCGCCAGGGCTAATGAACTTGCTTGAGAAAACCTCAGAAGTGATTGCAAGCGCACCAGAGCATAGTTTGATTTTTACAAACTTAGTTGATTTTGATGAAAAGTACGGTCATCGCCGTAATGCAGTTGGCTATGCTAAAGCATTAAAAGAGTTTGATGATTACCTACCGACCATTTTAAATCAGCTAAATAGTGATGATGTATTAATTATCACGGCCGATCACGGATGTGATCCAACAGCAGCAGGTAGTGACCATACACGTGAATACGTGCCAGTACTTGCTTACCAACCGGGAATGACAAACACCCCGCTTGGAGAACGAGCTAGTTTTGCAGACATAGGTCAAACCCTTGCCCAGTGGTTTAATCTTCCTGCACTTGAATACGGTGATAGCTTTAACGACAAGCTATTAGCGAACAAAAAAGGAAACCAATAATGAGTACTCCTCATATCAGCGCCAATGTAGGCGAATTTGCAGAAACGGTATTAATGCCGGGTGATCCGCTTCGCGCTCAATACATTGCTGAAAACTTTTTAGATGACGCAAAACAAGTAACAGGCGTTCGTAATATGTATGGTTTTACCGGTACCTACAAAGGTAAACCAGTGAGTATTATGGGCTCTGGGATGGGTATTCCATCAATGTCAATTTATGCCCGTGAATTGATCGTTAGTTACGGCGTTAAAAATCTAATTCGTATTGGTACCTGTGGCGGTATTGGTAGCGATATCAAAATCCGTGACGTTATCTTTGCACAAGGTGCAAGCACAGATTCAAACGTAAACCGTGCGCGCGTACGTGGTTACGACTTTGCCGCAATTGCTGATTTTGGTTTATTACTTAACGGCGTAAACGCAGCAAAAGAATTAGGCATTGAAGCGAAAGTAGGTAATGTATTTACAACAGATACATTCTACCAAGCAGATAACACATTCTATCAAGAATTAGACAAGCTAGGCGTACTTGCTGTTGATATGGAAACAGCTGGCATGTACGGCGTAGCCGCTGAATACGGCGCAAAAGCGATGGCACTATTTACTGTAAGTGACCACGTAATCACTGGTGAAGCGACACCAAGTGAAGAGCGTCAAAGCACCTTTAACGAAATGGTTAAAATTGCTTTAGAATCAATTTAAACAAGTTCCTTGGTAACGTATTCACTGAAATTTGGAGACACGCCCAAAGTGAAGTGAGACTAACCTCAAAGCCGCATTTATGCGGCTTTTTTTATAGCTAACTTATTTACCTCGCGTAAAATCCTCCTCGCGTCTCGCAACCGCCCCCTAAAACTTGAAAATTCAGCCAACCGTTGCCACTTTTAATAGAGGAACAACAATTGAGGATGTGTATGTCTAATTGGGTTGAAGCTAAGGTCAAAGACGTTAAATGGTGGACAGACTCATTATTTAGCTTAATTGTAAATGCAGACGTAGAACCATTCACCGCAGGGCAGTTTACTAAACTCGCTATGCAAGTGGGTGATAAACGTGTTGCACGTGCCTATTCTTATGTGAATGCGCCGAATAATCCTGACCTTGAGTTTTATTTGATCAATGTTAAAGACGGTCAACTTTCTCAGCAGCTGGCACAATTAAAGCCAGGCGATAGCGTCACTATTGAGCGCCGCGCCACAGGCTTTTTTACCCTTGATGAAGTGCCAAGCAGTGAGCAGCTTTACATGCTGAGTACAGGTACGGCACTTGGGCCTTTTATTTCAATATTAGAGCAGGGGGAGGTGTGGCAAAAGTTCGAGCATGTTCACCTTGTACATGGCGTGCGCCTCAACGAAGATTTGAGCTACCAAGCTCGTATTAAAGCGCTACAGCAACAGTACTCAAACTTGCATTATTCTCCTGTAGTCAGCCGAGAGTCAGCCACAATGGGGTTTAATGGTCGGATCACAGATGTAATTAAAGACCACCGTTTGTTTGATGTTACAGGTCATCCTGCTGTGCCTGATACTACACAATTTATGATTTGTGGTAACCCAGAAATGGTGAAAGATACAACAGCTATTTTGCTAGAGCTTGGCTTTAGCCGCAATAGGCGTCGTGATCCTGGTCATATAACTGTTGAGCAATATTGGTAAAAAGCTATGCCTAATAGCTAGAATTTGCTACTTTAGCGCCTCAAATGAGCATGGTCTGTTTAGGAAAACTATGAAACCGTTACTTTTTGCAATAAGTCTATTTATTTCATGGCAATTGGCTGCCTCAGAGTTAAGCACTGAACAAAAGCAAGCTCAGCCAGCTTCAGGAAACGAACCTGAAAAGAAAGACGTTGATAGCCTTGAATTTATTGAACAGAAGTCAGCGACTCAGCAAGTACCGAGCTCAGCCCAAGCTAAAAAACCGGTGGCTGAGGTTGATGACAGTAAGGTATTAGGTTCACAAAACCCAGCACCGGCAGAACAGCCTAAGACCGCAGAGGAAAAACAAGAGGCTGTAAATGAGGCTGAACAAGCTGTTGCTAAAGCTAAAAAAGCACTTACTGAGAAACAGCAAGAAAAGGCGCGTCAGTCACGAGAGGCAACAGCGGTTATAGAACAAGTTATTGCCGCTTATAACGCCCGTAATATTGATGCTTTTATCAAAATGTATGACGAAAATGTTGAGTTTTATACGTTTCCTAACGAGCTTATGTTCACAGGAAAAGAGAAACTTATAGCTCGCTACGGCATCATGTTTAAAAAATTAAAGTGTATCAAATCATCGCCAATTAAACGTATTGTGCATGGCAATATAGTGATTGATCATGAGTTATCAGAAACCTGCTCAGAAGACCCGAATGTGGTTGATAAACGGGCTGAGTTTGTTACAAGTTACCAAATCGAAAACGGTAAAATAACCAAAGTATTATTTTTCAGATAAAAAAAGAGCAGCTTAGCTGCTCTTTTTTTGGATCGATGAAAGTTACTCGATTCGTGGTAGCAGCGATTTCACATCGCGTTCTAGCACCTAGAACCAAGCGCCAGCACCTAAATCCTAGCACCTAATGACGCGGGATAAACCTGCGGCTACATGTAGGCGTGAAACTTGTTTCATGCTTTTTTGCTATCAACCTTCATTTATTTCGGGAATTACACCTTTTAAACGAGTGATATCTTCATCACTAACGTCTGCAAAGTGTTTAAAGTGAATCGGCCAATCTTTGCAATATTCTTCTATCTCTTTAATGATATTTTTTGCTGCTGAAGTTGCTAATCCAAACCGTTTTGCCTGAGATAAAAAATTGCTTTTACTTGCATAACGCCCATCATCGCCAAAACCAAGGCCATGTTGTTTTGAGTTGTTGATAGGAGTGATGTCATAGGCTGGACTTAATCGCCAATTTTTTTGTGAAAATGAATATAAGAATGCATGATTGCGAGTGTGATCATCTGTATTACCTATGTACGCATTGAACACCATCCGCTTAAACAGCTCTTCAGCATCGCCTGCATTTTGTATTGTTTGATGCCTAATGAATTCAGCTAATTGACCATATGAGTAGTTACTTGAAAGGTCACTCATAGCAATTTTGGGCTTTTGAAGTAAGCTATTTGCACTTAAAAAGTGGTGTGTTGGTAAACCATTGCATACATCAAATCGCTCAACAAGTAGCACATCACCGGTATGTGTTTCATGAATGAAGGTAGGAGCAGTATTAATGCCAAGCTGTTCTGCCATTTTCATTGCAGCATGCTCGGCTCTGACTAAATTGAATAAATCATCTTGGCGATTGAATTTTGCTAAGTAGAGTTTGTTGTCAATTTGTATAGAGGTCTTTGGTCTAGCTCCCCCCATGCTTTGGCCAAACTCAAATGCTTTCTTAGCTTCTTCTGAAATTGTTTTATTCGCCAGCAAGTCATCTTTAGCTTGGTCTAGTAAGGCTAAATCAGACAAGGTGTTTTTGTTAGTTTTATGTTTTGAGGCACTTCGAGAGAGACTAAAAACAAGAGCTCCTACACCATACCCAGAGCCTGCTAGTAAAAACTCTAGCTCGTTTTTAGGTTTTGTATTATGAAGCGAAAGAATTAACTTGCGGCCCCATGAGTCAGCTCCTGCATCACTCAATACGCCAAACACTCCTTTATTAGCGGTGTAACTAAAAATCCCTGACTTTAATGGAAGATGTATTGGGTCTAGAGCAAAGGCATCGCTTCGGGCTAAATAACTCTTACCATAGTTGAACTCACCGCGACCCGATTGATTATCTAATTTAAAGTAACCACAGATAATGGGTTTTTCTTCTAAACCATCTATAAATACATAGCACTCAGAAGTCATCATTAATTTCCTGTGGTGAATTTCGTTTACGTTGGCGAGCATTGTATCCACCTACGTCGGCTGCTAATTCATTTATTTCGTCAAGAAGCGCTCCTTGTAAGTTAAGTACAACCAGCGCTTCAAAAAGAATATCACTTTTCACGACATCACCTTGTTCTAACTTTTGTACAGTCGAACGTGATACCCCAATCATTTTCGCAAATGTACTTTGCGTATAATGAAGAGTTCGGTGCTGGCGAATCAAATCTCCCAGTTTTTGTGCCATTTTTACAGCCTGCTCAGAACGCATATTGATTACTTTATAAGTCATTAGGTGTTTAATGATTAGTTTAGCGGTATTTGTTTTTTTTACAAGAGAGGGAGACAAAGTTAGCGAGTTATAAGGGGAAAATTACTAGATTCGTGGTAGCAGCGATTTCATATTGCGTTCTAGCACCTACGGCTTAAAGCTCCTTTACGTTGGGTGTCGCTCCGCTCGACCCAACGTATCCTTCGCGCGTCTTGGCTAAGCCGTTTCGTTTACCAACGAATTGAAGCTTTCATTGTCGTGCAAGCTTGCAAAGGCACTTTCATGTAGTAGTTCATTACGAAGATTTGGTGAATATTCCAAAGACATACGAATATCAGCAATCGCATCTGCATGTTTATGTAATAAAGCATACGCACAGGCTCGTTGCCAATACGCATAACCATAGTCACTATCTATTTCAAGCGCTTGGTTACATAACTCGATTGCTTCGCCTGTTTCGTTTATCTCAAGTAGCGCATCTGCTTTGTAGGCAATAGCTTCAACATCTTCTGGTTTACGTTTTAAAATTTCATCGAATATTTCAATCTTATTCGCAACATCACTTTCTAAATTAGCTCGCATCCATAAAGAGTGCACTTCGTTTGTAATTGAGATCTTTTGCTGATTGAGCAGAATCTCTTCAGAACGTTCACGTAGCTTCTCTTCTAATACTTTAAGACGTTCTTCATATTCTTTAGTGATCGCACTCACGCGTGTATTTACGATGTCTTCTACTTTATTTTTCACATCACGTAATGAATTCCAGCCTACTAAAACCAAGATCGATGCAGTAATCGTAATAATGAAGAAGACATTATTTATCGTGTCCGTTGTATAAGTTAAAGCACGGTCAGCAGTATCTAATTGAGTGTGAGCGACTTGTTTTGTTACATCTTCGCGTAACTTTTGTTGATCTTGGCGCACAGCTTTAAGCTCATCAAGAATATAGCGCTCTAAGAGCGGTTTATACATAGGCTCTTGTAGCTTATCGAGAGCTTGCTGTTGCTCGGCTTCTGTCAGCGCAGGGCGGTTTTCTGTTTCGTTTTGAGCACTAGCAAGGGTTGAAAGGCTCATTAATAGGGTAATTAATAGTAAGATATAACGCATAGCTTATTCATTTATAGTGAATTCTAGGCTAACTGTAACATGCGTGAGCACTATGGACTAGGCAAAAAAAACCAGCTCGTAGGGTGAGCTGGTTAAACTGCATAAACAACATAAAGTTGTAAGGGGTATCAACAGGAGTTAGGTGTAATATAGCTACTTGTATCTGAACAACTACTTAATACTAAAAGAGTTTCTAAAAATTTATTTTCAATATGCTAGATCAGTTTTGTTCGTCTAGACTTAAAGGGTCTTACAACTAAAAGGTGAGAGTAATGCGCCAACAACTAGTCCAACTACTCTATGGAGTATCAATATCTTCAGATCTTGATAGTGGTAACGTTGAATTAGCTGAACGTTTAATTCTAAATGCAGTGTTAGACGGTCTAGAAATAGGCAGAGCGGGTATTTGGTTACTGAATGAAGAAAATACGGCTATCGAATGTCGCCTTTTACTTGATAGAGAAAATGGCAAAGAAATTCAAATGCTAGTGCTTCCAAGAGACGCCTACCCTGATTACTTTAAAGCCCTTGATACGCAACGGACTATTACCGCTGTTAATGCTCACACCGACCCTGCGACTTACGAATTTAGTGAAAGTTACCTCACCCCTTTAAACATAGGTGCCATGCTTGATGCGCCAATACGCTACAAAGGAAAAATGATAGGGATATTTTGCTGTGAACATATAGGGGGAGAACGAGAGTGGACTGAAGATGAATGTTCATTTATTGGCGCATTAGCAGATCTGTATGGGCGTGCGCTGTCGGCACAGGAGAATGAGCGAATAAATGCAGAGTTAGAAAGGGCTAACCTACATTTAGAGCACCGTGTGGTAGAGCGAACCCGCACTCTTGAAAAAACGCTAAATGAGCTTACAGAAATGCAAGAAAAGCTTATCGAGTCTGAAAAAATGGCTTCTTTGGGTAATTTAGTTGCAGGTATTGCTCATGAGGTAAACACACCGATTGGTATTGCTGTTACAGCAAATAGTTCAGCAAAAGATAAACTTACTGAGCTTGATAAACTCATAAGTGCCAATACGTTAACCAAGCACGCGTTGCTAGAAGGAATGAACCATTTAAATGAATGCATAAAAATTTCATTTACTAACTTAGAGCGTGCCGCAAAACTGATCAGTGATTTCAAGCAAACTGCGGTTGATCAATCCTCGTTAAATTTATTAGAAACTCAAATTAAAGCCTACCTTGAGAATATCGTTCACAGTTTAGTGCCTCTAACACGCAGCCATAATGTTACTGTTAATATTGACTGTGCAGATGACCTTACACTAATAACTGTTCCAGGAGCACTCAGTCAAATCATTTTAAATTTAGTGAATAATAGTTGCGTACACGGTTTTATTGGGAAAGAACACAATGTGATTGATATTAGCGTTCACCTAGATGATGAAAAGGGAATATACACACTTTGCTATAAAGATAATGGCTGTGGAATGACTGATGAGGTGATGCATAAAGTATTTGAACCATTTTTTACCACTAAGCGTGGCACAGGTGGAAGCGGTTTGGGAATGTCGATAGTGTATAACCTTGCAACCCAAGCTCTGCAAGGCGAAATTAATCTCGCTAGTCAGCCTAATCAAGGTGTCTCAGTCACCTTAAAACTGCCTATTAATATAGCTTAATAAACAAAATTTAAGCTAAATGCAGGTTAAATAATCTGGTGACTGGGTAATAAAATTAATTTTTAATCAACAGCTTTGCCAAGACAAGATAAATTATCGCATGAGTTTGTCTTGCAAAATTGCTTAATTTTTCTTCTTGAATATAAGTGATTTATAGCCAGAGGTGTCATTATCAGTGTGAGCCAAAATAAAATTGGGCTTCGAAACACCAGCCCAACAATTGAGGCAACAAGCATTCCTGTTAACATTAATAAAGGTAAATTAGCGATAAAAAAGTTAATACTTAGTTGTCTTGCAACCTGCGGGTTTATGGCTTTCATGATTTTCTCACCGTCAATGAATACCCTTATAAAATGTATGACTTTTGCCAATAACTCAAATCAGATTTTTCAATTAATACAATCGATTTAAAAATAAAGACAGGCCTAGCTTTATTTTTGCACTGCCCCTATAGTTTAAAGCAACGGGAAATTCTAAGTGATTAGTGATTCATTATTAATAGGAAATCCTTTTTTATGACAAAGACGTATCAGTATTAATACATAAATATCTGTCATATCTTTAGCTTTTGAGGAGCATACAATGAGTAATGGAAAAACGGGCGGCTGCCCAGTTATGCATGGTAGTAACACTGTCACCGCACAATCAAATACAGATTGGTGGCCAAATTCTCTTAATTTCGACATTCTTCATCAACACGACAGCAAAACTAGCCCTTACGGTAAAGACTTCAACTACGCTGAAGCATTTAAATCACTCGATCTTGAAGCTGTAAAAACTGACTTAAAAAATTTGATGACTGAAAGCCAGCAGTGGTGGCCTGCTGACTGGGGTCATTACGGTGGTTTAATGATCCGTATGGCATGGCATTCAGCGGGTTCATACCGTTTAGAAGATGGCCGTGGCGGCGGTGGTACAGGTAACCAACGTTTTGCGCCTTTAAATTCATGGCCTGATAACGCTAACCTAGACAAAGCACGTCGTTTACTTTGGCCTATTAAAAAGAAATACGGTAACAAGCTATCTTGGGCCGATTTAATGATTTTAGCTGGTAATATGGCTTACGAATCAATGGGTTTAAAAACCTTTGGTTTTGCTGGTGGCCGTGAAGATATTTGGCATCCAGAAAAAGATGTTTACTGGGGCGCTGAAAAAGAATGGCTAGCACCAAGTGATGAACGCTACACCAATGTAGAAAAACCCGACACGATGGAAAATCCGCTTGCTGCGGTACAAATGGGCTTAATTTACGTAAACCCTGAAGGGGTGAATGGTAACCCTGATCCGCTTAAAACGGCGGAGCAAGTTCGCGAAACATTTGCCCGTATGGCAATGGATGACGAAGAGACAGCGGCATTAACAGTCGGTGGTCATACCGTAGGTAAAACGCATGGTAACGGCAGCGAAGCAAACGTTGGCCCTGAGCCAGAAGCGGCAGATGTGTTTGAGCAGGGCCTAGGTTGGAACAACCATAATTCACGCGGTATTGGTCGTGATACGATGACATCGGGTATCGAAGGTGCGTGGACAACTCACCCAACGAAATGGGATAACGGTTATTGCTACTTGCTGCTTAACTACGAGTGGGAGCTTAAGAAGAGCCCTGCTGGTGCATGGCAATGGGAACCAATCGATATTAAAGAAGAAGACAAGCCAGTTGATGTGGAAGATCCATCAATTCGTCTAAACCCAATTATGACCGACGCCGATATGGCGATGAAAATGGACCCAACCTACCGTAAGATTATCGAGCGTTTTAACGATGACTTTGAATACTTTAGTGATGTGTTTGCGCGTGCATGGTTTAAACTGACACACCGTGACTTAGGTCCAAAATCGCGTTACTTAGGTGCAGATGTACCAAGCGAAGATCTAATTTGGCAAGATCCGATCCCTGCGGTTGATTACACATTATCAGACAGCGAAATTAGCGAGCTTAAAACCAAGCTACTTAACTGTGGTGTAAGCCAAGCAGACCTTATTACAACTGCATGGGATAGCGCACGTACTTACCGTGGCTCAGATCACCGTGGTGGTGCAAATGGTGCGCGCATTCGCCTAGCACCGCAAAAAGATTGGCAAGGTAACGAGCCTGAGCGTTTAGCTAAAGTATTAAGCGCACTTGAATCAGTACAAGCGGGTTTAAGTAAACCTGTAAGCCTAGCTGATTTAATTGTACTTGGTGGTTCTGCAGCGGTTGAACAAGCAGCAAAAGCAGCAGGCGTTGATATAACCGTGCCATTTGCGCCTGGTCGTGGTGATGCAACGGATGATATGACAGATGCTGATTCGTTCGATGTGCTTGAACCAATTCATGACGGTTTCCGTAACTGGCAGAAAAAAGACTACGCAGTTTCTGCTGAAGAGCTAATGCTAGAGCGTACACAATTAATGGGCTTAACAGCGCCAGAGATGACGGCACTCGTTGGTGGTATGCGTGTGTTGGGTACTAACTATGATGGTACGTTACACGGTGTGTTTACTGATAACGTGGGTACATTAAGCACCGACTTTTTCGTAAATCTAACCGATATGGCTTACACGTGGAAGCCAATAAGCAAAGGTTTCTACGATATTGTTGAGCGCAGCACTGGGGTTACCAAGTGGACAGCGACACGTGTTGATTTAGTGTTTGGTTCAAACTCAATCTTGCGTTCATACGCAGAGTTTTACGCACAAGACGACAACAAAGAGCGTTTTGTACAAGACTTTGTCGATGCGTGGGTTAAAGTGATGAACGCCGACCGCTTTGATATTTAATTTGATATGATGTTACACCCAAAAGGCTACAGAACTCTGTAGCCTTTTTTTATGGTGCCTGAGTGCACTATGCTTGCTGGGCCAGATGATCCATATACTCGTCAAATGTACCTTGAAAATCGATGACCTGTTTATCCTTAATATCGATGATGCGTGTTGCCAATGATGAGACAAATTCACGGTCATGACTGACAAAGATCAACGTACCTTGATAATCTTTTAATGCATTATTAAGTGCTTCAATGGCTTCCATATCCATGTGATTAGTCGGTTCGTCCATAATCAATACATTGATGTCTTGCATCATTAACTTACCAAACAACAAGCGGTTCTTTTCACCACCTGAGCAATTACGCGCTTTTTTATTGGCATCGTCGGCGGTAAATAATAATCGACCCAACATAGCGCGAACCATTAAATCATTATGCTTAGCGGTGCGCCATTGTGACATCCAATCAAACAGCGTGAGATCGTTATCAAATTCTTTACTACTATCTTGAGGACAATAACCGATGCTTGCATTTTCAGACCACTTCACCACGCCTTCGTTGCTTTGTAATTCATTAACAAGGCAGCGTAAAAAAGTGGTTTTCCCTACGCCATTTTCACCAATAACGGCAAGCTTAGCACCGGCTTCCAGTAATAAGTCACCGCCGCTAAATAAGGTTTCACCATCAAAGCCATGACCTAACTTAGTGAGCTCTAATGCTTGGCGATACATTTTTTTGCCTTCGTCAAAACGAAGTGATGGGCTAATACGGCTGGATGCTTTTACTTCATCAAGCTTAATTTTATCCATACGTTTAGCACGAGAACTGGCCAGTTTTGCTTTTGAAGCATTTGCGCCAAAACGATTTACAAACTCCTGTAACTCATCTATTTCTGCGCTCTTTTTTGCGTTTTCAGCAAGCAGTTGCTCACGTTGTAAGCTTGAAGCTTCGATCCACTTTTCGTAGTTACCAGGGTAGATTCTTAGCTCGCCGTAATCAATATCGGCCATGTGAGTACATACCGAATTTAAGAAGTGGCGGTCGTGCGAGATAATAATCATTGTACATTTACGTTGATTTAGCTCATTCGCAAGCCACGTAATAGTGTGAATATCAAGGTTATTGGTTGGCTCATCTAAAAGTAAAATATCAGGATTCGCGAAGAGTGCTTGTGCTAATAACACTCGCAGTTTCCAACCTGGTGCAACGTTCGCCATTAAGCCGTAATGAAACGCTTGTTCAATACCTGCTTGAAGCAAAATTTCTTCAGCGCGGCTTTCGGCTGTGTAGCCATCCATTTCAGCAAAAATGCTTTCAAGCTCAGCGACTTTCATACCATCTTCTTCACTCATTTCAGGTAATGAGTAAATACGGTCACGTTCTTGTTTAACTTTCCAAAGCTCAGCATCACCCATGATCACCGCATCAACTACAGAGTATTGCTCAAAAGCAAATTGATCTTGGCTAAGGGTACCTAGCTTTAAACCAGGCGCAATCGATACATTGCCAGCGGTAGGTACAAGCGCACCACTTAAGATTTTCATAAAGGTTGATTTGCCGCAGCCATTAGCGCCAATTAAACCATAGCGATTACCGTTACCAAACTTGGCTGATATATTTTCAAATAAAGGCTCTGCGCCAAACTGCATGGTGATATTAGCGGTTGAAATCAACGAATTATTCCTAGAAAAAGACTGACAGGTTATGGGCGCAGCAACTGCGAAAATAAACAAGCAATAGGGTAAATAATAGGCCGCGGATTATACAGATCAGCCTTTCAGAACGCCATTAAAAAGAAGATAAAGTTGGATACAGTACAGCCTTGGGGGCAATTTGCATCGCGTTGCGATTTGTTATGTCGCGGCATCAAGCCGCTGCTACTTGCTGGTGTGAAACATGTTTTGCATAACAACCCGTAGTCGCGATTTTATATCGCGTTGTAATTTGCCATTTTGCGGCATAAAGCCGTTGCTACCTATCTTTACAAAAAATACGTTTACCTATTCAATATTTTTAAAACTATTAACTATATGATTTTTAATAGACTATATTTAGTTTGAGGATCTTTTTGATCAAATGTTTAAAAAATAACTTGCTTACCTACCAACTGGTAGGTAAGATGACTGCCATGAACACGACATATACAAATATTCTGCAACTTGCAGATAAGCTTATTCAGAGTAATGGCTTTCATGGTTTTAGTTATGCTGATCTTGCAAAAGAGCTCGATATTCGTAAAGCGAGTATCCACCATCATTTTGCAACAAAAGCTGATTTAGGTATTGCATTCTGCCAACTTAAATGTGAGCAGCTTCAGCAACTTGAGTCACATTTAAAAACATTGCCTTCAGCTAAAGAGCGTTTAAAAGGTTATTTTGATGTTTTTCAAAGCTGTGCCAGTGAAAAGCAAATGTGCGGAATATATGCCATGCAAACAGATTTACGTTTAATGGCAGAGCCACTGCAAAAGCAAGTGACGAAAATGGCTGATCTTGAATTACAGATACTTAGCTCTATTTTACGAGCTGGCCTTGAAAGCAATGAGTTTAGTTTTAAAACGTCAGCTTATCAGCAAGCTGTAATAATATGTTGCGCGATTAAAGGCGCACTAATGTTAAACAGAAGTGAGCATCATCAAGGTTTATTCATACAAACTTGTGATGCATGTTTAGAAACACTGAGTTTATGATCGTTTGGGTCATAAATTCTGTTTCTAAAAAATTTACCCAACAAACCTACCTACTAGTAGGTAATTAAATTGTACGAGGAGCATTACTATGCAACGCATTACAACATTGACAGTAAACACCACGAGCGGCCAAGCGCAAACCCAGCTAAGTGACCTTAAGCAGGCAATGGGTGCAGAGCTTAATTTATTTGGTGCGCTCGCTAATTCACCCGCAGCGTTACAAGGTTTTTTAAATTTTAAAGCGGCTTTAGATAAAGGCTCTTTAACACAATTGCACTCAGAGCAGTTAGCGTTAGCAATCGCAGGTACTAATGGTTGTCGCTACTGTGCTTCTGCTCATTCATATATTAGCGACAAGCTAGGCCTGTCAGCCGATGAAATTAAAGCTAATTTAAAAGCGACTTCAGCAGATGATCAAACAAATGTGTTACTGAGTTTTGCAAAGCAAGTGATTGAATCACGCGGTAGTGTGTCGCAAGAGCAATTACAGCGTGTAAAAAGTGCTGGCTTTAGCGATGAACAGCTTGTTGAAGTGATTGGTCATATCGCCCTAAATAGCTTCACAAACTACTTTAACGAAGCATTTGATATTGAAATTGACTTTCCACAAGTTGAATTAACCTAATTACCCTAAGTGAGGCTAAAAGCCTTTAAACAAAAACGGCTATAGCCACAGGAGAAACTCATGAACTTAACTACAACACAGCAACAAACAGCACAACGAATTGCAAGCAAACTAGAGAATGCTGGTTTACCACTTTTATATATTACCTTAGGTATTATTTATATTTGGTTTGGTGGAATTAAATTTACGCAAGGACAGGCTGAAGGCATGTACGGCATGATCGCCAACAACCCTCTCGTTTCTTGGATGTATGTCATTTTCTCGAAACAAGGTTTGGTGAATTTTTTAGGAACGCTTGAAATCATCATTGGTTTGCTATTTTTTGGACGTTTCGTCAATCCTGCTTTATCAGTGGTTGGTGGTCTGTTATCAATGGCGTTATTTGTTGTAACAATTAGTATGATGGTATTTCTATCCGGCATTACAACGGAAGCAGGTTTCCCTGTGCTAAGTTTTGTTGGTGAGTTTCTGCTGAAAGATATCGGTTTGTTTGCAGCATCTTTATTTATTGCTGGAAATAGTCTGAAAATTATCGCTACAAACCAAGGCGATGAATAACCCTCTCCACGTTGGGGCCCGAAAGGGCCTTTTTTCATTTTGCTCACTAATAAAGCACTCCTCCCTTATTTTAAAACATAAAGTCAATTTGATAAAAAAGGATTGATTTTGTAATCAAAAAGCTGCGAGCTAAAAGTTACTGCTATACTGAGTTTACATTCAAGTTAAACGTATTTTTGATTAAAACTGTTTCCCAGTTGCTAACAAAAAACCCTGAAAATATATAAATATAGTTAACAGTTTTTATAAATCGGGCGATAATACGTATAACAAGACAGCAAAGGTGAATTCAATGGCGGCAGGTATTTCTTTTAAAAACTTAAGTATTACTAAAAAAATACACGCGATTACATGTATAGCAGTGGCAGCATTTGTCATTATTGTGTTAGTAAACTACATCGCAATGAATGACAACAGAGCCTCACTTGATGAGTTAGAAAAGTCTTCATACGAAGTAGTAAAGTTAACGTCATCAAATGTTGGTTTACTTGAAAAATTAGACGAACTCTACACACAAGCAGTGACATTTGGTGAGCCAGACTTAGTTGAAAGTGCAGCACAAACCTATAAAACAATTAATGAAAATTTAAAAAATATTATTGCCATTAACGATACGTATGTTCATGATGATACAAAAGAAAAGCTAAAACAGTACGCTAATATTTCTTCCACGATCGCAAGCTCAATGATCTCAGGTACCGCTGATTTTAGTAAAATTCAGCAGCAAGCCCAGCAAAAAACACAACTCTATGAGGCTGTACTTGAAGGTTTTAAGCGTGCTCAAACACGCGCAGATGACCGTTTTTTTGAACTTGTTCAGGCGACTAAAGCACGCTCAGATAATGCGTTGCAGTTAATGCTTGTGGTGTCAGTTATTTCACTCTTTTTATTAGTAATTACCTCTATTTGGATTGCCCGTGGAATTGGCTCGTCAGCCAGTGCAGCGGCAAATAATTTAGGCTTGCTTGCAGATGGTAAAGGCTCGTTAAGCACACAACTTGCAGTTCATGCAAAGGATGAAATTGGCCAAGTGTCTATTAACTTTAATGCCTTTATTAAGCTATTAAAAGCCGCGGTGCTGGATGTGATGTCTGTGTGTGAGCCGTTAATGGAAAACTCAACACGCTTAGTGCAAGGTATGGAGCGTGCAGAAAAAGCAACAACCAAGCAAACAACAGATGCAGAAGTGGTAAAACACTCAATGGAAGAGATGCGTCAAAGCGTTGCTGACATTTCACAATCGGCGGCCAGTGCGTCACATGCAGCACAAACTGCTGAGCAAGAGGTAGAGCAAAGCCGCACTCAAATACAGCGTTCAGTGCAAGAGTCACGCACTTTGAGCAATGAAATTAATCAAGCTGCAACGACCATTAACCGACTCGCTGATGACACAAAAAATGTGACGCAGATTTTAAACGTTATTACCTCGATAGCTGAGCAAACTAATCTATTGGCACTTAACGCGGCGATTGAAGCTGCAAGAGCGGGTGAGCAAGGACGAGGTTTTGCCGTTGTTGCAGATGAAGTAAGAGAACTAGCATCAAGAACATCGGACTCTACCAACGAAATTAGAGAGCTGCTTACAACATTAACAACGGCAGCAAACGAGTCTGTTAATGCTATGACATCAGCCAGAGATATGGCTACAAACAACGCACAAGCAGCTGAAAATACAGGCCTCTCAATTGAAAAAATTGCAGAGCAAATTCTAGAAATAAATGGTATGAACTCACAAATTGCAGCGGCTACTGAAGAGCAAACATCGGTCGCGAGTATGGTGGTTGATAATGTTTCTAATATGCATATGTCATTTGAAGAGACAATGAATTCGTTGTCTGAGGTAAGAGATGTTGCGAAGAACCTGCATTACCTCTCGGACTCACTACTAGATGCTACGGCTAAATTTAAGGTCGAATAAAATTACATATAAAAAGCTGGCAACGCCAGCTTTAGTAGACTCATAAAGAGCCACCTTTTAGAAGGTGGCTCTTTTTATTGAAACGCAATTAGAACGTTGCAACAACCTTCACTTTATCAGTTACTTTTGATGCATCAATATAACCAATAGCATCACCATTTGCTGATACAAAATCGATAACAGCTTGGTCATTAGCAAGTTTTTCTGGCGGCGTGCCTTTGCCTGTAAATACTAACTTTGACCAATAAGCATTAAGCTGGCTGCTCGATTTACCGACTACTTTGTCGTTAAATTCATCGCTAACACTGTTGCCGTCTTGGTTTACAGGGTTTACTTTAGTGCCATCATCAAATGACTTTGCTTTACCTAGGTAGATTTTTTTAATTGTGCCTTCATCAATTGCATTGCCATTCGCAGGGTTAACAATCACAGCAACATCAGCAAAAGCGGTGCTTGATAAAAGCGCTACCGCTGTAGCTAAAAGTAATTTTTTCATTATGCGCTCCAATTAAAAAACTAAGTCTACAGCAACAGCAACAACATCAGTGTCTGTATCAGTGATGTCATCTTTAAAGCGGCTAAAGTCCACTTTTAAAGCTGCTGAAGGGTGGAAGTCATAACGAGTACCAATAGTGTAAACATTACTTTTAGCTTTACCGCTTTCCAATACTTGATTAATACCGGCGTTTAAAGCGGGTACAGCAGGAAGAGCGTTGTAACGACTACTATCGTGCTTATCATCGTTATTTTCGTAAGTTAAGTGAACAGTCCACTCATCCATACGGTAGCCCACTGACGTGTAATACTGTGTTTGCTTAGCAAGCGCACTGTTATCAACTTCAAACTCAGTGTATTCGGCATCAAATAAAATGTCGTTGTAATCAATTGAAAAACCAAGCGCTAAGAAAGAGCCATCATCTTCGTTAACAGCAATATCATCAGCCTGATCAACAAAACCTGCATTACGCAATGTTTGCTCTAAGCCATTTAGTGCAATACCAGCATCAGTATCGTTTTCAATCGCGATTGACGTTTCTGCTACAAAATAAGCAGCGCGGGCACTAAACCAGTCGTAAGATAGCGTCCAGTTAATACCTGCAATATCATTAAGTTCGGTATCACCATTTACAGAAACCACCGCAATTTTGTCGTCAAAGCTTCCATAGATAACCTGTACTGTAGAATCCCAGTCGCCCAGCTGCGTATTATGAAGAAGGCTTAAACCTTCATAAGTCGAAAATGGTAAGTTATATACCGATTGTGGTGGACGAACCCAACGATACGTGTAGCCCACATCTAAAAAGTCAGAGTAGCGATAAAAAGGCACGCGCATTTTACCTGCACTAACTTGTAGCTCATCTGTAAACTCATAGGTTAGATAAGCCCATTCAAACTCAGCATCAAAATCATCACTGCCACGAGCAACAATTTGCGCTGTTGCACTTAGTTTTTCTTGTAAATCAGCAGACAGCTGTAATGCGAACATACTTTCGTTTTTGAACGAAATGTCATCATCGTAGCCGTACAGTGTCGCGTTGTCGTCATCAAGAGTTTTACCACCAACTATTGAAGCAAAGCCATTTATGCGAACCTCTGCTAGCGTGTTTGCAGACACAAAAGCAGCACATAGAGCTAATGCAATAGGAAGTTTTTTCATTGTGTATCCCTAATATTTAGTATGAAAATGTTGATTTCGCTTAATATTATAGTAGTAAGTTGCGAAATGGGCGACATAAGGTATGAGAAAATTGTTACCAGAGCAATAAAAAATTGTTGTTTTAATTAATAATCTTTAAAGTGTTTTAATATTATAAATTGAGGTGGTAGTTAAAAAGTCAGTAGAAGGTTGTATTTATAGTTTTATAGAATTTAAATGGTGCTCTACATATAAATACTTATTTATATACTCACTACATCTGCTAAATTTATTTATGATCCTCACCTTTTAATGATATTTTTAACGCAAACACCGCTGCCGCAATAAAGGATATAAAATGGCAACCAAAACAATCGATTACTACAACCAGAACGCACAAGCATTTGTAGATGCCACGCTCGATGTAGACTTAACAGAACTTTACGATGAATTTTTACCGCTAATCCCTAAAAATGGCTCGTTGTTAGATGCTGGTTGTGGCTCAGGGCGCGACGCCTTCATTTTTAAAGAGCGTGGCTTTAATGTTGATGCGTTTGATATAAGCCCTGAAATTGCCAAACTCGCCTCAGAATACCTAGATCAAAAAGTGGCTGTGAGCAGTTTTCAAGCACTCGATGATGTTGATAAATACGATGGTATTTGGTGCTGCGCAAGCTTAATTCATGTCGCAAAAAATGACTTAACCGAAGCATTTAACAACCTTGCCCGCGCACTCAAGCCACAAGGAATTGTGTATGTATCGTTTAAATACGGTGACGGCGAGCGCGAACATAATGGTCGCGAATTTACCGACCTAAACGAGCAAACGCTTGAGAACATTATTAAAAACACCAACCTGTTTATTTTAAAATCGTGGCAAAGCGCCGACCAACGGCCCGAGCGAGCGTCAGAGATCTGGCTGAATGCTATTTTGCATAGAAGAACTATTTAAGTAATCTTTTAGTCTTATAGTCAATTATTAAAAATAATGTGGTACACTCCCTTAAGTACCGCATTTTAACTATAAAATCCCTCCTTAAAAATTAGATTTATTACCCCGCTTACTGAAAAAGTCTATATTTTTCATCACTACTTATGCTAGATTGTTTGAAAGCTTAACGCTAGCTTAACATCTAGTGAATAAGTATTGATTTAAAACCATGGAGCGGTTTTTAGTTTTAAGCCGCAGTAACAGGATTTAGTTATGCGCTTAAAAGTAGCCTTCATCAATTTTTTAAAGGCATAGTTTAGAGATGGCTATGCAGCAACAGCTCGACTTTATCGCTTATATCCAGCGCATGCTGGTGGAAGGGGATTTTAGTGCCACTTATAAGTTTGCTTTGTTACATGCGCTTGCTGATATCAGCATTGAAAAACAGCAAATAGATCCGAATGCCCAATTACAAATAACCTTTGACGAATTAGTCGAAAAGTTTATTACCTTATATTGGCACCAAGCATCCCCTTTTGCTGCTATTGGTAATAATAGAGACCTGTTGCTTTTACAAAACACTAATTCCAAAAAACAAGCCAAAATCATCACCACACTGCATGATGCAAAATTAAGAAACATTAACTCAGTTAGCCAATTAAAAAAGTGCAGTGATTGGGAAAACATACGTAAAACAACGTTAAAAACCATTAAAGAAGGACCGTTATGGTTATTACAAAAGCTAAATGGTAAGGAAGAGTGTTTTTTATACCCTCATGTTAAAGGCCAGCAATACATTACCTTAAATGCAGGTATTGCTAGTTGCTTTAGACGCTTTTACGACTTAGTTGTGTATCTAGCCAAAAATGCATGGCTACAAAAAATTCAAAGCATTAAATACAACCAAGCGCTAATTGGCCCGCAAAGCCAACTTCATGACTTTTTATTTGGCTTTGATCGCAATGCACTCAATAAAGCAAAACCTGTATTAATAGAACTACAAAAAGGGCAGTGCTTTTATTGTCAAAAGGCATTAAACAGCAAAACCGAGGTTGACCACTTTATTCCGTTTACGCGTTACGCCAATGATTTAGGCCACAACTTTGTGGCAGCTCATAGTAAATGCAATAACAGCAAACGCGACTTTTTAGCTGCACAAGAGCACCGCGAGCGCTGGCAAGAAAAAAACCTCGTTATAAATAACCAGCATATAACTCGTGAGTTGAGCGATTATTTTAATTGTGATGCCGACAAATCACGCTCAGTGAGCGACTGGGCCTACCAGGTGGCACAAGCAAACAGCGCTAAATTGTGGGTAGGCATAAATAGTTTTGAGTTTGCAGAAAGTGCTGTTTATTAATAGCCAAAAATGAGCTTGGTTAAGTGGCAGAAGATAAACCAAGGTATATCGCGTAGGCTCGATTTTATATCGTGCTTTGTTTTTTGATAACAGGTTTTAAGGCACGTATTTTTGTGTGTTTTTAGGAGTTGAGAAGGGATTAAAAACCTCTATTCGAGGTTTCATCGCGTTGGCGATGGCAACCAAAGAGAAGCTGCCGAGGAGCACACTTGATGTACAACATTGCCTAAAGGGGTTTAGGTACTTGGAATTTGTCGGGAACAAAATTCCGCCATGCTGTAAATTACTCATCATTAACTTAGTTTCAGGTGTGATCAAGGGGAGTTGGAGTGTGCTGGTAGATTGGTGTTTATGGATGAAGATGAGAGCTGTCTCATAAATTGTATATCTGTATTGAAGGGAAGATCATACATCTAATACACTTCTTCTAAATCAATAGCAGCAAGACAGCTTTCAAATAAATCATCTAATTGGGTAAAATCAAATCCGTGAGTGAAAGCCGTTTCCTGTTTTAATCTGCGCCATTTTCTTAACTGACTTCGTCCACAATACTTAGCTATTTTTTCGATTGCATCGTCAATATACTCGTTACTTTCTTTTGCTACGCGTATTAGCATTATTCTTTTTACACGCTTTAGTAAATCTTTTTTAGTATCAGGTTGTGGGCCCATATTGGGTATGTTAAGGGTGGCTATTTGAGCTTTTGAAGTTTCAAATAGTTTGAGAAAATTGTCTCGACCTCTAATTTTAAAAGCTAAAATAGGGTTGTCTTCAGCCAAGTCAGCTAATTTTTCATTAAGAGCTGGTATTACGCTCTCAGAAAGGTTTTCCTCTATAGAGGCTAGTTGCTCTTTGAATTTGCACTCAATAAGTTTAAGTACAGGGTTCTCTGATGAGATATTTTCTTCTGTAGGAGTAAATGAATTAAGTTTTTTGGCTGCATATTCATAATACTCTTTAGCGACTTCATCGATGGGTAAAGTTTTTAGCTTAATTGCGTGGCGAACCTCAAGCAAATGGAATAAGACTTTTTTTGCATTTCTTTTACTATCTCTGCGAGATCTATAAAAGAAAGCAACAGCGCCTGTTAATGCTATTATGAGAGCTACAGTAGCTGTAATTAGAGCTGAGATGATTTTAGTGTCTTGTAAAAAAGCTTCCATTTATAATTCCTATATAAAACTTATTACTAATCACCCAACCGCCAATTTTCCAGCCTCATGCCACATTTCGTTTGGCATGGGGCTTACTAATTCCCATGTTATGTTCATAGGCTGGCTGCCGCTGTGGCTTTGATATTTAACCTCGCCATAGTTCACAAATCCCATGGTTCGGCCGTTTTCATCTTTGCTTTGTTCACGCACAAACAGCAAGATGGTTTTGCCTGTTTGTTGGTGCTGAATGTAGCTTAGGCCGCGGCCATGTTCTGGTCGGGCGCTGTTTTGCGTTTGCCAATGAAACAAGGTTGGGCTGATTGCATAGTCGTGATACAGCGTTGTTGGTGAGTAGGTTTTTTCGCATTTATTGAGCGTGACGAATAGTAGCTCTAAATTTTGTTCTTTGAACTCTAATACACCTTCGCGAGCGGTCGATTTTTTATCAAACGTATGCGCGCCGAACGCCGCTAATATTTGTTGGCGAGTGTAGCGGCTGTGCAATTTTATTGCATGGTTTGGTAAGCACGCTAAGTCACTTTCTTGTTGCTGAATACGATTTATTAAAAGCACAATCACTTCTGATAACTCTTGTTGTAATAACGGGTTTTTTAGTGCTTGTAAGCTTTGCTTAAGGGATTTAAACCCTAGACTTGTGCCAGTGTTATCCCAAAAATTGTAATGAGCCATGAGTGAATACTGTTGATTTTGAGGTGTTATCTCAATGCTAAAGTCGCTGTTACATAAATCGCGTAAAAAGCACAAATAGCTCAGTGAATCACAGCTAAGTAATTGCGTATTTATAGCTCTGTAATAGGCACTATATATATCAACTTGATCTGCTGGAATATCATCGTCTTTTAACCAATGCCAACCGCCATGCCTTGTATCTTTCGGTTTATAAATATCTTCTAGTGTGACTTGTGGGTTTATACGTAAAAAGTTACTTAGTGTTAACTCGTCGCTTGTATGATGAGAATAACTGTTTATAAGCTGTTGCAAACGGCGTTTGCTGTTTGTTGCTTGTTGTATATTACGTAAAATAGTTTTTTGCGTGCGTTCTTGTAGCTCTATACGACAGCCCAGCGGCAAGTGCGGAAAGTTATTTTCTATTTCGGTTTTTATTGGCTGGTTACTTTTTCCAATGAGTGCGCGAAACTTATTGGCAAAGTCGTATTCGGGGCGAGCGTTACCAACAAAGTCGAGTACGGTACAACATTGCTTTTGACTGTTGTCGGGTAAACGTAGCCCACGGCCTAATTGCTGTAAAAATAGCGTTAGGCTCTCGGTTGGACGCAAAAAGAGCAGGGTATCTACTTCTGGAATATCGACCCCTTCGTTAAAAATATCAACGACGCAGAGTATGTGTATTTCACCTCGTCTAAGCGCCTGCTGTTTGTGTTTTCGTTCACTAGTATTTTTACTGGTAAGTACGTCTGCACTTATACCTGCAAGGATAAACTTACTGGCCATAAACTCAGCATGATCTTGGCTTACACAGAATGCTAATGCCTTAATAGCGTTAATATTTGTAACGATGTCGTTGAGACTCGATATGATTCTATTCGCGCGGTTATTCTCGCCTGTGTAGAGGTTACTTAATTCGCTAATATCGTAACGACCACCTCGCCACGTTACCGTGCTTAAATCTGTATCGTCATCAAGGCCAAAGTATTGGAACGGGCATAAATGGCGCTGATTTATGGCTTCTGGTAAGCGGATCTCTGCGGCAATAACACCACAGAAATCTTCTAATATATTTGCCCCATCTTGCCTTTCAGGTGTGGCCGTTAACCCTAATAAAATGTTTGGCTTGAAGTAATTAAGAATGCCACGGTAACTGTTAGCACTTACGTGATGCACTTCATCAATAACAATATAATCATAAAAATCAGCACTCAATTTTATGTTGTCGATTTGGTTGTTAAGGGTTTGAATTGAGACAAATAATTGGTTGTATCTTTGAGGTTTGTAGTTGCCAACCCAAAGCTCGCCAAAATCATTATTTTTTAGCACTCCACGATATGCGCTTTGTGCTTGAGTGAGGATTTCTTCTCGGTGAGCAACAAATAAAAAGTTGGCATTTGGTTTTTTGTCGTACACGGTTTTAAAATCAAATGCAGATATGATTGTTTTACCTGTGCCTGTTGCTGCCACTACTAAGTTTTTAAAGCGATTGTGAACGCTTCGTTCAACACTTAGTTTTTCTAAAATAGCTAATTGATGAGTTTTAGGGGTTAAATCAAAATAGAACTGGTTACTTGCTTGTCCTTTACCACGCTGTTCATTCAGTGAGTTTATTAGCTTTTCTTTACATTCAACTTTACCACTAAACAGTTCAAAGTCTGGTGATTGCCAGTAGGTTTCAAAGGTGCTTTTGGTTTTAGCGATAATATGCGGAATTTCTTGCGCTGTAATTTTTAAATTCCATTCAAGGCCGCTGGTGAGTGCCGAATGCGATAAGTTAGACGAACCAATATAGCCAGTATGAAAACCGGTGTTACGCATAAATAAGTAAGATTTTGCGTGTAAACGTTCTTGCTGATTGTTATAGCTTAGTTTTACTTCAGTGTTTGGTAGGCTTGCCAAAAATTCAACCGCTTTAGCATCTGTTGCCCCCATGTAAGAGGTGGTGATAACTTTTAGTTTTTTACCACTTTTGGTAAAGGCTTCAAGTTCATTTTTAAATATTCTTAGCCCTGTCCACTTTATAAATGAAACTAACCAGTAAATAGTGTCGGCCGATTTTATCTCACGCTTTAATTCTGTCTCGAGCGATATACCTGCATTCGCGCCACTAAATAATTCGCTTTGGGTAAGCCCTGTTAATGGAAATATATCTTTGGCGTAGTCTTTGAGGTTTGCTGCAATTGGGTTTTCAGTATTGAATAGTGCAGTGAGGATTTTGCCTTGGCTATCTATTAGGTTTTCACTTATTAGTTCATCATCTCGAATATGATCTTTAAGCCAAAAAACTAAGTTATTTGCTAGATTGATTTGCTCTTGTAAGCGATTATTTGAACTAGGTATAGCATCAATCGCGTGAGCAATTAACTTACCTAAAAATCGAGACAGCCAAGTGGCAGCTTCTGCTGATTCAAGTTGGCGTTCTCCGACATAAAACTGTTCACGATCTAGGTGTTGCTCGATTACTTGCGTAATCAGCTGCTCGTAAATACCAACCTGTTCCATAACGACTCCCTGTTTTCGAACAGTCAGTTTACTAAAATAAATAATGAAAACAAACAATAACTTGATTGGTAATTTGCAGGCTTTAGTTACGGTTACACCCCGTGTTCATACCCGAAATTGAATTAATTATGAGTAATTAACAGCGTAGCGGAATTTTGTTCCCGACAAATTCCAAGTACCTAAATCCTTTTAGGCAATGCTGTAAAAAGCGTAGCTTGGCCATGGATGGCCTATCTACGCTGGTTACGTTCATTTAATTAATTCAAATTGAGGAAACAGTGTGAACCTCGGGGCGCCGAGCGATTCCAAAGAAAAGTCGGTGGTTACTTCTTTTTGGTTGTTAGTGTCAACGCGACAGAATTTAAAAATTAATGTATAAATAAGCTGTTGTTAAAACAGGGAATGCTAATGGAAAACTTATTAAATCAAGGGCTAAGTCTTTTATTTATTGTCCTTGGGGCCTACTCAATACTTGGTGTTTTATTCTTTAAGTTATGGGTACATCAAAAAAATGCTAAATTACCTGTTGAGCGCAAAAAGCTTTTGCGTTTAGCTGCACAGACATTGAATGATCAAGTTAATGACAAAATATTTGACGTTGTAGGTTACATATTTTTAGCAGTATTAATTATCACCTTGCCTTTTGCGCTAAAGGGTATTGCTGAGATGTTTGCAAGTGGTGAATTAAACTACTTTTTGATTAGTATTATCTTTTTAGGATTAACTTATACTGCCAGAAAGTTATGGCTTGAGTCAGACAAACTTATAAAATTAAAACTTGGGCGGGATGCTGAGTTAGCCGTTGCATCAGAGTTGATTGAGCTGCAATCACATGGTTACCAAGTATTTCATGATATTCAGGCAGATGGCTTTAATATTGATCATCTGGTTATTGGTTCAAATGGTGTTTTTGCAATTGAGACAAAAGGTCGGCATAAGCGCATAAAAGATGACATCAATTATAAAGTAAGGTTTGAAAATAACTTTCTTGCCTTTCCTTCATGGAATGAGAGTAAGCCTATTGATCAAACAGAGCGGCAAGCTCAATGGGTCTATAAATGGTTGAGTGAGGCCACAGGTTATAGTACGCAAATAACACCTATTTTGTGCTTTCCAGGTTGGTTTGTAGAACTAAAGCAACGACCACCATTCCCTATCGTTTCTCACAAACAGTTGAGCAAAGCCATCTTATCGATGCGCCAAAATCAGCTAGATGAAACTATACAAAAGGCTATTTGCTATCAAGTTGTTCAAAGGTGCCTAAATAGTTCCAAAGCCTAAATTACTTGCATGGTTATTTTGAACTACGTAATTGATTATTACTTTTAAATGTAAAGGTGGGTCCTTATAGGGGGAAAGCTTTTTGTATGCTGAAAGTACATGTTTGGACACCTCATGAGGTATTGCGTTACGCTAAAGAGCTTGCAGAAACGGAAAATGCATAAATATGAAAGTTATTTATGAACCACGCTTTAATTATCAGCTAGGATTACTGAAGTATTTGCATCCATTTGATGGTGAAAAGTTTGCCAAAGTGGCATCTGAACTTGATAGTGTGGATGTTGAAGTAATCCAACCGAATGAACCAATTTCTACCGATATAATTAACGAGTACCTCAATGAGCTAATGAGAAAATTGGTCTTGAGTCGAACGCTTATTTTCCGTGCCCTTGAAGTTCCTAAAATCCCTTTTGTTAGCTTTGATTTTCTAGATAAAAAAATCTTAACTCCTATGCGTTTAGCTGTTGCGGGTACTCTACTAGGTGCTGAAAAAGCGCTAGATTCTGGCGAGACTATGTGGAATTTATCTGGTGGCTTTCATCATGCTAGTAATTTAAATATGGAAGGGTTTTGTATTTATAATGATATTGGCATTACCTACCAGCAATTACGAAAAAATGGCCATTTAAGCGAAACAGATAAAGTGTTGATTATTGATGTTGATGCTCATCATGGTAACGGTAATGCGTATTCATTTAAAGATAATGAAAACGTACATTTGTTAGATGTATACAATGAAGATATTTACCCAACATCGAGCTTCACCCGCAATAGAGTGAATTTTCCTGTGCCATTAAAAAGCGGTGTCGAAGGCGAAGAGTATTTGACGAAACTTAATCAAGCGCTCGAATTAGTCATTGATGAATATGCTTTGGCTTTTGTAATTGCAGGAACAGATGTACTGGCCGTTGATAAACTGGGTGGCTTTAAACTTACAATAGAGGATGTTGTTGAACGTGAAAAGAGTGTTTTATCTCGTTTAAAAAGCCTAAGTATACCAACCGTCGTTATTGGCGGCGGGGGTTACTCAAAGCAAAGTGCGTCAGCTATTGCTGCTGCAATTAGAGCGTGTACGGCCTTATAGAAGCGTTAATTTTTTTTAAAATCACAAACACCAAGTACAATGCTGTGGTGTTTGTGTATTATAAAGGCTTTGTTTTATGCAAAGCCCGTTTCAATATCGCGGAAAGTCCATTGGCCGTTTGAGTCGGCAATATCAATTAACTCACACGCTTTTTTATTCCATGCTGCTAAGCAGGTAATGTAGTTTGTTAGTTGATGAAAAGCGCGGTCTGGTGCATCGGGGCGAATTCTTGACATTGAGTAGCTTGAATAAGTTGCGCCACTTCCTACCCAACTTACGATTGAAGAAGCAACGCCGCCGCCAGGAATAACAAAACCCGCTGTTGTTGTAACAAGGCCAAGTATTGTTGCGGCTTTTTCTACACTGTTACCCGTTTTCATAATATCTTCGCTGAGTATAGGGTGTAGTAAAGCGAGTAAGTTAGTTGCTTGGGGTTGGTTAGAAGCAACAGCAACATCATTAGATGTTTTTGGCACGTTCCCAGGAGCAGATGCACCTCCTCGCATAGCGGGAAGTAAACTGTTGAAAGATTTTTGGCTACGGTTACTTGTTGAAAAAGTCACAGATTCTGTACTTAAGCCGCCCGCTTTTACACGTTTTTGATCTTTTGGTGTGATGGTTGATTTATACGTTCGTTGTAAGCGACGATAAACAGCTGCGCTACATTGTGTCATTTGTATTGCTAGGGCTGCTTGATCTTTAAACTCTCGCCCGATTGCGCGATCTGAAAGTTGGGTTAACTGTGCTTTTTTCTTCAGCACGTGTTGGCCAATTATAATATCCATAAAATATCCTTATTAAAATCCTATGGCCAGAATTCTATCATGATTATTTGTAATGTTAATATGCTAAAAATAAATTTTGGGTACTTTATATAGCCCTAAAATAAATAGAGTTTTGTTTATTTTATGTTATAAAAGGCAGGAAAATTCTGAGACTATTTATATTTTTTAGTCGATAATATTTGTAGGGAAAAACAATTAACAAAATTGATGTGAAATTATGAATAAATGGATTTTATTACTCGCTAGTTTATTAGTGAGCCCAACTTCAATTGCCAACGAGCAATACTCTCAAAACCAATGCGATAACATTAAAGCTGAACGTGAGTCTATTCGTAAAAGAATGAATCGCAGTTATAGCGCACAACAAGGTGAGCGTTGGAATAAGCGCTCCGATGAGCTGTTTACTTTGCTGGCAAAATATTGCAAAAAACCGACAAAAAGCGCAGGTAATGGCGGTAATTATAGTTACCGGTCAAACCCGACAGGGCTTTTAAATACGAAAGTATATAACTCTACGGTTTATTCTAATTCATACAATGATGATGAAAAACGTAAAGCGTGGGGTGAGTTTTATAAGCTGCCAGAGCGCTGTAGAGCAAAGAAAATCCAGCAAGCGGATTTTGTATGGTGTAGTGAAAACAAAGTTGAGCAAAAAGCCTTGTTTGAATCTACTTGGAATGCCCAGCCTTAAATCGAAATTAGGCCTGTTTTTTAGTTACCTTCTTACACACGTAGCAGTGGCTTTATGCTGCTACGTTAGGTTATTAAAACTAGCCTATTAAATCGCGATGTAAAATTGCTGCTACTCATTCTATAGCTCTATCACATCCCCTTGTAAGCTAGGGGTGTGAGTAATACTGTTTTGCAGTTGTTCTATTAAGATCTGGGCATTGGCAGAGGGGGTGCGTGAATGTGGCCAGAGGGCGTAAATAGGCCTTGCAGGTAAATTGTGTGGCGTATCTAGGTAATTAAATTGATAGGTGTCTTTAATGCAGGCTATTTCACTCATGGGGAGTATGCCAGCACCATAGCCTGCTTCAATCATTTTTCTGGCGATTGTAATATCAAAACAAAAGCTTATTTGTTCATACTCTTTTTTTAATTTGTTTAGCAAACCACTGGGTAGTTGTGACTCAGAGTAGGGGATTATTAAACGTGATTTAGGTGCGCCTTGTTTTGTTATAAGTTTAATTGCAATCATACCTAGGCGCTTTTGGTAGTAGCTAGAGTCTTGTTGTTCGCCAATACGAATAGCTAAGTCAAAACGTTTTTGGCTTAACTGGCTATTGGCATTGCTTGGGTAAATGTGGAGGTTTAACGCAGGGTTTGCCATCGCAAATTGATTAATTGCGCCCATCAGTGGACCCGCAATGATGTTTTGTGGGCACAACAAGTAAAAGTCTTTTGCGGTAGGCGAGTCGTTTAATTGTGCTAACTGACTATTGAGAGCAAGCACTTGCTCGCCTAATTCGTTATAAAGTGACTCGCCTTTGGTGGTTAACACAATGCCACGGGCTGTGCGTTGTAATAATGGCTCGCCGAGCTTGTCTTCGAGTGTTTGAATGCGCCTAGAAAGCGTTGATAGATTCAGTCCTAAATCTTTTGCTGTTTGGCTCATGCTTTTACGGCGGGCTATTTCGATAAATAAATGCAGATCATCCAGCATACGACTCCCTCAATCTTAGTTTGCATTTTCGTGACTGTTGCTACTTAGGCTATGCAAATATAGTAACGCCAAGGAGGACATATGAAAATTCATTTTACATTTACTGCGGCATTTTCGTTTTTAATGTCATTTTTGCTTTCGGCATGGGTTACCTATGTCAATTTAGGGCTAAGCGATACATTTTTAGTAAGCTGGATGAAGGCGTTTGCCAATGCATGGCCTGCTGCATTTGTGGTGGCTTTTACAGTTGCGCCGCCAATAAGGGCATTGGTTTTAAAATTATACGCTAAGGAGTTAGTATGATTAATATCGTAGCAAAAATTACCCCTAAAGCAGCATTATTTGAAGACTGTAAAGGGCGTTTACAGAGTATATTAAACGCCACTCGTGCAGAGCATGGTTGTAATCGTTTTGAGCTGTTTGCGAGTAAAGAGCAGCGTTGTCTGTTTTTAGTTGAGCAGTTTGTATCGCAAGCTGCACTTGATGCTCATTACGAGCAGCCATACACCAAAGCTGTGTTCGCTTTTTATGAAAATGCGCTGGCACAACCTGTTGAGGTTTCAAAAGTAGAGGTGTATTAGTTAAAAGCCAAATATAAATATTCGGTTATTAAAGCACCTCATTATAGCTCGTTTATCACTTATAAATTGGTTGTGGGGCGCTTTACTGTATGGCCATATGGCATGGCGCGCGAAACAAGTTCCACGCCTACTCAATCGCACTTTTAGATCATCGATAGTTTTGTAGTTAGGCAAAGGAATTAGCCTTTTTGATAATAAGAAACGATACATAGGCAAATAATTGTCCCAAAAACCGAGATTAAGTGCGCAGCTCCTATAACTTTGTCGATAGGCCTTGCATATTTAGCTACAAAACGGCCATCAAATAGTGGCGTTGGGATTCTTGAACGCTCAAAAAACATAGCAAATATATAAAACGAAACGCTTGCGCCGATACCTTTATCCCAACTAAGGGGAGAGACACCATCTTTCTCCATATGCTTATCTATATACTTCACAGATACTCGATAAAACAGCACGCCTGACGCAAAAGTAACCACTGTAAATATAATGAAGGAGTAGAAAATAAAGATTTTAAAATCCATTTTGTAAATTCTCTTTTGTTTAGAGTTTATCTAAATACATGGCTGTAAATACACTGATTGTGAACCCTGCCATTGTAAAAAGATGTAAGAATGCTAGTACTTTGTCTACTGACCTTGCATATTTTGCTATAAGACGGCCATCAAAAATAGGTGTGGGTAATCGCGAGCGTTTGAAAAATATTGCCATGGCATAAAAGGGGGCACTAGCGCCAATGCCTTTGTCCCAAAGCGGAGGAGTAACACTGTCGTTTAGTATTTGTTTATTTATGTACTTGATAGAGAAGCGTGTAAATAAAACTACAAAAAGAAACGCTAAAGCCATGAATACAAACATGTTCGCTAGAACTAATTTTTCCAATGAGAACGTCATAATAGCGCCTCCTGTCATAGAGGTTAATGTTTAGCTTTCCTTCAGGTAAGGCTTTTAAATAAAGTAATAATACAGAGGCAAATTATCATGCCTGCCACTGAAGTAAAATAAATTGCTGCAATTAACTTATCAATAGTCCGCGCATGTTTAGCGATAAAGCGGGCATCAAATAGTTTGTTTTTAATTCTGTACTTGTTAAAAAGTATTGCAAATACATAAAACGAAGCGCTTGCTCCAATCCCTCGGTCCCAGCTGGGTGGGTACAGGTCATCTAGTTCCATTTTTTTATTTATATGCTTAATCGACACTCTTGAAAGTAAAAGAGATGAAATAAAAAAGCTGAAAAGAAAAGTTAAAAATAAGGAGGTTAAAATAGGAGCTAGAGTAAGATCCATTTATAAAATACCCCCTATGAATAGTTTACGACCATAAATATTATCAATAACCTTTTTTTACGAAGCTATTAGTATTAATACACATATTTACTTTAGAAATAAGTAAAAAACTCAGCTACAACAAAAAGTACTCTAAAATTACCGTAAGGAATACGCTAATTATAAAGCCAGATGTTGATACAAGATGCAAAAAAGCGAGAAACTTATCAATTGGCCTTGCGTGTTTGGCGACAAACCTGCCATCAAATAATGGCGTAGACTTACGAGCTCTTTTTACAAAGATAGCGAGTGCGTAAAAAGGAGCACTGGCTCCAATTCCTCTATCCCAACTCGGAGGTGAAACTCCATTTTCCTGCATTTTACTCTCGATATGTCGTATTGATATTCTGGGGAATATCACAGTCATTATCATCATGAGAACAAAGAAGAAAATGGCGCAATATAGAATAAAATTCAGTATTGCCATTAAAATACATCTTTCATTAGAGGCTGTCGATCATATATGTTTTCTGTCAACTTTTTAGTTTTTTTATTAACTTCAAGACTCATAAAGAAGCCTGCTATTAACCCTACTCCTAAGGCAACTACCCATCCGTATGGAGTTAACATTAGAAATGTTGATAGGGTTGTAGTTACCGATGTCGCCGTGAGAATACCAGCAAACGTTGATGCCCCAAAACTAGCTAGCTCTGTTGATAAACTACGTTGCCAGTCCTTATTGTTTTTATAGTCGTTGTACACTTTGTTCGCTCTGAACGCACCATCAAGTAAAATCATGCCATTGCCAAGCCAGCGTCCTGTATTTTCAATCCGCTTAATTTTATTGAACTCAGCAGTGCTACTTATATCGAGCTTGGCAGAATGCCTTGCTGATTTAGCTATATTGATACCGCGATTTGGGTTAGACCAAACAGTGCCTCGGCGACTGGCCCGATTAGTATTCATAAAGCGTTGAAGCTCAGCTTGAAATTTAACGTTAAGCTCTTTGAATATATTTAGCGCTTTTTGCTCTAATGCAACCATATGATATTTTGGCATTCCTGATTTATGAGCAGTACGTATATCTTTTAAAGCGGCTTCGTACTTATTAGCTAAAGAAGCAAACTTTGAGCTGCGGGCTTCTATAGATGTAGCGCCAGAACCTACAATACCATGTGTATTTTGTGCTAGAAACGGCATGACTTGATTTTGAAAGTCGGAGATTGCTAATAGTCTTTCACTACCAAAGTCACGTAGCATGTTAGCTATATTTCTGCGAGATTGTGCTGGCAATGAGTCAAATTGACTAACTATGCTTTGTTGTTCATTTGTCGGCGGAGTGTAAGAGCCTGAATACTCTCTTCGCCATATATAAGGAGTGCCTGAAGTAATCACTTGATTTTTTATATGGTGATTGTCTTTCGTGAAGGTATCTTCTTTATCTTCTTTGCACTTAACAAATTCAGCGGTTACTGAATCAATACAAATTCTAATTTCCAAGGCCATAAAAGTATCCATACATATATTTCATCCATCATAAAATGTTATCCATGTTATTTTATTTAGTCAACGATTTTAAATAATGGATACTCCTTGAAGAAGCTTAGCGAAGTTTTATATAAAATATTTAAATTTAGAGTTTTAAAAGTAAGTTAAACTCAGTAGTTTTTGAGGAGAGCTTATTAACGGGAGTTATTTAGTATATAAGCAGTTAAAATGTATTAACAAAAAAGCAGTTACTTATCATCTTTTTTAGTCATTTTAGCGCTGTTTTGTTGCAGTATTATATAAAAATGTTAGGCTGTACCTCTAACTTTTACAGTGACGTAAATTTATGATCAAAAGGATTTTATTATCAGCTTTATTCATGGCTCCTTGTTTTGCATGGGGGCAGCAAGCTCTTAGTGTTGAGCAATGCGAAAGTATGCAAGCAGAGCGAGCTGAGCTGCAATCAGCCATTCGAAAAACCCACCTACTCGATAAAATTGATTCGTACAAACAACGCTTACATAATCTTTCATCGCGCATTTCAGATAATTGCTTAACTGACGAACAAATATTAAAGCGAACTCATTCGTTTTATAACCAAGATATTGCTTATCTTGAAAACCCATTAGCTAAACCCTTATCTGAGCAAGGTTATATTAGTAAACAAGCAGCGTGGGAGCGTTATTATGTTATTCCTTCGCGTTGTTTACACAGGCCTTTAAATATTCAATATTTAGATTGGTGTATCGAGAATAAACAGGTTCAGTTTCAGCAGTTTGATATGTTGTGGCAGCAAAAAAGTGCGCAGTATGAAAGAGCTGAGGCTAAATCGACAGATTCCTTTCACGAGTTTGTATTACCGAGTAAGTCTGAACGAGCTAGAATAATGGCTGAACGGGAGTTAAAGCGTTATAGCTACACTAACGATACAATTCTACCAACAAATATTATTGTGTTATGTGCGTTGGCCGTAACGGTGTTCTTTTCGCTTATCTTTATTTTTCACTTTTTAATGCGGCCACGTCCTGTTATTAAAGACTAAGTTAGAGTGCAATAAACTACGAGTAGTTTATTGCACTAAACTAATATCAACGCTAATCATCTGTTTTGAGTTGTTTCGCTCTATTTTCTGCGTCAATAAGCGCTTGTGATTTGGGCTGTTTTTCTTTACTTTCAATCTGCGGCTTTTCGGTTGAGTTGGGATCCCACGTAGGGTCTAGCGACAAATTAGCAAAGGGGTTTGTTGAGCTTGTTTCTTTTTTTTGTTCATCACTGATCCCTTGAGGCATGTCACTCTCATCTAAAGATAGTGTATCGTCATCATTATCTGGCAGGTTCGTGTCAGTCATAATGGGTGCCGTCTTTGGCGCATCAGCAAGCTCAGTTGTATTTTGTTGCAGCTCCTGTTCAAGTGTTTGCAGGGCTTTTGCTAAGTCATCATCGCTTATGTCATCGTCAGCAAGCGTAATTGTTGCAGGTTCGGCTAAGTGTTCAGGCTCATCTATTGCGCCTGTAAAAGACAGATCGTCATCTACTAAAGATGACAAATCGTACTCAGGTACGTCATCTTTTAGAGGTTGGTCATCGCTTTTATATTCATCAAATCCAAAAGAGCTGCGTGTACTGGTTAGTTCAGGCTCATCATCGCGCTCTGGTTTTATGTCATTGTCTTGCTCATTATTACCTAATTCGTCACCTAATTCGTTATTATTTGACTCGTCGTATGTTGGCGCCGTTTCTGCTGGCTCTGAGGTGTTGTACTCATCAAACCCAAAAGAGCTACGTGTATTGGTTAGTTCAGGCTCATCATCGCGCTCTGGTTTTATGTCATTGTCTTGCTCATTATTACCTAATTCGTCACCTAATTCGTTATTATTTGACTCGTCGTATGTTGGCGCCGTTTCTGCTGGCTCTGAGGTGTTGTACTCATCAAACCCAAAAGAGCTACGTGTATTGGTAAACTCGGGTTCATCATTGAGCTCTGATTTAATGTCATTGTCTAACTCATCACTGCCTAACTCATCACCTAATTCGTTATTATTTGACTCGTCGTATCTCGGCGTTGTTTCTGCTGGTTCTGCGGTGTTGTACTCGTCAAATCCAAATGAGCTGCGTGTGCTCTCAAGTTCATCACTTTGAATAGATTCATCGTTCTGTGTTTCTTCGTGGCTAATTTCAAGCTCGTTGAATTCATGCGCATGGGCAAAGTCAGTTGTTTGCTCTTCGGTGCTGGTGAAGGAGCTTTGTTCGTCGTGTTCTGCATTTAAGCGCGCAAATTCTGACCATTCTTCATCATCGGACGTTGTCGTTTTCGTGTTAAATGTGTCATTAAATGCTCTCTCAAACTCATCTTCGTAGTGTGGTTGTGATTCTGTTGAGCTTGTTTCATGTTCATCTAATGCTTGTTGCGCTTTTATTTTGGCACTTGCAGCTTGAGCTTGAAGCAAGGTGTTTTCAAGTTCAGCATTCGAATCGGACTGTTTACTCTTACGAAGGCGCAAAATAAATAGGCCGCCAACTAAAAGCACTAATAACACAAGCAGGCTTGGCATCAATAATGAGTTTGATGAGCTTGGTTCTGGTGTTTGTACTACAACCGGAGCCGGTTTTTTAGCAGGCTCTATAGCTTGATTTGCGTCGTTTTTAATTGCAGCAGGATCTTGTGGCTCTGCTGGTTCTGTGTTTGTAATTGGTGCCGCTTCAGTCACTGGCTCTGTTGCTGGTGGCAGTTTTGGCATTGACTGGCTATCGTTATCTTGTTGAACCGGCTCACTGTTATTAAGCTCAGAACTGAGTGAAGAGTCAATTAATTCTGGCTCTGCTGGTTGCTGTGTTTGTTGTATTGGCTCTAGAGGTGCTTGTTGAACTGGTGCTTGACTAGGAACATCTTCAGCAGCACCTTTAATCGCACCTGAGTGCTCTGTTATGCTTGTTTTAGGTGGTGTGGGTGTTGCTTCTGAAGTGAGCTTTTGTAGCGCGGCGGTATTATTAACTGGGGTCGGGTTTTTACAGTTTTTTTCAAAATTTCTGGCCGCTGAGCGATAGTTTCGGTTGCTGGTATTATCGCGGTATTCATGCATTTGTTGTTTTAACAAAATACACATTGCTTCGTTGTACTGGGCACTACTGGTAAAGCTAAGACCAGTAAATAACAAAAAAAGGGTCGTTTTTATAATTGACATAGATTCCTGACCAGTGAGGTTTAGCTGGTGACTATATATTGAATTATTTTAAGCTCAGTCGACTAATTTATCCACATTTGGTTAACAAATTAGGTTTATTCGAGAACCATTAAAGCGCGATATTCATCGTAAGCAAATTGGTCAGTCATACCGCTGATATAATCTTGAACTAAGCGACAACGATAATAAAACTCATAAGCTGCGTAGTGACCAGGCTCAGCTTTAAGCGCATCTATGGCTTTTTGGTAGCTGTTTAAGTGCTTGTTAGAAAGTTTTTTAACAAGTCTACTTTCAATAAGTAAGTTGTTATCGCCTTTTAATGCTCGCTTAAAGTTATCGTGATCAAGTGCTAGCAAAGGTTTATAGCAATCAAGTAAGCCGCTAATGATACGGTAACCTTGAAGTTCAAGTCGTTCAACTTCTTTGTGGCAGAATACGTGATTAAGCGCGACCTGTTTCAGCGTTTTTGTTACTGCATGTAAGTGGCTGCGATCCTCAAGCAGTGCCTGATTAAAATCACCATGGTAAATAGCTTCAATGTTTTTGATAAAGCGCTCAGCAGCATAATTTACTAAAGGATGTAGTAAGGTTACTCGCAGGTAAATAAAGAATTCGCTGTTAAAGTTATATGGCTGCTCAGCGGCTTTACTTAGTGCATAATCAATTGCTTTTTCTGCAAAGTCACCGTGTTTCGTATTGTCTAATGTCAGGTTTGTGAGTGTTTTGGTATATTGTTCTTTTAGCTTGTCACAAAGTATATCGACACTTATGATGCCTTTTTCTACAGCATCTTCTATGTCGGCAAGGCAGTACGAAATATCGTCAGCAGCTTCCATTATATAACTTGCAGGGTGTCGGCAATATTGCTCTATTTCAAGCTCTGTTTGTAATGCGTCTATGAAGGTTTTTTCGCTGAAGTAGTACCCGACTTTTTTCATCAAATAATCTTTGTTAGTTGGACTATCTTTTTTAGACATACTGGCAGGGCGGGTGTATTTTAAAATACCAGCGGTTTGGCTGTAGGTTAAATTTAGTGACAATAAAGAGTGAACTATACGAATACCTTGTGCATTACCTTCAAAGCTTTTTATATCTTGCGCAAGGTGTTTAAAAATAACACTTATGCCAACTTCTTTACACCGCTCAGGAATAAGTTCATCTAAATGCTTAGCAAACCACTGATTAATAGCAGCCTCACCAAAGTGACCAAAAGGCGGGTTGCCTATATCGTGCATCAAACAGGCCATTTCAATAAGGCTTTCTAAAGGCCTTTCTAGCCCTTTAAGGCCATACTCTTTTTGCTGAGCATCGCTTAATTTATTAAAAATCGTTTGTACTATAAAGCGCCCAACTTGTTGTACTTCGAGCGAGTGAGTTAAACGTGAGCGCACAGCTGCATTACGCTCAAGCGGAAACACTTGAGTTTTTTGCTGTAAACGGCGAATGGCCGCGCTATTAATAATGCGACCACGGTCGCTTTCAAGCGCTGTATGTAAATTATTGGTAGAGCGCATTTCACGAGCGGGTGTTATTTTTTTTCGAAAATCGATCATTTCTATTCCTACCAAGTAAATTACAGTCGTGGTGATTACTTTTGGTGATTTTAAAGATTAAATTTAATCTAACAGCTTGTATCATAAATTAAAATATTAGTTTTAAGTTATAATTTTAGTTTGCGTACTTTGCTCAAACTACTTGCTATTAAATGATTGTACTTAGTTACGCTAAAAAGTAGCTGTAGCTATGATCACAAAATTTTAAAGTGAGTTAGATACACTAACTTAATGACTTAAAAAATTAACTTACAAGGATTCTTAATGCGTATTTGGCCTTTTATTTTTTTCGCTTTACTGGCATCCAGTGCAGTGGTTAAAGCTACTGAAGAACAGAGTGTTGTACTTATTTCGATTGACGGATTCCGTTGGGATTATATTGAAAAACATGATGCTAAAAATCTAAAAATAATCAGTGAACAGGGCGTACGAGCCACCAAAATGCGCCCTGTGTATCCGACGAAAACCTTTCCTAATCACTTGTCTATCATTACTGGTTTATTGCCAGTCAACCACGGCATTGTTGATAACCGTTTTTGTGATACTGAGCGTAATGAGTGCTACAAAATGGGTAAGGGTAAAGATGACAGCACTTGGCTGAATGGTATTCCGCTTTGGAATCTTGCACAAATGCAAGGTGTAAAAGCAGCTACTTATTTTTGGCCAGAGTCTGATGCGCGTTTTAATGGCATGTTACCTGATTACTTTTATCATTATTCTAAACACAGTGATTATCAAAAGCGTGTTGATCAAATTATTCAGTGGTTAAGCTTGCCAAAAGCGCAGCGCCCACGTTTGGTGGTGAGCTATTTTTCGTTGGTGGATAGCATGGGGCATGAGTATGGCCCAGATGCACAACAGACATACGATGCGGTTCAACAGCTAGATAATTTAATGGCAGACTTGCACACGCGTTTAAAAGCACTTGATGAAAAGATTAACTTAGTGATTGTGTCTGATCACGGTATGGCGTCTGTTGATCCAAGCCTAAGCATCAAAATAGATAGTCTGCCAAAAGACGACAATTTTATGGTGCAAAACACCGGCCCTCGCGTTTTGTACTATGCAAAACCAAATAGCAAAGCAGACATCAAGGGTTTTAGTAAAAAGCTTACTAAAGCAGCAGATGGCCGTTTTATCGTTTTAACTGACCAACAAAAGCGCGATTATCATTACGATAAAGGCCCTCGGGTTGGTGATATTGTTTTACAAACCACAGCACCGCGAGTATTTACCGATAGCAAAATGGCTTCTTATTTAGGTACGCATGGCTATGCATACACAGATGATATGGCCGCGACGTTTATTGCCACAGGCCCTGCATTTAAACGACATGTACAGCTAGATGAAGTGAATAACTTAGATGTGTATCCGCTTATTGCGAAACTATTAGGGCTGAAAATTTTAAGCCCAATCGACAGTGATGGTGAAACTTTGTGGCCAGCCATTAAATAAAAAGTTTAAATGGCTAGGTTAAATTTTTGAGACCCAGCCAAACTCGCCAAAGCTTTCAAATTTATAACTCTTATCGCCAGCGTTAAACTGCCCTTGCAACGTGTTGTCGGTAAGAGTCATTACAGCTTGATGAAATGCGTTAGTGTGATCATTCACTTTGCCAAACACACTGCGGTTACCATTACTTGCTTCAATAATATTAGTTATTTCGACAGTATAACTTTGATACTCGTCAACGATAAGAATGAAGTTATCACCGGATTGCAGTGTTTTTAGAGTGCCAAGGTCAAACTTGCTAAACGTTGTATTATTGAGCCTTTTAGGCAAACGGCCTTGTTTATAAAGGTAATCGTGTGCACGATTTGAAAGCTGATTAAGTGGTGCTGTTAGGTTAACAACGGGCTGCGGAATCGTGTGTTTAGTCAGCGTATCATTGGAAACAAAAAGCTCCTCAGCATTGGGCTGTAACTTAAAGGCACCACTTTGAATATGCCATTCATTTAAGGCAAATACGCTCAGTGGAATAATGAAGATTAATGCAAGCGTCCTGTTCACATGTTTCTCTAATCGGGTTTATTGTTAACTTACTGTGACTTTTTACCTCAATTTAACAATGTGGTCAATGTTTATTCAGTTTGTAGTCATTTTTATCATCGTGACGATAAAATTAACTTGTTTTACTCACTCCCCGATGATGAGCATAATCCGCGTTTTTTTGTCACCGAAACTCCAATATTAGAGGTACCGACTTATGCGCGGGTGGATCATTTATAAAGATAGCCAAGGCTTGTTAAAGCAAGAAACTTACGAAGTTGAACGTTTACTTGCAGCGGCGAAAGAGGAAGGCATTGATTTACAAGTTTACTCGCCTGATCAGTTTGACTTAACGATTACTCGCGAAGATGGTAAAAGTATTCTGATTGATGGCCAGTCAGTACAATTACCTGACTTTGTGATTCCTCGTATGGGCGCGAGCACAACCTATTTTGCATTGGCAATTATCCGCCACCTTGAGCGTTTAGGCGTGTATTGCGTGAATAGCTCGCAGTCAATCGAAACGGTGAAAGACAAGTTATTTGCGCAGCAAATTTTAGCTGAGTGTAATTTACCAACCCCCAACACTATGCTCGTTAAGTTTCCAGTTAATATTGATTTAGTTGAAAAACAAATCGGTTTTCCTGTGGTGATTAAAACATTATCAGGCTCGCAAGGCAGTGGCGTATTTTTATCAAAATCAAAAGAAGAGTTTGATGATTTAATGCAGTTAATTGAGGCTGCAAATCCACAAGCAAACATTATTTTGCAGCAGTTTGTTAAGTCAAGTCACGGTCGTGATTTGCGAGTACTTACTATCGGTGGCCGTGCTGTTGCCTGTATGGAACGTAACTCGCAGGGCAAAAATTTCAAAGCCAATGTGAGTGCCGGTGGTACTGGTAAGTCATTTCCAATAACGCCAGAAATCGAATGGCTTGCAACACAAACTGCGAATGTACTTAACCTTGATGTGGCGGGCATTGATTTATTATTTGATGAGCAACATTTCAAAATATGCGAAGCAAACTCAAGCCCAGGCTTTGAAGGTTTAGAAGGGGCGTTGGGAATTGATGTTGCAAAAGAAATTTTGCACTTTATTCGTATCCGTTTAGGTATTTTTGATAAGCCTGAACAGCTTGAGAATGTTGAGAAAGCAGCAGAGGATGCCGCTTAATCATTGGTTATTTTTACACAAAAGCCATTGTCTGAGCTAAGCGATAAGTTTAGGTTATGGCGGTTGCAAATTGCTTTGACTGTTGCAAGGCCTAAACCAAACCCCTCATGTTGACGAGCTGGATCGCTGCGATAAAAGCGCTTAGTTAGTTGCTTTAAATCTTGCTCGTTAACGCCTTTACCATTATCTGTGACTGAGAAACTTTTTTCATCAAGTGCTAACGTGATGGTAGCGCCTTTACCTGCGTATTTTATGGCATTTTCAACGAGGTTAAATATTGCTTGGAAGATGAGGTTTCTATCGCCGTTTAATTGCCAAGGAGAAGTGATATTTACACAAATTATTTGGCCATTTTGTTCTGCGCTGGGTTGTAATATCTCACATACATCGTGAGTAAGTTGGCTACTGTCGATTGCTTCAAGTTTCAATGGAAACTGCCCATGCTCAAGGCGTGTGAGTTTAAGCATGGCATCAAATGTATTAATAATATTATTGAGTTGCTCAAGCTCATAACCCATTTGGGGTTGATCTTCTAAGTGCTTTTCTAGGTTAAGCTTTAATCGTGTCAGTGGGGTTTTTAAGTCATGGGCAATGTTGTCGGTTATACCCTGAACGAGTGCGAAATTTTCTTCTACAGCATCAAGCATGGTGTTTATATGCGCTGCTAAGCGGTCGAATTCATCGCCTTTATTTTTATGGCACAGGCGCGCACTTAAGTTGCCATTTTGTACTTGCTCGGCAGTTTCATTAAAATAATTAACACGGCGTAAATGCCGGCGAGAAAATAAATATCCAAATAGACCTGTCAGCACGATGGCTATAATGAAAGTCCAGCTTGCGATAGATTTAAAGTCGACAATTAAGCGTTGTAAGTGCTCTGTGGCGGTGGCAAGTACAATATCACCATGATGTGTTTTAACTTTGCCAGTTGTTAATAGACGGATTTGTCCGCGCCCCGTATCTAGAACAGGAAAAACAATGGTTTGCGGTAGTGCGGGAATGTTATCAGGCAAAAAACTGAGCTGCTGGCTTTGTTCATACTCGCTTTGCCAAAAAATTAAAATTTCACCTTCATTTCTAAATACATCAAGTTGTTGAAAAAAGCTTCCTTTGTCAAACTCTGAAGCAAGCGCTTCGATACGTGTTTTTTCAGCATCAAGACGCCTTTCAACTTGGCGACTTTGTTCACCCAGTAATAACTGATAGATAAGTATAATCGCGAGCAGTAAAGTAACCGCTGTGATTGCTGCAAACGCGAGCGTTAAACGCCAGACGGAGCTTTTTCTAGGGTCGAACAAACGCAGGCCATTTTCATTCATCAACTTACATTCGCCTTTAACCTGTAGCCTACACCACGTACTGTTTCTATTTCTAATTGTGCAGATGCCTCGGCAAGCTTTTTACGAAGCCTTGCAATATGAACATCAATCACGTTAGTACCTGGATCGAAGTGATACTCCCAAACTGACTCAAATAATAGAGTACGGGTGACGAGTTTATTTTGATGATCAAGTAAGTATCTAAGTAGTTTAAATTCTTTGGGTTGTAAGTTGAGTGTTTTGCCATTTACGTCAACCCGTTGATCACTATAATCAAGCGTTAGGTTAGCAAGATTAATTTTTGTAGTTAACGGTGCATGAAAGGTATGTCGTTTTATTAAGTTTTCTACTCGAATAGCCAGTTCTGAAAATGAGAAAGGTTTGGTTAAGTAGTCATCTCCGCCTGCTTTTAAGCCTGTTACCCTGTCGTCAACTTTATCAAGCGCCGATAAAATCAATACAGGGGTCGTTTTTCCTGTAGCTCTAAGTGCTAGTAATACTTGCAAACCATCAAGCTTGGGAAGCATGCGATCAAGGATAATAGCGTCGTAGTTCTCACAAGTTGCCAACATAAGCCCTTGTTGGCCGTCTTCTGCGCAATCGAGTGTGTAGCCTTGCTCGACAAAGGCTTTGTATAAAAACTCGCGATTTTGTTGGTCGTCCTCAACCAATAACAGTTTCATTAATTGCCCCAACGAAGTAATGGCAAATTCTTACCTGTTTCAAGGTCAATGGCTTTTTTGTGTCGCCCTTTATCTGTTACAAACGTGGCGACCATATAGGTAATACCCATGTCTTGCTCTAGCTGAGCTTCAATTAGGTAATGGCTAGGTTCGTCATCTAACTGTTTGACCAAGCCATGTAATGTATACCCTTTTTTAGTCATCAGGTTTGCAGCTGCAATTTCTTCTTGTTCATCTAATTCTGGCTGTTCGTATTCTTGTTCAATGATGTGTCCTGAATGGTCAAGAAGCAACTCGATAAAACGTTGTTTTTTTGTTTGGTAGAGCGTGACCTCATAAACACGTTGACCCTTTTCTATTTCAAACTCAAATTCAACAATAACTGCATTTTCAGCGTAGCGTTGTTCGATACCAAATAGCACATCAATTGGCGCAGGTGCAGAGCTTGAATCCAGCATATTGAAAATGGCTGAACTGGCAGCAAAAGCAAGGCCTGAAATTAAACATAAGCAAGTTAGAATTAGTTTTTTCATAATATTTCGATATTGGTTAGGCAGCACATTTAGCACTGCCATTGTTAAATTTTATTGTTAATCATCAAGTTGGCATGCACGTACAATATTATCTTGTACCCACTGGCATTCTAGGTCAACATATTGCTCTGTAAAGCTCGCTAAGCTGTTATCTTCGCTAATATAGCCAAATAAACTAGCTTGTTGTGATGCATTGGCAGTCACTATGCCTTTCAACTCCAGTAACTCATTACTGTTGTCACGCTCGACTTCACTGACAATATAGTTTTGACCGTCAATAATCCCTTCAAGCTCTAACCATTCACCTGAAAGTGTATCTGCTGTTAACTCATCTTCAAACACCGTTCTGTTTGTTACTTGTAAGTTGACCCCGTTGATAGAGACGTTTCCATTACTATAGCTGGCAAGACCAGAAACACTAAAGCTAGGGGTTGAACTTGGCGCAGTATGGCTTTTCTCAAGATCGATTTCGTGAGCTACGAACCAGTTATTAGCTTGTTGCCATAAGGCATCTACTTCAATTGTATCTCCAATCGCTAATGTTGTGCGGGTAATGTCTTCGAACGTGGTTTGCTCTGTGATACTAACTTGCCACTGATTATTCAGCGTAACGAGGGTGATGTCATTATTAATAAACGTAATTGTGCCGTGTAATTCTGTGTCAGTATTGTCATTGCCTTCAAAATTGTGCTCAGCGTCAACCTCGTGTGCAATGATTAATTTTCCATCAAGGTAACCTTCTAGCTCAACATATTGGTTATTTTGTAATGTGCCGTCTATATCTGCATGTTGGTATTGAATGGTTAAATTACCTAATTTAAATGTAGATGCTGCGGTATTTAACTCAGTAATGAAGCCTTCAAGCTCCAATTCTGCATTATTAGTTAATGGTTGTTGGTAGGTAACTGTAAATTCACTGTGGTTATTGTTGTAACCACTTAGCTCAACAAGGCTGCCATCTGACAGGTTTTCTGTCTTTAGGTTATTTAGTTTGATCCCCGCAATGGTTGCGCCTTGTTCATTAATACTAATAGGGCCTTTGAAGCTTGGATCGTAGTCAATCTCTGTTGCTTCTTTTCCATTCGTTTCAACTTCTACCATCATACCAATTTTTAGATCTTTGATTGATGCGCGGTTGTCATCAATTTCAATGTCAGCATTATTTGCTGCAATTTGATGCTGATTAACGGTAACACTGGTATCAGATAGCGCACTAACCTCACCGACTAATAAACTAGGAAGGGTAAGCGTATTTTGTGCTGGTTGTTCACTGTTACCACTACTGCCACAGCCAGTAAGGAGTGCGCTGATTGTCGCTAATGTGATAATAGATAAGTGATTTTGATTGGTTAGTTTAGTCATGATTAGTCCTTAAATTAGTCAGTGTCTGTAGTTTAACTAAGCAAGGATTGCTAGAAGGTGGAGAGCAAATTAAATTTTGTTAATGTTTGCAACGAGAACTAACGTTGGTTCTGTATAGTAAATAAATCTTAAAATACTACAAAAGTGTACAGTGTCATTGTGTACGCCTTGCGATAAGGTAGGTTTTTATCTGCATATTTTGCAAGGAGTTTACCCTTTATGAGTCAACTGATCAGTCGAGCAACTGCGGGCCTCGTAGCGGTAATTATTGGCTTTACCAGCTCAATTGCCTTGATTTATCAATTAGTCATGGTGCTAGGTGGTACGCCTGATTTGGTAGCCAGTTGGGTACTTATGCTTGGCCTTGCGATGGGAGCCAGCTCTATTGCGTTGTCATATTACTATAAGGTTCCCATTTTAATTGCGTGGTCGACCACGGGGGCAGCATTACTTATTTCAAGCGCACAAGGTTATACCTTAAATCAAGCTGTTGGAGCGTTTATGTTCTCGGCGGTATTGGTGTTTTTATGCGGGATCACTGGTATTTTTGAAAGAGTGATGAACAAAATTCCGAGTCAGTTAGCGTGTGCGATGCTAGCGGGTGTTTTAGTGAATTTTGGTATAGATGTATTCAATTTTATGAATGAGCTGCCATTAGTCATTGGTGTCATGGTCGCTGTTTACTTATTTGGTAAACGTTATTTTCCGCGTTTTGCGATGTTAGCTGTTGTTGTGGTTGGTTTTTTAATGGCAGGCTTTACTGGTCAAATCGATACAAGCAGTTGGCAATGGAAATTAAGCGAGTTTGCGTATATTGCTCCTGAGTTTGATTTAAATGCCATGATCAGTGTGGGCTTACCGCTGTTTATTGTGACGATGACATCGCAAAACTTACCGGGCATCGCTGTTTTAAAGGCTCATCAGTACAAGGCGCCAGTTTCGGCGGCTTTGAATGTTACGGGGCTTTTAAATGTGTTTATCGCGCCGTTTGGTGGTTACTCGATAAACTTAGCGGCAATCACCGCTGCAATTTGTATGAGTCCCGAAGCTGATAAAAACCCTGATAAACGTTATTGGGCAAGTATTGCTGGTGGTGTGTTTTATATCATCATGGCGTTACTAGCGGCGACATTAGTTGGTTTAGTAGCGAGCTTACCACAAGCACTGATTTTAGCCTTAGCGGGCATAGCCTTGTTTGCCACAATTGCCAGTAGTTTACAGCAAGCGTTAACGGAGGCGTATTATACCGAGGCAGCTATAGTGACATTTTTGGTGACGGCTTCAAACTTAACATTGTTTACCGTTGGTTCGGCTTTTTGGGGGATTATAGCTGGTACAGTGACATTGGTCATGACGCGAAAAGATTAGAAGCTAAATATCAATATTAAAAAGGCCCTAGTACTAGGGCCTAACTAAAATTACTTAAGCAGAGGCTTAATAACTTCAAACATGGCGTTGATGTGATCATCACGCGTATTCAATGCTGGAATATAGCGGTATTTTTCACCGCCAGCGTGTTCGAAGTTTTCGCGGTTTTCGCCCTCTAATTCTTCTAATGTTTCTAAGCAGTCAGCACTAAAGGCGGGGCTTAAAATTGCAACGTCTTTGATGCCTTCTTTAGGGTAGCTCTCAAGTGTGGCATCTGTGTATGGTTTTAACCATTCTGCTTTACCAAAGCGGCTTTGGAAGGTGGTCACTGCGAAGTCTTTTTCTAAGCCTAACTTTTCGGCAACTAAACGTGTGGTTTGCATACAAAAACAGTAATAAGGGTCGCCGTTTTCTAAGAACAATTTAGGCGTACCGTGGTACGAAAAGACTAGTTTTTGTGGCGTACCATGAGCGTTTAAATCCTCGCTAATACTCGCTGCTAGGGCGTCAATGTAAACAGGGTGGTCGTGGTAGCCGTTTATAAAGTGAAGCTCTGGGACCCAGCGCCATTTACGTAATACGTTCGATACAGCATCAAAGGTTGAACCGATTGTAGTGCTTGAATACTGCGGATAAAGTGGCAGCACAATCACCCGAGTAATGCCTTTTTCGCGAAGTTCTTCAAGGCCTGCTTCAATTGATGGGTTACCATAGCGCATAGCCATAACAACCTCAGTATCTTGATGGCCTTTTTCTTTTAAAAGGGCCGCCAGCTTTTTGCTTTGCTCGCGGGTAATATGTGTTAATGGTGAGCCGTTTTCAGTCCAAATGCTTTTATAAAGTGCTGCAGAGCGTTTTGGGCGAAGCGTCAGTACAAAGCAATACAGAATGATCATCCAAATAAAACGTGGGATCTCGACGATGCGCGGGTCAGATAAAAATTCCCGTAGGTACGTTCTCAGTGCCGCTGTTGTTGGGGCATCAGGACTTCCTAAATTGGTCAATAATATGCCCGTTTTTTTATTGAATCTGCCATCATGCGGCTTGTCTGTAATAGCGGAAAATCGCGACACTGAGCGCTCCTTTTGAAAGTAAACGTAATATAAATCATATTGTAACGAAGTAATGGGGTTATGTGATCACTTTTGTTCGTTAATTTTTGATCATGATCCTGAAAGGATTTGGTTTTTTCGCCTCAAGTTGCTGAAGCTTTGCAATCGATTTGGCACCAAAAATATGACCTTTTGGTAATAATAGGATGCCATCGTAATTTCTTAGTGCATGACCGAGTACCATGCCATTTTTTAACTCATTTGCAGACAGTATTTTCATACTACCGACTTGTTGATTACTCGCACATGTGATTTTTAAATTCGCTAAAACCTCAAGTAATTTGGGGTGATAATATGTACCACTGTATAGCTGCAATTGATCTAGTGCGCTTGCAAATTTATTTTCTTGCACAGTTACATTATCTACGGCTTGCCAAAAATCACGGGCAACGGCCAAGATCATTGCCGTGATTGGGATATCTTTACCTTTTAAACCTTTGGGAGTACCGGTTCCGTTGTAATGCTCAAACTGATGGTAAATGGCTTCAGAAACATCATGCAAATGTGTTGCTGGCATGAGCATTAATTGAGCTGTGCTTGGGTGTGTGTAGAATACTTTTTTTTGATTTTCGGGTAAGTCACGAGTAGGAGTCTTATATAGTGCAGGTTCCATAGCAAGTAAGCCTATTTGTGCTAAATAACCTGCCATTTCGGCCATATTAATATGCTTTTGGTCTAACCCTAAGCTCTGTGCAATTTGTTTGCAGGTGGTGGCTATATTTTGCGCTTGTATGCCATCGAGATAAGGGTTGGCGTTAATAAAATTATATAAAATTTCGAATGTTGTGCGATGCTCGTGTTTTTCACGCTCGTTTGCATCTTCAAGCTGCTTAAGCACTTTACGTATTTGTTGTGTTCGTTTTTCTACCATTTGCTCAAGATTGTTATTGAGCTCTTTTAGTTGGTTGTTTTGCGCTTTTATTTGTTTTTCGAGCTGTTTATTTTTACGCTTTAGCGTTGTTTTTTCGATGCCGTCATTCACTGTTCGTATCAGTAGCTCATTTTGCCACGGTTTTTGTATATAGGCGTGGATCTTTCCTTTATTAACCGCAGAAATTGTGCTGTCTATATCAGCGTAGCCGGTAAGTAAAACTCGGTGTACATCAGGGGCAATATTAAGTGTTTGTGCGAAAAAATCAGCGCCGTCCATTTGTGGCATACGCATATCGCAAATAATGACATCAAATGTGTGAGTGTTTAACAGTTTCAATCCTTCGGTGGGATCAAGCACCGTTTTAACACTTAAGTGATAAGACACGAGTAGCCTTTGCAAAGTGCGCAATACAATTTCATCATCATCAATGCATAAAACTTGAATATGTTCTTTCACTGCTGGTTCTGCCATGTGGACGCACTATGAATTATCTTTAATCAATAACATAGCTTCAAATTAGGGCTTGTGCTAGGTTTTAGTAGAGACGATTTTATATTTTGAGGCTAAAAATGGATGATTTTAAACACGCCTACTTACTTGAGAAAGCAGCCAGAGAAGAAGCTGAGCAACTACTAGCAGATAAAAGTCGTATTCTAGTTGCGCTAAATAGTGAATTAGAACAAAAAATCACGGATTTGAAATGTCATCAGGCTTTATTCATTCAAGCTGAAAAGATGGCTACTTTGGGAACTTTGTGTGCAGGCGTGGCGCACGAAATTAACAACCCATTGGCCTACAGTATGAGTAATATTGATAGTCTGAAAAGCCACTGTGCTTATTTCAGCGAATTGCTTGAACTGTGTGATGAGTTTGTATGTAGCACGACAGATAAAGAAACGTTTTGCCAACGACTCACTCAGTTGAATCGATCGCACTCGTTTCGAGCTGTTTCTGATGATTTACCTGAGCTTATAAGCGACACCGCGCAAGGCCTACAGCGTATAAGTAAAATTGTGGCTAATTTATTAGACTTTTCTCGTCCCAAAAGCCATGAAAAACAGTTTTCTGATATGACAGATGCTGTTAAAAGTGCACTAAAGTTACTTGCTAATCAATTAAAGCATTGTCAACTACACAGCCATTTTAGCCCTATCTCTGTAAGTTGGTGTAATTTATCTGCAATTAGCCAAGTAATTGTAAATATAGTGATTAATGCAAGCCAAGCCTGTAAAAACAATGACAATGCTAACATCATAGTATCTGTTTATGAGCTTGATGGACGTATTCACATTGATGTTGAAGATAATGGATGTGGTATGAGCGAGCAAACGATTGCTAAAATTTACGATCCCTTTTTTACCACCAAGCCAGTGGGTGAGGGCACTGGAATGGGAATGACAATGGTGTATGCAATTGTTCATGAGCATCAAGGAGAGATCGATATCCAAAGCGCTGAGGGTATGGGGTCACGAATTAGCTGTATATTCCCCGTATTAAATCAAATTGGACTAGAAGGTTAATTATTTATTTTTTGCATTAGTATCCTTTTTTGTGTTGGTTTTTAGTGAAATTTAACCAGTGCTAATTTGTAAGTTCTGTTATTTGAAAAATTTATACCTAAGTCGTAACTTTTTTTTCTTCCATTTGCTTGGTTTGTTGATAGGATGTTTCTTAAAGGTTAACTCGCAGGCTTGAGTTAGCTTTCAACACAGCGATTTAAAATCGACTATACGTGCTTAATGGTTACTTTCGTTTTTCTAAGGGGCGTCTCACTTTAACGAAAGCAAGCCTAAAATTATCAACAGGACACATATGACAACACATTCTTTTAACTTACTTGCCGTAGCGGTGAGTTTAGCGCTGACCGCGACTTCTACGCAGGCTCAAGAAGCACAGGGTACAAAAGTCGATAAAAATATAGAGCAAATATCAGTGCTTGGTTCGAGAGTGGCTAATCGGACTGCTACAGAGTCTTCATCTCCGATTGATTTAATTGATGCTGATACATTAAACAAAGGGGGCTTTACTGAGCTTGGTCAAAGCTTACAAGCAACCGCACCATCTTTTAACTTTTCTCGTACTCAGGTGTCTGACGGATCAGACTTATTTAGGCCGGCTACATTGCGTGGTTTGCAACCAGATCAAACGCTTGTGCTTATAAACGGCAAACGCCGTCATAATCAGTCTATTTTTGGTTTAAATGGTACTGTCGGCGCGGGTGCTGCTGGTACTGATATGAATGCGATTCCACTGACAGCCCTAAAAGGGGTTGAGGTACTTCGAGATGGAGCTGCTGCGCAGTATGGATCAGATGCTATTGCAGGGGTTATCAACTTATCGCTAAATGATTCGACGGGAATAACTACAGGGTATGTGCAAGCAGGAAGTACAGGCGAAGGTGACGGCGATACAATATCGATTGGTTTGAATCGTGGTTTTGATTTAGGCGACGAAGGGGGTTTTATTAACTTTTCAGCCGAATATCGAGACGCTGACGGTACTAACCGAGCACAGCGAGACACAGGGGGAGCTTTAGGCGAGCCAGCAGGGACTTTATCTGATGATGTACGTTGGGGACAAGGTAATGCTGATAGCGAATTTACATCGTTATTCTATAATATGGCTTTGCCGCTAGGCGATATTGAGCTGTATTCATTTGGCGGTTTTTCAAATAGAACCGCATTAGGCAATGGTTTTTACCGTAATTACAACGAAGCTGCCAAAAATGTAGTGCAAGTATACAGTGATGGCTTTTTGCCACGTATTGATAATGAAGCTGAAGATATCTCGGTAGCCTTAGGGTTTCGTGGTGAACTGAATACAGATTGGAGCTATGACTTATCAGCTGTGTATGGTGAAAATAGCTATGACTTTACGTCAAAAAATACCATAAATGCTTCTTATGCTGCTGAGTATGTAGCGAATAACCCTGATGCAAGTGATGCAGATATTGCCGCAAATGCGGGCCCAACAGGTGGTTATTCTGGTGGTTTTAGATTTGATCAAACCACCGTTAATGCCGATTTAAACGGTATTTTAGATATTGGTCGTAGTGAGCCTGTTTATGTATCGGTAGGTGCTGAATACCGAAAAGAGAATTATCAAATAGTGCCTGGCGAAGCAGCCTCATACGCATGCGGCTTAGCGAACACCGATACTTCATATCCTGCGGTCAATGATGAGGGGGTATTTGCTGAGTGTGGTTTTCAAGCTTATAACGGTTTACGTCCAGAAGCGTCAAACAAAGAAAGCCGCCACAGCTACGCTTTTTATGTAAATGCTGAAACCTTAATTACCGATGCGTGGCAAGTCAGTACCGCACTTCGTTATGAAGACTTCTCTGATGCAGGTGATGACATCATTGGTAAGCTGGCAACTCGATATGAAATTACAGACGACTTTGCCGTTCGTGGAGCGATTTCATCAGGGTTTAGAGCACCATCATTACAACAAAGTGCATACACTGCCTACACCACTAACCTAGGTGCTGGTGGTGTGTTGTTACAATCGTTCACTGCAACGGCGGGGTCTGATTTCCCTTCAGCACTCGGCGTGGATAATTTAGGTCTTGAAAGCTCTGAAAATTTAAGTGCAGGCTTTGTATATAACGTAAGTAGTGAATTATCGTTAACGGTTGATTTCTATCATGTTGAAATTAAAGACCGCATTACGTTAGGCAGCTTGATGTCGGCAAATGATGTGGCGTTTAGTCCAGAAGCTGTCGCTGCGCTAAATGCAACGGGTGCTCAGCAAGCTAATTACTTTTCAAACTCTGTTGATTCAACGACCAAAGGGGTGGATATTATTGCCTCTTACCGCACTGATTTGTACGAAGGTAACTTCTCTGCGACTTTTGCAGGTAATTTAAATGACACAGAAATTGATGATGTTAATGCGCCAGAAGGGATCCCTGATTCAGTTGCTCTTGATGACTTACAACGTAGCTTTTTAACTGATGGACAACCGGGTGAGCGCGCAACACTTACTTTTGAGTATGATCGCGGTGATTTCAATAGCATGGTACGTTTTAATTATTACGGCGAAACGGATGTTAAATACTTTGGTAATGATCACATAGGCCTACCTGATGAGCTATCGCCAACAGGCGAGTTCAAAGATACCAGCACTGTTGAATCAGCGGTATTAGTTGATGTTAATGTTGGCTATCAATTGACCGATGAACTGATGCTATCAGCAGGTATTGATAATATTTTTGATGTAACACCTGATGAGTTAGGTGAAGACGAGGTGCTTGATTTTATTACTAATAAAGCCTTTAAGTATCCTGTTCGTGCTTTACCTTATGGTTTTGATGGCATGACTTATTACGCAAAACTGAGCTTTAGCTTTTAACGCAATCAAGCTGCAATTTTAAAACTTAAAATAGCGCCATTTGGCGCTATTTTCATTCCTAAATCTAAACAGATGCAAAAGCTGCACCATGCACTATTACAAAACGTAATAAGGAATGGTTGTACAATGACAATTGTAAAAAGCGACAGGTGTCACTATAATGAATGACAGATGTCGATTTTCGGCGAGGTGAAATATGAATGTGATTGAAACAGATTACCTAGGTGTTGTTACCGATGGCAGAGTGACCGTTCACTCCAATACAATAGATGAAATCAATGTTGCCACGCAGGGGGTGACAGTCAGTGCTATTAAATCTCTTGGTAAAGAGCTAAATTGGGATGCTAATATTCTAGCGACTTCAATAGGCACAACGACGCGTACTCTGGAGCGTTATAGCAAAGACAGAAAACGCCTTAATGCTAAGCTAAGTGAAAACGCCTTAGAGGTTGCACGTATTTCTTCACAAGGTATAGCCTATTTTGGTGATGTTAAACGTTGGAATGAATGGCTTAGTACTCCTAACATTCAGTTTGCTAATCAAGAGCCGAAATCGGTGATTCATACCATTCGCGGTCGAGCCCTTATTAAGCGTGTTATTTTAGGGCTTGAGTATGGGTTTACTGCTTAATGATTTGTTATCGGATCGCACCTAAAGTACATAACGACCTAACTAACGCGTTATCTGGATTAGGTGGCTTGTATGCGCAGGGACGGTGGCATTTTGTTGGTAAGCCAATAGTGTATACCGCTAGCTCACGATCACTGGCAATGCTTGAACGTTTAGTGAATGACACAACGGATATTTTAAGTAAAAACCTGAGTATCACAACGATTCAAATACCCGATGACCTAAAAGTTATCAGGTTAGTTGCTTCAGAGCTGCCAAAAGCATGGGATGATCACCCTTATATTGCTGATACTCAGGCGTTAGGCTCTAATTGGCTTGCTTCGATGGAGGCCGCGGTGCTTCAAGTTCCCTCCAGTTTATGTCCAGACGAATATAACTTTTTAATAAACCCACTACATAAAGATATCAGTCGTATTCAAAGCATTGATTGTCAAAACTTTCTTTACCCTAATCGGCTAGCCGCAAAACTTTGAGGCCACTTAAAGTCGTTGATGTGGTCTATGTATTTTCTGATGTGGTAACACGCTCGCAAATCTCACGCATTTGTTGCTTAATTTGCGGCTCTTTTTCATCAAATAGTTTATTTATACAATCAATGTAGGCTTGATTTTCCTCAAACGGAACGCCAATTTCGTAAGCATCAGCGGCTTGACGTAGCATTTCCTTATCAAACTCAGTGAATATATCGACCATTTCTTGGGCTTTTTCTCGCTCAATACCGAGAGCTTCAAAAGCTGAACGCCCCATTCTCATCGTGCTGTCAAACGTTTCGCGAATGATATCCCGACAACCATAGGCCCATAAATCGTAAACATGATGGCGGTCTACTGCGCGCGCAACAACATGTAAATGTGGGTAGTTATGCATCGCATAACGTACCAGTTTAGTTATTTGTTCGGCATCATCTAAGGCAACGATGAGCAAATTTGCATTTTCAATCCCAGCAGCATTAAGTAAATCAGGACGCGTTGCATCACCAAAGAAATTACGAATTCCAACCCGCTCGAGTGCATCAAGCTGCTTATAATTATAGTCAATCACGGTCGTTTTATAGCCACCAGCTTGTAAAATACGATCGACAAGGCCACCCATGCGGCCAGATCCTGCAATGATCACATGGCTATCGTCAGGGAAGCTTTCTTCTCTATTGCCTTGCTCTGTAATATACCTTGGTGCAATAACACGTTGATAAATAATGAATAAAGCAGGCGAAATCAGCATTGATAGTGTGACAGTTAAAAGTAGCTGATCAGCAACGCCCGAATCGAGCACATTATTTGCCACACTATAGGCTAAAAGGACAAAGCCAAATTCCCCCGCTTGCGCAAGTCCAAGAGCTAGTAGCCAAGATGCTGCGCCTTTTAAGCCAAATAATCGTCCGAGTAAAAACAACACGAGTGCTTTTGTGATAACAAGGGCGAATGTTAACAACACCGTCACCATAAAATTATCAGTGAGTAGTTGAAAGTTTATTCCAGCACCAACGGTGATAAAAAACAGTCCTAATAATAAGCCTTTAAATGGCTCAATATTACTTTCAAGCTCATGTTTATAAGGAGAGTTGGCAAGCACGACACCTGCTAAAAATGTGCCTAATGCAGCAGATAACCCGACCAAGGACATCATTAACGCGATGCCGATTACAAAAAGTAACGCCGTAGCGGTGAATAATTCCCGAAGTCTAGCCAGCGCGACAAAGCGAAAAAGAGGCGCTGTTAGATAATTTCCACCAAATATGACCAAGGCAATCATCCCAAGCGTTACCAATGCTGCCTGCCAACTTTCAAGATCCGCAACAAGACTAAGCCCACTGTGAGAACTTTGAGCTGCACTACTTATACCTTGAGATAGATCGGGTAAAGCCAATAAAGGAATAAAAGCCAACATAGGGATCACAGCAATATCTTGTGTGAGTAATACGCTAAATGAAGCTTGCCCACCATCTGACTTTAATAGCCCTCTTTCTGAGAGGGTCTGTAATACAATGGCGGTGGATGAAAGAGATAAAATTAAGCCAATTGTAACAGCCGTTTGCCATGTGTGCCCGAGCAAAATAGCGACTGTAGCTAAAACCGTACTAGTTATAATAACTTGCCCGCCACCAAGACCTATTAGTTGCTTACGCATTGACCATAATATTTGGGGTTCTAATTCAAGGCCGACGATAAATAACATCATCACAACTCCAAACTCAGCAAAATGTTGAATTGCAATGACATCGACATTCAGTGCATTGAGTAGCGGGCTAATAGCGATACCAGCAAGTAAATAGCCAAGCACTGAGCCCAAACCCAACTTAGTGGCAATAGGTACTGCAACAATACCAGCTATTAGAAAAATGAAGGCGATTAGGAGGATGTCTGCCATTTTTGACCTTTTTTATGATAAACAGTGTATTAGCATATTTAGTAACTATGGTTGTTTTAAAAAGTATTGCCAATAGGGAAAGCAAGAAAACACTAAATGGGTTGAAAAATAAAAAATCATCCTCAAGTTCGTTAAAGCAGTGAGTAAAACAGAAATTTTTTTAAAACCACTTGCTTAGCTTTAAACCGTGTATATAATCGCGGCACTTTAAATAGGAGCAATAAATGAGCAAAAAGAAACATAACCAAAGCCAAGTTGATACTGGTCGCGGTGTTATTAATGACAATGTCTATGCGGCATTGGTCACTTCAAAATTATTTAAATCAAAGGTAGAAAAAGCTAAAAAAGGTAAAGGCGCTTACCAACGTAAGGCAAAACATGCAGGGCGAGAGTCCTATTTAATCGCTGCTTAGATTTTAGTTGTGATCAAATAGGATTTTTACAGAAAAGCAAACTGGCAAAGTTTGCTTTTTTTATACCTCAAATTTGCTTCTAAGCTGAAAAGTGAACAGAGAAGAACAAAAAATACACAAAATTTTTATACATTTTTTTCTAAAAACTAGATTATTCGTTATATACCCAAATAAGAAACGTATTTTATTTGCCGTTTTAACCCGTTTCTCCCTGCCTTTAATTCAAAAACCCTGTGTTAATCATAGTTAGCAAGGTTAATTTGCTGTTAACTTTGTGTTCACTTTTTAGTTGTAGAATCCTCCCTCGGTTTCATTAAGAGTAAATGGATTCATTCTTTTTGGTTTGTAACTAAGCATTTTACGCCCAAAAGGATTTGATTTTTACCTTTTATCGGTAATTTTAAGGTTGACCCATTTGTTTTTTGTGTTACTTTTAAGTTGGAAATGTAAAATAAATGTTATAACAACCTTGGGCGGAGGGAGCGAATGAGCTCACATCAATTTATAAAAAATGCCTTTAAGCTAAGTGCAATGTCACTTGGATTATATGGCTTTACAGCACAAGCTGCAGTTGATTGCAGTAATCTAGAAGTATGGCAACAAGGACAAACGCACGTTGGCGGTAGCCAAGTTCAGGCTAATAATAATGCCTATGAAGCCAAGTGGTGGACACAGTCAAACCCCGTGGAGAATTCTGGTACGGATCAAGAGTGGCGTTTTTTGGGAGCTTGTGACAGCGTTGTCACTGATAATCAAGCTCCTCAAGTCAATAGCTTAACACCTGCTGATGGTTCTTTATTTAATAGTGGTGACAGCGTTGTCATTGATGCGCAGGCGAGCGATGTCGATGGCAGTGTCGCCAGTGTTGAGTTTTTTGTTGATAATGTTTCGGTTGCTGTTGTTAGTGCACCGCCGTATTCAACTAACTGGCAAGCGGTCGCTGGTAGCCATGTTATAAGTGCCGTTGCAACGGACGATTTAGGTTTAGCATCGGCTGCCGTAGCTAACACGGTGAGTGTGTCGGATGTTGTGGACCCAACAAATCAAGCACCCACAGCCAGCATTGAGTTTAGTGCTGTACCCAATGAAATTACCGTTGGCTCACAGCTTGTGTTTGCACTATCTGGCTCAGACAGTGATGGTCAAGTAACAGGACTTAGTTTGTCTGAAAATGGCACCGCTGTTCATCAAGCTAATACTGCATCTTCAAGCTATACATGGCAGGCTACCGCTTTAGGTCAAGTTACTTTCATGTTAACGGTCACCGATAACGAAGGTGCGACTGGCACAGCAACTAAAGTTGTTAATGTTGTTGAAGCAACCCCACCTGGTGCAGATTGTAAACCACAAGGCTTATATCAAACTCCAGGCGTAAATACGCCGTATTGTACTGTGTATGATGCAAATGGTCGTGAAAAAATGGGTGCAGATCACCCACGCCGTGTTATTGGCTACTTCACAAGCTGGCGAAATGGTGCAAATGGTCAACCTAGTTACTTAGTAAACGATATTCCATGGGATAAGATCACGCACATTAACTATGCATTTGCTCATGTTGATGCTAACAACAAGGTATCAATTGGCGACCCTAATGCGCCTGGTAACCCAGCCACTAATATGACTTGGCCTGGTGTGTCCGGTGCAGAGATGGATCCAAGCTTTAGTTACTCAGGTCACTTTAATCTTCTCAACAAGTTTAAGAAACAACACCCAGATGTAAAAACACTGATTTCTGTTGGTGGTTGGGCCGAAACAGGTGGCTACTTTGGTGCTGATGGTACACGTGTTAATAGTGGTGGTTTTTACACTATGACAACGAATGCTGATGGTTCAATAAACCAAGCTGGTATTAACGCTTTCGCGAAAAGTGCAGTTGAGTTCATCGAAAAATATGGGTTTGATGGGGTTGATATTGATTATGAATACCCTTCATCAATGAATGACTCAGGTCATCCGGATGATTTCCCAATTTCGAATGCACGCCGTGCGGGTTTAAATGCATCGTATCGTGTTCTTATGGAAAAACTTCGTGAAGAACTTGATATTGCCGGCCAAAAAGCGGGTAAACATTACTTACTAACAATCGCTTCTCCATCTTCAGGCTACTTGTTACGTGGTATGGAAACTTTTCAAAGTGTTAAGTACCTAGATTATGTGAACATTATGTCTTACGACTTACACGGTGCATGGAACTCGCACGTGGGTCACAATGCTGCATTGTTCGATACAGGCCTTGATTCAGAGCTTGCGCAATGGGGTGTGTATACAACGGCAGAATTTGAAGGTATTGGTTACTTAAATACAGATTGGGCTGTACGTTATTTCCGCGGTGCAGTATCTGCGGGTCGTATCAACATTGGTATTCCATATTATACCCGTGGTTTCAAAGATGTATCTGGCGGTACAAATGGATTATGGGGACAAGCTGCACTGCCTGACCAATCTAAATGTGCTAAAGGAACCGGTGTTGGTGAGAAGAACAAATGTGGTAACGGTGCATTAGGTATCGATAACCTGTGGCATGATAAAAATGACGCTGGTGAAGAAATGCCTGCTGGCTCAAACCCACTATGGCATGCTAAAAACTTAGAAAACGGTATTAACCCGTCTTATCTTGAAATCTATGGTTTAACACCAAGTACTGATCCAAATGATGTATTAACAGGCACTTATACACGTCATTACGACAATGTGGCTGTGGCTCCATGGTTATGGAATGCAGATAAAAAAGTATTCTTATCAATCGAAGATGAGCAATCAATGGCAACCAAAGTTGATTACGTTATCAACAACGGCCTTGGTGGCATCATGTTCTGGGAGCTTGCTGGTGACTTTGATTATGACTCAGCAAAAGGTGAGTACTTCATGGGTTCAAGCCTAACGACACTTGCTTACAATAAGTTTAATCAAAGTGGTGTTGCGTATGACACGCATCAAGGTAACGTTAATTTCACTGTACCGAGTGAAGCGGTTGATGTCAGCTTTACAGTGAAAGACTTCCCAATTGGTGATGATAACTACCCAATTTCGCCTACATTCTCATTCACCAACAATTCAAATATTGATTTAAGCGGTGCGAAAATCAGTTTTGATGTACCTGTATCTACATCAGCTATTTTCAAATCAAATTGGAATGCTCAAGAAAAACTGGGTATGGCTGTGGATGTGAATGGCTCGAATGCGGCTGGTAATAACATTGGTGGCTATGAAAATGAGTTCCATCGTTTTTCTATCACGCTTACAAATGAGTGGGGCGGTATCGAAAAAGCCTTTAATACAGGCCAAACCGTAAATGCCCAAGTGATGTATTACATGCCAATTACTGGCCCAAGTAACTTCACGATTGAAAAGGGTGGTAAAACATACGCGTTCAAATATGAGTACCCAATGTTACCAGATGCCGTTCCTGGCACGCCAAATTCAGGCAGTGACACAGGCGGTAACACTGGTGGAAATGGTGCGACATGTGAAGGTGTTGATGTAACAAGTATCCCTGTTTATCCAAACTGGCCGCAAACAGATTGGGCAGGTAACCCAACTCATGCTCTAGGCGGCGATCTTATGAATCACAACAATGTGGTTTACGAAGCAAAGTGGTGGACAAGCGCAGAGCCAGGCACAACAGCTGACTGGACAGTGAGTTGCACACTTTAACTCAATAAAGCGGAGCAAGGAGATTGCTCCGCGTTTCTACAGCGAGAACACAACAATGAAAATTATTAAATCGAAGGCATTGTCTTTATCGGCAGTGGCAAGCACCATGCTGCTTGGCTTTGCATCAAGCCATGTTAATGCCCACGGATTTTTAGAAAGTCCTAAAGCACGTCAGGCGATTTGTAATGCTGATGGTGGTTATTGGTGGCCTGATGATGGCAGTGGTATTCCAAATCTAGCTTGTCGAGCAGCATTTGTTGAATCAGGGCATGTACAGTTTGTACAAGATATTGAGTTTTCGGCGAATACCGCCGATTACACCAACATTGCCGCGGTAAAACAAAGTGTACCCGATGGGGCATTATGTGCCGCAGGAGATAGTGCAAAACGAGGTATGGATTTGCCTTCGCCGCATTGGCAACGCAGTGATGTTATTCCGAATGCGAATGGCGATATTTTAGTCCGCTTTTTAGCAAGCACGCCACATAACCCTAGCTTCTGGGAATTTTACCTAACAAAGCCAGGCTTCGATGGGGCAACGCAAGTTTTAACTTGGAATGACTTAGAGTTAGTTGCTGAATACGGCAACCTCGATTTTGTTATTGATGCAAACAATGATCGTTATTACGAAATGAGTGTCTCAATTCCTGCTGGTCGCAGCGGTGATGCAATCTTGTATACGCGTTGGCAGCGTGAGGATGCCGGTGGTGAAGGTTTTTATAACTGTAGCGATATTACTATTGTAACCGACGCTGGACCAACAGATTCAACAAACTGGTCTGCACTCAGTTACTTTGTTCGTCAAGGGCAAGATGCTGTTGTAGGTGGCAATGTTTCTGCACGTTTGTTTGACGAAGCAGGGCAAGAGTTAGTGACTCAACAAATGCAAATAACCAGCGAAAATCAAGCGAATTGGCAGCAAGCCTTTGCTGAGTTACTCAATCTTAATTACAGTCACCTATTGCAAGTTGGTGTTCAAGGTAGTGATGGCAGTATTGCCTTTAATGCCAACGATGTACTAACAAATCAAGTGTTTGCAACCAATGCAAACTACAGCTTTGCATTAAGTGTACAAGCTGCACCTGAAAACACAGCCCCCATTGTTCATCAACCCGATGATTTACAAGTTAATGAAAATAGCAGTACGAAAGTGCATTTGCATGCCTTTGACGATCAACAAAGCGCATTAACTTATAGCTGGAATATACCTGCACCACTGAGTTTTACAGGCACTGGAGCTGATATCACCATCGTCGCGCCAGAGGTTAATAGCGATACTAGCTACACAGTGACAGCGTCGGTATCAGACGGTGAATTAACCACTCAAACACGTTTTGTTGTGAATGTGCTAGACACCAACACAATACCTACCGAACCAAGCGTACCTGCGTGGGATAGCACGCGCCAATATAACACGGGCGATCAAGTCAGTTTTGGCGGTGGAATTTACAGTGCCAAGTGGTGGAACCAAGGTGCACAGCCTGACAGCAGTGATGCATGGCAGCTTGAAGCGGGTACAGCATCTGAACAATGGACGAGTGGCAAAGCCTATCAGGGCAGTGCCGAAGTAACCTATCAAGGAAAGCGCTATCGCGCACAATGGTGGACTCAAGGTGATGTACCGAGTGAAAGCCAAGTATGGACAGAAATCTAAAGTTTTGTAGTTCAAACTTTTCAATACAGCGTAAAGCTTAATAAAAATAGAGAAAGAGAGAATCATGAATATAAAACAACTAAGCGCAGCCATTGGTGTTGCATTATTCGCAAGTGCAGCAAGTGCTGCTCCTTCAACCCCTGTTCTTAATTGGGAACCACAAGAATACTCATTTGTTGAGGTGAATTTAGAAGGGACTGGATCATATAAAAGCCTTGTGAATCGTGTTGAACAAGTGACCATTAATGTACAGTGGAATGCATGGAGTGGTGATGGCGGCGACAGCTATAAAGTGTATTTTGACAATATGCTTGTAAACGAAGGCACGCTTGCAGCGGGTACTAAAAGTGGTGTAATTAGTTTCCCTTATAATAAAGCCGGTCGTCATACTATGTATGTTGAGCTTTGTGAAGGCGGCACGACTTGTGCGCGCAGTGAAGGCAAACCAATTGTTATTGCTGATACCGACGGCGCACATTTAGCTCCATTGCCTATGGATTATGATCCAAACAATAAAAATATTGGTACAAAGCAAGGGTTAGTCACTGGTGCTTACTTTGTTGAGTGGGGCATTTACGGTCGTGATTTCGATGTAACGAATATTCCTGCTCAAAACTTAACGCACATTTTATATGGCTTTATTCCAATTTGTGGTCCGAATGACTCACTGACCGGTGGACCTAAAAATGCGTTAAATACCGCTTGTGCTGGTTCGCAGGACTTTGAAGTGGTTATTCATGATCCATGGGCAGCTGTTCAAAAAGCACTTCCGGGTGTTGATGCTAATGATCCAATCCGTGGTACATATTCACAGTTAATGGCACTAAAACAGCGTTATCCTGATTTAAAAATCCTACCATCAGTGGGTGGTTGGACGTTATCAGACCCATTCGCGTATTTCACTAACAAGGCAAATCGTGACACCTTCGTCGCCTCGATGAAAGAGTTCTTAAAAACGTGGAAATTCTACGATGGTGTTGATATTGACTGGGAATTCCCAGGTGGTGACGGCGCAAACCCTAATTTAGGTGATCCTGTCGCTGATGGTCCTGCATATGTTGCATTGATGCAAGAGCTTCGCATCATGCTTGATGAGCTAGAAGCTGAAACTGGCCGTCAATATGAGCTCACTTCTGCAATTGGTGCAGGCTACGATAAAATTGAAGATGTTGATTATCAAGCCGCGAGCCAGTACATGGATTATATCTTTGCCATGACGTATGACTTCTATGGCGCGTGGAGCGGTGTAACAGGTCACCAAACAGCACTTTATTGTGGTACGCATTTCCGCCCAGGCCAATGTGATGGTACGGGTGTAGATGCTGGTGGTGTTCCTTATAAAGGCCCTGCTTACACAACCGATAACGCAATTCAATTACTGCTTGCGCAAAATGTTCCATCGAAGAAAATTGTTGTTGGTACAGCAATGTATGGCCGTGGTTGGGAAGGTGTTTACCCTGCGGGCACAACCATTGATGGTAATCCAATGACAGCAACAGGATCGGGTCCATTAAAAGGCAGTAACGCACAAGGTGTGTGGGAAGATGGTGTCATCGATTATAAAGGCATTAAAGCACACATGATTGGTGCATCGGGTACGGGTATAAACGGCTTTGAAGTTGGTTATGATGAACAAGCAAAAGGCGCGTATGTTTGGAATCGTTCTACCGGTAAACTCATCACATATGATAGCCCTGCGTCAGTTATCGCAAAAGGTAACTATGTTAACCAACATAACCTAGGTGGTTTATTTGCATGGGAAATTGATGCGGATAACGGTGATATTCTTAATGCAATGCATGAAGGTTTAGGTGGTACCGTGACTGAGCCGACTAACAATGCACCTGTTGTCTCTGTGTCAGGTTCAGTGACAGTGAATGCGGGTGAAACTGTCTCAGTCAGTGCATCAGCAACAGATGCTGATAACGACCCTCTAAGCTTTAGCTGGACTGCTGATAATGCACTCACTGTATCGGGAGCAAACTCAAATACGCTTGCTATTACAGCACCATCGGTCACTGTTGATACGCGATACATTGCAACAGTGACAGTATCTGATGGCAAAGCAAGTGTAAGCCGTAACGTGACAGTCAATGTCGTTGCGCCCGGTACTGGTGGAAACTCAGCGCCTGTTGTTTCAGCTATTACTGACAAAACCGTTGCAGAAGAGGCAAGCGTAGCCGTCTCAGTTTCTGCAACAGATGCAGATAACGATGCCCTTACTTATAATTGGACTGTACCTGCAGGCCTGACGTTAGTGGGTTCTGGTGCAAATGTGAGTTTGCAGGCGGCTAGTGTTACTGCGGATACAACTTACCCTGTATCGGTTGAGGTAAGCGATGGTCAAGCAGCTACATCAGTCAGCTTCAACGTGACAGTGACAGACTCAGGTACGACTAATCCTCCTGGTAATACAACATGGGATGAAACTGCCATTTATGTGGGTGGTGATACTGTGATGTATAACGGTGTTTTATATACTGCTAAATGGTGGACACAAGGTGATCGTCCAGATCTAGGTGGCGTATGGGAAGCAAGTTCACAGCCTACAGATGCAAATGGTGGTGTAATTTGGCAAGCAGCAGGCACTTATAACAGCGGCGACCAAGTGACTCACCAAGGTACTCAATACGAAGCGAAGTGGTGGACTCAAGGAGACGAGCCAGGCAGCGCTGATGTATGGAAAGCACTTTAAGTGTTTTTTAGCCACATTTGAATGCGTTTCATGATAATGTGATTTCCCTCTAAAGCAGCCGTAAGGCTGCTTTTTTCATACTTGGACGTTTATTTTGGTCTTTTACTTACTATCAACCATACTTTGATAATGATTAACCATAGCCGCTGATAAGTATATTGATGAAGTTAAAAGTGTGTCTTCTGCTTTGTTCGATTTTGCTTTTTACAAAAGCGCTTGGTTGTGAACGCACTTTAAAGGTTGGAATATCTCAGCAATGGGCACCTTATGTGCTTATTCGTGATAAAACGTTTTCTGGTATTGATATTCAGATCTCTGAGTTTGTATTAAGTAAATCTGGGTTTTGCACACAATTTGTTTTACTCCCGTCTTCAAAGCGTGGCTTTGCTGAGCTGCGTTCAGGTAAAGTCGACTTACTTCCCGCTGCAAGTTTTAGTGAGGAACGTGCTCAATTTAGCTACTTTTCAGAGCCTTATAGAAAAGAGGTGATGCGGTTATTTTGGTATCCAAAAAAAGAGTATGCGGCACTTAGTCTAAAAGGATTATTACTCAAAGGTCAGGTTATTTTAATTAATAGTGGTAGCTACTACGGTGAAGAGTTTACAACGCTTAGCCGAATCAAAATGTTTAAAAATCAAATTATGGCGGTACCTAAATTGCAACAACGTTTAGGTATGTTATTAGCAAAAAGAGTCGACTTTTTTATAGATGACGAGCTTGCAGGTCTTTACCTTATAGGGTCCCTTAACTTAAAGGGAATTGAGCTTCATGATTATATTATTAACGATAATTGGGTGTCGTTTATGCTCAGCAAAACAACCTTAACAGCGTCTGAGCGTACTAGAATAAACAACACCATCATTGCACACCAACAAACCATTACAGGCTTGATAGCTGAGCATATTAAAAGCTTTAGCCAAGACGAGTAACACGCAGCTTTATACGCCCAGCATTTGCCCCATAAAAGCGGTTAAGATCGTTTGCAAATGGGCAAAACTCACCTGATTTTGCTATACGGATATCGGCACCTTCTGCGATTTCGAAAAGGTGTTCATCGTTGTTATCAATTGCGCCAATGAGTGCAAACCATTGTGCGTGCGCTAAACGTCGAAATGGCTCGAGTAATGCCATTGGAATTTCTTTCACGCCCAGTTGTATATTATCGCGATGCCAGCCGCCTGGGCCGCAACTAATACCGTCGTCATACCAAATTTGATCAGGGTAAGGCGTAAATCGGTACGTGCCACCTTGCTCTAACATAACACCTGTGTGATTGTATTTTTCAGAACCATACACTAAAACATCCTTGCTTTGGCCAATACTAAGCACAGTCATATTTTGCTTATCAAGCGCAATATGTTGGCATAACCCCTTAAATTTTAACAGGTTGCCATCGTTATAAAGTACGTTATAGGTTAGGCTTTTAAGTGACTCAGGACGATAGCTTGTTAAACGGTTGATTCTATGTGCGACAGTATGGTGAATAGTTGGCGGGTGGTCGCTTTGTTCGTTTTCAATAAGTACACAACATTCACGATCAACGAGTTTGAATAACGGATTGAACCAAAAATAGTTTTGTTGATGACTGAGTGCTAGTGGGTCGGGCGTAACGGTGACATCGTCTTGTGCAATTAAGTTTCGATGCTCTTGTGGGAGTAACGTGTTGTAGTTGATTTCTGCGCTGGTTAAAAGGTTTAGTGCAACTGTTTGTTCAATTAACCACTCAATCGCATATCGTAGGCAAATGTCGGCTAAACCGTCACGATAGTAACCACCACCTACATCGGAATGGGCACCAGCAAACCAAATTTCTTCAACATGGGGCGCTTTATTAATAAGCGTTGGTTCAAAAGCTCTGCGTTTTTCATCAAGTGCAACACAATGAAGGGCGGCTTTAATGTTTGTCGCTAATGTATAGTTTTCAAAAATCACATGCTCAGCGCCACGGGTTGCTTTTGTAACTTTAGAAAACCCTATTGATGCAACAGTATCAAATACACATAAGTAAACATCATCACTAATAAGTGGTTCAAGGCATTTAGCAAAACGCCGTGCTAACGCTGCGCCACGACTAAACCCCGTGAGCAGTACTTTATCGCCAACAGTGTAATAGCTTTTAAAGTCATTAATGGCGCGATTTAAGATACTGGCAACATCATCCCCTTTAGGTGCTAAAGCTTGATTGAAAAGGCGTTTAAAACGACTGCCTTGTGTGCCTATACCTTGATAATAAAAACTAATTTGATTAGGAAATGGTGTTTCTGGCTCACTATTTAGTGCGCCGCCAAATAATAAGTGAAGTTTAAGTATGTTAGAGATACTGGCATCTTCTTTGAAATGTGCTGCGCTAAATTGCTCTGCATCACGGGGTTCGCTGCCAGTGCCATCAAAGTTGAAAATCAGCGTTTTAGGGGTCATAGCGTCATTCCTTTAGTGGTTTGTCATAACATACAAGGCATTTGTTAAAATTTGAAGACAAATTATGCACGATGGTTATTTTTTATTGGTTTTAGTTTTTGGTGTGATGTAAAGAGCTTGGGCAAGAAGGTTTAGAATCTATGCCCAAGGCTGATTTTGAAGAGTGACTTAATTAAGCATAAGTATGACTATAAAGGATGCCACAACCAATCAAGATAAGTGCTATACCGCCAATGGCTTCGGCTTTTTTGCCAACCCAGCCACTCATTACGTTACCAAGTAGTGCGCCGATGGTAACCATAATTGTGGTTGCTAGGCCTATCATGGCCGCTGCTAAGTAAATGTTTACTTTCATGAAGGCAAGGCTAATGCCGACTGTCATAGCGTCTATGCTGGTGCCAACAGCTGTTAGTAATGTTGCAATAAAAGAGCGCTTGGTATTGGGTGCAAATTCCTCTTCGTCATCGCCATCCTCTTTACGGCTTTCAAGCAACATGTGAACGCCAAGACCAACGAGTAGTACAAATGCAATCCAGTGATCAAACGCTTCCACGTAGTGAGCACCGGCACTGCCAATTAGCCAGCCAACAATCGGTGCGATAGCTTCAATACAGCCAAACAGTAACCCAAGTTTAATTGCACTGAGAATACGCGGGTTTTTAAGTGTACTGCCTTTAGTGATTGAAGCTGCAAAAGCATCAGTCGACATTGCAAGCGATAAAACGCTCAGAGTAATAATATTCAATTTTTGCGCCCCACAAAAAGAGCGCATTATACGCTTATGAGCCGTAAACTGATAGGTTAATTTTACAGCTCAATAGTGCCTATTTGGTTTAGTGAAGCTTCATCTTCGGCCTTACAACCCGCAGAACTTTTTCACTGATCCACAGTGCAAAGGTTTTAGCGCTGCCATGGATTGCACGTTGATGCATACGATAGAGCGAAATATACATAAAGCGCGCTATTTTCCCCTCAATAAAAAAGCTATTGCTGGTTAGGTTACCCATTAAACTGCCGACTGTGCTGTAGCGTGATAAGTTGACTAAAGAACCATGGTCACTGTAGGTAAACGTACTCAAAGGCTGATCTTTTAGCGTGGCAATGAGGTTCTTTTCAACACATTGCGCCATTTGATGAGCCGATTGCGCTCTTGGTGGCACTTGTGAGCCATCTTCTTGGGTAAATGCACAGCAATCACCAATCACAAAAATGTCGTCGTTAATACTACTTTGCAGGTATTGGTTCACCTTAATTTGGTTATTGCGGGTAAGCTCAAAGATACCAATGTCTTTAATGAAATCAGGGGCTTTTACACCCGCAGCCCAAACCATAATATCGGCGTTGATATGGTCATCGTTTTTGGTGATAAAGCTGTTTTCTGTGGCTTCTTTTACTTGGGTGCCTTCGCGTACTGTTACTCCTAACTTAACTAGCTCGCGTTTAGCTGAGTTTGCAATGCGCTCGGGTAAAGCGGGCAAAATTCGCGGCCCCGCTTCAATTAAATCAATGTGTAAGCGTTTGGCGGTCATTTTATTTAGGCCATACATTTTTAGCATGTCTGACACATGATAAAGCTCTGCCGACAGTTCAACCCCCGTTGCACCACCACCCACTATGGCAATAGTTAAAGAATGTTGTGGGTCGTCATCTTGATGTAAACGGGTGAAGTTATCGAGTAAAGCATGCTGAAAGCGTTCAGCTTGTTGGTTTGAGTCAAGGTAAAAACAGTGCTTGTTGACCCCTGGGGTATTAAAGTCGTTACTCACACTGCCTATGGCAAGTACGAGGTAGTCATAGCTGACTTGGCGCTCGGGTAAAATTCGGTGGCCAAGTTCGTCTTTTAACTCGCTTAAAGTAATGGTTTTGTTGGTTTGATCTAAGTGGCAAAAGCTGCCGAGTTGAAAATTATAATGATGTTTTGCTGCATGAGCTGAGTATACAACGCCGTCTAAATCGGCATCAATCGACCCCGTCGCTACTTCATGAAGTAACGGCTTCCAAATATGGCTGCGGTTTTTATCGATTAAAAGTATCTCTGCTTGGCGTTTTTTCCCGAGTTTGTGTCCTAATTGTGTTGCTAGTTCTAAGCCACCAGCGCCACCACCGATTATCACGATTTTAGGAGGTTGGTTAATCATTGCGTTGCCCTCAAAAGTATAATACCTAAACACTCTTGAGAAAAAGCGCTTAGGTATTGCAAATCCATCCATCAATACCCCATGGCAACGGCTCTATTGTGCGCCTTTTTGCTTGTTTTGTCAGCAAAAGTTAAGAACAATGTGGCGCTTTTTATCCTATTTACATGCTTGGGCGAAAACAGGAAACGCGTTAGTATGGTATATCAGTTTTTTAAACACCTATCATTTCAGAATAAAGGAAATGAACGAAGGGATCAGGATGACTACGTCACTACATGCATCGCTAAATCAGTACTTTGGCTTTGATGAATTTCGCCAAGGGCAGCAACAAACCATTGAGCAGTTATTAAATCAGCAATCGTCGTTGGCTATTTTCCCAACTGGCTCGGGAAAGTCGTTGTGTTATCAATTAACAGCTATGCATTTACCTAATTTGACCTTAGTGGTGTCGCCATTATTGGCGCTGATGAAAGATCAAATTAGTTTTTTAAACAGTAAAGGCATCTATGCGGCAAGCCTAGATTCAAGCCAAACCAGTGAGCAAAGCCATACGGTAATGAGCGACGTGCGTGCGGGGAAGGTGAAAATTTTAATGGTCTCAGTGGAGCGCTTTAAGAATGAGCGCTTTCGTGAATTCATTAAACAAGTGCCTATTTCAATGCTGGTGGTTGATGAAGCACACTGTATATCTGAATGGGGTCACAACTTTAGGCCTGACTATTTAAAACTGCCGCGCTATCGTGAAGAGCTTAATATTCCGCTGGTATTGCTACTCACCGCTACCGCTACCAAAAAAGTAAAGCGCGATATGTGCGAGCGCTTTGCCATTGCCCCAGAATGTGTAGTGCAAACTGGCTTTTACCGAAGCAACCTCGATTTATCAGTGCTCAGTGTTGCAAGCCAAGAAAAACCTCAGCAGTTAGCAAGTATTTTAGCCAGCCAACAAGGTGCTGGGATTGTCTATGTCACCTTACAACATACCGCCGAGCAAGTAGCCGAAGGCTTGAGGGGAGCAGGCATTAATGCGGTGGCCTATCATGCTGGCCTTGACGATGATAAACGCTGGCAAATTCAAGATGATTTTATGGCGGGTAAAATCAATATCGTGGTGGCAACCATTGCTTTTGGGATGGGGGTTGATAAGTCTGATATTCGTTTTGTGATCCACTATGATTTGCCAAAATCGATTGAAAATTATAGCCAAGAGATTGGCCGCGCAGGGCGAGATGGTGCGCCATCAAACTGCTTTACTCTGGCAAACTTAGATGGCTTAAATACCGTTGAAAACTTCGTTTATGCCGACACGCCAGAGCAAAGTGGGATTGAGTATGTCATTAATAACATTCGTAACGAGCAAACGAACAACCAGTGGGAAATGCAAGAGTACAGCTTATCGAGCGACAGTAATATTCGTGCTTTAGCGTTAAAAACCTTACTGGTGCAGTTAGAAATGCAAGGGGCTATTACGCCTTTATATGCCTATTACGCCGATTTTAAATATAAGTTTTTAACGGATCAAAACGAGCTGCTTAGCCAGTTTGATGCTGACCGACAAGCATTTTTACAACAGGTATTCAAATACACTGAGTTTAAGAAAATTTGGGGCACACTTAATTTTGATGCGTTAACCCGTGCTACTCAAGTTGACAGAAAACGCGTGGTTGCTGCGCTCGATTATTTGGCCGAAAAGGGTCATATCGCTCTTGAAACTAAACGTATTACGCAAGTGTATGAGGTGAATAACACAGTAATAAGCCACGCTAATTTAGCACAGCAACTCCACCACTACTTTATCGAAAAAGAACAGGCCGAAATTAAGCGTATTGCCACTTTAGTACGCTTTTTTGAGTTAGATAGCTGCTTAAGTTACAACTTAGCCCGCTATTTTGATGACCAAAATGCACCCCAGCAATGTGGCCATTGTTCAGTGTGTAGAGGCCAGCAGGTAAAACTTAGCTATTCATTAGTGCATCAAATGCCTGAGCAAAATGTGATTGCCAGTAAAGTTACAGAGCTTAAACAGCACCTAGCAAATAAAGGGTTTAGTGATGTCAGCATCGACACCCAGTGCCGTTTTTTAGCGGGCATGAGCGTGCCTTTATTTACCCGTAATAAAGTCAGGCAGCTATCAGGTTTTGGCCTTTGTGAGCAGCAACGATACAGTGACATTAAAGCCTTGCTACAGCAGTTGTAGCAGGGCTTTAGGTGTACAGTTTTAACGCTAAAAAGTATCATAACTGTACACTTAGCCAATTTGAATACTGGTAGTAGGGTAGGTCAAAGGTTGGCTGTGCTGGCGAGCAAAACAATATGCAAACGTGAGTGGGCCAACTCGACCTATTAACATCAGCAGTATGATAATGAGCTGACTAGGTGCGCTTAAATCACCCGTAATCCCCCGCGAAAGGCCAACAGTACTGAGTGCTGAAATCGCCTCAAAGGTGATATCCAGTAACGAGCCTTGTTCAAGCTTGGCAATAACCATAATGCTAATAAAGGCGATAAATAAGTACAGTATCATGACGCTTAATGCCTTGATCACGAGCTTGTCGCTCAACTGGCGGTTAAAAACAGTGACTGTTGTTTGCTGTTTTAAATAACTGCGCATCGCTAAAATTAAGATCACAAAGGTGCCTAGTTTTATGCCGCTCGCCGTACTGACTGAGCCACCACCAATCACCATAAGCAGCATAGTTAGTAGCGTAGAATCTTGGCTTAAGGCATCGATCGGTAAAGTATTAAATCCTGCGGTACGAGGTGTTACTGCTTGAAACCATGCGGTCAGTATTTGCTCTGACGTTGTAAGTGGTGCCAATGTAGCAGGGTTTGCGTGTTCAAATAAAAAGATAAGCAAAAATGCGGTGCTATTGATCACTAAAGTCGCAATTAATACTAGGCGTGTATTGGTTGATAGTGATGACCAACGTTTTTGTTTGTAAATATCAATTAGTACCGTAAACCCTAAACCACCGATAATGAATAAGCCAGTGATCACTAAGTTTACGGTCACATCCCCTTTGAACGCAGATAAGCTATCGCCACTTAAGGCAAAGCCAGCATTATTAAATGCAGAAATCGTATAAAACAAACTGTGGTAAGCACTTTTTACTAAACCATAATCATCAAACCAACTGATAAATAATAAGGAAAACGCTACGGATTCAATAATTAATGAATAGACTAAAACGTATTTAGCGACCTTGATCACTGAAGTTAAATCGTTGGTGTCAAAAGCGCGACTGGCAAGTAAGCGCTGTTGTAAACCGAGGGTTTTTCCTAAACTTAATATTGAAATCACAGCCACTGTCATAAAGCCAATGCCACCAATTTGAATCAGTAGCATCACCACGCTTTGACCAAATACTGTCAGTGCAGTACCTGTATCTATCACTACTAGCCCTGTTACTGTAACCGCAGAGGTTGCTGTAAATAGTGCTTCGAGCCAGCTAATCGGTTGGGTGCTGGCTACAGGGAGCATAAGTAAACTCGTACCCAACATGATTAGTACAATAAAGCCGATAGTGAGCACTAATGGCGGGTTAATTTTTTGCCGCTTGCGACACTTCACACCGCTAAATTGTTTGGGATAAACGTTGGCTTGCCAGTTAATCATAATGCACGAAACCGTTTTGCGAGTTTAGTTAAATAAGTTTTAGAGCCAAGTAGCACCAGACTATCGCCGTGGCGCAGTTCGGTGTCATTAGTCAGCTCAGTATTGAAATAATCATCACGGCGTAGTGTGAGTGGTTTAATATCGCTATTGCGCTCTTTTAGCAGCCAGCCAATTTTGCGACCTGAAAGCTGTAGATCTATGCCCAGTTCAACAATAAACGTGGACTGGTTAAGCGGGAAATATTGATTAACCATAGGGTAGTTAAGTGCTTGTGCAACTCTCACGCCCATTTCCTCTTCAGGGTGAATGATACGTTCAACACCCAGTTTACTTAGGATTTGATGATGGCTTTTGGTACAGGCCTTTACCCAAATTTGCTTTACACCTAAGTTTTTTAAGTGCAATACACATAAAATACTGGCTTCAATATTTTCGCCTATGGCCACCAATACGGCTTGGCAACTGGGTAAATCGAGCCGCGCTAATTGTGTTTCATCACTGGCGTCGACTACCACCGTAAAACTGAGCTGGTCGGCATAGTGATTAACGGTGCTTTCGCTAATATCTGCGGCACATACCGTGTGCCCTTGTTTTGAAAGTTCTAAACAGGCGGTTACGCCAAAACGTCCTAATCCGATTACTGCAAACTGAGCCATTGTTTTTCTCGCTATTGTGGGTTCGCGCTAAATGTTAATGGCAAAAAAACAGAAGTCTTTAGATATGGCAGAAGCTTTATAAAGATTTTATGCTGAGTGAAAAAAACTTTATAAAAACTTTATAGTGACAAAATTGAAAACCCTTTAATCTAATAGGAACAAAAAATAAGTGAAAAGATGATGCAGTCAGTATTAAAAATACAGTATTTAAAAGCCGCATTTTTAAGTGTGTTGATGCCACTTGTAGTGGTGCTCGCGATTTTTCCGTTTCGAGAACTGTTTACAACCACTGATATTGTGATGTTACAGCTGCTGTGGGTGACCTGGGTTGCGGTGCGAAGTAATCGTCGTGTGGCCGCGCTTACCACCTTAGTGAGTGTTGCCTGCACTGACTGGTTTTATGTGGTGCCGTATTTTACTTTTCATATCGAAAATATTGAATATGTGGTTACCTTTTTGGTGATGCTGATTGTGGGTTTAGTGATAAGCCACCTCGCTGGGGAGCTCAATACCAAGGTTCGCGATGTGCAAGCTCATGCAAGTAATAGTCGCTTATTGTATGAGTTAGCTAAAAAGCTCAATGATCTCGATAGCCTTGAGGAACAAAAGCGGCTGTTTTTAAAAACTATGGCTGCGCATTTAAAGGTTGCGTGTAACTGGCAGCTAACAGGCTCTGGGCAGTTTATTTATTTAAACGAACAACAAGCTGAATTTGGCGGTATTGCATTTGCTAAAGCACTTAATGCTGAGCAACTTGCTTTGGCGAATACAGCATGTTCTTTACTGTATCAGGTTCAAGAAAAAACCTTACTGCGTGAGCAATCCGCGGCGATAAAAGTACAGGCTGAGCTAGAAAGGTCAAAAAACACTTTATTGCGCAGTTTATCCCATGACTTACGTACGCCATTAGCAACCATTATGGGTGCATCAAGCATGTTGGCTGATGATGATATTCAATTAAGCTCTGAGGTTATCAAAGAGCAAGCAGCTAATATTTATGAGCAAAGTAAAATTCTTAATCAGCACTTTGATAAAGTCATGGAGCTCAGTAAAGTTAATAAGTTAGCTGAGAATATTAACTGGCAAAAACTGCCTATTTCGACTCTTGTTAGCGAAGCAAAATCACGTCGCCAGCAGCAATTACAATGCTTTAAATTGAGCATTGAGGCTCAGCCAAACAGTCTCTGCTTTGGTGATGAAACCTTACTTGAAATTGCCTTTGCCAATATGCTCGAGAACGCAGCGCGCTATGGTGATGGCACAGCAAGTATGCAATTTATTGAAACACACAATGAATACCAAATAGTGTTAATCAACCCTTTTGCTAGTAAGCATGAGACGAGTCAAGATGAAGGAGTTGGCTTAGGGAGTGTGATCTGCGATGTAGTTGCTAAATGTCATCAAGGGCGCTTTGAATTAACCCTCAATGAGCAGACAAAGCAGGCAACAGCTAAATTAATTTGGAGTAACAGCCGTGGCTAATATTTTGGTTTTAGAGGACTCACCGCCTCTGCAAAGTTTTTTAAAAACACTGCTAAAAGCCAGCAATCATGAAGTTAGTGTGTGCGCCAAAGGGCTTGATGCGTTTGCACTTTTAAGCCAGCAGCAGTTTGATTTAGTGCTACTTGATTTAGGCTTACTCGATATGGATGGGCAAGATTGGCTGGTGGAGTTTAGGCAGTGGAGTCTGCTCCCTGTATTAGTACTTTCTGCACGGGATGGCGAAACAGAAAAAGTCACCGCGCTTGATAATGGCGCTAACGATTACCTAACTAAACCATTCAGCGCAAACGAATTATTAGCACGTATTCGGGTACTTCTGCGCACTCAAACAACACCAAGTCTAACTTTGCAATGTGGCGATATTCACATAGACCCACATAAGCACGTGGTCCGTAAAGGCGCTGAAGAAGTTAAACTAACTAAAAAAGAGTACGCTATATTGCTGTTGTTATTTCAGCAAAAAGACAAGGTGCTAACGCATAACGCTATTTTATCTGAGGTGTGGGGTGAGCAGTATATTAATCGCCCTGAATATGTACGTGTACACATTGGTCAGTTACGGCAAAAGCTCGAGCAAAATGCAGCGAGCCCAAAGCATATCTTAACTGAGCCTGCAGTGGGTTATCGGTTGGTTGATTAAGGCTTAAGTCTTTTTGGGTTCAATCCGTGACATAGCGATATCACCTGCTGTATTTCTACTGCGAAACTTTAGTAAGTCCTTGAAGTTGAAGTCGGTAAGTTCAATTTCATCATTAGATAGCCAAGTCACCTTGTATTCGAGATGATTTGGGTGACCATCGAGTACTAGAAAGGTCGTTTTCTCGCTTGGCTCGTTTACTTTTGTGACTGAAATTTGTGTTTCAAAGTTTGTTGTAGCGCCACAATTTATTATAGAAACAACCGCTTGTTTATCTTTGTTAGGAGATAAAAATACTTCATATTGCTCTGTGCCACACCAATCAGGGGTAATAGATGAAATACCCCAAATAAGTAGCGCAACTGTACTACATCCCCAAAAAAAGGCGGCTCCGCCATGCCATAATATTTTTAATACTGCGCCCATTATAATCCTTTATAAAATCATCCGCTTAATTAGTCAATTATACTGAATTAGATTTGAATATTGACCTGAAATATCATGTTTTCTAATTAACTTTGCTTAAATATAACGAAAATGTGGTTATCGTAAAATTGCTTATTTTTGAAAATTGCGTTTCGTAAAATGGCCTCTTGTTTGAAACCTGACTTAAGAAGTAACTGCATCGACGCTATATTATTAGAAAATACGCTGGCGAACACTCGTATAATATCAGTTTGAGTGAAGGTCATATCGATTATTTGCTTTATTGCCGATGAGGTTATGCCTTGTCGCCAGTAATCTTTTGCAAGCCAATAGCCAATTTCACCAGAACGGTTATATTCAAACTCCCCACGATTTACTCCAATACAGCCAATTAGCTTGTTATTGAATACAATTGCTTTTATGAGGCTACCTCGACTGCCTTCGTTTATCCACCACAGTGCATCCGCATTGCTATAAGGGGAAGGTATTTTAGTTGAGAGGTATTGTGTAACGTCGCAATCGTTAAGTATAGCGACGAGTTGTTCGGCATCCGACTCTATGAAATCACGCAGTGTAACCAAAATTGTCCCTATTATGTTGTTACTATAAGGTTATAAAGGCACTATAACGTGCCTTTACCTATTTTATCCGTACTTTTCTTCCAACTCATTAGCAGTATGGTAGCTTTCATGCGTTTTAAGTTGCTCAAAATAGCGCTCTATTTCAGTAAAGTGTGACAACATGCCAGCTTCAGCGACCTTTTCAATAACAAACGACATCATAAAGTCAGCCCCAGTCAGTGTATCATCAACTAAATACTGTTTACCTTTTAGTTGTTGATTCACATAACTTAGTATTTTACCAATTTCATTATCAGCATAGTCACCTATAAAGTTAGTTTTACAACCATCTTTTGTAATAAAGAGCTTTAATAAAAAAGGCACCATTGCAGAGCTTTCGGCAAAGTGAAGCCATTGCTGGTAACTAACATAGCTATCAGATTGTGGTTCTGGCATGTATTTGCCTTTACCATATGTTGTTATTAAATAATCGGTAATGGCACCTGATTCGGTAATAATTTTGCCATTATCTTCAATTACGGGAGCCTTACCTAGTGGGTGAATTTCTTTTAGGTCATCAGGAGCTAAAAACGTTTCGGGGTTGCGCTGATAAGCTACAAGGTCGTAGTCAATGCCTAGCTCTTCTAAAAGCCAAATAATGCGCTTTGAACGTGATTTATTTAAATGATGAAGTTTAATCATAAGTTATCCTTTTGTGGGCGTGGTTTTACTACGCCCACATAATTTGAATGGATCAGTATTACAGTGGCTTTTGTACTTGAACAACCGTTTTACCGAAGTTTTCACCGTTTAACATAGCGTTAAAGGCATCAAGTGTATTTTCAAAATCAGCTTCTAGGTGTTCTTTGTATTTAACTTTCCCTTCTTTTAGCCATTGCTGCATGTCTTTTGCAAACTCGTCATAGCGATCCCCGTAATCATCAAAAATAATAAAGCCTTGTACCTTGATACGTTTTCTTAAAATCAAGCCCATCAGCATCGATAAACGATCAGGCCCAGGTGGTAATTCAGTTGCATTGTACTGTGATACTAAACCACACAAGGGCACACGCGCTTTTGTATTGAGTAAAGGCAGCACTGCATCAAGAACATGACCACCGACATTTTCATAATAAACATCAATGCCTTGGTCACAAGCGACTTTTAGTTGCTCATCGAAGTCGTCAGCTTTATGATCAATACATGCGTCAAAGCCTAAGTGTTCTACAGCGTGTTGGCATTTTTCCTTACCGCCTGCTACACCGACAACCTTACAGCCTTTAATTTTTGCGATTTGACCTACAGTTGCACCAACTGGCCCCGTTGCTGCTGCCACAACAACAGTTTCCCCCGCTTTTGGTTCACCAATATCCAGTAATCCCATATAGGCGGTAAACCCTGGCATGCCTAAAATTCCGAGCGCGTAAGAAGGGTTGTCTGGGTTTTCACCTAGTTTCATTAGCCCTTCAGTATTACTAATCGCATATTCTTGCCAGCCTGTGTAAGCCAATACCCATTCACCGACTTTATAATCGGGATGCGCTGATTGCTCAACCTGACAGATGGTTGCACCAACCATTACATCGCCAATTTCAACAGGATCTGCATAAGACTCCGCATCGCTCATGCGGCCTCGCATATAAGGGTCAAGAGATAAATAAATCGTTCTTAACAATAGTTCACCCTGTTTAGGTGATGATACTGAGTTTGTCTTTAACGCAACGTTACTTTTCGTTGCAGGGCCATTTGGGCGTGACTCGAGAATATATTGACGGTTTTGAAGATCAGACATGCTTAGCTCCTATGACTTAGCTTTTAATTCTGTGTAATAAAGAGGTGCGGGCACGCCAATAGAAATCAATGATTAAATTGTTACCAAGTAGGGAATGTTAATTGCAGTTAAGCAACAATCCATTTTGCACCACGTATTATTACGGTGTATGCTGAAAAAATATTCAGCTGATCAAAAAGGATTGATATGAAAGGTATTTCTTTAATAATAATGGCGCTTGTTATGGGGCTTACTGCAACTAATGCACAAGCGAATTCAGGGACTTTGTCGGTTGATCCTACCCCGCCAGCAGGAAGTGCATTTGCGTTTGAAAATGATGCAAGGCGATACCCAAAAGAAAGTGAATTCAGCATTGTTCATAGCGTGTTGATGAGCAGTGAAAGTGGCAGGCGTTTAGCGGTTGTCACCGTTGAGAATAAAGCGTCAGGCTCGCGTATTTTACAAGCTGATCATATTATGGCTTTGTTTGCTGATGGCTCAAGAATAAACCCATCCTCTTTTAGTGGCGGTGTTAAACTTGATAACGGAGAAAAACGTTCGTTAACGCTGTCTTTTGGTGAAAATGAATATCCAATTTTAGCTGTATACACCAGTTTAGATAATTAAAAGGACGATTATGAGACTTCACACACTTATTGCTGTGACTAGCTTTTTATGTACGCCGCTTGCATTGGCAATTGATAGCCAAGACTTTGTGAAAGATAACGTGTTCACTCAAGGTGTTGAAGGGCCAACCATGTACAACGATACCTTATATGCAGTTAATTATGCTGAGCAGGGGACTATTGGACGTGTTGATAACATGGGTAAGTCATCATTATTTGTGCGTTTACCAAATGACAGCGTTGGTAATGGCTTGCAATTTGATGAACAAGGTAACCTCTATATTGCTGATTATGTAAATCATAATATTTTAAAAGTACCTGCTAATACTCATCAAGTCGAAGTGTTTGCACATAACGCTAAAATGAATCAGCCAAATGATATTAGTATCACTAAAAGTGGGGCACTGTTTGCGAGTGATCCGAACTGGTCAAAAAGTACAGGCCAGTTGTGGCGTATTAATACTGATGGCAGCACTGAACTTCTTGAAAAAAATATGGGCACAACCAATGGCGTGGCTGTGAACGGTGACAATACTAAACTTTACGTAAATGAAAGTGTGCAGCGTGTGGTTTGGCAATATGATCTTGACGATGAGCTAAACATCAGTAACAAACAAGAGCTGATACGCTTTGACGACCATGGCCTTGATGGCATGCGAGTAAACAGTGAAGGTCAAATTTTCATTACTCGTTATGGCGCTGGCAAAGTGCTTAAAGTATCACCTAAAGGCAAGGTGTTAAAAACTTATAAACTAAAAGGTCAACACCCAACTAATCTAACATTTAATGAGTCACAAACTAAAATGTATGTGACTATGCAAAAACGTGGCGCTATCGAAGTGATAGAACTTTAGCCTTGCTTTGCTCGCGTAATAGCGGCTGTTATTGCCGCTTTCGCTTGCGGGCTATTCTTCCAGCAACTTGAATGCAGCATCGATGCAACTCGCTCCGCGATTGTGTTTGCATCAAACCCTGCTAACTCCTCAAACGATTCAATACCAATTTCTTCAAACCGTGTTACAACCGTTGGCCCAACACCTTTGAGTGCTAATAAAGCATCTCGTTCTTTATCGTTAAATGGCATTTTTTCGTTCCTTGTTTATTGAGTCTATAAAATGATGAGGGGCATCTAGTCCTAGAAAAACAGTGTCGATATCACCTATAGGTTCAATAAGGTTAATTTTAATATTCGGGTTGCCAGAGTAGTTATAACGTTTGATTGTGCCAGCGCGTGAAATGAAATCGGTATTTAAATCAACGGTTTTGATATTTGCTAAAGCAATATTGTAAGCAGGATATAGCCCATAGCGAATAATGAGTTGCGATTTACTAATAGACACTGGACGCTTCGCAACCGCTTGGTACTCTGCAATGAAGAAGAAAAGGCTAAATATAGTTAAACCAGTGATAATGTTTGCTGCTGATGATGACCATACAAAATGTATAAAGAGATGCATCATGGGCAACTCTAATAAGATAATAAAAATAAAGCCAAGTAAGTTAGCTTGTGCGCCGTCTTTGTTATGATAACTAAAATGTAGTTCACCAGTGAAATAGCTTGGTTTAATGTGTTTAGCGTAAAATAAGAAAGCCCACATCCGTGTTTCGAAACATAAAAAGTTTGCAATTGCGTTTTGTTTGAAAAGCTTGTTAATTGGCCGTTCAATAGCTATATCTGGATCGGTCTGCTGGCTTAAAGCAGATTTTATTGCCAGATAGACGGTAATGAGAGCGCTTAGTTCTAAAATTACAATCAAAGCTAAAAGCCCGTAACGACCTTGCTCTAAGTAATTCATTAAAAACTTGTTTTGCTCTGGAATGATGTAACTCCCCACTAAAATAGCGAGTGAGCACAACATCAATGCCTTTAAAGCCGCTTCTTTCTTATTTTTAATTAATATTAAGCAAAGTACTGGTAATACTATTAGTGCATCAAGTAGGTATAACCATTCAAAGTTTGCATTTCCAAAGTCATTCAGAGGGTGACTTCCTTGGTAATACATAGCCCAAAAAAGACTAATAGTAATTAGGAAAATAAATGGAATTTTTGACTTTATTGACTTGAGCATAACATCTTCCCTGTTGCTTTTATTGCTTATATCATAACTAACAATTAAAGCACTGTCCCTTTTTTATAGTTGATATAGTTACTATTCGTTTGAAATAAAAAAGCGCACCGGGCAGGGTGCGCTTGTGGGGATCAATCCTGTGTAGCTAAAACAGTAGGATTAATTAGAAGCTTGGAGCATATCTCAGTGATACACCGACTGAGCGGCCAATCACACTATAATCACTCACGGTGTTAAAGTGGTTTGCGCCTACCTCAGGTGTTGGCGGTTCACGGTCTAATAAGTTATCGACACCAAAATTAACTGCAAGTTCCTCATTAACTTGCCAAGCCGCAGCAAAATCTAAGTAGTTCTGCGCTGAAATAGTTTCTGAGCGGTCAACAGCGTACTCAACTTCGCCGATTCTGCGCCAGCCAAGTTGGAAGTTCATATCGTCTAACTGCCAATCAATGCTTGCACGGTGTTTGTAATCTGCTTGCAAAATACTCGCAAAGTCACCAGAACATGCGCTGCCGTAAGTGCCTTTACAGTCAATTTCTGGCACTGTACTGTTGTTTTGGCGAGTTTGTTTTGTAACAAAGTTACCTTGATACGAGAACCTGAAACGACCACCCATTTGCTCTGGTGCATCAATCACGTAGTTGGCTGCAACGTCGATACCTTCTTGTTCAATCGCGGCTAGGTTAAAGTCGTTCACGATCGCTGTACTAATAAAGCCAGTATTCGGATCGCGAAGTACCGCACCACACAATGGATTGTTCGGATTCGGATCGTCAATATAACAGCTTTGTAGTGCTGCGCCTGGTTGAATTTGGCTTACAGCATCGGTGACACGGATACTGTAGTAATCAACGGACAAATCAAAACCGTCTATGTAACTTGGTGTGTATACAACGCCAAGTGTATCTGACTCTGCTTGCTCTGGTTTTATATTCGGGTTGCCACCGTAGGTATACTCAGCGGTGCTTGAATCAAACTGTGTACCAACAGCAGGTGCGCCAAAGGCTGCACATTGTGTTGCATCACCTGTGCCTAATAAGCAAGGATCGCCGTTATAGCGCCCTGCTAGACGAGGTACAAATTGGTCACTGTTTTGATCGAATAACGATAACGAAAGTGCTGTGATAGGGCTGGCAAATTCACCTAAGTTAGGTGCTCTAAATGCTGTTAAGCGGTTTGCACGAATACGAATATCACTGTTAATTGCCCAGTTGATACCTAGTTTGTAGGTGTCTTCTGCTTCTGTGTTCGAATAATCAGAAATACGGTACGCACCTTCAAAGCTAAGCTCTTCAGCAAAAGGTTGGTCAACTAAAATTGGCACTAAAATTTCGGCATAGAACTCTTCTGAGCTAAAGCTTGCATCCATATCGAACGCGCTAATTGAGGCAAAGCTGGTGCCGTTTCTAAAGGCATCGCCTGGTGTTTGTTTACCGGTTTCTTTACGGTATTCATAACCAATTGCAAAATCGATAGCACCGGCTGGTAACTCAAATAGGAACCCAGAATCACCCGATAAGGTTGCTGATATCACACTTTGTGTACGGTCGCGGGTGGTATAAAGCAAGGGATCGCTAAAGTCACTAAAATCATGGTTCGGATCAAAAATATCCACTGAGTTTGCCAGTGCAGCAAAGCGGCTATTGCCATTATTATCATTACGGTAAGCGTTGTTGTAAATAGTCGCAACTTCATCGGTTTTACCATACTGACCGTACACATCGTAGCGTAAGTAGTCAGTAATATCGCCTTTTAAACCCAATTGAAATTGCATTGAGTCACGCACTGCTTTGGTGTGTTGAACACCCAAACCTAAATTACGTTCAACATTAACAAGGGCATTGCCTTCACTGTCAAATGTTAGTTGGTCACGTAGCTCATCAGGGATATAAGTATTATCTTGTGAAAGAGTCACTTGCTCATTAACAAAAATAGGTGTTTGACCACTCGCTCCCGCACCATTAACGGTTACTTTTGAGTACATAGCGCGACCATAAGCGATTGCACTGTCGCTTACGTCAACATCAAATAGTAACCCAGCAGAGAAACGATCCATTGGCTGTGTTAAGTAGCGGTGAGAAGTAAAATCAGAGGTTTGGCGTTCATTTGTTACAGCACCTGCATCGGTAATTGCAAGACTATTGCCAGAAGCTACGTCAGTGTAGTAACCACCGCTATTAATTAAAGGTGTCGAGTTTTCAAGTGCATAATCACGTTCACCTGCTAATAACTCCTTACGCTCTGTGTAACCTAAATAACCAGTAATGTGGCCACGGCCATCAGCAATATCGCCACCAAAAATCGCCTCGAAATTTAGTTTTTCGTTACCACCATCAGCACTTTCATAGCTGGTTGAAAACTCTGCACCAGTAAAATCATCATCTAAAACGAAGTTGACAACACCAGCCACCGCATCGGCACCGTAAACGGCCGCGGCTCCGCCAGTTAATACATCAACGCGTTTAATTAATCCGGCAGGAATGGTATTTACGTCAACCGAGTTACGAAAACTAAATGGTACGGCGCGAGTACCGTCAATAAGTACCAATGTTCGGTTTTGACCAAGGCCGCGTAAATCAATAGTTGATGAGCCAAATGAGTCACCGACTGTTGCACCCGTGCTGTTTGCACCCGCCGCAGCTTGCGGCAGCTTTGCTGTGATATCTTCTACGTTTACTGCGCGGTCGAGATGGATTTGCGCTTCGTCAACACTGACGACAGGGCTGCTAGATGCAAGCTCTGCACGTTGGATACGCGACCCTGTTACAGTGATTACTTCAGGCTTTTTTACTTGTTCTGCTTCTTCTGCATGGGCTACGCCGATAATTGAACTGACTGCGATCGCAAGTGGCGAGAGCAGTAAAAACGAGCGCGTTGTGGATGTTGTCTTTGCTTTCATGTTGATTCCCTAGCGTTTTATCATTTAAATCAACGCTGGTTGGCTTATTACCTAGACCATTTAGTTAATTTAATGAGTCATACTTTTTGTTATGATGCGTTCCGTGTTCTCCTTTTGGGGAGTTCACTCGTACAGTTTTAAAGCAATTTAAAAATCTTTGCAATAATTATTCTTTGAATCTATTATTTTAAAATATAAACTATTCCAACATCCAAGCTTGTTTATTTTCATATAAAAAGCTGATTTTAAGTGATTTATTTATGCATCAACATATTGAAAAACTGTACTTAAGCGCCAAAAAAGAAAAAAAATTAATTGTTGGTCTGATGAGTGGAACCTCACTAGACGGCCTCGATATCGCGTTATGTGAGGTATCAGGACAGGGTATGAATACCCATGTTGACGTTATAAAATTCACCACAGTTGACTACGACGATGATTATAAGTCACGAGTTAAACGGGTGTTTGCAAAGCGTGAGTGTGATCTTGAAGAGGTGACTCTACTGAACCCATGGATTGGTCAATTACATGGTGACATGGTTGCAAAAACTCTAGCGAAGTGGAATGTAGCGAAAGAGCTTGTCGATGTAATAGCAAGCCATGGACAAACGATTTACCACTGCCCAAAAAGTCAGCACAAGCGCCCAGAATACGGCAATGCCACATTACAAATTGGTGATAGTGATCATCTTGCTGTGACAGCAGGAGTCACCACGATTGGTGATTTTAGACAAAAACACATTGCTGCAGGAGGTGAGGGCGCCCCCCTTGCAGTGTATGGAGACTATTTGTATTTCACAAGCACCAGCGAAAACCGCATATTGCTTAATATGGGCGGTATTGCAAACTTGACCTACTTACCTAAATCAGCCGATGCGCGTGCTGTTTTTAGCTCAGATATAGGCCCTGGCAATACTATTATGGATGCATATATTCAGCGCCATTTTGCGCCGCAGCATTATGATAAAGATGCTGCAATCGCAAGCCAAGGAAAGGTGAGTGAACCGTTGTTAAATGCGCTCTGTGATAATGCATTCTTCGGCCTTGCTTTTCCAAAAACCACAGGCCCCGAAGTGTTTAATTTAGACTATTTAGCAGCGGCGCAAGCACGTACCAACACCGAGCACTTGTCTCACTTTGATGTCATGGCAACACTGGTGCATTTTTCTGGGTTAATGATTGCCAAAGCAATTACTCAATGTAGTGACGGCCTTAGTCAAGTTGCAGTGTATGCAAGTGGTGGTGGGGTACATAACTCATTATTAATGAAAGTTATTTTAAACAACTGCCCACAACTTTTAGCTATCAAAAACACAGATGAATTAGGTATAAACCCTGATGCCAAAGAGGCGGTGTTATTTGCTATTTTAGCGAATGAATGCTTGTCGGGTGGGCAACAGCGATTTGGTAATACCGAGCAAGGGATCCCCGATATTACCATGGGGAAAATTAGCTTTGCTGATTAGGCCCTAAAAAAAAGCCAAGAAGCTAGCGCCAATACTACTAATGTAATGGCGTAAACTTTGCGTTTTATCTTGCTGCTTAGTTAAGCTTTCAGCTGTACAGCTGCTAGTAGCAAGGCTCACATCAAACTGCGCACTGTCTTTTAAGGTGGCATGCTTGCCATGTAGCATGAGTTGCAATACAAACTCGCCGCTATGCGTCACATCATTTAGTGTGAGCATAATAACGTGCTGCTCTAAATCGTTTTGCGTAAGTGTATGGGCAGTAAAATAGGCAGACTCTCGCGCATCAGGACGTGTTGCACTGATAGAGATTACATCGCCCTGATGAGCATCATCTGGTAGCACGCAGCAAAATACGACACGCTTTTGCTCATCGGCAATAAAATGCAATTGTTCATATTCTACAGTATGCGCAAGTGCAGCACACATAGGATCGTCACTAGAGGGGAGTGCAAACGAAAGTTGCACCAAGGCACTGTCCATTACTTCTTCATTACGTGGGTGATTAAATTAGCGTCAATTATTGATCAGTTAAATGACAGAATTATGACTATTGTCATAAAGCGTATTATTTAGAGACAGAGGGTCTGTACTTTCTGTTCCAGAACTGGAATGGTTTCTGACAAGATTGGAATAGAAAGTTTTGTCTGGTAAGGGTTTTAGGGTGGAGGGAAATATCGATATTTGGGGTTTTCTGATAAGGCGTGATACCTGTATATTTACCTCAAAGCTACAGATGAATCATAATTAAAATATCAAGTACTGGAGGTAATACAAAGCTCAGTTTGGATTAATCAAAAACCTGCCTTTTTTGTGCTGTCTCTTAACTCAAAAATGCCCCATTGCGTGTTTCAGGACAAACCTTACGCTGTAGCTAATAACTCAGTATGCTATAAATTATCTAATCTCATTTTGAATGGAAAGACGAGTTGTGAGCAAAAAACGGTGATCTGAAAAAGAACTGGTCGAGGGGATGACACCCAATACTGCGCATAGTGGTGAACTAGCTGAGGTAACATTGGATGAGTTGGGCCTTGAAATTTCTGAAAGTGATTACAAGGTCGCGTTGAAGCGAATTGAATCACTGTTTGATGCAGCCGAACCCGGAACTCTAGAAGGTGACGAGCTTGAAAGGCTCGCTGCATTGGTTGAAGAATATGAGGAAAAACACTTCCTCATTTAATAACTGCAACGCATTTTGGCCCCTTTGCGCGTTAGTATAAAAACTCTATGTGTCTCAAATGAGCGAAAAGCGGAAGCTAACGCTTTCTATTTATTAAAGCCACATTTCCCAATAGCAGACGTTAACTACCACTAAATTAAGTCATAACTTCAGGTCTATTTAATGAGCAAGAACTAATAGCTGAAAATTGCTTCATTAGAGTAGCTTACTCAATGGGCTTACCACTCCATTAGCACCTTGTTGTAAAACATGGGTATATATTTGTGTTGTTTTAACGTCTGAGTGACCGAGTTGGCTTTGCACAGTACGAATATCTGCTCCACTTTGTAGTAAATGCGTTGCGAACGAGTGTCTTAGCGTATGAGGTGTAATTGGTTTAGTCAGTTGTGCTTTTAACGCAGCTTTTTTAATCGCTTTGCGCACCCCTGTGGGATAAAAATGATGTCGTCTAATTTCACCTGTTTGTGGATCTGCACTTAATTTATAAGAGGGAAACAAATATTGCCATGCCAGAGATTTATTTGCGGATGGATATTTACGAGCAAGGGTATTAGGCATTCAAACTCCCGCGAATTGCTCGTTCTTTATATCAAGCAGCAGATAATCATTGGCCTGCATAATCTGACTTCTTAATAAAGGAATTAACTCAGTGGCTAAAGTCACTATGCGATGTTTATTACCTTTACCATTCCATATCCGAATGCTTTTATAATCAAAATCAATATCTTGAACACGTAATTGGACAGCCTCCATCACGCGTAAACCGCTACCATACATTAACCCAGCGATTAAGTAATAGCGTTTATCTAAAAATGACATCAACAATTTTACTTCATCAGGTGTCATAACAATCGGAAGTTTTTGCTGTTTTTTACTACGCACAAAGACAAGGTCGGGCGATAACTCTTGTTTTATGATGTGTTTATATAAAAATGCCAGCGCATTTAAAGCCGTCGCTTGGGTTTTAGGTGATACATTTTTCTTCAAAACCAAATAGTTTAAATATTTTTCGACCTCATTATCCCCCATAGATGAGGGGTGCCGCTTGTCGTGATAATTAATAAAGCCAGCAATCCATTTCAGGTAAGTGTCAACCGACCGTAAAGAATATTGTTTGGCTAACATGTAATCTATGATTGAGTTTAAAAATAGCGAGCGTGTTCTCATAACTATTCCAATAAAAATTAATGCTGTACGCATATACAGTTTGGCTGCTTTGCCCCCATAGTCAAGAAAACGAGCAAATGAGTCGTTTTCTACTTTTTGTCAAAAGATGATTTTTCTAAATGTTATTATTTGGAAATGGCTTAAGATGTATGATAAAACTGGTTCAATCAGATAAACGACCCAACCATTGGTAGAGAAACGACCCATTGGGTCGATATTAAATTGTTAGGTGTACTGGTAGATGCAGCCAAGATTAGAGATCGAATTTTTACGAGATGAACCTTCGAAAATATGGATAACGGCGTGCAATGAAGACTTCGCAGGAAAAACTGAGCAATACTTAAATGTTCAGCTTTTGGAAGAATTTGCTAATCAATTATCAGTTTTTCCTCAATCTAATTCAGATGAAGTAATCTTTAAAACTGGTGATGCTGATTCAAGTTATGGTTATTGCGAGCTTAAATTTCATTGCTTCGATTCAGTTGGTCATACTGCAGTGCTAGTCTCTGTCTCAAATGACAACGCATATACTGCAAAATTTACCGTTCAATTCGAAGCCTTGGCATTGGATACCTTTGTGTCCTCTATCAAGTTTTCTCTAAAATCAGGTTCAGGTGTTTCAGAATTAGTTGGTATAAAGCCGTATACACAAAACGTGTAAGTACACCTAACAAACCAAGTCAGCGGGACAATTACATGCAGGCTCCCGTCACTTCGTTCCGTATTATAGCCTGCATGTACTTGCCCCTGCTTGGGACGTTATACGTTTCTCATGGATAGATGGAATAATCTAAAATCGCACTTCGAACAAGATGGCTCACTGAGAGACATCATTGTAACTTCAGGTGATAAAAACACTTGGAGCTTATTTTTTACTGCTTTAAATTCAGCTGAATACTCATATGTTTTCACGCACGGTGGCGTTGTTCGGGCTTTACCTGATTCAATAGGTTCAATTTGGAACTTACAAAGTAGTGAGCCAACGTTACTTTCTATCCAAGTTGGTGACATGCTCATTAACTGTCACTTTTTTAAAAGCTATGAAATCGAGTTTGATTTAGATCCCAAAGATATAAAATCTAAAAGTGACTTTGGTGTGTTACTTAACTTCTTATCGTGGTTAAATAAATCAATTAAAAGTAGCGTGTTAGTCACTCATGAAAACTCAAGAGATGAAGTCATTTTGAGTATTGAGTAAAAACGTATAACAAGCCAATGCAGGCAGGGACTTTTAACAGTTGGCTTCCCTCACTGCGTTCGTTATTTTAGCCAACTGTATAAAAGCCCCTGATTGGGGCGTTATATGGCTAGTGAAAGTATGCAGAAAATTTTAGTCTTATTAGTATTTTTAGTTTCTAGCCTTGTGAACGCTGAAACCGATCCTTGTGAGTCAAATCAATATCCAGTTAAATGGAAATCCAATTTAAGCCATCCCGAATCTTACGAGCTACCTGCTATTTTCTATAAAACTAACAACTCAAAAGTTATTGTTTCTGTTTCAAAAGCAATAAACTTTGTTGAAAGAAATATGGCAACTCATAAGCCTTATTTAAAAAATGCAAAAGCATTCATAATTAATAGCTTGTCTGAATTGCCACCAAACAAACTTGTTGATCATTCAAGCCTTTGGATACCGACAGAAGGATTGCGTGGGCAAGAATTAAATAAAGCAATTCATGTTATGGCAGGTTACCAAGGATTATTCGAAGGAGTATTACTAAATAATGATGCATCGGTAAGTATTAATGAAAAATTGGTTTCCTCATCTAATACTGTGTATATGGTTGGTAAAGACCCAGAACCTGCCCATGGTTTAAACTATGTGCATAAACTTGTTGTTTCAAACTCTAATAACATAGTATTTTCTAAGTGTTGGCTAGACAGCAAATAGCCATATAACAAGTTACTCAAAAGGACGCAAAATGCTTGGCTTGTGCTCCTTCGTCGCTAAGTTTAGCCAAGCTACATTTTGCGCCCATTAGTAAGGCGTTATGTGCCTAAGGAAAGTCATGCTAAAACTGTTAAACCAAAATGTTGAACCTGAGTTAAAAGCATACTGTCAAAAATGGCTTTGCTACCTGTCGCAGGATAGTTTTGAACAAGCACTTAGTTTGGTAACTGTACCTAATAATTACGGTGCACGCTGGGGTGAAAAAGAAATAAGAGAAGCTGTTTTTGATTATTACGGTAACGAATCAGAATTTAAAATCGAGAATACTGATATAGCTTTTTGTACACCAGAATTCCTGCAATGTAATGACGGTAGTTACCTTTTTGGTTTCTATTTCCCTGTGAATGATGAAATCACAGATTTAACCGTAGAGTTCGAGTTTTCTCGGGTCAAAAATAATCAGTTTAGTGCCACTATAAATGATATTCACGTTTTGTAGTACAAGGCACATAACAATCGCATTAAGGGTGGACGCAAAAAGCTTGGCTGCGCTCATTCTTCGCTAATTTCAGCCAAGCTTAATCCGCCTATTATGCGGGCGTTATGTTCACAGGTGAAATCAGTTGAAATGCCCTAAATGCAATTCCGATGTTATTCCTAGAGAAGAGCGAGTTGCACCTCAATATACAAAAAGGCTTTGCCCTGTTTGTGGTTACGAGTTTTTCTTTCGGTTTAATAAATGGCAACTGATGTTGGTCTACTCTGTAGTCGCTTTAATGCTAATTGGTTTTTTCTTTAGTTAAGTTTAAAACATTTATCATATTGAAATATGACTAAACAAACACTTACTTTAAAAGTTAAAAGTGAACATAACAAAGTTGTAAACTCGGACAAAAAATAGTTGGCTTTGTTCGTGGCTCACAAAATTTTAGCCAACTGTTTTTAGTCGGTTACAACAGCGTTACTAAATTTCAGTCCTAAATCGAAAATGTCCATCAACGGGTTTTAAATATAACTCAGCTTTTGCCATTTAACGATTTAGAGCTAATAGGTTAAGGTCGCTTATGAGCCATCTAGGAGCACAACAAACCCATCAATAAATCTGGTATTCACCTTTAGGTTTATTGCTGTACATGAACGACTCGAGTTCCGACTTAAGTACTTCGACGATATCGGTTGTAAACGGTGTTCTTATTTCGCCAGAGTCTAAATACCTCAGTAAATCAACTTCATGTTTAATAGCTGACTGAATTGAGTAAGTAATAGGGTAGGTGACTTTAAACTGCTGATGTGAGATGACGTTATCTGGGTTTTCTATGTCAACGTAGAAGGTTAGCTGTTCATTTTCTTCACAAATATCACTGCAAGTACCATGGTCTCGAATGTAATCCATGACTATATTTTTAATGAAAATATCGAACTCATTCATATTAATCCCTCAATATTTGCCCATCCATTGGGTACAACTAAAATCTAGCAAAGAATAATAAATCTAGCCAACGCTATTTTGCAGATTTTTAGTTAACCCTCTCTGAATGAGGGTTAATAAAATAGTAGAAGGAGTAATTAATTCAGCTCTTTACAGTAGTTTTTCATGAGGGTTTAGATAGAACATCTTCTTCCATCCTTGGGTTTCATTTGTCATTAACCAAGGAAGTGGTAGCAGAGATAAAATTGAATAGTGAACGTGTGACGGTTTACCAATTGCGTTACCAGAATTACCTAATGTGCCGATGGTATCACCTATTTTAACAAGGCTCCCACTCGCGACTGAAAGGCTATCTAGGTGAGAAAAGTAATGAATACGCCACTTTGGCCCTAAAATAGCAATAGCCTTACCACCCTTGTTGAAATGACCCGAAAAAACAACAATACCAGAGCTTGCAGCTGAAACGGTGGTTCCCTTCTTGCCAAATATATCAATACCTTTATGTACAACAGAAGAGCCCCAAGGCTCGAACCAAAAAGTTTCATGGTTCCAATCATTCGGTGTCGCTCCTTTAACAGGAATAATGATTTTTTCTGGTATCAACATACCAATTAAGATTATCAAGCCTAAAGTAAGGAAGCTATATTTTATGTATTTCATTGTCTTATCCATGACATATTTTTAATTAAAGCTGACCCATTAAACTCATTAATAGTCTAAAAAACAATACAAAACAACGCCATCTGTTGTTTGGACTACTCTGATTCATAATGAGGGGGGAACTTTATGTACTTTAGAGTGAATTTTATCTTTAGTTTAAAGCGTGAGCCGTAAAAGGGAAGAAAGTGCTTCAAGGTATGATGAAGCACTTTTAATGAATAGATTAATATGTAGATTTAAGAATAACGTGGGGAGCGAGCTTATTAACTACGCGCCTAATTCAGCTCTTACGATTTCAGCACCTTGACTAAGTGCACTTAGTTTAGCCGTAGCTACATCTCTTGAAAGTGGTGCCATACCGCAGTTGGTGCAGGGGTAAAGCTTGTCAGCGTCTACATATTTGAGAGCTTCGCGCAACGTTGCGGCCACCTCATCGGGTGTTTCAATGTCAGTGGTTGCCACATCAATTGCACCAACCATTACTTTTTTACCGCGAATAAGTTCAAGCAGTTCAATAGGTACGCGAGAGTTGTGACACTCCAGCGAAATAATATCGATATTCGATTTTTGTAGTTTTGGAAACACTTCTTCGTATTGACGCCATTCATTCCCAAGCGTTTGTTTCCAATCTGTATTTGCTTTGATGCCATAGCCGTAGCAAATGTGTACGGCTGTTTCGCAGTTTAGCCCTTCGATTGCTCTTTCTAGGCACTTAATGCCCCAGTCATTTACATCATCAAAAAATACATTAAACGCAGGCTCATCAAATTGGATAATATCAACGCCCGCGGCTTCGAGCTCTTTGGCTTCTTGATTGAGTATTTTGGCAAATTCCCATGCCAGCTTTTCTCGGCTTTGATAGTGCGCGTCATACAAGGTGTCTATCATGGTCATAGGGCCTGGTAGTGCCCATTTTATTGGCTGTTTGGTTTGTGAACGTAAAAATTTAGCGTCTTCAACAAACACTGATTTGCTGCGTGATACCGGCCCAACGACGCTTGGCACACTTGCTTCGTAGCGATTGCGAATAGTGACTGTTTTACGGTTTTCAAAGTCAACACCATTCAAATGTTCAATAAAGGTGGTTACAAAGTGTTGGCGTGTTTGCTCACCGTCGCTGACAATATCAACGCCAGCCTGTTGTTGCTCTTGCAGGGCTACACGTAGCGCATCTTGTTTGCCATCAATAAGCTCTGCACCTTGTAACTTCCATGGCGACCATAGAGTTTCGGGTTCAGCGAGCCAAGAAGGTTTTGGTAAGCTGCCCGCTGTCGATGTTGGTAATAATTTTTTCATGTTAACTCTCATTAAATCGCGTAGTTAGCCGACCACTGTTCCAAAACTGATTGATAAGGCTTAATAAAGTGCTGTTCTGTAAACTTACCTTGAGCAATGGCAAGTTGGCTGCGTTCTTCGCGGTCATAAACTATCTGTGTGATAGAGTGATCGGCATTTCGTAAATTTGGTTGATACTTGCTACCCGCTACGGCGTTTGCGTTATAAATCTCCGGTCGATAAATCTTTTGGAATGTTTCCATGGTACTGATTGTGCTGATTAGCTCTAAATTAGTGTAATCATTCAATAAGTCACCAAAAAAATAGAATGCTAAAGGTGCAACGCTGTTTGGCGGCATAAAGTAACGAACTTGTAAGCCCATCTTTTTGAAATACTGTTCTGTGAGTGACGATTCATTAGGTTGATACTCAACACCTAAAACAGGGTGGTGATTTTCAGTACGGTGATATGTTTTATTGTCAGAAACGCTTAGGCAAATAACCGGAGGCTTTTTGAAGTGCTGTTTATACGTTTCTGAATCAATAAAGTATTTAAATAACTTACCGTGTAGATCGCCAAAGTTATCTGGAATGCTAAATTCTTCTCTGCTTTTATTGTGATCAAGTAATAACACACTAAAATCATAATCACGGACATATGATGAGAAGTTGTTACCAACAATTCCCTCAATACGTTCATTGGTTTTATGGTCAATGATGTTGGTCTTTAAAACTTCAATTGAAGGAAACGCTTCACCACTGCCTGCAATATCTAAATCAACTGAGACAATTTCAAGCTCAACAGAATAGCGGTTGCCTTGTGGGTTATCCCAATTTGCTAGTGCATTGAAACGGTTATCTATCATTTTTAATGCATTACGTAAGTTCTGCTGACGACTTTCGCCACGTGCTAGGTTAGCGAAGTTAGTGGTAATACGGGTGCTGTTTGACGGATGGTAATTTTCGTCAAGACGAATACTCTTAATTGTAAATGAGAAATTGTGTTTCATGGCAATGTACCTAATGTCCTGAGATAAATGATTGCTGCTCACCTTCCTTAAATCGCTAGGTTATTAACCTTAGGTTGCTCTGCAGCGGTAATGAATTTATACGTGCTTACTATCATGAAGAAAAACGTTTTTATTTCAGGTAAAACATGAATTTGATTCATACCTAAGTAGGGGGATTAGTTTAGTGAGCAGCAAAGAGAGGACAATATATGGAAAAATACTTTTAAATGTCTAGATGGCTAGATGTTTTTAGCGGTGTTGTAATTTTTTCATATAAAACGTGAGTAATATTCACCACTTATCATTGGCTTCATAGTCATTTGTACTGCTTTTAGTTGTTATACTCAGCTCCCTAACTAATAACAAAGACAAGTAAAATGAATGAATTAATCGTGTTAATACTAGCCTGCGCGATACTCGGCAGTGGTGTTGGCTTTTTGGCAGGGCTCTTGGGGATCGGTGGTGGCTTAGTGATCGTGCCGATATTAAGTATGATACTGCTGCATTTTCAGATTTTACCAGCGGAACAAGTTGTGCTGGTGGCTATTGCAACATCGCTCGCATCAATCCTTTTTACTTCAACATCATCAGCCATTGCTCACCATAAAAATGGCAATGTGCCTTGGCAATTAGCTCCTTGGGTTATGACAGGAGTTGCATTAGGCGCACTGATAAGTGGCTTCTTAGCAGCATTATTACCGCAAGATGTGGTACGAATTGTCTTTGCAGTAAGTGTGGTGCTTATTGCATTGAAAATGATTTTTGGCAGTAAAAATAATGCCCAAACAACTCGCGCATTACCGAATAAAGGGCTTTTAACGTTTTATACAACAATCACAGGCGGTTTATCTGCCATGATAGGCATTGGTGGTGGTGCCGTGTTAGTACCGTTACTCACGTTTTTCTCGGTCGATATGAAAAAAGCCATTGGCTGCGCCTCGGCGTGCGGTATTGTTATTGCACTATTTGGCTCAGTGGGTTACATCAGTTCGGGCAGTCAGTACTTTACGTTAAAAGAGGGCTTTGCTGGTTTTGTTTATTTACCAGCTTTGTTCGGTATTGTGTGTACTTCGTGGTTTACCGCGCCATTAGGTGCAAAAGCAACGCATCACTTGCCAGTATCCACAGTTAAAAAAGTGTTTGCTGCGCTTTTAATCATTATGGCTATTAATATGTTATTGCGTTAATTCGATACTATTCGAGTATCGAAAGTTAAACTTTCATGTTTTCAAGAAGCAGCAGCTACGCTGCTTTTTTTATTTACAGTAGGAGCGATTTATTTAGAAACGGAGATAGTGCTTGCACTATTGATATAACAAAAATATTATATAACAAAATTGTTATGGAGTGAGCCGTGAACATTCTATTCCTTTGTACAGAAAACTCAGCACGCTCAATTATGGCTGAAGCACTACTTAAACATCATGGTAAAGATAAGTTTGAAGTACACAGTGCGGGTACTCAGCCATCAGTAGTTGATGAACGCACTTTGGCTGCAATAGCGCATTTTGGTTTAAATACCGATGGTTTTTATTCAAAGCATATTAATGAGTTTTTGCATACACACTTTGATTATGTCATTACCTTATGTGATGACGCTGCAAAAGAATGTGCCAACCGAGTCGATGGTAATCACTGCCTTGCGTGGGATTTTGCAGATCCTAAAACTCGCTCCGAACCTCACGCATTCGAAAAAACCTTGCAAGAGATCAATGAGCGAATTAAACAGTTTGTGCAATCTCACAACAAAGAAAAGCCCGTCTCTATTTCGCCAACCACATTTTATAAAGCGCTTGCAGATGATATTCGTTTAAAAAGCTTATTACTTATCGCCGTTGAGCAAGAGGTTTGCGTGTGTGAATTAATGACGGCACTTAATGAGCAAAGCCAACCAAAGGTTTCAAGGCATTTAGCGCAGCTGAAAAAGCAGGGCATTTTGTCGGATAGAAAACACCAGCAGTGGGTGTTTTACTCTTTAAATCCGACCTTACCAATATGGATGAAACAAACAATTACCTCGACCGTGGTAAACGAACCAAATTTCATAGAAAACGAGTTAGCAAGGCTAAATGCGATGGGGGATGATCGTCCAACCCGTGTTGCTCGCTGTTGTAATTAAACAAAGCGGTTTGCTGTTAACTGTCGGCAAACCCTGTAAAACAAGTTAGACAATTTCAAAAAGTAGGAGCTTAACAATGGCAATTAAAGTAGGCATTAATGGTTTTGGCCGTATGGGTCGTTTATCGCTAAGAGCAGCGTTTGCATGGGACGACGTTGAGTTTGTGCAAATTAATGACCCTGCGGGTGATGCAGCAACACTGGCTCACTTACTAAAATATGATTCGGTACACGGTATTTGGCCTCATGAGGTTGAAAGTAACGAAAATGCTGTGATCATCGATGGCCACGAAATTAACGTCACACAAAATAAAGCAATTGCAGACACTGATTGGTCTGGTTGCGATATTGTTATTGAAGCCTCTGGCGTGATGAAAAAAACCGAATTACTGCAAGCCTACCTTGATCAAGGTGTGAAAAAAGTTGTTGTCACTGCCCCTGTAAAAGAAGACGGCGTGCTGAATATAGTGATGGGTGTAAATGATGATTTATACGATGTACAGCAGCACGATATTGTTACAGCAGCATCGTGCACTACCAACTGTTTAGCACCTGTGGTTAAAGTACTGCAAGAAAAAATTGGTATCAAACATGGTTCAATGACCACTATTCACGATATCACTAATACGCAAACTATCTTAGATGCGCCCCATAAAGATTTACGCCGTGCTCGCGCATGTGGCATGAGCTTAATTCCAACTACAACGGGCTCAGCAACAGCGATTACACATATTTTCCCTGAACTTAAAGGCAAATTAAACGGCCACGCGGTTCGTGTGCCTTTAGCAAATGCATCAATCACTGACTGTGTGTTTGAAGTTGAAAAGCCAACCACCGCTGCTCAAATTAACCAATGGATGCAAGAAGCCGCAGAGGGCCAGCTAAAAGGCATTTTAGGTTATGAAGAAAAGCCACTTGTTTCTATCGATTACAAAACTGATCCACGCTCAAGCATTGTTGATGCGTTATCAACTATGGTTGTGAACGAGACACAAGTTAAGCTGTATGTTTGGTACGATAACGAATGGGGTTACGCAAACCGCACTGCTGAACTTGCCCGTAAAGTTGCGCGATCACTACAAGGTTAAAAGCAATGACGCGTTTGGCTAATCTTCCCGCTGATATAAAGCAGTACTTAATTGTTACCGGGAATTACTGGGCATTTACGCTAACAGATGGCGCATTGAGAATGTTGGTAGTACTGCATTTTCATGCACTTGGCTACTCGCCTTTGAGTATTGCCATGCTGTTTTTGTTTTATGAGATTTTTGGTGTTGTCACTAACTTAGTGGGCGGTTATTTAGGCACAAGGCTTGGTTTAAACAAAACCATGAACATTGGCCTTGCCATACAGGTTGCAGCCTTGTTCATGTTGGCAGCCCCCCCTGAATGGCTAAGTGTTGCCTATGTGATGTTAGCGCAAGCACTGTCGGGTATTGCTAAAGATCTCAATAAAATGAGTGCTAAAAGCTCAATTAAAATGCTGGTTGCCAGTGGCCAAGAAGGCACTTTATTTAAATGGGTGGCGATACTAACGGGCTCTAAAAACGCCTTAAAAGGTGTGGGCTTCTTTTTAGGTGGCTTACTTCTCACATTAATGTCGTTTAAAGGCGCAATGCTCGTGATGGCTGCCACTTTGCTGGTGGTGTGGTGTTTTAGTCTTTATGCACTTAAAAATGATTTAGGCAAAGCTAAAAACAAACCTAAGTTTAACGAGATATTTTCAAAAAGCCGTTCAATCAATATCTTGTCAGCCGCGAGGTTGTTCTTGTTTGGTGCGCGTGATGTTTGGTTTGTAGTTGCACTACCGGTGTTTTTATCTCAAGCCTTTGATTGGGACCATTGGACCGTGGGGGCCTTCTTAGCTAGTTGGGTCATTGGCTATGGGGCTGTGCAATCTTTTGCACCTAAAATCATTAAGCTTAATAAGCAAACATCACCAAGCGCAGAAACAGTTAAGTGGGCATCATTGCTTGCTTTAGTCACCTTAGCCATTGCCCTTGCTATTGGTTTTGAGTGGGCTGTAAAACCAATGCTGATTGGCGGGTTGATGTTATTTGGTGTGTTATTCGCGATTAACTCATCTTTGCACAGCTACTTAATTGTTAGCATGGCTAATGCCGATGGCGTATCACTCGATGTCGGTTTTTACTATATGGCCAATGCCATGGGACGCTTAATTGGTACTGTGTTGTCGGGCTTAGTATTTCAGCTTTATGGCTTAGCAGCCTGTTTAGCTATCTCACTGTTATTTATTGTTATTACCGTACTTATTTCGACTAAATTGCCAAAACAAATTTAGTGAGTGATATTAACGAATAGCCTATTTACATTCAGTTAGCCTAAAGAGACACAGCCTGAAGAAAGCCGCTTTCAATAAATTATTTCGGCTTTGCTAATTGCTTTAAAATACTGCAATTTGGGCTGCTGTCACCGCGGCAGCTTTTTGCAAGTGTGGTTAATATTTTTTGTATATGCTGAAGCTCTGATATCTTGGTGGAGACTTCATGTAAATGCTGTTCTGCAAGCTGTTTTACAGCCCTGCTTTCGCGTTCAGGATTTTGCCATAGTTCAATAAGCGAATGAATTTCGTTAAGAGAGAAGCCTAACTTACGGGCTTGATGAATAAAGCTTAACTGGTTGATTTGTTCTGTATTATATAGACGGTAGCCAGATTCAGTGCGAGGTGGTTTTTGTAGCAACCCCGACTTTTCGTAATGACGGATCATTTTGGCCGTTAAGCCGCTAGCTTTAGCGGCTTCACCTATTGTTAGCAATTCGGACATTTAACTTCCTCACTAAAGCGACATACGTTGTAATCTCAATGCATTAGTTACAACAAATATACTGCTACATGCCATTGCTGCACTGGCGATAACTGGGTTTAAAAAACCAAGCGCGGCTAAAGGTATTCCTATCGTGTTAAATGCAAAAGCCCAAAATAGGTTTTGCTGAATATTGCGATAGGTTGCATTAGCTAGTTTTAAAGACGATGAAACTAGCTCTGGGTTACCACGCATTAAAGTGATGGCAGCAGCACTCACGGCAACCTCAGTGCCAGTTGCCATGGCGATACCAAGATCTGCACTGGCAAGAGCAGGAGCGTCATTTATACCGTCTCCTACCATAGCAACTTTATAACCTTGTTGCTGATACTCAGCAATAGCCTTCGCTTTACCTTGTGGTAACACCTCGGCTTGCACATCATCAAGCTTTAATTGTTTGGCGATATACTGAGCACTTGCCTTTGAGTCGCCAGTCAGCATTGCAACTTTTACGCCTGCTCTTTGCAGCTTTTCTATCGCATTTTTTGCTTCAGGCTTAGCTTTGTCAGCAAAACAGAATAACCCTATTAGTTCAACATTATCATTGCTCTTTTTTGCTAACCAAGAAACTGACGCCCCTTGAATAGAAATCAGTTCTGTTGGTAGTGTGAGCCCTAGTTCTTGCATCCAGTTACCTGAGCCTAACAATATCTCTTGCTCACCTATTTTGGCTTTTACACCTTTACCTGCAACCACTAAAAACGCTGAAACGTCTTCAAGTTTAAATTGATTATTTTCAGCATAGTTAACTACGGCTTTCGATAGTGGGTGCTCACTATTTTGTGATAGTGCGTAGGCTAAAGTTAGCGTATTTTCTTCAGTGCCTTGCAATGGCGTTATTTGCATAAGTTCAGGCTTTCCTTCAGTTAAAGTGCCTGTTTTATCAAATACTACATAGTTAATTTTTGTGGCTTGCTCAAGCGCTATTGCATCTTTGACTAAGATACCATGACGTGCTGCGGTGCCTGTACCTGCCATAATAGCTGCGGGTGTTGCTAAACCTAAGGCACAAGGACAGGCTATAACAAGTACAGCCACGCCATGCAGAATGCCTTGCGTCCAATCATTAAAAATCACACCCCAAACTAAAAATGTGACCAGAGCAATAATTAGTACTACTGGCACAAAGACACTACTGATTTTGTCAACCATGGCTTGAACGGGAGCTTTAGCTCCTTGTGCTTGTTCTACTAAACTAATTATTTTGGCTAATGTTGATTCAGCGCCTACGGCTGAGGCTTTAAACTCTAATACGCCATCCAGATTTACTGCACCACCCGTTACTTTATCGCCACTCCCTTTATAAAGTGGAATGCTTTCTCCACTTATTAAAGCTTCATCAACGTGGCTAGTGCCTTTGGATATGATGCCATCAGAGGGGATCCGCTCGCCGGGGAGAACTTTGACTAAGTCATCTTTTTTAAGCTCAGCTGCGCTAATCGCTTGCCACTGATTATCACGCCATACTGTTGCAGATGTCGGTTTTAAATTTTCTAATGCTTGTAATGCATCTGTAGTACGTTTTTTGGCGCGCTTTTCTAAATATTTACCTAGCAGTACAAGAGTAAGAACGGCCGCGCTACTTTCAAAATATAAATGAGGTGCACCGTGATGGCCCTCAAAGCTGAGCCATGTGTATAAAGACAAACCATACGCGGCACTTGTCCCAATCGAGACTAGTAAGTCCATATTGCCCGTGCGTGCTTTGAGTGCATGCCAGCCAGCTTTATAGAATCGCGCACCAAAATAAAATTGTACAGGCGTAGCTAATAGCCATTGCCAAAATGCAGGTAACATCCAATCAGCGCCAAATAGCATACCTATCATAGGCATCACTAATGGAATTGTTAGAGTTACCGCGCCAACAACAGGCCATTTGTCTTTTTTAAAAAAGCTAGGCTCTATTTTTTGATGCTCTGCTTTAAAGGCTTTATCTTTAATAAGTAATTCATAGCCAGCGTTAGCAACAGCAAGTTGTAAACTCTCATCGGAAACGGAAGAGGCTAGAACAAGGTTAACGTGTTCAGTCGCTAAATTTACATTAGCAGAGATCACCCCAGGCACATTTAATAAGCTTTTTTCTACACGGCCTGCACAGGATGAGCAAGTCATACCTATGACTTTGAAAGATTTCTCGGTTGTTTCTATTTCATAGCCTGCAGAACTAACTGCTTTTTGAAGCTCACTAAACAACATATCGCCTTGTATATTGGCTGTTTCTGTTGCGAAATTTACGTTCGCTTGTGTCACACCTGCAACAGAGTTTAATGCTTTTTCAATTCGGTTTGCACATGAAGCGCAGGACATACCTTTTATGATCAGCTGTATATTCGTTGCCATGATAGTTCTTCCTAAATAATTAGATAGTGCTAGGCTAAACCTTACCACAAGGGGAAGGTCAAACAGTTTTTCAGCGAATATATTTACCTTAACATGGCGATGGCTTATGACATGTTGATTTATTTCAATATTGACGTTTTCTGATTGAATTAATGAAGCTTAATAGAGGCTGATAAAATAAGCTAAAGAACAAAGGGATTACTAATTTTAGAAATTGTAATACTTGTTAGAGGCCAAGCTTAGTCCTTAGCCTTTAGCAAATGGTTTTTTGATATGGCTCTTGAGCCACTTTTAAGTGAGCAAAAGGCTGGCTCAATACTAGGCTTTTTTAACGAACTTAGCTGTCACCATCATTTCACCGACACCATCAACTTTACAGTCGAGTTCGTGATCTTTTTTATCAAGCACTCGGCGGATTAACGCTTTGGTGCCGATTTTAATGACTTGTGAGCTGCCTTTGATTTTTAAGTCTTTTGCAACGGTTACTTTGTCGCCATCAGCCAATAACGTGCCGTTAGCGTCTTTTACATTGATGATGTCATCTTCATTGACCGCATCAGGATTCCATTCATGGGCGCACTCTGGGCAGATAAGATTATTTTGTTCCGGATAAACATATTCCGAATTACATTGTGGACAGGGAGGATAAGACATACACTTCACTCTTAATCATTTGATTCTTTGTAGTTTAACCGTTTTGGCAAAAGGATTCGATTGTTTGCTCATTTATGAGCGTTGATTTTATTAAATTAACGAGTTTTGTCTAAGTTAATGTGATACAGCTTTATGAAAGGGAAATATAATAATGATACGATTTTTAGCTGCTTTGTTAGTGCTATTTTCAAGTATGGCTTATGCAACGGACGCCCCTCACAGAGGAGACATTACCACCGATGATTTACTCAAAGATTACCCTGCATTTAATAAAGAGTATGGGAGCTTTTCGCCAAGCAAAGAAGAGCTTGTAAAAATTAAAGCACTGCAAGGTAAGCAAGTATTGGTATTTTTGGGTACTTGGTGTCATGACTCAAAACGAGAAGTACCGCGCTTTTTAAAATTACTCAATGCTGCAAAGGTACAGTTAGATTCGCTGCGTTTAGTGGCGGTAGGCTATGATAAACTCGACCCTAATGGTCTGGCTAAGCAATACGATGTACGTTATACGCCTACCATCATTGTCAGCGATGGTGAAAAAGAGCTTGTGCGTATGATTGAGAAACCAAAGCAAAGTATTGCTGTTGATCTCACAATTCAGGGTCAAATTTTATAAACTCCTCAATCGGTAAAGGCATTGAAATTAAATACCCTTGCACATAATCAATGCTTTTATCGCTGACCAGCTCCCACTGCTCTGAACTCTCAACCCCTTCAGCTGTGATAGTAAGATTCAATTGATGGGCTAAGTCACTCATGGTCTGCAAAAATAAACCATCGCGTGGATTTTCAACACAGTTACAAATAAAGGCGCGGTCTATTTTTACATTATCTAATGGGAATTGTTGAATCGAGGCGAGTGATGAATAGCCAGTGCCAAAGTCATCAAGTGATAAGTCAAATCCAACGGCCTTGAGTTCATGCATTAAACTAATGGCGTACTGTGTATTTTGAAATAGCGCTGATTCGGTAATTTCTAAATTAATTTTTTGTGTAGCAGGAAATAGCTGCGCTTTTTCACTTGTTAGTCGATTAACAAGGTGCGCATCTGAAAACTGTTTACGTGATAAGTTGATCGACATTTTTACATGGATATTGTTCTCCACAAGGCTGTGGCAATCTTTTGCGACTCTTGCGACAATCCAGCGTGAAAGGAGGTTAATTAGCTCAGATTGCTCAGCAATGGCGATAAACTCCTGTGGAGATACAAAACCCCGTACAGGATGTTGCCAGCGAACAAGTGCCTCGCAGCCTATCAGTTTTCCATCTTTTGTATTTACAATGGGTTGATACACCATACTAAGTTGTTTATCGGTTGAAAGTGCATGCCTTAAGTCACTTTCTAAATCACTTTGTGCGATTAATTTGTCTTTAAGAGACTGACTGTAAATGGTGTAGGCTTTTTTCTGTCGATGGCATTCATTCATGGCAATTAACGTTGTGTTAATTTGCTCTGCTGCATCTAAATTCTGTAAGTGCGGATAGCCTATGCCAACATAAAAATGATAAAAATGAGCTGTGCCCGCTGTTTCAATCAGCCCTGCGACACGGTGTTGTAGCTCATCGATGAGAGTCGCAAGTTCTTCGTCAAAAACGCCTTCTTTTAGCAAGAGCATAAAGCAGCCTGATTTAATAGAAGAGCAGAATGCTTGGTGTTGCTCTGCAAACTCAATTAAGCGATTGGCTAAGGCTTTTTGTAGTTCATTTGACGCCTTATATCCGTACATGTCTTCAATTTGCCTATAGCCTTTAATTTCTAGGCAAATTAGAGTTAAACCTGAGTTGTATTGGTTTTTAGGGCAAAGGCTGGTGATATATTTTTCGCTGTAGTGGCGGTTTGCTAACCCCGTTATGGGATCAAAATGAGCTTGTTGATACAGTTCATGCTGTTTTTGCTTTTCAGCACTAATATCTTCTACTGTTCCCACCAAGGTTTTTGTTTTGTTATTCCATTCAGCATACTCATGAAACCAGCGTTGTTCACCATTGATTTTTATTGTGTACTCAAGCTCACTGGGGCTGGCTGGTTTAGCGTTAATAAAATTAAGAAATGCATTTTTGTAGGTATTATTGATTTGGTCGCATACTTGTTGGATTGGCTGCTTAGGTGACTTCGTTTTAAATAATTTAGTTGCTTGCGCAGAAAGATGTCTCGATTCACTGTAAGGCGAAATGTACCAACTGCCTACACCGCTCAGTGTTTGGGCTTGTTTTAAGGCTAGAGCTTGCTCAGAAAGTTCATTGGTTCGCTTTGTTAGCAATGACTCTAAGTTTTTTTCATGTTCGCGCAGGCGAAAAGTAATGCTAATTAAGTAACTTATTAAAGATGAAAAAACTAAAACAATAAAGGTTAATATGCCTATCTCAGCATAAGCACGATATTCAAATTCATCTTTTATCCCTACTACCCATAATTGATTTTTGACAGGGAGTGAACGTGTTTCCCATTTAGCATTATTAAACGCATGTTCTCCTAGTAAAGGAATGTAGTTCCCATCGTTGTTTTGCCACACTTCGATAATATGGGAGTGGGATACATGTTTTAATTTTATTTTATTAATAAACTCAGGAAAGCGAAGCACTACTATACTAAATCCCCAGAAAGAGTCTTTGTTGAATATAGGTAAGCGGGCAACTAATCCTGCTCCCCCTTGAGAGAGTTGCTTTGGGCCATCAAGCTGCATTTGCTCAGTTTGAATGGCTTTTTCTAAGGAGGGTTTTATTGAAGGGACAGCAAACAAATTACTGTTAATGACTCCTTCGTGTGTAACAAGCGGATAACTATAAGTAATAACACCATTTGGAGCGAGTTGAATGGTTTGACTACCGTCACTATGTTTAAGGATATGCTTGGCGAGTGTTTCAAACTGTGTTTTGGTATAGCTGTTATCACGCATCGCATCTCTAATTAAGTAAGGGCCGAGCAATGCTGTTTCTAGGTTTGTTTTTAAATCGCTTGTATAACTATCAAGAACAGACTCTTGCTCAATACGATGCATTGTTTGTCTGTCGAGATAAACTTTAAATGCAATAATCGAAAATAAGCAAAAAGTTAGAATGAAAGAGATCACACTAAGTGAGGATTTGTTATTATTTCGCAAAGAGTTCGTATTCCCGATTAATATTGCAATTTAAGTATTGAGCTTGTTCTTAAAAATACTAGTTTAGGGTTGTTTTATTGTCTAGTTAGTAGGCATAAAATTGGACGTTTATTACTGTTTAAAGTACAAATATTTGTACCGAGAAACAGTAACTTGAAATTGAGAAGTGTAAAAGCAATGTACCAAAGTGTGATTAAAGCCATAGATAAAGCGAATGCTGCAGACCCTAATAAAGTGACTGTAGATGGGAATCCCTATGCCAAAGAGAGCCTCTACGCGATGCGTATGAGTGAGATGTTGCAGCGTTTTAATCCATCGGCAGATGAATTGATGTGTATCGCAGCCCACGGACAACACATTGAACGTTGGCGCTCCCCTCGAAGTGACTTTCCATTAGGAAAACAAGGCTACTATCAATGGCGTACTGCTTTATATGATTTTCATGCAGAACGTGTTACAACGTTAATGCAACAGGCGGGCTATTCGTCAGATGAATGCGAGCGTGTCTATGCAGCAGTCGCTAAAAAGAATATAAAACGTAACCCCGACAGCCAACTCATTGAAGATATCGCAAGTCTTGTGTTTATTGAACATTACATGCTTGATTTTGCAAGTAGCAAACCTGATTACGATGAGCAAAAATGGCTGGGCATTATTCGTAAAACATGGCAAAAAATGTCGGACAAGGCACATGAATTTGTACTCACTGGTAACATTAAATTACCAGAGCCGCTTAAACCATTAATTACAAAAGCACTAAGCTAAAGTAATAGACAAGGATGTAAAATGTATTGCCCGCGAACAAAAGTAGCGCTTGAAGAAACCACTATTGGTGATATTAAGGTTTATTTATCCCCAACTGGCGGTGTGTTTTTTGATAATCGACAAATCTTTCATTTCAGCGATCCAAGGTTAAAGCCCGCACAAGTGCTGGTGGCTCATTTACAAACTCTGCCACTAGAGTCAATAGATTTAAATAAGCGGATTCACTGCCCTAAGTGTCCTGATGTTGTCATGATGCGGCGCTTTTTTACGCCGCTCAAAGTGGTGGAAATTGATGAGTGTCCGAACTGCGCTGCAATTTGGCTAGATAATGGGGAACTTGAAAAAATTCATGAGAATCACCTAACCCCAAAAGAGCGTGAAATGCTGCGTATCGACATGGCAAATAACAATGGCTTTATTCAAGTTAAAATCCCAAAACGGCGTCATCATATTCATGTAGAAAAGTCTGCTGCCGGTGAAAATTCGAACCTGCAAAAGCTCGCAGAGCTTGCGTATTTGTCTTTATTAAGCGACTAGATGAGCAAAGCCTGCCACAAAAAAGTGCACAGGCTTTTGCTAACTTTATAACTTAACTAACATTTTACCTTTATTTTTACCCTCAAATAAGCCAAGAAATGCATCGACAGCATGTTCAATGCCTTGGTAAATCGTTTCTTCAGATTTAATTTTACCCTCACTCATCCATGCGCTCATTTGCTCAATAAATTCAGGAAACTGGTCAAAGTAATCAATAACAATAAACCCTTGCACAGTAAGCTTTTTAGAGTTTATGAAAAATAGATTACTTGGTCCAGGCTGCGCAGTATCGTTATTGTAGCCAGAGATCATGCCACATACAGGAATGCGGCCATAATCATTCATGACATTGAGCGCAGCCTCTAAGTGCTCGCCGCCGACATTTTCAAAATAAACATCAATCCCTTCTGGAGCAGCTTGTTTTAGTGCCTGAGTGAGGTTATCTACCGTTTTGTAATTAATAACTTCATCTACGCCTAACTCTTTGACCATTTGCGCTTTTTCGTCAGAGCCAACAGATGCAATAACCTTACATCCTTTGAGTTTAGCAATTTGACACACTACGCTACCAACAGCACCAGAGGCAGCGGATACAAATACCGTATCGGTTTCTTTTAGTGTGATGACTTTAGTCAGGCCAGCCCATGCAGTTAAGCCTGTCATGCCCATGGTACTCAAGAATAGTTGATCAGGTAGTGGCACATCTGGCAGTAATGTTAAATCGCTACCATCACTAATATGCTCGGTGCGCCAACCGCTAATATGGCTTACTTTACTGCCAACAGGAAATTGATCATTACGAGATTCAATCACTTCGCCGATAGCACCAGCTTCCATAACTTCATTTAACTTAAATGGGGCAATATATGACTCACGGTCAATCATACGTGGACGCATATACGGATCAACCGACATCCAAGTATTCTTGATAAGTACTTCGCCATCTTTTAAATCAGGAAGTTGGATATCAACGAGTGAAAAATTGTCATGTGTTGGGATACCTGTAGGGCGTGAAACCAAATGAATTTGTTGACTTGTGACCATAAAAACCTCGGGGTATTAACCATTAAAAGTGATTGCTATAAGTTTAGATGAGCACAAACTATTTGCGCGCAAACTGTTTGCGATCAATTTAATGATCTTTTTATAAAATAGCAAGTGATCTGAGAAAATAATTTGCGCGCAAACTAAATTAACGTAATAATAGCCACCTATTTCACGCAAAGGTAATACTATGAGTCAAAATCTTTCAGACAATGTATGCTTCACGCTATACAGTGCGACTAATGCATTGATCAGAGCGTTTCGACCAATTCTTGAAGCTTATGATTTAACTTACCCACAATACATAGTGATGCATTCTCTTTGGTACAAGAATCAAGTGAGTTTAAAAGAGCTTTCGCGTGATACCCATCTAGATTCAGGTACGTTAACGCCCATTGTTAAGCGTCTTGAAGGAAAAGGCTTATTAACTCGCCAAGTGTCTAGTGAAGATGAACGAAAAAAAGTGATTTCGTTAACAGGGCAGGGCATGCAGCTGAAAACTGACGCTGAAGAACTTACCTCACAATTAATGGCGCGCTCAAATATGAGCTTGGAACGCTTAGAGCAACTTCGCCTACTTACATTAGAGCTTCATTCAGATCTAACAAAAAGCTAAAGCTCTATTAGACAAATGAGGGTACCCTCGATTGCGCGAACATAGGCATAGTGCTGAGCATCTTTTTTGGTTGGTGGGCATAAAGGTTCTGCCCCAGCAAGCACAGCTTTATCGTAGCTTTCAACTAAGTTGTTACAATTAAAACGTAGCTCAAATCCAAGCGCAGGTTGCTTTGGGTGGGCGCGAATGTAGCCTTGTTTAAAATACGATTGGGCATATGGGTGAGTGGCAAATGCTAATTTCACCGTGCCCGTTACGAGCTCGCCATACTCTGCATCGTCACTGATATGATTGGTATTTAAAGCAAATGCTTGATAATAAAAGTCGAGTACTTCTTCTACGTTATCGACGTAAATAACCTGACTTATAAACTCCATTTGTACACTCTAAGTGATTATTGATTCTTTAAATAAAGCATACTTTTAACGATTTTGCAGAGATAAAAAAACCTTGTAAGTGTTAATTACAAGGTTTCATCTTAATAGATACCGTCGTTAAGATTTATTACGGTTTTCTTTCGCAAAGGCACGTATTTTACGTTTTTGCGATAGCGTTACTTTATTAGTACGGCCTGCGTATGGGTTATCGCCTTCTCTAAATTCAATTTTGATTGGCGTGCCCATAATACCTAATGCTTTACGATAGTAATTCATCAGGTAGCGCTTGTAGCTGTCTGGTAAGTCATGCACTTGGTTACCATGAATAACGATGCGTGGCGGGTTATAACCACCAGCATGCGCATACTTAAGCTTAACACGACGACCGCGAACGAGTGGCGGCTGGTGATCTGCTTGCGCCATATCCATGATACGACGTAGCATCGCTGTGCTAATACGCTTAGTTGCTGACTCGTACGCTTCGTCTACTGACTCAAATAAGTGACCAACTCCGGTACCATGTAAAGCAGAAATAAAGTGTAAACGTGCGAAGTCAATAAAACCTAAACGACGGTCAAGCTCAGACTTAATGCGCTCTTTCACGTAATCGTCAAGGCCGTCCCATTTATTTACCGCAACAACCAACGATCGCCCCGCATTAAGAGCAAAGCCAAGTAAGCTTAAGTCTTGATCAGAAATACCTTCGCGTGCATCAACAACCAGTAATACAACGTTGGCATCTTCAATTGCTTTAAGGGTTTTGATCACTGAGAACTTTTCAACTACATCGCTTACTTTCTTACGCTTACGAACACCAGCGGTATCGATCAAGATGTACTCTTTATCGTTACGGGTCATCGGAATATAGATAGAATCGCGTGTTGTGCCCGGCATATCGTAAACAATAACACGTTCTTCGCCTAAGATACGGTTTGTTAGTGTTGACTTACCTACATTAGGACGACCAATAATAGCGAGCTTTACAGGTTTATCGGCAAAGGCTTGCGCGTTGTCTTCGCCTTCTTCATCTTCACTATAAAGATCAACGAGTTCGTCATCACTTTCTTCAAGATCTTCTGTTTCACCAGCAAGTTCAGCGATCACAGGTTGCAGAGTTGTTTCAAGTAGTTGTGTGATGCCACGGCCGTGAGCCGCCGCAATATGATGAATATCACCCAAGCTTAATTGGAAAAACTCTGCACAGTATGAGTCTGCATCAATACCATCTACTTTATTGGCAACAACAAAGCATTTTTTTTGCTGTTTACGTAAGTGATTAGCAATTGCTTGGTCTGCGGCAGTCATACCCGCACGGGCATCAACTAAAAATAGCACGATATCAGCCTCTTCAATCGCAAGCAGCGACTGCTCAGCCATTTCTGTTTCGATACCATGTTCAGAGCCGTCGATACCGCCCGTGTCTACCACGATAAATTCATAGCCATCGTAATCAGCTTGGCCATATTTTCTATCTCGTGTTAAGCCAGGAAAGTCGGCAACGAGGGCGTCACGAGTACGTGTTAAACGGTTAAATAATGTGGATTTGCCCACATTGGGTCGCCCAACAAGAGCGATCACGGGAAGCATAAACTACCTCTTAAAAAAACAACAAAAGGCTTCGCTAAGCGAAGCCTTATAAAAAGTACAAGTAATATTAATAAGTTAGTCTGGAATTTTAACCGCGCTAACTTCACCATCTCGGGTGTATAAAATTAATTTGTCACCAGCCACAACAGGCTCAACGAAGAAACCTGAGCTGTCAAAGTCTTCACGAGAAACAAGTTCACCTGTTTCTTTATTTAGCCAATGTAGGTTACCTTCTTGGTCGCCAAGGGCTATATAGTTTCCTGCAATGGTTGGTCCTGTAAGGTACCAACCGCGTAGTGCTGGCTGACTCCAACGTTCAATGCCTGATGATTTATCTAGAGCATAAATTACGCCATCGCTATCGACAACGTAAATATGTTGGCTATCCATAGATAAGTCACGATAGCTGCTGTACTCTCGTTTCCAGACAACATTACCAGAACGAATATCAACAGCTGCTAAGTTACCATTATAGGCGATAGCGTAAGCATATGGGCCACTAATTAATGCTTGTGTATCAACATCAACAAGACGCTCGAATTCAGAAGCCCCTTTTGGCGTTGCAATTTCAGCACTCCATGCAGAGTAGCCATTTTCTGAAATAAGCACGCTTAATCGACCCGTTTCAAGGCCAAGTAGAACACCACCATTTGCAACGGTTGGGGAGCTTTGCCCGCGTAACGTAAGAGGTGGAACTTCTTGTTCAAAGCGCCAACGCTCTTCACCTGTATCTGGGTGAACAGCTAATAGTTTACCTGAGCCCAAGTTAACGAACACAAGACCATCACCGGCGGCTGGTTTAGACAGCACTTCACCTGGCATGGTTTTACGCCAGACAATTTCACCTGTTTCGCGATCAAGCGCGGTTAAGTAGCCATGCTCAGAGCCAACAAAAATTTTGCCATATGCTTGTAAAATACCGCCTGAAAGCTTTGCGCTTTCAGTGCTTTCCCATGGCCAAAACGCTGGGTTTTCACGTACGTCTGTTTGCCACAGTGTATCGCCATTTTCAAGCGATAGGGCTTCAACTTCACCTTCACGGTTTGCAACAAACACAACATCATTATGCACCGCAGGTGTTAGGCGAGAAAAGTAATGCTCTACACCATCACCGATTGATTCTTGCCAAATGATATCTGTTTCAAATTGATTAACGATTTCTGGCAGCACTAACTCTTCTTCGTCATCACTTGACGAACACCCTGTTAGGGTTGCAATACACAGAGCAAGTGTAGCCGCTGTTAACTTCTTCATCTTAACCCCTTACGCCGCTGGGCTAGTTTGTGCTAAGTCATCAAGTTTAATTTGTAATAAAGGGTTATTCTCAAGACCCCCTTTGTCAGCAGCTGCTTGGTACTGTGTACGAGCCTGAGCCTTATCACCTTGCGCAGAAAAAATATCACCTTTAAGTTCAGCGACAGTTGCTGCAAATGATTCAGGTAACTGCGAGTTCAAAGTAGCTAGGGCTTGCTCATATTGTTTTTGGGCAATATGAACACGTGCAAGACGTGTTGTAGCTGTTGCTTTTAACTCAGGGTTTTTCTCATTCGTGATGATCCAGTTAAGCTTTTCGCTTGCTGCATCAAGATCATTTTTTTCTACCGCTTCTTTTGCTGCAACAAATGCTGTTAGGGTACTGTAGCTTGATTCGCTATTCTCATTGATAAACGTATCTGCTTTGTCTAACACTGCGCCGCTATCAACAAGTTTTGTGAAAGAGTCTGATGCTGTTTCAGCCGTTGTGATTTGGTTTTGGTTATACGCTTTCCAACCGTATAAACCACCTAAACCAGCAACAATACCAATAGCTAGTGCGACACCATTTTCACGAAAAAAGCGTTTAATTGCTTCTGCTTGTTGTTCTTCTGTTGAATAAATATCCATGCTTACCTCTATTGCTCACTGGGCTTATATAAGCGCAGCAAGTAGCGTCTTCGCTTCTTCTAATTTTAGGGTGACTTGTTCTTTACGCTCTCGTAAGTACTTAATAGTCACAACGCCTTGTTCTAATTCATCTTCGCCGATAATTACCGCGACTAATGCGTCGCTCTTATCTGCGCGTTTTAATTGCTTTTTAAAGTTGCCGCCGCCAGCGTGCACCATCACACGTAAGCCCGCAACATCTTTACGTAATTGAGCGGCAATAAGCGGTGCTTGAATACTGGCTTTATCGCCCATGGCTGCCAAATATACATCAGCACTACGTCGAATGTCACCAACGGATTCTAACGCTTGAAGTAACAGTACTAAGCGCTCAAGACCCATTGCAAAACCAACGGCTGGCGTAGCTTTACCACCAAGTTGTTCAACTAGGCCATCATAACGGCCACCGGCACAAACCGTTCCTTGTGCGCCTAGGCTGTCTGTCACCCACTCAAAAACGGTGCGGTTGTAGTAGTCAAGGCCGCGCACGAGCTTTTCATTTACCGTGTATTCGACGCCTGCGGCGTCTAAACGTTCACATAAATTTTCAAAATGTTCTTTTGATTCAGCGTCTAAGTGCTCAGATAGCTTAGGAGCATCTGTTAAAATAGCTTGTACATCAGGGTTTTTACTATCTAGAACGCGTAATGGGTTAGTGTGCATACGACGTTTAGAGTCTTCATCAAGCACATCGACATGTTGCTCTAAGTAAGCTATGAGTGCATCACGGTATTCAGCACGTGCTTCATTTGAGCCTAGTGAGTTAAGTTCAAGGCGAACGTGCTCGCTGATACCAAATTCTTTCCATAATTGGGCTGTTAGCAAAATAACTTCTGCATCGATATCAGCAGTGGCGATGCCGAATGTTTCTAAGCCAAATTGGTGGAATTGACGGTAACGGCCTTTTTGTGGACGCTCGTGACGGAACATCGGACCCATGTACCATAAACGTTGTTCTTGGTTGTACAGTAAACCGTTTTGATTACCTGCACGCACACATACCGCAGTCCCTTCTGGACGAAGAGTTAAGTTATCGCCATTTCGGTCAGCAAAGGTGTACATTTCTTTTTCAACGATATCGGTTACTTCACCGATTGAACGCTTAAAGAGGTCGGTTGATTCAACAATAGGAAAACGAATTTCTTGATAACCAAACGATGAAACTGTTTCACGTAAAATGTCTTCTACTTTCTGCCAAATTTGCGTATCGCCTGGCAGACAATCGTTCATACCACGCACTGCCTGAATTTGTTTTGCCACTGATAAATCCTAAATACTGTACTTGCGCTGAAAAAATCGCGCATCAAGAAAACTGAAAAATTGACCCGTTATTATACCGTTTGGACGGTAAAGGTAAACGGCAAACCTAAGGGTTTGCCGACTATATGCGAATTATTCTACGATTTTGATGTCGATTGGCGTTTCTTTTTCTTTTTTAGCGATAAAGTCACGCACATACCCTTCAAGTTGCTCAACAATGTTATCGTTATCGATACGCGCTTTTTGGCGCTCACCATTGATGTATAAGCCAGAACGACGGTTGGCACCAGCAAGGCCGATATCGCTAACCAGCGCTTCGCCTGGGCCATTTACCACGCAACCAATCACTGATACCGACATGGGTTCAACAACGTCTTCTAAACGCTCTTCGAGCTGGTTCATGGTATTTACCACATCAAACTCTTGGCGTGAGCAGCTAGGGCAGGCAATAAAGTTAATGCCGCGTGAGCGAATGCGCAGTGATTTTAAAATATCAAAACCCACTTTTATCTCTTGTACCGGATCGGCAGCAAGGGAAACGCGCAATGTGTCACCAATGCCTTCGGCAAGTAGCATTCCTAAACCTACGGCTGACTTAACAGAGCCAGAACGCATACCGCCTGCTTCGGTGATACCTAGGTGTAATGGTTGGTCAATTTCTTTTGCAAGCAATCGATACGCACCCACAGCTAAAAATACATCAGATGCTTTAACCGACACTTTGAATTGATCAAAATCTAAACGTTGTAGAATTTCTACATGGCGCATTGCTGATTCAAGCAGGGCTTCTGGTGTTGGTTCACCGTACTTTTCTTGTAGGTCACGCTCTAATGAGCCGCCATTTACACCAATACGAATTGGAATATTATGCTCGCGCGCAGAATCAACGACAGCACGAATACGCTCTTCGCTACCAATATTACCAGGATTGATACGTAAACAGTCAGCGCCATATTGCGCTACTTTTAGCGCAATTCGGTAGTCAAAATGAATATCCGTCACAAGTGGAATTGTCACTTGCTCTTTAATGCTTTTAAACGCTTCAGCAGCATCCATTGTTGGGACTGAAACACGCACAATATCGGCGCCAGCATCTTGAATAGCTTGGATTTGCGCCACTGTGGCATCAACATCAAGCGTATCAGTATTTGTCATTGACTGAACGGCAATCGGGGCGCCGTCACCAATCGGAACGTTACCTACATTGATACGTGTCGATTTTCTGCGTTTAATAGGAGATTCTGAAAACATTGTGGTTACTCTGATAACGGTAAAGTAAATTTAGCTAATCGATTTTTGGCAAAGTGTGAGGTGTCGATAGCTTCACCTTGGAAAGTAATATCAACAACTTGGTGTTTGCCTAACACAATATTAAACGGCTGTGCGCCAGTTACGGTCATCACATAGCCTGCTTTTTTTACACCAAAGGCTACACGATCGCCATTGCCGTCATGTATTTCGACCCAGCTATCTTCATTGAAGTTCATAACAATGGTGCTATGTTCAGGGTCATTTTTTTTCGTTTGTTCAATTGCTGTAGATGCCGCAGGTGTTGATGACTCTACGGTTTGTGTCGCTGGTTTTTCATCTACCGGTGTGTTTTGCGGCGCAGATAAATCAGTAGTTTGCTCTGTATTGTGAGCTACGGCTGTCGTATCTTCGGTCGGCATCACAGGCTCATTTTTTTCAAGCTGATTTGGCATGGCTGCACTGACCGGTTCTTCTAAGTTTGGTGCGCTATTTTGCCACCACCAAAATACGGATGAGCCAATGACTATCGCTAAAATAAAATAGCTGAACAGCATTAATCGACTGTCGTGTGCTTCTTTTTCTGTGCGACGAGAAAAGCTCTGCATGTTGGACTTTTTAGTTGGTTCAACATGTTTTGGTAAGAGAGTGAGAATCTCTTGGCAGTCTAGTTTTAGCTCTCGACAATAGCTTTTTACATAGCCTTTTACAAAAGTAGCAGGGCCAAGAAGTGTGTGCTCGTCATTTTCTAAACGTTGTAATTGTAACACTGATAATTTCAATGCACCTGCAAGCTGCTCAAGGCTCATTCCCGCTTTTTCGCGGTGCTGTTTTAGTACTTGGCCGAGCGTTTCTTGCGGTTGTTCTGTATTTTTTTCTTCATTCATAATGCGTATGAGTTAGGGTCTACCAATAAGAGTCTATGTCCAGGTTCGAGGGCAACATCTGGACTTAATTTGTTCCAGCGCATTAATTGATCGATCAATACGCTGTGCTCAGTGGCAATGCCAAAAAGGGTATCACCGGTATTTATGTTGTGATAAATGTGCGGATCGTTTAAATAGATTTTTGTGCCGTTTTGCACGCGATCCGATTCCTTAAGGCCATTCCACTGCAAAATTTTCTGTAGTTTAACATTGTATCGCACCGAAATGCTAAACAGGTTTTCGCCATTTTGAATAATATGATAAGGGATATTCAGCGCAGGTACACTTGGGTTTAGCATCGGTAAGTTTGTATGCTCGTTCGTTACACTAAAGTGCGTTTGGGTGGTGTTTTGAGTCCCTTGTGAGTTTGCATTAAACACGCTTTCATCTTTTTCTGCTTCGTAAAAAACTACCGTGCTCGCGTCATTACTTTTCGCTTGAGATTGCCTTGTTGTTTGCTGCTTGGTGGCTGGTTTTTTTGGCGCGCCAAATGAAACAATAGTAATATCGTCACTCTGTGTTGCAACGGGAGCTGCCTCTGGGGTGCTTGGTGAAGTTGTTGCTTTAGTTGGCTCTTCTACAATTGTTTTTTGGTTTACTGAATTATCGGTTGGCGTATTTTGAACGACCGCACTTTCAGCTTTTGTAGCTGATGGTTGGGCTGCTGGTGCAGCTACGTTTGTTGCTATTACTTGTGGCTGCGAAGTTTTTGGCGGTGCTTTTTTCTTCACAATGCGTATTTTAGGTTGATCTTTACTGACAGCAAAGGTGTTGTTTGAGATCTGTAATTCTTTGAGCTGTGATTGACGATACTTTTCGCGCAAAATTTCAAATTCAGTGCGTTTTAGTTGCTCTGATGAAATTGCTTTGGCCTCAGTTGAACCAGGGTACGTTTGTAAAATAATCCCAGCGGTGGTTTGGGCTTTTTCTATGTGTCCCATGCGTTGCTGAATTAAATAACTTAGCATGAGCGCGCGTGGTGTCACTCTGCCTGTTGCTTCATATTTTTCAACCACCTCTTGTGCTTTATGTAAGTCGCTTTTAGCGTAATATAAGCCTGCGAGGCTGATCAGCGAAGAAGGGCGTTGTGAACTATGACTTAGGGCCGATTTTAAGTATTTTTCTGCATTTTCAAAGTCATCAAATTCAATAGCACATAAGGCTAAGTTTTCATAACTTTCTGCTACCCGGATGTAGCTCGGAATCGAAATAGCTTTTAGCAGTTCTTCGGCTGCGCGGTCATATTCACCAATACCGCACAAAAACACACCATAGTTATTTAATGTATTAGGATCATTAGGGTCAATGCGTAATGCTTGTTGATAGGCTTTGTCTGCAAGTTCAGGTTCATCAACCTGTTGATAATAATAAGCTAGAGAGTAATGGACTTCAGGGAGTTCAGGAGCAAAATCAGCAGCGCGTTCTAGGTTGTATTTTGCTTGCGAGTTATTGCCAGTTTTTAGATACTGTAGAGCAAGTGCTATACGTGTGCGTGCCGCACCTGTATTGTTGATTTTGTTCTCTACAACGGGTTTATTACTGCCGTTGTAGCTGTTTTCTGTGACACATCCTGCTAATGCTAAAGTACTAACAGTTATGGCAAGTAAAGATCGCATTACCTAATCTCTTGTTTGATTCCGTATGCCTATCTTACCGAAAAGCCTTTGTGTTGCATCTATTATTTTAAAAATAACAGGCTTGCTACAAAGGCTTATCTTTTATTTTCGCGTTTAGGCTTGGTGAATGTTCACCGAAATTGCATTATCTTCACGCATTTTCTTTTTCGCTAGGCGTTTGGTGCGGTCAACAACATCACCGACTAACTGACCACATGCTGCATCAATGTCATCACCGCGAGTACGACGAACAATACAGGTAATACCCGCAGCTTGTAATACTTTAGAGAAACGGTCTATGCGACTATTGCTCGAACGACCATATTCGTTCCCTGGGAATGGGTTAAATGGAATAAGGTTTACTTTCGATGGTGTGCCTTTGAGTGTTTTAACCAACTCATGGGCTTGATCTGTGCTGTCGTTGACACCTTGCAGCATGACGTACTCAATTGTCACGTCTTTGTTTGCTTTAGAGCCATCAATATAACGACGGCACGCCGCTAAAAACTCTTCAATTGGATACTTTTTATTAATTGGTACAAGCACATCACGCAGCTCATTGTTTGGCGCATGAAGTGAAATAGCCAGTGCGACGTCGATCTTCTCTTTTAATAAATCAAGCGCAGGCACCACACCTGATGTACTTAATGTTACACGGCGTTTTGACAGGCCAAAACCCCAATCATCCATCATCAGTTCCATCGCTGGGACAACATTTTTAAGGTTAAGCAATGGCTCACCCATGCCCATCATTACAACGTTAGTAACAGGACGTTTAGTGCTGTCGCCATCTAAACCGATGTCTTTTGCGACACGCCAAACTTGACCAATGATTTCAGACACAGCTAAGTTTCGGTTAAAGCCTTGTTGTGCTGTTGAGCAGAATGTACATTCAAGAGCACACCCAACTTGTGATGAAACACATAAAGTTGCACGATCTTTTTCAGGGATCCACACAGCTTCAACTTCTTGGCCACCTTGTAGCAAAAGAGCATATTTGATGGTGCCATCACTTGCCACTTGTTTAACTGAGATCTCAGGAGCAACAATTTCACATTCAGCTTTAAGCTTCTCTTTCAGCTTTTTGTTGACGTTTGTCATATCGTCAAAATTATCTACACCAAAATGATAAATCCATTTCATCACCTGATCGCCACGAAATGGCTTTTCACCGAACGATACAAATAGCTCGCGCATTGCATCTCGGTTTAAATCTAATAAGTTAATCTTTTTTTCAGTGGCCATGAAACAACCTCAATCAGTGACGGTGATGGTATTAATAATTTGGGTGCGCGATTGTACATTATTTAATCGCTTTAGTCATTAGCTAAACAGATTTATAACAGGCTTAGCTAATGACTAAAAAAGGGCCCGAAAGCCCTTTTTCTTCTGCATCACAGACTTAGCTGTGAACTCGAAATTAACGAGTACGTGGGCAGATTTCTTCGTCAGCGAAGAAGTATGCGATTTCACGTGCAGCTGATTCAACAGCGTCTGAACCGTGAACAGCGTTTTCGTCGATGCTGTCTGCGTAGTCAGCACGTAATGTACCAGCTAGTGCTTCAGCAGGGTTAGTAGCACCCATGATTTCACGGTTTTTAAGTACTGCGTTCTCACCTTCAAGAACAGTAACCATTACTGGACCAGATGTCATGAACTCAACTAAAGCACCGAAGAAAGGACGCTCGCTGTGCTCAGCGTAGAAACCTTCAGCTTTTTCTTTTGAAAGGTGAACCATTTTAGCTGCAACGATTTTAAGACCCGCAGTTTCGAAACGGTTGTAGATAGCACCGATGTGGTTTTTAGCAACTGCATCAGGTTTTACGATTGAAAAAGTACGCTCTAAAGCCATCTTTATGCTCCAATAATTTTAAATTTAAAAGGTTAAATATTAACGGCCGCGAATTATACGCGCTTTACGTTAAAATTCCTAATTTTATTAAATAGCGCATTAATGTCATTTTCATGACCTTATTTGAGGGGTAATTGCAGGTCAGTTTTTATGTGCTGGCTAAGCCATTTTTTTGATCGGTAATTGATCAGCTATTAACAACGGTTGGCTTTCTTTATTTTGTTAACTTGGTGTTCACTTTTGTTGTGTATTTTGTTTTAAATAAAATGCCATAAATATAAGTTTTTGATTTTTTGTGTTTTTAAATCTTTCCTCAACTTTATCTTACCACTTTCAACTGTCTTTCCTAATTTTAAATTGTAATTGAAATGTTAATTTTAATGTACAAAACGCTACATGGTTTTGCGTGAGTTTTAGGTGTTTATCAATCATAAAATATACGTGAATTAGTTTTCTATTAAGAAACTGAATTCTTAAGTATGCATTCGATTAAAAATAAATATAAAGGAGAGAAAAATGAGATCACGCAGCCTACTTTCTAAGCTGTCTTGCGCATCCGCTATTGCGTTAAGTGCCGTGCTGACATTATCACCTGTTGCTCATGCAATGAAATTAAAACAACAAAATCTGCAAGAGATGGCGGTTCAGTCAAAAAATATTATTTCTGGCAAAGTTATTAAAGTGACGGATGGGTTTGATAATAAGCGCCCATACACAGAGGTGACATTGCAAGTAGCATCTGATGCCAAAGGAAAGTTAAAAAATGATTCTACCTACACATTTAGACAGTTTGGCTTACTGAAACCGCGTTCTATGGGTAACGGTAAGGTTTACCTAGGTGCTACACCGGAAGGATTTTCTAAATGGCGCGAAGGCGAGCAGGTTATTGCGTTTATGTATAAACCTGCTGCAATGACAGGTTTTCAAACCACGGTAGGTTTAGCGCAAGGTAAGTTTGTTGTACGTAACGGAAAAGTTCAGAACAGCTTTGCTAACGATGGCCTTTTTGAAGGCGTTGACACCAGTGATTTAACGACTGAACAGCAAAATATTTTAACAACACCAGGCGCCGTAGATGTAGGCGTGTTTATGGGATTAGTGGGTAAATTGACTGGAGCACAACAATAATGAAATTTTCAAAAATTGCAGCAGCCTTAACCTTAGCGACCGTCACATCTGGTGCCTTCGCTGGCGGTCCTTTATATATTCATGAACCAACAATGACCCCTTACAAATGGGATACATCAAAAGGAAGTATTCCAGTTTGGACTGATGGTGGTCAACTAATCAAAGATAAAGACGGTAATGATGTACAAACATTTACTGTACTTGAGAAAGGCACAGTATTTAATATTGATGTGACCTTACCTGACGGCACTGTGCTTCCTGCTAATACTGAGCTTGAACGTGACTATACGTTCTTATCAATTGAGCAAGCAAATAAAGTCACAGCAAAAGCTGTTAAAGAATGGTCAGATGTTGAAACATCGACATTTGAAATGTCTATTCAGGGCACTATTTTTGAGAAAACAGGTATTGCTGATGTTACAGCTGATAATGTGGATCAAATTTATGGTGTTGAGAATGGCTATGGCTTCTGGGTTAACTATGATACCGATGGATCGATTCTTGAGAATTACTTCGGTGTTCCTAGAGACTCAGTGCTGGGGATTGCTTTTCCTGAGTGGGCGGACGAAGAAACAGGCGAAATTATAGAAGCAACAGCGCTGATGAATGGCTGGTTTGTGGATATTAGTGACACAGAAGGTACGCAGGTTGGGGGTGTTTTCACTCATGAATTTGGTCATGCGATTAATATGTCGCATTCGCAAGCCAATGGTCACTTAGTTTATATGTCGGCAAGTTATAGCCCTCAATATGATGGTGTACCAGGTTGTGCTGGCGTTACTAAATTCACAAATGGATCTATGCTTGACCATTCAGGTATTGAAACAATGTTTCCATTTATTAATGTGCGTGGTTCAGCCGGTGCGAACCAGCATACGGTCAATGTGAAAGACGATATTGTTAATATTTCAGATCTCTATCCAACGGCTGAATATAAATCTCAGTTCGGTCGCATTAAAGGTAAGCTACTTACCAAGGAAGGCGTTGAATATTCGGGGGTTAACTTAATTGCACGTAATCTAGATGACCCATATCAAGACGTGATCAGTCAACAATCAGGCAATATGACGCAAGGCCTAATTGGTCCTGATGGCTCATTTACCATCAATGGTTTAAAGCCTGGCGCGCGCTATGCTCTGTATACTCAAGAGATTAATGCCGGTGGTTACCCTACAACACAAACCAATATTCTTTCAGAGTCAGAGTATTGGAATGAAAACGAAAGCGCAGATCCAAGTGTCGATAATGCGTGTGCAATGACAGAAATTGTTGTATCGGCAGGTGAAACAAAAGAAGTGGAGATGGTTTTCAATGGCTATCTTGATGGTATCCAATATACACCACTTATCTCAGCGTTTGTGATGGACCATGCTAAAAATGGTAAGAAGGCGCTTGGTGTAACTTCATCAGGTATTCCATTTATCTATGACAGTGCTAACAACGAAATAGATACACTTACCACACCTCAAGGGTATGCATTACTTAGTTCTACAAATGCAGCTATGAATAAAACGGCTACTAAAGCGGCTATTACAGCTCACTTTAATGATAACGGTATTATGCAAGGTGGTGTTTGGGATATTAATTCAGGCAAGGTTTCCATGCTCGAAGATTTAACAGGCAACACCTGCTCACTTTCAAGCCAGCAAGGTAATAGTTCACATAGTATTTGGGATATAGATGACTCAGGTAAGGTTGTCGTTGGTACTACGCGATTCCCATACGATGGCAGTAACAGCTGTGCGCCAGGTGAAGGCTCGTTTTCAATAGGTATCCCTACCGTATGGGATGCCAGTACAGGTAAGGCGACTCTTTTAGAAGGTGTAAAAGCGGTAGATCGTTCCTATGGCTCAGGTAAGGAAGCTGCAATCATGGATGGAGACACAGAGATCCGCCGTACTGCTTGGGTTAGAGCTGATAGGGTATCAGGCAATGGCACAACGATTACCGGTTCGACTAATGGCTACACCCAAATAGCATGGGTAAATGGTCAACTAGTTGATACATACACTGAGTATGGGGCAATTGATAACTCTGTTATTTCTGAAGATGGTCGTTACGTTGCATTTGGTTCGATTGAAAATCGACGTCCACAAGGTGTTAAAGTTTGGGATACAACAACGGGTAACACGAAGGAAATTGGCAGCCTACGTTGGTGTGAACATGTGCCTGCGATTAACCTTTGGACTGATTATTGTGGCTTAGGCTACAGCCATGATGAACTTGTTGACTTAGGCTTTGGCCTTCCTTCAGTGATAGTGCTTGATGCAAATGAAGATCTTTCAATGATCACTGGTCGTGCAGGCAGCCCGCTAGCAGGTGGTTTTGTTGGTGCTATTTATCTTGAGGGAATTGGCTGGATGTCATCAAAAGAGTTTTTCTCAAAACAAGGTGTAAGCGAAGCGAAAGGCTTGTTAACAGACAATATATTTGGTTTGAGTGCCAATGGTTCTGAGATGATGGCCGGTATTGCAGGGTTAACCTTATCAATTGAGGTTGATGCAAACAAAGCATTCGTGTGTGATAACGGCACTGATTATGAGCTTAGCTTCCCTAAGCAAGTTGTTAAGGCGGTTGAGAAAGGCGCTGAATTTGGTCGCTGCGCACATATAGCAGACTAGTATTTACTCCGTAAGATCCCAAAGGCTCACTGCTACAGTGAGCCTTTTCTAATTAAGTTATAAAAGGAGCAGGTAATGTATAAACATGCGATGCACACACTATATCTGTTGATTTTTTGCTTCATTACATTTAACTCAGGTGCGCAATCGAGCTTACAGCAAGATAAACTCAACACGAACAAAACCTTCCCTGAAGAGCTTGCTACAGTGTGGGAGTTAGATGAAGCAGCGTCTTTAGAGTACGCTAAAAAATCAGCTTACTGGGATGAGAATATTGCTAAATTAATGCCCAAATTAATTGCAACAACCAAGCCCATAAAATACCGCTTTGTAGATGGCAAGCTGGTTAGTTTGCAAGGTCAGCATGAGCAACAAATAGATATTCGCCTACAACAACAAACGCAAAGTACCTATACGTTTGAATTTCAGTTTAATAATAAAAGTGGTGCTTTAAAAGTGATGAAAGCAGCAGGTGGACGAATCAATATTCAAGCAGATGGTTTACTTGGCTATCAATTTTTACTGTGGAACAAGCGTCGTGACCGTTTGAGTGGTGTATAACCTTTATTAAGTTAAAACTGAGTCTGCTGTAAAGAGATGGCGACCGATTTGGGCATCTCTTTATAGCTGTGTAATCGATGGTGTGTGATAAGAGAGCTTCGCCAATTATGATCTAGATCAATAAAAAAAATAGGCAGATTATTATACTCCCGCGCTCAATTATTCTATTAATTCATGCAACCGACTTGTACTCGGTTCGATGTGTGGAGCTTTCATGTCGTCACCTATTTTGACCCCTCGTCCTTTTACGCCTGAGTTGTTATCACCTGCGGGTAGTTTAAAGAATATGCGTTATGCTTTTGCCTATGGTGCAGATGCTGTTTATGCAGGTCAGCCTCGTTACAGCCTTCGTGTTCGTAACAATGAGTTTGACCTAGATAACCTACAAATAGGTATCAATGAAGCGCACGCACAAAATAAAAAATTGTATGTGGTGTCGAACATTGCTCCCCACAATGCCAAGGTAAAATCGTATTTACGCGATATTGAGCCTGTCATTGCTATGCAGCCTGATGCGCTGATCATGTCTGATCCTGGGCTTATTATGTTGGTTCGTGAAAAATGGCCTGACATGCCAATTCACTTATCTGTTCAGGCCAATGCGGTGAACTATGCCACAGTGAATTTTTGGGCAAAGCAAGGTATTGAGCGTGTCATTTTATCGCGCGAATTATCGCTTGAAGAAATCGCTGAAATTCGCCAGCTATGCCCGAATACAGAACTTGAAGTGTTTGTTCACGGTGCACTTTGCATGGCGTATTCTGGTCGTTGTTTGTTATCAGGGTATATTAATAAACGCGATCCAAATCAAGGAACGTGCACTAATGCATGTCGTTGGAATTACGATGTAAAACCAGGCATCGAAAATGAAACCGGTGAAATGGTACATAAAATCGACCCTAAAGCGGTGATCCCAACACTTGGGGATGGCGCACCAAGTAACGAAGTATTTATGCTGGAAGAGCAGGGGCGTCCTGGCGAATACATGCCTGCTTTTGAAGACGAGCATGGTACTTACATTATGAATTCAAAAGACCTACGTGCAGTTCAATATGTTGATCAACTCACTAAAATGGGCGTACATAGTTTAAAAATTGAAGGCCGTACAAAGTCTTTCTATTATGTTGCACGTACTGCGCAAGTGTATCGTAAAGCCATTGATGATGCGGTTGCAGGCCGTCCATTTGATGCAAACTTATTTAAAACCCTCGAAAACTTAGCGCATCGAGGCTATACCGAAGGGTTTTTAAAGCGCCATGCGCACCAAGACTATCAAAATTATGAGTACGGTCATTCGGTATCTGATAAGCAGCAATTTGTCGGTGAAGTATTAGGCCGCACTAACAATGGTTTAGTTGAAATTGATGTGAAAAATAAATTCTGTACTGGTCATTCACTTGAGCTAATGACGCCAAAAGGCAATATCAATTTTAACCTTGAGTTTATGGAAAATAAAAAAGGCGAAGCCATTAGCGATGCAAAAGGCTCGGGCCATATTGTAAAAATTCCTTTGCCAGAAGACATCGACTTAGATCACGCAATTTTGATGCGTAATCTAGATGCCGACCAAGATACCCGCAATCCATTCAATAAAGCTTAACAACAAGATGCGCTAGGTCATACTTAGCGCATTTTATTCACCTTTTTTGCTATTTCACTGTCGCTAATAATTATTTTTACTATCCTTTTTATAAGGCAAATAACAAATTTAATTAAAAATTGTGGTGAAATTTTTAGTCCATAAATCCCATCATCGAGAGCTTTTACACACGCTGCCATATATTGCTGCGGGTATTGTTTTGAGTGCAGTTGTATTGCTACTAGAGTGGTTTGGTTTAATTGCTGAAATACCATTTTATGTTGCTATGCATACCAGCGTAGAGTTGTTTTCGGTTGTTATTTCGTTTTTGATTTTCGCCATTGGTTGGAATACTTGGCATTTTACTAAAAATTATCAGTTGTTGTTGCTTGCATGCACAATGTTGTGTGTTGCTATTTTCGACTCCTTGCACTTTTTAGCTTATGACAATATGCATGAAAGTGCAGAGCAAATGAGTTTAGTGCTTAATTTTTGGTTAATTGCACGACTTTTTAATGCCGCAGCATTTTTAATTATTGCGATGGGGATCTGGTTTAAATATAAGCCTCTTAATGCCAATATATTATTAACTTCATTACTGCTCTTCAGTTTCTGTATTGCTAGCGCAATGTTCTATTCGCCGCAATGGTTATCAGCTATATACATTCAAGGAAAAGGGGCAAGTCACGTAAAATTTATAATAGAGCTGAGTGTATTAGTCCTTTATACCAGTGCAGCTTTTATGTTCGCCTCTCAGTTAAGTAAGCCTAGAGCAAATTTGAACATAGCAGGTAAAACCCTTGTGTGCGTACTCGCTATTTTGAGCGAAACATGTTTTGTAGTATTTAATGACACCTCTCACACGACCAATATCTTTAACTTTTTTGGTCACGTTTATAAAGGGTTAACTTATTTCTTACTCTATAAAATTCTCTTTGTAGAAACCGTTACTAAGCCCTATGCAGCACTTGAAAACTCAACTAAGCAATTATCAGCAACGCTGACTGCCTTACCCGATTCAGTATTCGAGCTTGAAGAAAATGGCACATTTCGTGAGGTTTTTAGTGATAATTCTGATAATCATATTTTCATTAAAGGCATGATAGGAAAAAACATCCTAAAGCTATTTTCGGATTTAGATGCGCAAGAGTTTATAAAGGGGTTAAAAGAGTCAAAATGTTCTGGGGTGTGTTTGTTGAATCCATTACCTATTGCATCTAAGGGGCGTGTGATTCATTTTGAGTTTTCTATCACATTATTTGAATATGATAATAATGGCCCTACCTATTTAGTGAATGCTCGCGATGTATCTGAAAAAGTGGGCCGCGTAGCTGCACTTATACAGCAAAGTAAGTTTAATCGAGGTCTGCTACATTTGACCGAAATCTCTTTTCAAGATGACCAAGATGTATTGCTAAATTATGCCGTCGAGCAAGCACGTGCGATAACAAACTGTGATGGCGCTGCGCTGTTTATCTGTAATGAACAAAAGCAACTTGCCTATAGAGCTGAACACGGTTCTACATTTGCCGTGTGTACCGAAAAACTACAAGCAAAAGTGGCCGTTGGCGAAGCTGTTATTGTTAATCGTAAACAAGCAAAAGAATTTGGTTTACCAAGCGATTCAAACTCTTTTTTAGTTGTGCCAATTCTTCGGTATGGAAAATGTCATATGGCTATCATTTTGCAACATATCGAAAAAGTGTTCACAGTGCATGACAAAAACATGCTTACAGTATGGGCTGAGTCTGTTTGGCAGTGGTTTAATAAAATAAACCTAAATAAACGCATGCATATTCTGTCACAAGCGGTTGAACAAAACCCACACCCCATTATGTTTACCAACACAGATGCCAAAATTGAGTATATGAACCGCGCTTATTTAGACATGTGCCAGTATGACTACGATGAGCTAATAGGACAAAGCCCTCAAACAATCAGTGCAGGGCAAACAGACCCCTCTGTTTATAAAGATATGTGGCAGCAGCTTAAAAATAAACAAGCTTGGGTAGGGGCGTTAGTTAATATGACTAAGCATGGCAAAACCCTTGTTGAGCAAACAACCATTTATCCAATTTTAGATAAACAAGGCAAGGTGAGTAATTACATATCATTTCAACATGATATGACTAAAGAAGTTGAGAGTGAAACACGCATTCATCAACTTTCCTATTTTGACCAACTAACTGGACTGGCAAATCAAGACAGATTAAAAATGGAATTTGAAGGAATTGCCAAGCCACACGAAGATTCGAAAGCTGCATTTATATTAATTGGTTTAGATAACTTTAAAATACTAAACAAAGCAATGGGGATAGCTCATTGCAACCTTGTGCTGCAAAAGTTAAGCGCCAGAATCCGCAGCTTTTTAGGGGAGCATATAATGGTGGCGCGTTTACAAAGCGATCGTTTTGCATTTATTACTCCCTATACATCGACAGGCGCCATAAATAAAAGTACACAAGAATTATTAAGGGTGATAAGCGAGCCGTTACTGGTCAATGATGAATTAATTGTTGTTACGGCCTCTATTGGTATTGCTTTATATCCTATTGATGGCAAAGAGTTTGAGCCGTTATTGCAAATGGCAGAATCAGCGATGTTCGAAGTTAAAAAGCTAGGTCGTAATAATACGCTATTTTACGCTGAGGAGATGAATAAGTCTGGGCTGCGACAGCTACAGATTATAAATGCGCTTAATTATGCGATTGAACATAATGAGTTTTCGTTGGTGTTTCAGCCACAGATCGAACTTGCAACGGGTATAACCGTTGCCGCAGAAGTGTTACTACGTTGGCACTCAGAAATACTGGGTGATGTATCACCCGCTGAATTTATTCCTATCGCTGAAAGTTGCGGGCGCATCAGTGAAATTGATGACTGGGTATTTGAAAATGCCGTTAAAACTGTTCGTCAATGGCAAGAAAGTGGTATGCATAAACTGACGTTTGCGATTAACTTATCGGCGACTAAATTCATTAAAAAGCATTTACTTGGTGATTTAATTGCGGTTTTGCAAACACATTCCGTTAGCCCTGAATGTATTGAGCTCGAGTTGACCGAGACCATTGCCATTGGTAACCCTCAATTTGCCTTAAACACCATCACAAAATTGCGTGAAGCCGGTTTTAAAATGTCGATTGATGATTTTGGTACAGGCTATTCGTCGATGAATTATTTAAAAGACTTTTCACTCGATAAGCTCAAAATAGATAAATCGTTTATTGATGATTTAGAAAACCCCAGCGATGCTGATAAGGCAATTGTTAAGGCTATGATTGATTTAGCCAGCGCGTTAAATATGGAGTCAATTGCCGAAGGGGTCGAGACCCCGCAGCAACTGAACATACTAAAAGAGCTTGAGTGCTCCCAAGTACAAGGCTATTACTTCAGTAAACCCCTGCCAATTAAAATGCTGTATGAGTTTGTGAAAGGTAAGCAATCTAAGCTGGCTTTAATTAGCAAATAATAACGAGTTTGTTTAAATTTGTTGTTGCCTTAACCTTTGCATATCTTTTTGCGGAGGCAGGCCAAATAAACGGCTGTACTCGCGACTAAATTGCGAAGGGCTTTCGTAACCGACCACACCACTTGCTTGACCAGCATCAAGACCATTGATCAGCATTTGATCGCGAGCTTCTTGCAGGCGTAAGGTTTTTAAATACTGCAATGGGCTGGTGCCAGTAATGGTTTTAAAGTGCTGGCGAAATGTTGATGAGCTCATATGCGCTTGTTTTGCTAACTCTTCAATTTGTACTGGGCGCATAAAGTTGGTTTTAAGCCAGCTCACAACTCTAACTATATGACTACTTGGTGACCCCTCTGATGCTAGTTTTCTAAGGTGAGGCCCATGAGATCCCTGTAAAAGGCGAATAACAATTTCTTTCATGAGTAATGGCTGTAAGCCGTCGCGAAGTGCGGGATTATATTCAAGCTCGAATAACCGAGTGAGTGCATCAGTTAGGCCAGCATCGATATTATGAATAGAAATCGGCTCAAACGTTTCGTTGCGTGATTGCTTTGGCAGTTTAAGTTCTGCGGCTGTTTGCAAAATTAAGTTGTAATCAAGCTTTAGTACCATGGCAACAAATGGCTGGTGGCGTGTTGCTTCGGTCACATGGGATACCACGGGTAAATCGAAAGTCGTTAACATGGTTTGCCCACCAGAGCAGGACAGTACACTGTTTTCAACTGAAAGCATTTTTGCACCTTGCAGCACCACCGCAAGGCTTAATGTGTAAATACAATGCAAGGGGTCGGTTGGTGCGTTACGAATGTGCAATGTGAGCTCTGGCGTATGAGAGGTAATATCACCCGCTTTATTAGCGAATAACATAATCTTTTGCGCGAGCGGTTTAGCAATCTCTTGATGGTTGGTGTCTATCATGTTTTAAAAACTCACGGTTAGTTATCTTGGCTGTCAAATTTATCAAGCATATCTTGGCTACTAATTTGAGAGCCCATACGGCCACGATTCACGTACCTGTGAGAAAACGTTTTTGCGCCATTTGCCCGAACTAGCTTTTCAAAATCATCAATAAAATGCTGTTCGAACTTACTGTTAAAGGTATTAAATAAAATCACATTTTTACCTGGAAAGTCATTATTTTTTGCAAACTGCCAAATCGGTGGGGCAGGGCTATAAAGCCAAATAGGTGAGCCTAAATAAATGGTTTGATACTTCTCAAGGTTTATATTGCTCGGGGTAATTGTTGCTACGTTGCTTCTGGCATCATTGAGAGCTGCTATCCAACCAGGAATACCTAACTCGTAATCGGTAGCCGTTATCTCAAACAGCTCCGCGTTATGCTTTTGCGCTATGTGATCTGCTAAAACCCCAGTATTCCCAGAGCGAGAAAAAACCACAACGGCTGTTTTGGCATCAAGCGTGATTCTCGGCTCCGCATTGTGTAGACGTAAGCTGTTTTTAGCATGCTGTGATTTTTCAGTTTGTGTGACCCAAATGGCAAGAGATAAAAGCCCTAATACGACTACTGCGAGTATTATAAATAGCCATTTAATCATTCGTTAACTCCTAAAATCGCAAATTCAATTCAACAACAAAAGTAAGTTAGGCCAAGCATGGGCCTAACTTCTTTGTTTTATGCATGCTCAGTTTATAAGCGCCCGATTTATAAATGCTTGGTTAAAAAAGGCAGTATTTGCTGCATCGCTAACGCAACTGGCTCAGGGTTATCGTACAGGTCATAGTGTGACCAATCTTCTAGTTCAACGAGTTGTCGGTCTTTTGATGCAAATGACTTTCCGTAAATTTCTTTACCGTCACGGTACGCGCCAAATGCCCCTACTTTTTGACCAATTACAGCCATCATAGGTTGAGTCATTAATGTTTCGGCAAACGCGAAGGCATCCCACGTGAGGGTTTTTTGTGCATGAGAAAATAACATACGTGTTGCGCCACCTTCGCTTTGACCACGCGATGTTTTGTAGTAATCGGTCGCTTCGAAAACATCACGTTCAGTCAGGCCATTGTCGCGGGCAAATTCAATACTTGGTGGGAGTAATTCGTTAACTTGTAAATCACCACCAAGTGCTTCAGCAGTCCGTTGTGCTGCCATCGCTTCAAGTGCGCCGACTGGGTTAAACTCGGTGAATGCTTCTCTAAATAAACGACCTAAATTAACTGGTGTGATGCCCACAACGGCTTTCACGCGCTTTTCAGTCAGTGCTGAGTTAAATACATAAGCACCCCCACCACATACCCCAATGCTGCCAATGCGCTCGTTATCGACATAAGGGAGTGTCACTGCATAATCAATAACATGGCTAATATCTTCAACACGTTGTGATGGGTTTTCAATAAAGCGAGGTGTACCGCCAGATTGACCTTGATAGCTGGCATCGAAGGCAATAACCACATAACCCGCTTCAGCAAGTGCTTTACCATATACACTACTTGAGGTTTGTTCTTTACAGCTACCAAATGGGTGAACACTGATCATGGTTGGGTAGGTTTTTGACTCATCAAAATTAGCAGGTGTTAAAACAAGTGCTGAGATAGCCCATGCCATATCGTGGTTTTGAATACTAACTGTTTGAATGTTCATGTTTTTCTCCTAAATACCGTTTAGGTATGAGCCCTGTTTGGGCTCATACGTATTAATAATTACAGATTGCTTGTAAAGAACGGGGCTAATACGCTGATAGCTTCAGTGATTTCACTTTCGCCATCATATAAATCCATGTGGTTTGCACCTTCAACGATGTGCATGTTTTTGCTGCTTGATGCAGTGCGCGCCATTAGGTCATCGCTCATCCACTTGCTGCCTGCATTGCTGCCGACAACGGTCAGTAATGGTTGTGTTAAAAATGCTTCAGCTTTAAAGAATGCATCATAAGTGATGATTTGATTTAAGCTGCGTGCAGTCGCAAAACCCGGTGCAGTGCAATAAGCTGCGCGGTCTGTGTGGTAGTATTCCCACGCTTGGCGAAGCTCTTCGTTTGGTGCATCTTCTTCTTTCAGCGGTGCCATTGGGATGGTCGCAATGTCGTTACCACTTGCATCCGATGTGCGAGAATCAGAGCCAGCTTGGATATATGGGATAGCGTCGCTGTCTTTTACATTGTTATCCCAGCCATTACGGAACATTTGGCCAATATTTACCATGCTTACTGTGCCAACGGCTTTAATACGACGGTCGTTAATTGCAGCATTTGCGGTGTAACCTGCCCCTGCACAGATACCCATTGCGCCAATGCGATCATTATCTACATAAGGTAAGGTCGTTAAGTAATCGATTACTGCACTTACATCCTCGGTACGAACATGTGGGTTTTCAAGTTGGCGTGGCTCGCCAGTGCTTTCACCTTGGTAAGATGCATCGTACGCAATAGCGACAAAACCTTGCTCAGCTAGTTTACGTGCGTAAGTCCCTGCTGTTTGCTCTTTAACACCACCACCTGGATGCGATACGACAACGGCTGGGTAGGTTTTCGTTTCATCAAAATCAGCAGGTAAATTTAATAAGCCAGCGATAGTAATATCTAAACCGTTAGTGTTTGGAAAAGTAACTTTGTTCATGAGCGTATATCCTCGTTGGGTTAATAAGTAAGGACAGAGACTATTCTCGATTGCAGAGCTGTTTGCTTTGCGTCCTTCATTGAGATTAAGTATAGAAGTCGGTTGAAACGAATGTTTGCCTAAAATGACAGGGTGTTTGTCTAAAATGCCGAAAGACAATAAGTGCAGTAATTTAAATAAAAGCGAAGTGGTGATTGTTTGTGCTTATGGTTATTTTAACTAACATACAATAATATTGCTTGTCGTTCATTTTTATCAGTGAAGATACAGGTTCTAGTTGCCTAGAAGAGTAGCTGTATACTTTAGTGGATAATGGAAGCCAAATTGCCTGTTTTGCTTTAATTAAATAGTTACTTTACAGGAAGTGATGTTCATTTCTTATTGGTCGACAAGCGCTAAGAGGGGAAATGCTGCACACTTAGACATGAAATCGTAACAGTAGCGAGTTTAGAAACCGAGTGATAGTATAACAAAGATTAGCATTCTTCAGTACACATTGCAGGTTAAATGATGCTGTGAAGTTTAATCGGGTTCTTGAAGCCCTCAGTTCTTTGATAGAGGAAAAGGATGAATTTATCACCACAAGCCAACCCCAAAAAATCTATTTTCCTTGTTGAAGACGACTTAGCGTTATCCTGTTTAATCAGAGACTTTTTAGAGCGATATCAATTTAATGTGTCGGTGTTTTCTAATGGGGCGGAGGCTGCAAAGGAAATCTTACGTTGCCAACCTGACCTCGTTATTTTGGATATTATGCTCCCCGGGATGAATGGTTTGGATGTTTGCCGCCAGATCCGCAGTGAGTATCACGGTTTTATTATGATGCAAACTGCACTGGACGATGATATTGACCAAATGTTGGGCCTTGAGATAGGGGCTGATGACTACATAGTAAAACAAGTTCAACCTCGGTTACTCCTAACGAGAATTAATGCTTTACTTCGTCGTTCACAAAGAGCAAACCCATATCATCCTAATGACGAAGTTCATACGGCTATAGAATGTGGCCCCTTAGTCATTAATTTGAGCAACCGCTCAGTCACATTAAATCGTCATTCAGTTGAACTCACGAGTGCAGAATTTGAACTATTGGTGTTACTGGCTCGCTCAATAGGTAAGGTGGTGTCACGCGATGACATAATCCAGACAATTAGAGGATTTGAATACGATGGATTAGACCGCTCTATTGATCGGCGCGTGTCAAGGTTAAGAAAGAAACTACATATGTACCACTCTGAAGAGATGATAAAAACTGTGAGAGGACTGGGGTATCAGTTATGCGTATATTAGAGGGTATGGCGTATGCTTAAATCGTTTGCAGGATTATGGTTGCTGGTGTTTGGCCCTCTATTCTTTCTTTTATATCCTAGCCAGTATAATCCAATAGTGCGATTTAATGAGCATATTGAAGGTCAGCGGTTTATTCATATCTATCAAGGTACACTGAGGTTAATTGAGTCGCGATTAACGATTATTCCTGAATCTGAGAGGCAAAAAAGTATTGCTTCACTGAAACAGAAATTTGGTTTTGATATTAGGCTCGTGCCTTTAACTAGCTTGTCTTTGAGTGATAAGAAAAAAGCACTTTTACAGCAAGGTGAAATACTATTCATTAATGCAGAGCCTGAAAGTCTTTTAAAAACAGTACCCCAAAGCGATCAAGTCTTACAGTTTTTTACTGATGTTTCAGCAGAAGAAAAAATCAGACGCGGCGCTCAAGGGTCTATATACCTTCTTCAACAAGCATTTGAAAATACACCTTCGCAGGACTGGCCGTCGCTTCTTGAGCAATTGTCGGTAACATTTTCTTTTGATATGGAAATCATCGCACCTAACTTACTTAATCCCACATTGGATGAACAACAACAAATTGAGCAAGATGGTTTTTTCTGGCGAGAAGAGTCTTCAGGGGATCTATCATTTTATGCTCAGCTACCAGCAAAAAAAGGGTATTTGAACGCTAATTTAATACCAACGACTTCTGTGGATCTTTCAGTGGTACTGATATTGATAGTCGTGTTTGTACTGCTGATTTCTGTTTGTATGTTTTTATGGGTATATCCATTATGGCGTGATCTTCGAAACCTGCTGGTTGCTGCATCGGAGTTTGGTAAAGGAAACCTACACAGTAGGGCGGAAGTATCAAAAATATCTGTTGTTGCTAGTTTAGGTAGTACATTTAATCAAATGGCGAAGAAAATAGAGCAGCTGCTTGAAGGCCAAAAAACACTCACTAATGCTATAGCGCATGACTTACGCACTCCGTTATATCGAATTAGATTTGCGTTTGAGATGCTTGATGACTCAACGTCAAAAGAGCAAAATAACCAGTATCGACAAACTATTCTTAACAGTATTGATGATGTTGAGCATTTGGTTAATCAAACACTGCAGTTATCTCGGTACAGCAACAAAATACAATTAGCTAATTTTGCAAGTTATAACCTTTCTTCAATATTAGAGTGGGAATGCCACAATATTTTTCAGTTATACCCGACAATCCAACACACGTTAAATATCGAACCTCAATGTCGAGATAAGCTGGCTTATGTTGATAAAACTGCTATGCAGCGTGCAGTTAGCAACCTAGTCATCAATGCATGCAAATATGCTCACTCTCAGGTTGAAGTCGCCCTTGTATATAACCTACAAGCGGAGCAATTTACAATTGAGGTAAGTGATGATGGCCCAGGTATAAATGAGGCTGATCTGGAACGCATTTTTATGCCTTTTGAGCAGCTTAACAGCACAAGAGCAGAGTCAAATAACGGCTATGGCTTAGGGCTCGCCATTGTGAGTCAAATAGCTAGGTGGCATGGCGGCACTATTACTGCGGGGCGTTCTGCTTTAGGTGGTGCACTATTTGTTTTTAACTTGCCATCTGAGTATAGATGCTCTGAGTGAGTTGTTAAGTAATGTGAGGTATAAAGAGGGGGCTGACGAATAAAACACTGTCCCAGTTTGTCACATTAAGCCTGTATTCTATTCGTTATACTGCTACTTGCTGGTTTTGATTTGTACATAGTATGAAACTTATCAAAACTCTTTTATACCAAGGAGCACAGTATGACAATTGAACGCAAGTTGGCTCGCTTATTTAGGCTCGATCACGATGGTTGGGGTAGGCATGCAAACCCTTTAAGTGTGTGGTCTCGATACAGCGTATTGCCCCTCTTTTTAGCTGCTATTTGGCTAAGAAATTACAGCATCACTTTGATGATAGTCGTTTTGATATTAGCTGTTGTTTGGACGTTTATTAATCCCATTATTTTCTCAAAACCTAAAGATGCGTCTAGCTGGGCAACGAAAGCTGTGCTTGGCGAACAGGTATACTTAAACCGTGATCGCAGTAGCTTGCCTGAGCATCATCAAATACGACTGTATCAGATTCTGAAAATAACGGCTTCAGTGGGTGTTTTCATAAGTTTGTGGGGGGCATATAGCTTTAATATTACTCACTGTGTTTATGGGGTTTTAATAACTTATTTAGCTAAAAGCTGGTTTTTAGACCGCATGGTGTGGCTTTACCATGACAACGTAAACCTTGACACGTTTTAACGAGCACTGTCACAAACTGTCTTATTTCGACACATAACGACCCGATATTTACTACGCCATTTGATTATCATGCAGACAATTTAATCAATACTGGTTCGTTTAGCCATGAAATGGAAGCGATGAGATTTGTAGCTCATCGTAAGTAAAATTTCTAGCGACTAATCACGAACTGGATAAACTGGCATTAAGAGGATGTTATGAAACTGAGTCGATTAGGTACACTAGCACTACCTGTTTTGTTTTTATTGGGAGGGTGTGATGAAAGTAGACTGTCTGAACCCGAGCAAGGTTATTGGGTATCCGAGCCTTATGGTTCTGCACTTCATATCGTGGCTGATGCTGTTATGCATTATGAGTTTACACCAGACTACTGTTTACTTTCTAAAATCGAAACCTTAAGTAAAAGCGAGTTTTTAAGCCGTTATCAAATAGCAGACAACGAACTATTCAGCCCAACATACCCAGGCTTGTCGGTGGATGATAATGACTTTGGCATTGAGTACGAATCATCATCAAAACTGCCTGAAATATGTCGCCATGATATTTTTGATTTAACATCAGGGATTGATAACAACTCCCCCGAAGTGATATTAGAGATGTTTCTGCAAACCTTTTCACAATACCATTATAGCTTTGAATCTGTGGGTGTAGATTGGACCGAGGTAGCTCAACAAGCTAGGTGGGCTGTATCAGAGCAAACCTCAAGAGCAGAGTTATTTGAAATAATGTCTGAGGCAATTAAGCCGTTGCAAAATGGACATGCTTTTATCTCAGACGGCGATAAAGTGGCCGTTTATCGTCAGTCAGAAAAGCCTATATTATTTGAGCGCCTACGAAACGAATTTCTTACTAAAAATGATTTAACGCCGCCGTTAACTATATCTCAAAATAGTGCCTTAGCAGAGTACATCAAAGAGAGTGAAGACCTCATTCAGGCTGCTATTTTAAGTAATTTATCCTCAGATACTTTATCATTTGCAGCTAACGACCACATTATTTGGGGGACACACGAAAAGTTAGGTTATCTGTTTATTGATAGCTTTAACGACTATACCGAAGAGAATAAGCACCCTGAAGCACTTGCTTTACTGCATAGCACAATGAAGCAAGTTATCGCTGATTTTGAATCAACAGATGGTGTGATTATTGATTTAAGATTTAACGGTGGCGGCTATACTTATTTGGCAAAGGCACTCGCTGAGTATTTTATTGCCAGCCCACAAACGGGCTACATTAAAAGTACTCGTTACGGAAATCAGTTTACCCCTGAGCAGTTTGTAACACTCACACCTGCAGCACACAATTATGGTAAACCCGTTGTAGTGCTGATAAGCAATACAACGGCTTCTGCTGCTGAGCTTGCAACTGTGATGCTTAGTACATCAGAAAAAGTGACATTAATAGGAGAGGCAACGCAAGGAATGTTATCGGGTAGTTTAATTAAATCACTACCGAATGGTTTTATCTTTGGACTGTCTAATATGAAACAATTATCAAATAAGCGCGTGTTATATGAGCAAACAGGTATCCCACCGATGATTCAAACGTCATTTTTTAACCTGCAAGATCGCGTTAATGGAACAGATAAAGGTTTTGACGCAGCTGTAGAATGGCTTCTCTCTCAAGACTAGCGCTTATAATTAGAATACATTGAGTCGTTTCTCAATGTATTCTGATTTATTGAAATGAGTAAGCAGGCATACAACTTGTTTTTGTACAAAGACGTGTTGCTATCCCTTCGAGCGAAGCGAGCGCCTTGAGAGATTTTGTTAGAGTTTGTGGCGTAAATGATACTCATATTTGTCCTTTCCAACCTTTACGAAGCCCAGAGAAAGGTATAAATTTAAAGCACGATTTTGTTTTAATACATTAAGCTCTAATACTTTACACGTTGAGTGCTTGATAAACCAAGATAAGATAGCTCGTCCATACCCTTTGTTTTGTTGTTTAGGCATGATCTGAAGTTGATGAATTTTGCCTATACACCCATCTCTTCGTATTTTAGCATCCCTATTTTTACATCGCCGAAAAGTACAAAATACATACACTCAAAGTTCTCTTTTACCAATTCTAAATGATCGGCGATAGATAGGCTTATATTTGCTTTATCGAAATGTTCACTCATGGTGTTTATTCTAAGTTCCAATAAAAAAGGAATATCGTCTTCTTTGACTTTGATAAAAGTGAAATCCATTTAAACCTCGAAAAATCTAACAGTCCCGCTTGAACAGCTTATTATGTTCCGAGTACACACCTCATTTGCACAGAGTCCAAAACAACGCCATTTTGAGTTGTAAATTTACTAATGCCGTACTTTTTAAAACCATTACGCATATAAAAATTAACAGCATTTAAAGAAGCATCAAGATCTAAATATTGTAAGCCTGCTTTTTGAGCTTCGCTAAATATAAAGTTCAGCATTTCTTGCCCAATGCCTTTACCTACATATGTAGGTAAAACAAATATAGAATTTAACTTTAGGTTTTTAATATTCAGTTCAGCAAAGCATACTACTTTTCCATTACTGATTTTTACGAATTGATCATTACCTTTATTTGCGCTTTCGATAAAACGCTCAGCCCAAGGTTGACCAACCCAATCTAAAACTTGTGATGTTTCATAGTTTCTAATGCAAAGTGCTTTGGCTGACTCTCTGAATACTAAGTCCATTTCTTCATAGTCTGATTTTTCTGCTTTTCGAATCATTACTAAACTTTCCTGAAGGAACCTAACACCCAAGTAAGGGGTGAACAACGCTACCACCTTACCTAAAGCATTGTGCCATAAACACTAAATTTGAAGAAGCAGCAAAAATGCTAAGCGTTGTGAATCCCTCTTGAGCAGTTTGTTATGTGGATGCTCCCACCAACACCAAAACGGTAATTGCACCAAACAGTATCCATGATAGGTGTTTTCCTTTTGATCCTAATAGGGCCGTCAGAAAGTGCACACCAAATGTAATAGCGATTATTTGGCCAACCAGTTGTTTACCAAACTCTGGCTGCGCTAGAGCCACAATAATGCCAGCTAGCCCCAACCAGGCAACTGACGTTAAGTGCCATGCAAATCTCAACGTACGTTTAGTAAAATCATCGCTTCCTAAGATCTTTGGCAAGTTGTCACGCTTAAACAACCTAGAAAGGATAAAGCGTTCTCCGAGGTAAGAATGAGCAATAGATACAACCATTAGCAAGAAAGCTGCGAAATATAAAAGACTTTCCATTTTCTCCTCCATCCACATAACATTTTAGTATTTATGCAACACGCTGTTTGAGTTGCATAATCGCTTATTGGACTGAGCCGCTACCAGCTCGGTGTGTCAGAATTGGTGTTGTTTATGCTATGGCTTTACTTATAAAAAATAGGCTTTTTGGAGGCTCTCACTTTCCTCGCTAATTTAATCAGCTTAGATAGTGTTAAGTAAGCTTTCCCTGCATTTCTCAGCGCTTATTATGTATTCATTACACCTAAATTTTCATTAATAAGCAATTATATTTTTACGTACACGGAGGCCGCTAGTCCGAGCAATTAAGCGGGTTAACTAACTGATTTTAAGCAGCTACCTAGCTGCTCAACCGTTATGCTTTGAGTAAATTCCGTACTACGCTCAAATTCGACTCCAAAGCATTTTCTTTGAATGATTTTGGGAAGTCCACTTGGCGAAAAAAGGCAAAACTAAGCCATTATCTCTTTCACCTAGAAAGTCGTAGATAAATCCTAGATTATTGTCCTTCAAAATTTTGTCTAACGCCCTGCTAAGGGGTGAGCAACGCAATACCGAAGCCACCGCAAACCACCTTAATCACTAAATTCAACGCATAGTAAAAATACCACGCGTTGCGAATCCCTCTTGAGCAGTTTATTAAGTTTTTTTTACCGACTTTGGTTTTACTGTTGGCCTTTTAGATTTTTGCTCTACTTCAGCATTATATTGATATTGTCCTAAAAGTTTCAGCAAATGTGCGGAGGTAGTAGTAGTTTTTCCTGACCCCGTAGAATGTCTTGTAATATGTACTTTATCAGCACTATTTTGCGTTTGAGCTTTAAGCTTCTCAACCTGAGCTTTCAAGTCCTTAATAAGATTAGTTTGAGACTGATGTTTACCATTAGATGAATCTAACTCTGTAAAAAGTCTATCGATCTCTGCTATATTTTTGTCATTCTCTTTCTTAAAAGCTTCATTCTCTTTTTTCACAGCTTCCAGGTCTCTCGCTGTCGACTCGAATTCATTCACGAGCTCTTTTACAAAAGACCCCATTTCGTCAGCACTACCCGCCAATCTATTAAATATGCGTAAAAAATAAGATATTTGTGGATTATCCGAAAAGTTAGGATATCTGATCTTATGGTCAATCTCACTCCAGCCCTCTTCAAAAATAGTCCTTACCTGAACTTCTGTATAAACAATTTGGTTAAGCGGCTGAGATTCGAACACATAGTGCAATGATCTATAACCCGCAGGATGCTGCTTAACATCAAACTGTTCAAGTTCATCCTTAGTTTCATCACCATCTCTAACGTAGTAAGTTGGCTTTTCTTTAGTATTCCATATACCACAAAGGTAACTATCAATTTCTAAGCAATCGTCTTTAAACAAATGAAGTGCTCTTATACCGACTAAATCTGTAATTATTTCATGATAATTATCCTTATTAATGCCAATGTAGTCGCTATTAAATGAGTCCGCTCCGTTAATTGTTTTCCGAACAATTTTCTCCATTAAATGCTCAGAGTCTTTAACTCTCCACCTAACAGAGTGAACTTTTGAACAGCGCTGAATTATTCTAGCAAAAAGCTCCGCCGTTTCCTTTCGTTGCTCTTCCTTTGACTGATGGTCTATTCCAATATCCATTAAGGTTTGCCACTCAATATCGCTTGAGTTCCAATCATCAGCACTTATATTATTTTTTTCTAGAAAAAACTCTAATTCTAAATTCTGTATTTTCATTTAACCTTCCATAAACCTAACGCCCGTATAACGGGCTAATAAAGCTTGGCTATAATTGGTGAGGCACGAACCAAGCCAAGCTTTATTAGTCCATGCGTTGATGCGTTTGTGAAGTTCCGCTTTTACTTGGCCTCTCATAAACTTTCACGGTAAAGCGTTGAGCAGTCCAATCTAAGGACTCTAAAAGAAGCGAATAACTAATACCATTAAGTTCAAAATCCCACGTATCACCAGGTTTTGCATTTTCAGTAGAATGCTTAACTCCATCCGGAAGTGTAATTTTTACTGATGCAAATTTATCTATATTTATTTTTTGTATACCTAATGATGCTTTTGTTTTTGGATCTAAAAATGTATCACCAACGCTTTTCCTTGAACCAAATTCGTAACTATCCGGCTTTTTGTATTCAAATGGATTATTTATTTTAGGTCTATTGGTTAGCTCGCTTTTTAACGACTCAATTTCTTTTTCAAACTTCGATATTTCTAGCTCATAGAAAGGTAATGTATTAGGAGTTTGTTCCAACCACCTAAGATATTTATCATTGTCTTTTGTTAACTGGTCTAGTCTAGTTAGAAGAACAGTGTTTCTAGCATTAACTTCTTTTGCTTCTGCTGCTATTTTTTTAGATTTAGCTTCGATTAGCTTTATCTTGTTTTCATCGAATACAAAGTAGAAAGCAGCCCAAGTTGCTGCCGCAACAATAACTGAATGGCCAATAACAGATCTAGCAGGATGATTTTCAAACCAATTACTCAAATGGATCTCCGGATTAATAAAAGGAACTTAACGCCCGCATAAGGGGCTGATAATGTTTGGCTAAACTTGTGTAGCGAAGCGAAACCGAGCCAAACTTTAGCAGTCCCGTCACTTAATGCACTTGTTAGGTATACATTACTCACCGTACTCAGATAAGTACAGTTTTAAACCTAGCTTTCCCATTATACTCATAGCCTTAGGTGAGAGAATAGCTCCGCCACCGCAAGCATTTTCTCTGATGCTGAAACCAACATCAGCGATGTAATTTGAAGAAGGGAGATTTGATGAGTTTTCAAAAATCCAAGATTCTAGTTCCTGTATTTGAGATGGAAGATCCCAAACACCTTTTGACAATGTGGCTATCGTTTCCTTTGAGCCTTCGACTTTAATGTAAATTGGCACCTATCTTCCTTGTATACCTAACGCCTCGCTAAGAGGCTAAAAACAGTTGGTTAAAATAAGCGACGAAGGAGCAAAAACCAACTGTTTTTTTCCTTTTAAGCAACTTGTTATGTGCCCTCATCCACAATAATTAAATCACGATATTTCGCCCAACCATAAATATGTTCTTTTATTTGCTGAACCCTTACTTCAGGAGAGTGTTTTGCATTTTTAATAGAAATAAAGTGTTCTTTCTCAAGTAACCAATTCACCAAACCCAGGCTATCAAAATATTTACACTCGACATCGGAATAACCTGGATTGAGCCAGTGAGTATACGCAGAATATTCATTCTCAAAAAAATAATTGAATGTATCGCGTGCACTTTCAATGTATTGCATAGAACATAGTACAATTCTTGGCCTTTCCACCGTAATTAAATCCCCTACGTACATTTCCCTTTCTTCAGGTGAGCCACTAACTAAGAAAACTTCTACATATTCAGTTTCTGTTATATAAAGCTTTCTTAGATTAACTCCTGTTTTTACTGCTCCCGAATAGCTCCTTCCACGTGGTCGTCTTACCTGAATTCCTGTTACCAACAACAGCAATTAATAAATTATCTTCCATTGGAATTATATCTCCGTAATATGCTTAACCTACAGAAGGCATGTAACGCCCGCAGCAACCGCAGCTTTGTAGTGGAGCCGCAGGCGCAACGGAAAAGCTGTTGGATTGCCTGCGATTGTTAGGGCGTGACTTAGCGCTATCCACCTTTAATTGCCGCTCCGACAAATACACCAACCAATGAGGACAACACGCCGATGACCACCGGCACCCACCATCGAAGCTCCTTACGACGAACAACTGCTTGAGTTTGTAGCTTCACTGCTACATCTATTAATGCAAGGATTTGTTCCGAGGACAGAGGCAAACGGGAGATATGAGACCTATTGTCTTTCGGCAATGCCTTAAATTGCTCTACCGTAATTACTTCTTCAGTCTTTGTGTTATAGACTTTAGGTTGAGCGCGCCGAACGACTAGAGACTGAAAATCGTCATCGCCTTTACCGGCCCGAAAAAATTCGGGATGCTCATTAAAAATGGATTGCCAGTCATTCGCGCTCTTTGGCTTTTCGCCGAGCAAATTAACCCATGACTCTACCTTGCGTCCCGAATACCTATATGTACCCATTACCTGGATTGCAGCGATTACATCAGCAAGCCTATGTTGATGAGCAAGGTAAGGGGATTGTTTCTCAATCATGACTTGTCCTGTTGTGAGCCCTAACAATTTAATAGTGCGCAAATTGCGCAAATTTCTACCACACAACTGCCCATCCTTATGATTACTACATTTTTATCAAATTAACTAACCTTTTACTAGCTAACAAAATATTTTTAGTTTGGTAAAGTGGTCTTACGATAAACATGCGCAAATTGCTCATTTTCCTGAATATAGGGGAAAGTTGTAAATTCTGAATATAAAAACCATATCAAAAGAAAATATTCAATGTTTGCTGTTTGCTTAAAGCCACCTTTAAATCAATTACGTTAACTCATTTTGGAACAGAAACGAGTTACTTCTTAATAACTGTTGCAGGCACCAAAAATCTGTTTAGCTTCCATAAAAAGCATCTTACTTCCTCATCAAACAATTTAGCTCGGTAAATAATCGCTGATGCAGTAACTCTAGAACATCAGTCGAAGAGAGTCCTTGGTACTTCTAAGGTTGATCTAGATCAAGGAAATTTCATTCGCTGCAATCTATATTACGCGGCTGCAATTTCGTTGCGTCCGAAATCCATAATGTGGATTTTAATGGCAATACTCATTTTCATGCTTAAAGGTGTGTCATGGCATTACTCATCAATAACAAATGTATTAATTGTGATATGTGCGATCCTGAGTGTCCGAATGAGGCTATTTACATGGGCGCGAAGATTTATCAAATCGATCCTAATAAATGCACTGAGTGTGTTGGCCATTACGATAATCCGACTTGCGTGAGTGTTTGCCCAATCGATTGCATTAAACCTGATCCAAATCATCGAGAATCACTTGATGAACTTGCTGATAAGTACGTCAAACTCACTTCTCAAGCGTCTTAGTATTGTACACTCATTCTTTTTAATGATTTTAAAGTAGCAGCTTGCGCTAATTGTTCTACAATTCTAGGTACAACAATACGTTATTATTAATTAAGGTGTGTTATGTGGTTTGGTAAGTCTTTAGAAGCTGAAATTGCAGCATTAAAAGCAGAGCTCTACCCGCTTAAAGATCTAACAGCAGGCATTGATGAAGAAATGCTGGTTCTTAGGCTCAATGCTGATGGGGTTATGGCTTATATTAACCAAAACTTTTTAGATGAATTAGGCTACTCTCTTGAGCAGCTAATTAACTCTCCTTTTGAAAACATAATTACACCTCAATCTAAAAGTAGTGATCAATTTATAGCGCTAAAACGTGCAATTGATCGTCAAGAGCATGGCGTCGGTCATCTACAAATAGCTCGATTCGATGGCAAGCTCGAATGGTTACGTTTAATTGCTCATCCAGTTCATACCGCAGAAGGGGAGCTGGACTATTTTGCGATTTACGGCACGGTGCTAACTGATGCAATTGCCAGTTCCCGTGAGCAACGGGATGTTATTAATGCTATCTACCGTTCAATGGCCGTTATTGAGTTTGATCTAAATGGTAATGTACTCAATGCGAATCAGCCTTTCTTAGCAGCCATGGGTTATAAAAAAGACGATATTGTAGGTAAACATCACAGTATGTTTTGTGAACCCGAGGTCGCTAAATCCGCAGAATATGAAGCATTTTGGCAGCGCCTCAGACGGGGGGAATTTATTGCTGAGCGTTTCAAGCGCGTTGACCGTTATGGCAATGACGTATGGCTTGAAGCGTCTTATAACCCTATTACGAATGATTTTGGTGAGTTGTATAAAGTAATGAAGTTTGCCACTGTCATTACTGATCAAGTGAACCGTGAGCATGCTATTTCTCAAGCAGCAGAAATTGCTTATGGCACATCAACAGAAACAGATAAGCTAGCCAAACAAGGTGCACACGTTTTACAAAGCACTATGGCTGTGATGGATGAGCTTGCGCAGCAAATGGAGCAGGCAGCACAGGAAATCGCAGCGCTTGATAAGCAATCACAACAAATAGCCAATATTGTGCAAAGCATTAGTAGTATTGCTGAGCAAACCAATTTATTGGCGTTAAACGCTGCTATTGAAGCTGCTCGTGCCGGAGAGCAAGGGCGTGGTTTTGCTGTTGTGGCTGATGAAGTAAGGCAATTGGCGTCTCGTACGTCTAAAGCAACAGAAGAAATTGTTGATGTCGTAAAAGACAATCAGTCTCTTACGCAAAATACCGTGCGAGTGATAGAGCAAGGTAAAGTTAAAGCTGAGCAGGGGCAAGTATTAGCGAATGAATCAGGAAAAGTTATGGAAGATATTCAGCAAGGAGCGCAGGAAGTTGTTGATGCCGTTGGGCAGTTTGCTAATCAACTAACAAGTTAAATATGCGTATTTTTCTTTTTTATATTCAAATTGTTAAGTTAATTCTTATTTCGTCTTAAGAATTTTCCTATTATCGCAAAAATAGGGACTTTACTGTAACGAATACGTTAAAGTAAGCATGCATATACTATTTTGCTATGTGCATGCCTATACATCAGACCAAGGTGTATTTTTTCTTACCTTAACGTGAAGAGTCCCATGTTTTTTAGTCAATCATTAAAGAATAAAGTTACTGAATTAGACGATGAGTTGTTTACTGTTTCACAAGTAAAAAATACGCTCGACAGTAAAATGCTTACTTTAGAATTAGATAAAAATGCACATATCTTGTCACTGAATGAACAAGCAACCGTTGAGCTAGGTTATGAGAAGAATCAACTGATAGGCAAACCACTTCTTAGTTTAGTGCCTGAACTGGCAAGAACGACACGCCATTACCACAGCTTTAAAAAAGCGCTTGATGATAAAGAGGCATGGGTAGGTGCTGTACAGCTTGTAAATGCCCATAATGAACAAGCGTGGTTGCGGGTTATTTTGCATCCGGTTATTAATAGGCAGCAGCAGTTCCAGCAGTTTACTTTGCATGCCAGTGCACTTACCCGAACCATAGAAACATCAAGAGAAAACCAAGATTTAGTAAAAGCGATTCATCGCTCAATGGCGGTGATTGAGTTTGATTTATCTGGCCATGTAATTACTGCCAATGAGCAGTTTTTACAAGGCGTTGGCTACACAAAACAAGAAATAGTGGGAAAACACCACAGTATATTTTGCGAACCCGAGGAGGCAAACTCAGCAGACTACGCCGATTTTTGGAAAAAGCTTCAAAGGGGCGAGTTTATTGCATCGCGCTTTAAACGTGTTAATAAATATGGTGAACCTGTCTGGCTTGAAGCAAGCTACAATCCTGTTTTTTGTGAGCAGGGGGAGCTTTATAAAATCGTAAAATTTGCAACAGTGATAACAGAGCAAATTAATCGTGAAATAGCTGTATCTCAAGCTGCTGAAATTGCATATAACACCTCAACAGAAACTGACCAAATCGCTCATCAAGGCGCTGAGGTATTAGGTGATATGGTGAATGTAATGGACGAACTTGCAAAAAAAATGGAGCAAGCAGCAACGGAAATAGCAGCACTTGATAAGCAATCTCAGCATATAGCTAATATTGTACAGAGCATTAGCAGTATCGCAGATCAAACTAATTTACTTGCTCTAAATGCGGCAATCGAGGCTGCAAGGGCCGGTGAGCAAGGCAGAGGCTTTGCGGTTGTTGCCGACGAAGTAAGGCAGCTAGCTTCACGCACTTCGAAAGCGACAGTTGAAATTGTTGATGTTGTACAGCAAAACAGGGCACTGACGCAAAATACGGTAGAGGTGATAGAGCAAGGAAAAAGTAAAGCTGAGCAGGGCTACAGCCTTGCAACTGAATCCGGAAAAGTGATGAGTGACATTCAAAACGGCGCGCAAAAAGTGGTGGATGCGGTTGGTCAGTTCGCTGACCAACTTAAATAGTGTTACCTGTGCTTGTATTGGGTTTTGCAATAACCACGTAGAATATCAGGGTGGCGAAGTTTTATATGCTTACTTTGCCTCCCAGATACGCGTTTTCGCCAAAGTTTAAAACTTGAGTTTGTTAATTGCTCACGCATTAACGTGATAACGCTTTTTTCATTTAAGCCAAACTGTTGGTTTATTGCTTCAAACGGGGTTCTGTCTTCCCACGCCATCTCTATAATACGAGATATTTCATGATCTAAGTGCTGCATTACGGCTCCTTTTTGTAGCTTATACGTAGCTGCAGCGGATTTAGATTATAAGATATCTTGTTGCCAGTGCTCTGCTAAAAAGTCGATGAACGCCCTCACTACATTTTGCTGGAAGTTACGTGATAAATACACCGCCCATAAGTGAGAGCCAATTGTTGTATGCTCTGGCAGTACTTTAACAAGCTCTCCCGATGCTAAATAGTCATTAGCAAGGTCACAAGGCAAATGAGCCACCCCCATCCCTTGTTTTGCTGCTTTTAAAAGTACGCCCATATCGTTGGCAACAATGTTGCCCTTAACAGTCACTTTTTGTGTGTTGTCGTCACGTTGAAATTGCCAAATAGTGTGTTTGTTATGAATAAGGCAATTGTGTGCAGTTAAGTCACTCGGCTCAAAAATCTGTGGGTTCACAGCTAAATAATCGTGTGATGCACACACTGCAGTTGCGATATACATGAGCTTGCGGGCAATGAGCCCGTCATCGGGCTGGTGGATATAACGCAAAGCAATATCAACGCGGTCATCAACCAACTGCGATAAACTATCTGAAAGTAACAGTTCAAATCGCGTCTGTGGATGGCGCTTGGTAAACTCTGCAATGGCATCAAACAGCTTATGTTGGCCAAGTCCAATGGGAGAGGCAACGCGAATAGTCCCCACCAATTCATTGTTATGACTGTGCGCTCGGCTTTGTAAGTCAGACACTTGATTTAGTATTTGCTGGCAATAGCTAAGGGCTTCTTCGCCTTGAACAGTTAAACTTACTTTTCGTGTTGTGCGATGAAATAACCTTAAACTTAGCCACTTTTCAATATCTTGAATATGCCTAGAAACTTGTAACCGGCTCAAGCCTAAATGTTCAGCGGCCTGAGTAAAGCTGCCTGTACGGGCAACTTCGACAAAGCTAGTAATTGAATTGAGTTTGTCCATTAGTATCTTAAAGTGAAACAATGTGTATCTATCTAGTGTATTTATCAGTAAATAGTGAACAAGTAAACTGCAATCATTGAAACAAACAACGGAGAATTCCTCATGAAATTAGCAGTTATTGGCGCAACAGGTTGGATTGGCAGTCACATTACATCAGAAGCAATCGCACGTGGTCATCAAGTAAATGCACTAGTAAGAGATGCAAGTAAAGTAACGCAAGATAACGTTACTGTGACTGAATTTGATTTAACAAAAGACGATATCGCCAGTGCAGCAGCGGGTAGCGATGTTGTTATTGCTGCAATTGGTGGTCGTGCTTTAGGTAACCATGAAATTGTAGCAAACACAGCAAAGCAATTACTAAACGCGCTTGCAGGTACTGGCGCACGCATTTTATGGGTGGGCGGTGCAGGTAGCTTAGAAGTGGCATCCGGTGTAACACTGGTATCAAGCCCAGATTTTCCTGCTGAATACAAAGCAGAAGCCATTGCTCAAGGTGAAGCGCTTGATGTATTTAGAGCATCAACAACAGATACGTCGTGGACCTTTGTATCACCCGCTGCGGTTATCTACCCAGGTGAGTCAGAAGGCCCATACCGTGTCGGTGGCGACAGCTTCTTTACTGATGCAAACGGCGAAAGCAAAATATCAGTCACCGACTATGCAAAAGCGATGCTTGATGAAGCACAGTCGGCAGCACATTTAAATCAACGTATTAGTGTTGCTTACTAATAACGAGTCTTTCTTCAGGCTCATAAAATGGTATGCTTAAGTGATGTGTTAAGTTACCTATTTAATTTATGAGCCTGCTATTTTCTGTTGCACTTGCAACCATACCCGCCTTACCTGAGCCCGTTGCGAACAATGCTGTTGCCAAAGTTGTTATTGATGAACACGCCTACTTTTTAAGCTTTATGGGCCTGAGCTCAGGCAAAACACATAATGATGTTCACAATAAAGTGTGGGTCCTTAAAGTGGGCGATAATGCGTGGCAAGCAGCTAAAGCGGTGCCAAGTACATTGCCCCTTACTGGTCGTTTGGCGAGTACCGCGGTGGGGGTGGGTCAACATGCTTATGTATTTGGTGGCTATACCGTTAGTGCCGACCATCAAGAAATCTCTACTCCCGATGTATATCGCTATGATGTGCGCTCTGATTCATACACGCAACTTGCCAATATGCCTGTGCCGGTGGATGACAGTGTGGCGCTTTCATATAAGCAGCGTTATATCTACTTAGTCAGTGGTTGGCATAACGATGGCAATGTTAACCTTGTTCAAGTTTATGATACGCAAACAGATACTTGGCAACAGGCTTCGCCCTTTTTAGGCCAACCGGTGTTTGGTCAAGCGGCGGCAATTAGTGGCAACACTATTTTAGTGTGTGATGGCGTTAAAACACAGGCGAATGCAGATAAGCGTCGTTCATTTGCTGCGGTTGCACAGTGTTTAAAAGGCACAATTGATGCTAATAACCCATTAAAAATAGATTGGCGTACCGTGCCACATCCAACAGGTGTTGCCCATTACCGTATGGCTGCAACCAATTTCAATGGCGATATTTATATGATGGGCGGCTCTGATAACCCATATAACTACAATGGTATGGGATACGATGGCAAACCCGCGCCAGCGAGTGATCATGTTTGGCGCTTTGATGTTAATAAAAACACGTGGCAAGTGATGCCAAAAGCCGATACTGCGAGCATGGATCATCGAGGTTTATTAGAGCACCAAGGAAGCTTGTATCGTCTTGGTGGTATGGACAATAATCAACAAGTGACAGCCGATGCACTTGGTTACAAGGTGGCGCTTTCTTTATGAATACACTCTATATAACAGGGGCGGGAGTGAGTGCTGCTAGCGGTATACCGACCTTTCGTGGTGAAGATGGCTTTTGGACCATTGGTAGCAAAAATTATACGCCGATGGAAATGGCAACCCGTGCTATGTACGAAAACAACCCTCGCGAATTTTTAGCTTGGTATTATCATCGTTTTGCAACCTATCGCCATCACGGTCCCAATGAGGTACATCATTGGTTGAGTGATAAAAATCTTATTACGCAAAATATCGATGGTCTTGATGGCAAAGCAGGTAATACTGATTTTATTGCTATTCATGGTCGCTTAGATCAAATGACACTGTTTCACCATCAGGGTGACGATGTGATGGCTTTTAACGCGCCGTGGGATAAAGTTAATGAAGACAATCTCCACAACTCCTTGCTTGAGGTGTTCAATATTAATAATGAAAGCCCGATGATTAACGAATCGTTTAAGCCTTACGTGTTGTTATTTGACGAATACTACACTGAACTTTATCGAATTTCAGAGGCGCAACAGCGTATGCTCGATGCTGATAAAATCGTCTTTATCGGCACCTCGTTTAGCGTCAATATTACGCAAATGGCACTCGACATTGCACGTAGTCGAGGCACACCAATAGAAGTGGTTGACCCCGATCCTACTCATGTATTTCATTCTAATGTAACCTACCACAAAATGACAGCGCTTGAGTATGTTCAGCAGCAAGGGTAAAAAATAAGGCGCTTATATTAAGCGCCTTATTTAATTAATTTTCAGCTTTTGTTGCTGTGATGTTTAACCGTGCCTGTAAGGGGTCGGGTAAAAACTCTGCAGTCCCTGATTTGCTCATTTGCAGTATAAAAGATTCATCAGTTTTATATGCTTGCCATGTTGGTAAACCTGGGCCATTTGGTGTGCCTAATTTAATAAAGTTAGTCACATAACGGTGCATTATTTTAGCGGCTTGCTTATCTTGCTCTGTGGTGACATGCCCATATTTCGCTGCCACAGTATTAAAAAAGTACGGAATTTCGCTGGCGTGCTCTGCACCAGGTTTATCTAAGGTTTGCGCCACATAGCCAAAACGATACAAAAAGGCATCTTTACACATATCTGTCACACGTTTTGCAACGAACCTTGCTGGTTCTTGCATTAAAGTATCTTGACCAACTTGATAATTGAGTAAAGGCAATGGCATTTGGTCATCTGCATCGTAAGTCATTTTTGCTTGTGTACTGTGCGGAGCAAAACTTGCGAATAGCGCCTCTTTTGAAGCAAAATTAGCAAAGCCTAAATCCATATCTGTTGTGCCGACCATGGTCGCAACATGGCTAAATGTGCCTTTACTCAAGCGCGCTTCTGTCGCCGAATTGATGATAGTGCCATCAATAATTGGTCCGCCAACGTAGGTAGACTCATCATCATTTTGTCGGTTTAATGTGCTCAGATTGAGGTTATCAACCACGTCTTCGGCAGATAATTCACGTAGTGCAGCAAGGGCATTTTCATCACTGCCTAAAATGGTGTGTTGCTTGGCAAAGTTTTCGCCAATTTTTTCGGCGCTTAATACAGTGTCGTTATCACTTTTAAGTGGCAATTGCTTAAATAGCTCTCGTCCGCCTGCCGACATAATAATCGCTTGTTGGAATAAGCCATTAGCAGCAGGGGTTTGCATCATCGCATGCACCGATGCGCCACCAGCCGATTCACCCATGAGTGTCACTTTAGAAGCATCACCACCAAATTGAGCGATATTTTGTTTCACCCACTCAAGGGCAGCAATTTGATCCATTAATGCGTAGTTGCCTAGTGCATCATTCTCAAAACGAGTAAGAGCAGGGTGTGCAAAAAAGCCAAATCGGCCTAATCGATAATTAAAGCTAACAAAAATAACGCCTTGTTTAGCAAAACTTTCACCCGAGTAAACAGCGGGAGATGCGCCACCATTTACAAAGCCACCACCGTGTATCCAAACCACAACAGGGTAGGGAGTATCGCTGTGTTTCGTGGGTTTAAATACATTTAAATAAAGGCAGTCTTCCGAAGGGGTTGTTGTAAGCGGCGCAGCATCGCCAGTAAATGGCTTTTGCATACAGTCAGGGGCATAATCGTTAAGTACTTTTACATCTTGCCACTTGGGCACAGGTTGCGGTGCTCGCCAGCGTAAATCACCTACAGGGGGAGCGGCGTAAGGAATGCCTTTATAAGTTATTACGTGACCCTGTTGCTGTCCTTGGATTAATCCACCATTGACTTTGATATTGTTACTTTTTGGTTGCTCTTGGCAGCCTTGTAAAAAAATAGCTGAGCTTAGTAATACAGAAGCACACAGAATAGAGTTAAAAAAACGAGATGTCATCACATAGCCTAGGTAGAACTGGTTAGGCTTATAATATTAACATATTCATACAGTAACAACGAGAAAACCAGTACAGCACCAAGGGGAGTCTGTACTGGTTTAGTATTTGGCTAAACCACGCGGTGCGTTGTTCATTAAAAAGACTAAGTTAGTCTTTTATCACTTGGGCAGAAGTGAGCCAAATTTAGCTAACGCTTAAAAGCGTGTACGAATACCTAATGTAATACGACGCTCAAAGATATTTTGAGTAATCACATTGTCTGACCACTGGGCGTATATATCTTCTTTTTCTTCGGTTAAATTGCTGATTGACGTATAAATGCTCATATCTTCTGCAAATTCATAACCAGCATACATGTCATAATACAGTGTACTTTTAGTCCAAAACGGCACCACGCCTTCGCCCATAGCGGAGCTTAAGCTATCGAGACGGTCACTACGATAGTTTGCAGCTAAGCGAAGTTGTAATGGGCCTTTTTCATACCATAAAACAGCATTAGCTGATTTTTCAGAGTTGTCTTGGATTGGTAGACTTTTACCGTAAACATCGACGTTAGCGCTGTCACTCGGGGCATAGGTAAAGTTTAGAGATGTACCTAAACCATCAAAAGGTTCTGGCAAGAAGTCGAATGCTTGTTGATAGGTAACCTCAAAGCCTTTGATTTCACCACCTTCACCATTAATTTCGGTCGTTACAGGTACTTCGCGACGAATTACGCCGTCAATGTCTGGCAGACCCAGCATTACAGTGCCACTTTCGACAAATGATTCTATATCCATTAAGAAAGCAGAAATACTTAATAAGCCACTTTCATTAAAATACCACTCGGCAGATAAGTTATAGTTAGTTGCGCGCCAAGGCTCCAAGTCTGGATTACCATTTTGCGTGCCTTGTACCGCAACGAGTAGATCTGGGCTCACACCGAGTTCAGCTGCGAGGATATCACCTGCACGAGTACGACCAACACTGATGCCGCCTGCAAGTTTACCAATGTCTAGCGTTGTCATTGTTTTGCCGTAACCAGCACGTAGAATGAAATCTTCAGTGAGGTTTAAATTAAAGTTCATTGATGGTAAAAAGTCTGAATAATCACGACTTAACCATTTTTCACCTGTTTTTTCACTCGCGGTACATAATGAACATGGACGTGCTGAACCAAGTTGGTTTTGTAACATGTCGAGTTCTGTTTTGATGTATTGCGCACCAATATTTGCGGTGTAACTCATATCAGCCAACTCACCTGCAAAATTAAATTTAAAGTAAGCTGATTGGGTTTGCTCTTTTACTTTGTAAGTGCGTGATGGGTTAGCCAGTCGTTTATTCCCTGGGTAAATAGCATTTTGAAATGCCATAGGGTCATCCATTACCTTCGGATCGATAAGATAAAACCCTTGTCCTACACCACCTGGCCCAAAGTCATTTATTTGGTTTACCCAGCCGTCTGGTAAATCACTAAAATAGTTGGGATGACCAATAGTTAAATCACCACCCGCAACGCTGTTTTCACCATCGCCATTGGTATCGCCTAAAGAGGCCCCTGAGTCTTTCCACATGACATCAGCGGTAATATCACCAGATGTAAATGGTGCCACTAAAATATACGTTTCGCGCTCTACATCGCGTTTTGATGCCCGTAATCCAAAGTCGACGTTAGTGAGGTGGTCTGTTGAAAACTCATAACGGCCATCAAGTCTAGCAACATCAAGCGTTGCTTCTTCTTCGAAGTTATTTTCTGAGTAAGTTGATACTAGGTTATATTGATTGATATCGCTGCCAAAGCCTTCCTCAAAACCTAGGGTGATGTACTCGCCAGTACGAGAGAAATCAACCATGACAGGATCTGGGCCAACACCATTTGGGTTAACCGGTGTTGCGCCTGTGCCGTCGTTTCTAAGTAAGCCATGTTGTGCGCCAGAGGTTAAATAACCATGCGCTACATTTTCGGTATGACCGCGCTCGGCACTACCATGAATGTATCTGAACTCACCTGAAAGAGGGCCATCTCCTTGGTATTCAAAGAGTAAGCTTGCGTTAGTTGATTCACGATCATTGGTTAAGCTTTCTGAGTAAGCACTGACACGTCGTGCTTCTAATGTGGCGTCGTTAACAGTGTAAATTTGTCCACCACGGTCGTTGTCGAGGCGTGGTATAAAGTTATCTGAATAAGCCCAAATCTCGCCGCGCGCATTATCGACCATCATCCCTTGTTTGCGATCCGCATCATCCATGTCGGTATAGAATATATCACCGGTAAAAGTCAGTGAATCAGACAACTGATATTGCACAGTGGTGTTTAAGCCGAGGCGATCTCGCTCAGTTTCACGATGCATTACGCCATAAAAACGTTGACTGTAGTAACTGTCGTTTAAGTCTCCATCACCATTGAAATCTCGAGAGGTTTCATTTTGAATCTCGTTGGAGGTTAAAATCGTGCCATTACGGTAGTTAGCAAGTGTACTTTCATCATAAGCGGCAGTGAAAATAATACCAAATTTGTCATTGTTATAGCCCGCGAATGCCACTAACTTAGGATCGGTTTCTTCGGATAAGCTGCCGCGTGTCGCTTCGCCTGTAAATGAAAAAGTCGTGCCTTGTTCTAAGTCGAATGGGCGGCGAGTTTTTAGATCTAATGTGCCTGAAATACCACCTGCGAGAATATCGGCTTGGGGAGACTTGAGTACATCAATACCCGATAAAAGCGCAGCAGGTACGTCAGTGAAGTCAGGTTGAAGTGTTGTAATTGAGCCTGCACTTAAAAATTGTTCGCCATTTAACAGCGTTGTCACTTGCGGCATACCACGAACATTAATCGTTGAGCCTTCGCCTGCTGAGCGACGAATTTGAATACCGGGTATACGTTGTAGAGTATCTGCAATGGTCACATCGGGTAATTTACCAATATCTTCTGCGGTGATTGAATCCATCACACCAGTACTAAAGCGTTTGTTATTAATATCTTGCTTGTTACTGGCTGCAATACCACGTACCTCAATGGTTTCTATTTCATCGTTTGTCAAATCACTTTGCTGCGCGGCTACTGTATTTAGGCCACTTAGCCCACAAATGACCGCTGCCACAGCCTTAGCCGTTATGCTTGGCGAGAGTGTATGTTGGTGACGGGTTTTAGTTTTCATTTTAAACGTTCCTCATCCTGTATTTTTAAAGTTAATTATTATCTTCTGTTAATTTGTAACATGTATTGACTGTTGGTGTGTTATTAATTAACATTAGATTTAACAAAATTGCAATACCCATTACATTAAATAAGTCACATTTTTTGTATGGTTTTTAATGAAAAGTAATTAACCAGCTGATTTATATGAAGAGTTTTTGAATGAAAAAATTAAGCGTTGCAAACTTGGAAACCGTAAGCCGAGCCAATAAAGGACTCGGTAATGTTCAGCAGCTTCACAAATCAGGGTGGAACATTGCACAGCAAGATGTCAGTTTGCCATGTTTGTGTCTGTATGAATCACGCCTATTGAATAACATTAGCTGGATGGCTGACTTTACCAACCAAAGCCATGTGTTATTTGCTCCGCATGGTAAAACAACCATGACACCTGCCATCTTTAAAAAACAATTAGCGGCTGGAGCATATGCAATTACTGTGGCAACCACAGCTCAAGCTGTGGCAGCAGTAACGAGTGGCGCTGAGCGAGTTTTGATGGCTAATCAATTGGTTGGTCGGGCAAACTATCAACAGCTTGATGATTTGCTCAGTAGCAATGAAATTGTATTTTATTGCTTGGTCGATAACCTTGATAACGTACGTATGCTTGGTGAATATTTTGCTAATACTCAGCACACTATTCATGTACTGATTGAGCTTGGCGTTCCTGATGGCCGCTGTGGTGTGGTAAACAGTCAGTTATTGGCAGAGTTGATCGCAGAAATAGCAAAATTCGATTCATTAGCTCTAGCGGGTATAGAGGTTTATGAAGGTGTGCTGGGCGATCCCCTTGCCGTGAGTCAATTTCTTGAGTATGCGGTTGCGACCTGCAAACAGCTTATTGCCGATAATGCGTTTGATACTAAGCAAGTGATGATCACCGCTGGTGGGTCGGCATACTACGATTTAGTGTGTGAGGCATTTCATCCTGATAATTTAACCGAGAATATGATAGCCGTGTTGCGACCTGGTTGTTACGTCACTCACGATCAGGGAATTTATGAGCAAGCCCAACAGCAAATTTTAGCGCGCAATGAATTGGCATGCTCTTTAGGAAGTGAGCTGACATCTTGCTTAGAAATTTGGGCGTATGTGCAGTCAATGCCCGAGGCGGGAAGGGCTATAATCGGCTTTGGTAAACGAGATGCAGCGTTTGATGCAGGGTTTCCAATCCCAACACTATATGTTGATCAGCAAGGGCAGATAAGCGCGGCAAATAGCAATTGGAAAATAGAAAAAATGATGGACCAGCATGCCATGATGAAAGTACCAAATGATACCACACTTCGGGTTGGTGACATGGTAGCCTTTGCTACCTCTCATCCGTGCTTAACATTCGATAAGTGGCGCTACATCAACGTAATAGATGATAACTACAATGTGGTTGATGTCGTCGAGACTTATTTTTAGGAGAAAGACGTTTGGATATAGTTTCAAGAATAAAAGAGCGCTTGGGTCATCTACGCCAATCAGAACAAGCTGTTGCTCAGTTAATTTTAGCTGATTTGCAATTTGCAGCTTCGGCAAGCATTAGTGATTTGGCTGACAAAGCAAACGTGAGTCATGCATCAATTACACGGCTAGCGAAAGCGCTCGGTTGTAATAATGTCCGTGATATGAAGTTGCAGTTAGCGCAATCTTTAGCGGTTGGTGAGCGTTTTATCACTGAAAATAACACTCAGCGTGAAGATATACCGGCAATTTATCAGGCCATTCATGACATTTTGGATGTCAATGCAGGGCTAATTAATCAAACTGATGTTGAGCAAGCAGCTCATTTCATTGCAAATAGTCGCCATAGTTTGATTTTTGGTGTGGGTGGAGGAAGCTCAGTGGTTGCGCAAGAGTGCCACAACCGATTATTCAGACTTGATATTTTAAGCAATGCTTACAGTGACCCTGTAATGATGCGCATGACTGCAGCAAGTGTCGATGTGAGTGATGTTGTGGTGGTGTTATCACTAACAGGCTATACCAAAGACTTAATTGATGCAGCGAATATCGCGAAAGATTATGGGGCAAAAGTGATTGCGATTTGCCCAGAGAGTGAACTTGCTAACACTGCCACTATTCATTTACCAATAAAAACAAATGAATCTGACTATATTTTCACACCAAGTACAGCGCGTTATGCCATGTTAGCCGCAGTCGATGTGCTAGCAAGTGAAGTGGCAATTTTAACGCAGAAAAAATCACGCGAAAAACTACGTCGTATTAAACACGAGTTAGATGAATATCGCCAAGGACCTGATCGCGCCCCATTAGGAGATTAATAATGCACAGCAAAGACTCACGGCCTGTGGATACATTGATTCTAGGGGCGAAGGTATTTGATGGCCAAGGTAATGAAGCCTCAGTCACTGATGTAGCGATAAGCGATGATCGCATTATTGCAATTGGTAAGCTCAACGAATTGCCTGCTAAACAAGTTATAGATGCAAAAGGGTTATGCTTAGCGCCTGGTTTTATTGATGTACATACCCATGATGACTTGGAAGTACTGCGTAACCCTAATATGGCAGCGAAGATCAGCCAAGGTGTCACAACGGTCATTACTGGAAATTGTGGGATCAGTGCTGCCCCTGCTGTGGTAAGTGAAGCAGCCCCAGATCCGATGAACTTATTGGGGGCACTCAGTGAATTTAAATTTGCCACCATGGCTGATTATATCCACGCTTTGCAAGCAAGACCTGCAAATGTGAATGTAGCGGCTTTAGTGGGCCATACCACATTGCGTAATAATGTCATGGATGATCTTTTGCGAGGTGCAAATGATGCAGAGATTAAGCATATGTGTAAAGAGCTTGATGCTGCTCTTGCAGCTGGCGCGATTGGCTTGAGTACGGGGCTTGCTTATAAAAATGCGAATCAGGCCCCCAGTGATGAAGTTCAAGCCTTTGGCCCTGTTTTAAAAGCCCATGACGCTATCTATACAACTCATTTGCGTACTGAGTTTGACGCTGTCATTGAGGCGATGGATGAAGCGTTTGCGATGGAGCAAGCTTTTGATATAAAAGTTATTATTTCACATTTGAAATGCGCTGGTAAAAATAACTGGGGACGTGCGCCAGAGCTGATTAATCGGTTTTCAAGACAAGGTTCGCATTCTCGTTGCAGTTGCGATGCTTACCCTTATGCAGCCAGCTCAAGCACTTTGGACTTAAAACAAGTGACCAGCGACTTCGAAATTTTTATAACGTGGTCAGATCCTCACCCCGAAATGGCGGAGCGTTCGCTGCAAGATATTGCAGATACATGGCAGTTGTCGTTACTTGAAAGTGCTAAGAAGCTGCAACCGGCTGGTGCTGTTTATCATGGGCTTGATGAGCAAGATGTGGCAATGATTCTAGCCTTTGAAAAAACCATGATTGGCTCCGATGGTCTGCCGTGTGATCCTCATCCGCATCCTCGTTTGTGGGGATCGTTTCCTCGTGTATTAGGTAAGTATGCACGTGATGAGAGCATTTTCTCACTCGCAACAGCAATACATAAGATGACAGGACTCAGCGCTCGTAATTACGGTTTAACTGACCGTGGTGAGATTAGCGTAGGAAAGTTTGCTGATTTGGTGCTTTTTGACAGCGATGCCATTTGCGATAACGCCACATTTATTGACTCTGAATTACCAGCATCAGGTATTCACAGAGTGTGGACCAATGGTCAACCAACCTTTATTGATGACCAAGTAGTGCCTGCATATTCGGGCAAGTTTTTAACTTCAACTGGAGAGTAATATGATTAAACGTATAGGAACAGAGGGCGGTACAGGCACCGGTGGGCAGCATTTACCTTTTGCACGAGCCATCGAAGCTGGAGGCTGGTTGATGGTGTCTGGGCAAACGCCAATGAAAGACGGTGAAGTGGTTGAAGGTGGCATTATCGATCAGTCTCGTTTAGCGATTCAAAACTGCATCGATATTATGGATGAAGCGGGTTATGGCCTTGAACATGTTGCGCATGTCAAAGTGATTTTAACGGATGCGCGTTACTTTCAATCATTTAATAAGGTGTTCAAAGAGGTTTTTGGTGAGCACCCGCCTGCTCGAATTTGTGCCGTCGCAGACCTTGTTGTTGACTGCAAAGTTGAAGTCGATGTGACGTGTTATAAAGCCCCATAAATTAAAAAAGTTCGACAGCCTAGGCTGTTGAACTCATACATAAAAATAATTATAAGCACCAAAGCCGTGTAAAAAGCATAAAGCAATGATAATAATTTGGCTGAGGTGAAGCAGGATGTTGTATGAAGTGGCAATTACTAATGGCCTTTTTAGGCTACCTGATTTTTATGATCTGGTTTGGCTGGTGGGTAAGTCGGAATAGCAAAACCGGTGACGACTTTTTACTAGGCGGACGAAACCTTCCTTTTATTTTAACCTTGGGTACAACCGTTGCGACTATGGTTGGTACGGGCTCCTCAATGGGGGCAGTTGGCTTTGCTTATAACAATGGCTGGGCGGGGATGATTTATGGGCTTGGTGGAGCATGCGGCATATTGCTGCTAGCAAAGCTATTTGCACCTGTCAGAAAGCATGAATTTATGACTATGAGCGAAGAGGTTTCTTTTTATGTAGGGGCTGATCCGCTTGTTAAGAATACTATCGCTATATTCATTTTTGTAGCCAGTATTGGCTGGCTTGGCGCCCATATTCTAGGTGGCGGAATGTATTTGGCTTGGTTAACGGGGTTATCACCACTGAGTGCTAAATTGTTCATTGCTCTTGGTTTTAGTATTTATGTGGTAATAGGTGGCTATGTTGCCGTTGTGTGGACAGACTCTATTCAAGCTCTAGTATTGTTTATTGGGTTTTTCTTGATGGCGGGTGTTGCGCTCTATCAAGCGGATGGTTTGATGATGATCAACGAAGCACAACCTGTACTGAATCAAAGCTTTTTATCACTCGATAAAATAGGTGTTGTACATGGTATTTCGTTGTTTTTTGCAGTCTTGGTTGGCGTACTTGTTGCACCTTCATTTCGCCAACGAATATATTCTGGCAAGCATGTTAGCAGTATTCGTCAGTCATTTTATTTATCTGGCGCTTTATATCTGCTGTTTGCAATTGTACCTGCCATAATAGGTATGGCTGCATACAAGCTCAACCCAACCCTTGAAAACAGTGCCTTTTCATTTCCTTATATGGCCTTTGAGCTTCTTCCTTTTGGCTTGGCGGCGTTGGTAATAATTGCTGGACTCTCAGCCACTATTTCAAGTGCCAGTTCCGATGCCATTGCGGCGGTAAGCGTATTGATTCGTGATATCTATATGCTGGTATTTAAACGGATGCCACATGCCAGTGAGGTCGTTTTGCTATCACGCATAGGTTTAGTGCTAACAATTGGCACGGCGTTACTTTTGGCGTTACTTACTAACGATGTTATTGGTTACATCACCAATATGATTGCGACATTGATGTCGGGGTTGTGTGTTTGTGTGCTGCTTGGGCATTTTTGGCCCCGATTTAATTGGCAGGGCGCGATGACGGCATTATTAGTGTCATTTATCGTGTCAATGGCGGTAATTTTAACGCCACATTGGCAAGCCTATTGGAGTAATCCCATCATTCCAGCAACCTCTGCATCAATGCTACTTTGTATTATTGTTACCTTACTCACCCCAAAACAACGCTGCAGTAGCGAACAAGCATTAGCAATTTTAAATAAGCAAAGAGAGGCGATGCATCATGATTAATGTGGCCTTCTTTGGCGAAGCAATGCAAGAGCTTAGCGGTGATAACAGCATTCGATTTGGTGGCGATGTTTATAACACTGCGGTGTATTTTAAGCGCTTACAATTAAAAAATACGAAGGTAAATTTTGTAACGGCGCTGGGCAGTGATGAAGTAAGTGACGTTGCACGTTGCCTTTGGCAGGAGCAGGGCTTATCGCTTGACTACTTGCAAATAGCAGCGAATAAAACCCTTGGTAGCTACGGTATAACAACCGATACAAAAGGAGAGCGTTATTTTAGTTATGAACGTGATGACAGCGCTGCCAAGCGGTATTTTTATTTAGATACACAACACAGGTTCGTTAATGCCTTGCGCGAAGGATATATGAGTCATTGTTATTTTTCAGCGATTAGTCTAGCTATTTTAGATACACCTAGCCGACAGTTATTGTTAGATGCATTGCATACCTTTAAAACCGCAGGCGGCAAAGTGATTTTCGATAGTAATTATCGTTCTGTACTTTGGCGATCAGACGATGCTGCTGGTTACTTTAAAAAAGCATTCCAGCTTGCTGATTATTTGTTTGTTACTGATGATGATCATTATGGGGTGTTTGGTGAATGCACAGAGCAGCAGTTAGTCGCGTTTTATCAACAATGTTCATCTGACCTTGTTGTGATAAAGCAAGGGCTGGCAGATACACTGGTGCTTGAGCATGGAACATTGCAGCGCTTTCCAGTGACGCCTGTAACACAGGTTATAGATACAACATCAGCTGGAGATGCTTTTAGTGCTGGCTTTTTAGCTGCATTTTTACACACTGGATCCATTACATACGCCGTAGATATTGCTCAGCAATTGGCGAGTCAAGTTATCGTTGCTAAAGGGGCGATAGTCGCAACCAGCATTCAATTAGAGCATAGTGAGGGTTAAACCATGTTATTTATTTTACGCGTTGTATTTTGTAGCCTTTGGGTACTAAGTGTTGCGCATGCTAAATCATTACCTTTAATGCCGATGCCTGCAAGTATCACAGAACTTGAAGGCAAGTTTCAATTAGATCAAAAAAACTTAACTGTCTATTTAGCCGAGAAATACCGAGACCCTAGTGAAGGGTTATTTGAGCACTCTGCGTTTTTTCAGCAGTTTGCGAAGGTCAATTGGGCAGAAGAAAATAAAGCACAGCTGGTTATCGACGTTGATAACTGGTTACCCGCAGTCCCTACTTTAGGAGTGGATGAAAGCTACCAGTTGAGTATTAGTTCGCAAGGTATTTTACTCAAGAGCGCGACTCAGTTTGGTATGCTCCGAGGATTTAGTACTTTGTCGCAGTTAGTGTTTTCAACAAAGCAGCCTTACTTACTGAGTGCGATCAAAATTGATGATACGCCAGCATACCCGTGGCGAGGGCTACTATTTGATAGCGTTAGACACTTTTTACCAATTGCAGATGTAAAGCGTACCCTTAGAGGGCTTGCTTTAGCAAAAATGAATGTATTTCATTGGCACCTCACAGATGATCAGGGCTGGCGTATAGCGCTTAAAAGTTACCCTAAGTTACATCAACACGCTTCGGATGGGCTTTATTACACACAGCAGCAGATTAAAGACGTGGTTAGCTATGCCGCACAGTTAGGTATTCGAGTGGTGCCGGAGTTTGATGTGCCAGGGCATGCGAGCAGTATTGTGCTTGCTTACCCTGAGCTCGGCAGTGGCACAACTCCTACGTCGATAGAGCGCCACTGGGGGGTATTTAGACCCTTATTAGACCCTAGTAATCCAAAAGTGTATACATTTGTAGAGGACGTGATAAAAGAGCTAACGGAGTTATTTCCCGACGCTTATTTACACATCGGTGGTGACGAAGTGGATGCCCGTGACTGGCAAGAAAATAAAAAAATACAAGCGTTTATGGCTGAGCACGACTTACCAGATAGTCACGCATTACATGCTTATTTTAATCAACGTGTTGCTAAAATCTTAGCTAAATATAATCGCAAAATGATTGGTTGGGATGAAGTACTACATCCAACACTACCTAAGCAAACATTAGTGCAGTCTTGGCGTGGTCATCATTCTCTTGCTGCCATTCAAAAGGCGGGGTTTGATGGTTTATTATCCAGTGGTTTTTACATCGATCAGCCACAATGGACAAATTATCATTATCGTAATCATCCTGAGCCTTTAAAGCGTGACCCATTAACCGCAAGCAACATTTTAAGCAGCGCACAGTTCACTCTAACACGCCTTAAGGGCAGTGCTGTTACCGGCGACATAAGTGTATTTACAACTGCCGATTCAGAGCTTGCCGCTTTAGTTACTATAACAGGCAAAGGGGCGTTTATAACAAAAAATGTGAAACAACGAGCAGCAGGGTTCGAAGTATTAATTGATACATGGATGGGGCCTACGATGCTGGTTGTTGCGACTAACAAAGTGAGTAACTTACCAGCATTTGTTGGTAATACCCCGTATGACTTACAGACTACACCTGATGAGAAACCCAGTATTCAAGTGCTTAATCAAACATTACACGATACACAGCAGGTTAAAAAATCAGGCGAAGTATTGGGCGGTGAGGCAACAATATGGGCGGAGCTAATCACAACAGACACCATAGATACACGCCTTTGGCCACGCGTTTATGCTATTGCTGAGCGTTTTTGGTCACCCAAGAGTATGACCGATGAGCGAGATATGTATCGCCGTTTAGCGATTATGGATGAATTTGCTATACAACATGGTAGTAAACATAAGGCGCAATTTATTTCTCGTCTTGAAAACGTGTTAGCTGATAATGCCAATCAGGCTAATATCAATACACTACTAACATTTAGTACGTTTATTGAGCCTGCACATTATTATACTTTGCACCATTTAGCCTATTTGAGAAATGAATATCACCATGATGTGCCACTTGATAAGCTTGTAGATGTACTCCCTGTTGAAAGTTTGCAGCTACGTGCGTTTAATTATCAAGTTGAAGACTTTCGACAGCAATGCGCTACAGAGCTAAAAGAAACGTTGCAGTCACAAGTCAGCCGTTGGAGAGAATTTATAACCAACCAGCAAAAGGTTATTGAATCAATTCCTGAGTGGCAACAGGCTTACAAGCAAATAGAGGCATCTTTTAACACGAGTGATGTTCAACCTATTGCGAATAATAATGGCACTATTGCTCATGTTATCGCCTCATTAAATCATTACAAAGAAGCAAGCAAGCATTGCGAAAGTATGAAAAAGAGTCAATTTTGATATTTATTCTCATGCTTTATTGCTAATCTAAGGGCACAGCTTTTAAATGTTAAGGTGTGTATGTTAGATAAAGTATTGCATGATTTTTTAGTTATTTGGGCCACAATTGACCCAATAGGCACGATGGCACTGTTTGCTGCTCTAACGGCTAAATTACCTGCTAAAAAGCGGCGTAAAACAGCCTTTAAAACGGTGGGGTATGCTGCCATTGTGCTTATAGGAGCCATTGTTATTGGCCAATTACTATTGAGTGCAATGGGCATTAGCTTGTTATCATTTCAGGTTGCTGGTGGCATCATTTTATTTTTATTTGGCCTGCAAATGATATTTGCTGATGATTCTTCACAGGACGATATTGAACCGCAACATGATATTTCCGTTTTTCCTTTAGCTATTCCTGCAACGGCTTCACCAGGAGCAATATTGGCAGTTATCTTAATAACGGATAACCATATATACACCATAAAAGAGCAAGTTATAACGGCTCTAAATATGTTAGGGGTGTTGTTAATAACGCTTGTATTGTTATTACTCAGTGGTCGCATTTTAAAATTAATAGGCACTGGCGGTGCGTCAATTTTAACACGTATTATGGGGTTGATTTTGGCCGCTTTGTCTGTTGAATTTGTTATGGAAGCATTGGGAGTAGCGAAGTGGATTGCAAGTAATTAAGCCCGCATAGCGGGCTTAATTTGCAAGCTGTAATATTATTGAGATACAGTGAATGAAACTTCTAAATCGTCGCCAGAAGTGACTGTTACAGGTTTAACCTGATAAAGAGTGAAAGCCTCGTCTTGCGCTTCTGCATCATCAATATGTGCTGCACATGTGTATGCTAATTGATAATCACCAGGTTGTACGAATGCAAGCTCAAACTCAAATTGATTGTCATCACTATCGAATACGACATCAGCTGTTGCAAGCGGGGCATCAGCAGGGGTCTCATCTTCATTTTCTTCGTAGTTATCCATTGGTACTTCTACGTAGCTGCTGTATAGGTAAACAGCATGACCAAACGAGCCATCTTCAAGAGCGATATCGATGTTATCTGTTTCGCAGTTAGCGATTAATACGTCGCTTACTGTACCTTCAATATCTTCAGATTCAGCAAGGTTTTCTAGACGTACACCACGAGGTTTTAAGAAAATCTCGTCACTATTTTGTGGATCAACCAATGACTTTTTAAGATCAAATTCCATTACAAAATCGTTACCAGCTTGGTTAAGTGTAAAACCATCTAGCTGGATTTCGCCTACACCATCGTTGCCTTTGCGTTTTACAACCAGTGGGGCAATGCTGTCATCCTCATATACAACATGTGAAGTCATCGTTAGGTTGTTGCTGTCACCATTGATTACATCAGCACGGATCCATTGATAGTCGCCAGCAGGGACTTCTTCATCATCAAGTAGTGAGAAAACATCATCGCCAGTGTAATCGAGTAAGTTAACCATCTCTGGTAGTGTGTCATCACTCTCTTCACGAGTCTCAAATGTAAAATCTTCACCGCCTTGGCTTCTCAGTGTGATTGAATCAAAGACAACGTTAACCGCTTTTAAACCTGTTACAGGCGCATCCGATACACCTAGTGTGAACTGAGCTGTTTGAGGTGTTGGATCTGGCGTGTCGTTATCGTCGTTATCTGAGCCACAACCTACAAGTGCAAATAAAATGGCGCTGCTTAATAAAGTTGTTTTGAAGTTCATGATTGATCCCTTTTGTGTTCTAAATGTTGCATTAAGTGTAATGAATTAAACTTAATGCAACTTGAACTTAAGAAAAATAACTTTTCAGCTGAAAAGTGTGACCTAACCTAAGCCTTATAACGGCTAACGTTCTGCTCCAATTGAGTGGCTGTATCAGTAAGCTCGTGCATATAAGAGGTTGCTACATCGGTATCACTGGCCGTCTTATTTGCAATTTCAACAATAGTTGTCATGTTTTGGTTTATCGCTTCAGAGACCGATGTTTGCTCTTCAGCTGCGGTGGCTATCTGTGCATTTTGTGATGTAATCGTGTTAACCGAGTGCAACACTTCATTTAAAGCTTTTTCTACTTCACTTGCTTCAGAAACACTGGTTGCGCTACCACTCTTTATTGCCTGCATTATACTTGTAACCGTTGTTGTACCTTGCTGAACTTGTTCAATCATGCTTTCAATTTCATGGGTACTGTCTTGGGTGCGTTTTGCAAGCGTGCGAACTTCATCAGCTACCACCGCAAAACCACGACCAGCTTCGCCTGCGCGTGCTGATTCAATTGCTGCATTGAGTGCTAATAGATTTGTTTGCTCAGCAATATTTCTGATCACATCAAGCACACTGCCTATTTGACTTGATTGTTGATTGAGCTGGTCAACCGCATTCGCCCCTTCGTCGACTTGTTTAGCAAGTCCGTTGATCACTTTTATAGCAATAAGAAGTTGATTATTAGCTTGTTTTACCAAGTGATCAGCATGTTCAGCCGCGGTTGATGCTTCTTGGGCGCTACGTGCAACTTCCATTGACGCTGCCGACATTTCGTTAATAGCGGTTGCAACTTGCTCACTTTCTTCATGTTGACGATTAATACCTGTATGCATATTAGCAAGTAGCTCATTGAGCTTGAGTGAGGCGTGATTCATCGATTGTGATGATTGGCGAATATCGATGACCATTTTGCCGACATCATCAGCAAAGCGATTGAATGAACTACCAAGCTGGCCAAGCTCATCAGTTCTTTTTTCCATGAGTCGTCGAGTGAGGTCACCATCCCCCTGAGAAATGTCATTCATGGCAAGCACAGTTGTATGTAGCGGACTTGTGATACTGCGAGATACCACAACGGCAATCGCGGCTGTTACAGCAACAGCAAGCACCGAGGCAATAATGGTGTTTACAAATGCATTATCAATCGCGTCGTTAACTCTTGTTTCTGTGCTGGCAACTTGTTGTTCAAGGCCGCTTATCCAAAATCCGGTACCTAACACCCAATTCCATTTTGGGATGAGTGCGGCGTAGCCAAGTTTAGGGCTAATAACACCTTGGGTATTTTTCCATGCATACTCGACGAAGCCACCCCCGTCTTTCGCTGATGAAATGAGCTCTCGAATTAAATAAACCCCATTGGGATCTTTAAAATCGTAGAGGTTTTTACCTTCTAATGATGCATTTACACCATGGGCAACACTGACACCTTGTAGGTCATAAACAAACACATAGCCGGTATCGCCGGCATCATCGAAGCGTAAGTTTCTAAGAATATCTTTAGCCTGAGCTTGTAATTGTTGAGTATTTGTACCGTTATCCTGTGCTACTAAGTGAGAGATAGAGCTCATGGCAATTTTTTGGTAATTACTCACTTCTGCTTTGCGATCACTTTTCATCTGTGAAGCAAAGCTTTCCACTGTTTGAGCACCACTATTCTTTGACTGCACATAGTTATAAATAGTGAGCATAATAGCAATGAGTAAAGGTGGAAGAAGGGCAAGAAGCAGTACCCTTTGCTGAATTGATAGCGCCATTAATTTCTCCTTATAGAATTCTTACTACTAGTGTAGTGGGTTTATAGAATTTTATAAGTCGACTTTATGGCTATATTCGCCTGAATTGACTAAATTAAGCGACTTGTTTGTAAAAATACACAGTCGCATCAAATTCACCTGTTGAACTTTTAGCAAACCTAGGGATTGTGCCTGCTTCTATGTAGCTTAGCTTTCGATAAAGATGTGATGCGGTATCGCCAAGTCGTGTGTCTAGGACAAGCAAAGCTAGACCTAACACCTGTGCATCTGTTTCAAGGCTATTCATAAGTTGTTTTGCAATTCCTTTGCCCTGATAATCACTATGTACCATCAGCTTTTCAACTTCACCTCGATGGCTACCATTCGTCTTTGCACATAAAGAAAGCTGCACAGAGCCGATTACATCTTCACCATCGAAAGCAAGGTATAAACGACGATAGGGAGTGGCTAAATCGGCATCGACTGCTTGCCAGTAGTCATGTGCCGACTGTAATGATAACGGGGCTATAAAGCCGACTGATGCGCCATTGGCGACGCTATCAATCAGCAATGCATTAAGTGATTTAGACACACCTTTAATAGAATGTACTGCTTTAATTTTCATTATTTATTCTTGTTGAAATTGATACACAGAGCCTAAGTTAAGCACGCTGGTTAGCTCATCAAGTGCCTGATAGCTTTCGGTTAAAAGCATTGGATCGGCAAAGTCGTCACTACTTAAAGAGTCACGGTAATGCTTATTCGCCCAACTCACTAATTGGTTATATTTTTCTTCGCTAAATCGTACAGCCGGATTGACCGCTGCCAGTTCATCCGAATTGAGTGCAACACGTAAGCGTAAACAAGCAGGGCCGCCGCCATTTTGCATACTTTGGCGTAAGTCAAAAAAGCGTACTTGTTGAACTGGGTTATCTGCCACAATCATTTCTTGAATGTAATCGTGAACGGCTTGATTGCGCTCACACTCTTTAGGTGCAACCAGCATCATGCTGTTATCACTTAAGGTAATTAATTGGCTATTAAATAAATAGCTGCTAACAGCATCTGTAATGCTCACTTTATTGGTCGGCACTTCAATAATATGTAGCGGCTTATTGCCAAGGTAGGCTTGTTTAATCTGTTTTAGCGTATCAGCTTGATGCAAAAACGCTTGTTCATGGCATAAAAGTACATTGCCATTGGCTACCGCAATCACGTCGTTATGAAACACGCCTTGGTCTATGACATCAGGATTTTGTTGAATAAATAACTGATTTTCAGGCTTTAGTTGATGTAAGCGGGCAATGGCTTGCGATGCTTCAAGAGATTGTCTTGCAGGAAATTTTACAGGCTTTGGAAGGGCGCTATTAAAACTACTTGCCCCATAAACAAAGATCTCAAGCCCTGCATCTGCATGGCTGTCGCATAATCGATTATGGTTTGCAGCGCCTTCATCACCAAAAAAGCCTTGCTCAGGTAAGTGTGTGTGGTGGCTAAAGTAACGCTCGTCGGTAAACATGGCTTTTAACAACGCGGATGTTGTTACTGGCTCTAACGAACGATGAAACTTATTATTTAAGTTTGCAGCCGTAAAGTGCACTTTGCCATCAAGGGTATCAACTGAAGGTGAGATAGTGCCAGCATTGGCTGTCCACATTGCCGATGCACTGTAACAAGCTCGTAGCAAAACTGGGTCGGCTTTAAATGCTTTTTCAATAATTTGGCTATCAGTGCCTGTAAAACCTAAGCGTTTTAGCACGTTAATGTCGGGGCGAGCATGAGGTGCAAAAATACCTTGCTCAAGTCCTAATTCGTGCATCGCCTTCATTTTTTCAAGGCCTTGTAGCACCGCCTCTTTTGGGTTTGAATGCGAAGAGGCGTGACTTAGCGAAGCAACATTGCCATACGATAATCCCGCGTAATTATGGGTAGGCCCCACTAAGCCATCAAAGTTTACTTCTACTGCGTGCATACTTAATCCATCATTGTTGTGCGTGTATTTTAACCATACAGAAGTTATTTAGCTGAAGCTAGCTAACTCCATTTCTACATTACGTAGGTTTTGCTTAAGACGTTTTTGAGTAGCAATTAAATATGCCTTTTGCTTGTTTAGTTTTGTCTGTTGCTGCCTTAATGCTTTGTAAATAGCTCTTTTAGGGATGTCGTATTGTTCTGCTGCTTCGGTGATTGTAAGTTGATGTACAGAAACCTTTTTTAATGCTTCGATAAATGCGGGGTCATTATTTAACATAGCGACGCTCCAAATCAGCAACATTATGCGGATCGTGTGCTTCATGAATATGCCATGTGCTGATATCTAATCGCCAAAGTAGATAAAGAGTGTGAAAAAAGTTAGTCACGTTAGTCTCCTTGTTAGTGCCAGTTCATACTCAATATAGGAAGATCTGTGCCAAACCTTTATTAAATTTAAATGTACTAAAAATCAATCGGTTAATTTTTGACGGCTAGAGCGTCCCTACAAACAGGCACTAAAATAGTGAAAGGCAAGCGCAGTAATGCACTTTAATGATGCGTGCTTGTATTATTGTTTGAGCAAATATGCGATGTGAAATCGCTGCTACATGCTTGCGCCTTGTAGGAATATCTTTAGTCATGAACTATTAACCACCACACAAAGGTAAAACTCTTGGACGTAGGCGTGAAACTTGTTTCGCGCGCCAAGCAAGCGTGACGCCTACAGGTAGCAGCGGCTTTATGCCGCGACATAGGTGAGGTCGGAGAGATACGAGAATAAAACGCGATGTGAAATCGCTGCTACTTACTCGTATCTCGTTTTTCGTAGCAGCGGCTTTATGCCACGACATAGATGAGGTCGGAGAGATACGAGAATAAAACGCGATGTGAAATCGCTGCTACATGCTGGCAACTCGTAGGAATGACTTTAGTCATGCATTATTAACCACCACACAAAGGTAAAACCCTTGGACGTAGGCGTGAAACTTGTTTCGCGCGCCAAGCAAGCGTGACGCCTACATGCTCGTTACTCAAATCCTTCCAAAACAAGCTTTCCGCGAGCTTTATGAGATTCTAAAATTCCATGGGCTTTAACAAGGTTTGCTACGTTTATCTTACCTAAATGCTCACCCAGTGTTGTTTTGATTGTGCCGTTATCAACTAAGCTAGCAAGCTCAGAAAGAAGCTGATGCTGGGCAATCATATCATCGGTTTGGAACATTGAGCGGGTATACATAAACTCCCAATGCAGCGAAATACTTTTACGCTTTAACTTTAAAATATCAAAGCTTGCAGGGTCGTCGATCAGAGCCAATTTACCTTGTGGCTTGATCACTTCCATAATGCTATCAAGGTGTTGGTCGGTGTGGGTTAAACTCACTACGTAATCAAACTCATTTAAGTCAGATGCAAGACGTTGCTCGTTAAGGTTTTTGCTATGATCAAGCACATGATCAACACCTAAATCTTTAAGCCAGTTGGCGCTTTCTTCTCGTGCGGCGGTACCAACAACGGTTAAATTGGTAAGCTGTTTGGCAAGTTGCACTAAAATTGAGCCTACACCGCCTGCGGCACCTATCACTAATACAGAGGCTGGTTTATTATCTTTTGATTTTTCAATCTGTAAGCGGTCGAACAATAACTCCCATGCCGTAATACTGGTTAATGGCAGGGCGGCTGCTTCACTATTACTCAGGCTTGTTGGTGCAAGACCGACAATGCGTTCATCAACAAGTTGCAGCTCAGCGTTACTGCCTTGGCGCGTTAAGTCGCCAGCATAAAACACACGATCACCGACATTAAATAACGATACGTTGTCGCCAACAGCTTTAACTGTTCCCACAGCGTCCCAGCCAATAACTTTGTAACCAGTGTCTGGTGACACATTCGCGCGAATTTTAGTATCAACGGGGTTAACTGAAATTGCTTCTACGGCGACAAGAATGTCGTGACCTGTCGCAACGGGATCTGGTAATTCAATCGCTTGTAGTGATGAGTCCGACAACGTTGGGGTTGCTGTAGTGTATCCAAATGCTTTCATGATGGTGTCCGTATTGATGAGTTTTAAACACTATAGCGCATCTAGTTTTATTAAAAAGCGGTGTAATCCAAATTCACTTTCAAATAATTTTTGTTAATTAAGGTCACTATTTACTAAATCGAGTAACTCAATCAGTTGTAAGGCTTGTTGCTCGTTAATGCTTGGGAAGCGACAACGAATTTGCGACGGTATCTCAGCGGCTTGATCTTGCATCGCCTTGCCTTTGGCTTCGAGCTGCACCAGTCGTTTGCGTTTATCTTGGCTATCTTTAGTGATCGACAACAATGCTTTATCGCTCATTTTTTTCAAAATTTGCGTCATCGCACCACCATCAATGGCGGTTTTTTCAAGTAATTCAGCAATGCTGATCTGATCTTTTTCCCACAGCGCCATCATTACGACGTATTGCGGGTAGGTTAAATCTAATAGGTTGAGAGAATCTCTATACGCACGGGCAATCCCATTCGATGCCATATATAAGCGGTGGCATAGCTGGTTATCTAATTTTAGTTGTGGGTACTTCATACTCGATCCTCAAAATTCAATACGTGTATTTTAATTTGCATACAAAGTATTTGCAATCCCGAAAAAGCTGATCTAATATATTTTGCATGCAAAATATATTTTCACTCAATTAGGAGAGTAATCATGAAAGAACTACAAAGCGTCGCATACACAGCAAAAGCAACAGCAACAGGTGGCCGTGAAGGCACAGCAAAATCAGATGATGGTCGTTTAGATGTGGCACTATCAACACCTAAAGGGTTAGGTGGTGATGATGGTCAAGGTACAAACCCTGAGCAATTATTTGCAGCAGGTTACGCGGCTTGTTTTATCGGTGCATTAAAGTTAGTGGCTGGCCAAGCAAAAATTAAATTACCTGCAGATACTCACATTAACTCTGAAGTATCAATTGGTCCTATCGAAGGTGGTTTTGGTATCGCTGTTAAGCTTGCGGTATCGGTAGGTGATCTTGATAAAGACACCGCTCTTGCACTGGTTAATAAAGCGCACGAAGTATGCCCATACTCAAATGCAACGCGCGGTAACATTGCTGTAGAATTATCAGTGATCTAATTGCTCTATACCAAAATAGGCCGTGCTTTATGCGCGGCTTTTTTGCTTTTCAGCAATCGATTTTGCTAAATCACCTGAACCAGTAAGCGCTGATACTAGGCCTTCGCGTGGTTCACTAAATTGTATTGGCTTAATCATGCTTGCTCTGGCTGCATCGAATACCGGTATTTGGCTCATCGCGTATTCCGACAAGGCGGTAATGGTTAATGATGGGTTTACCCCTAAATTACCCGGTATGATTGAGCCGTCAATAACACGTAGGTTTTGATAGCCGAACACTTCGCCTGAGCTATCAACAACGCCGTTAGAAGCATCAGTGCCCATGGCGACTCCACTCATTATATGCGCTGTCATCGGGGCACCAAAGAGCACTTCAGATAAGGCTGAGCCTGGCACGCCACCGAGTTTCTCGGCGTAGAGTTTGGTTGCTTCTTCTGCTTTTGGAAAACTAACACTAAGCGGCGTGTCATTGTCTTTTTGCACCGCAGTAATGCCGTTTTTAAATAATCGATACCATTTACGTCGCCATTCTAGGTGAATAAACGCCTCGGATTTTTGCATCACCAAAAAGAGAATTGAGCTGCGGGCTTTGCCTTTTGGCCGCAATACTTTGGCTGTTTTTATTGGATGACGCAGTGTATTCACTAAAAACTTAGCAATACGCTTGAGGCCTTTTCCAGTCACCATAGGAACGTAAGGTAAATATAGCCATGTGCCATCGGCGCCTTCTCTAAAGCGGCAAATTTCAATATTGGTGTCTTTGTCGACCGAAATAAATGAACTGATCGCAACGCCATCATCAACTTTTTTAGTAGTGTTGTTTGCGGTGGTGAGAGTTTCTGAATTAGTGCGAATTTGCTGACCCAGCCAAGCTGAAATATTGGGCAGTGTTTTGTCTTTATCGCGCATTTTTAAAAGCAAAGGCACGGTGCCCATGACCCCTGCGCTTAGCACAACGCCACGTGTTGTTAGCGTATAAACATGGCTATTGCGATGACTGGTATCTTTAATCTTAATTTTGTATCCGGCGCTGCCATCTGCATTGAGCGGGGTGATTTTGATTACTTCAGAGCTGGGTCTTATCTCTACGCCATTGCGCTCGGCAAAGTACAGATAGTTTTTCATTAAGGTGTTTTTGGCATTATGGCGACAACCAATCATGCAGCTACCACAATAATGGCAGGTATTCCGCCTTGGACCATCGCCATTAAAGTATGGGTCGGGTAGCTCTTTGTTATAGGCTTCGCCAGGTTTTGCAAAAAGCACCCCGGTATTCACGGTTTTGAACGAGTCACCTTGGCCCATCTGCTCAGCAATCTCTTTTAGTGTGTGATCGGCAACATTGATATAGGTATTTTTGGCACTGCCTAACATCCGCTGTGCAAGCCCATAGTAGGGCATTAGGCTTTCTTTCCAGTCTGATTTTATTCGTGTCCATGCTGGAGATTGAAAGACTTCATCATCGGGAATAAGATGCACATTGGCATAAATTTGTGAGCCACCACCCACACCCACACCATGCAGCACAGTGACTTTGCTGGTAAACGAAAATTGAATGCAACCTTTTAGGCCAATTTCTGGCTGCCACATATAGTTTTTGATATCTAGGTTGGTTTTTGGAAACGCTTTATCGTCGCGGCGTAGGCCTTTTTCGAGTACTAAAACTCGGTTGCCTTTTTCGCTAAGGCGAAGCGCACTCACAGAGCCGCCAAATCCAGAGCCTATAATAATTTGGTCAAAATCAAATGTGTGTTGCTGCATTATTATCACCTAGTGGCGTTTATTATTATGTGCTTATAACTTAGAACGTTTCTGGGTAAAAGATAGAACGTAATTTGAAAAAATTAAATAACCATCTAAATATAGTTAATTAATTGCGCTAAGACGTTTCGGCAGAAACAGAGTAAAGCAATTTACATGGACTGATGGCCCTTAAATTCATACTTTTTTTCTATTCGTCCCTCTGTTGTCATGCAAATGGTCTAAACTATTAGCAAATCAACAATAAAAATGGGAAAAATCGATGCGGCAGTTAGCATTAGCAAAGAAATTATTATGGCTTACCGTAGGCAGTATTTTCATTACTGTGTTTGTTCTATCGAGTATTTTATGGTGGCAGTTATCAAGCAGTAACCAACAGTTATCAGCACAATCAGAAAAGCTGATTGTTGCTGAAGTTGAAGACAAACTCGCCTCTAATGCAGCAGCCTATGGTGAGCAAGTTGCTGGGTTTATTAACGAAGCGTATCGTGTGCCATACTCTTATGCTGCGATGTTGGGTGATGAAAAAGCTGCAAGTACTCTAACGCGTGAAGCTGTTGTGGAGTTAAACCGCTCATTGCTTGAAAAAAACACCTTACTGTCGTCTATTTATACTCAATTTGAGCGCAATGGGTTTGACAACCGCGATGCAAACTTTGTCAGCGGTTATGATCACTCAGTTGCAGGGGCGGGGACGCTTGAAATTTATTTTACCCGTAATCGTGATGGTGCTATTGAGCAGCAAGTTGTTGAAGAGGTAGAAGAAAAATACGTAGACACACTCAATGAATTTGGTCAACGGGAGGCTGAATGGTACCTGTGTGTGAAAGATACGAAAGTCCCTTGCATTATGGAGCCGTACCTTTACGAAATTTCGCCTGGGTACTCAGAAATGATGACTTCTCTAACTGTTCCAATTCTTAGAGGTGAAAAGTTTATAGGCGTTGCAGGTGTTGATTTAACCCTTCCTGTTTTCCAAAAAATGACCGAAAAGTTGTCAAAAGAACTGTATAACGGTAAAGCCCGGGTTACTTTATTAAGCTCGCTTGATTTAGTCGTTGGCAGTAGTCATTACAAAGACAAGCTTGGCAGACCTTTAAAAGAAGCTGTGCCAAAAAATATGCTTGAAAACTACAATAAGTTAAAAAAGCAAAGTGGTATTTTTAAGGTGGGCGCAGAGTATTTGGTTAATTATCCAATCACCATTAAGCTTGCAAACACACAGTGGAATTTATTAATAGAAGTGCCAGCAGAGCTTGCTCTTGAAGGCCCGCAAGCACTTGCTAATACGATGAGTGAAAATGCAAATACGTTAGGCGGTTTAATCCTGGTTACAGGACTAATCATTGCTGGTGCCGCATTTTTGATTATGCTGTTAGTGATAAGAACGATTGTTGCGCCACTGCAACAAATTCAGCAACGGGTCGATAACCTTGCCAGTGCTGAAGGTGACTTAACACAAACTTTGCATGTTGAGACCCACGAAGAGCTTATTGCATTGGCTACAGGTTTTAATGCGTTTCTTACCAAACTACGAACACTGATTAGCGAGCTAAAAAACGTATCAACTCAAACAAAGCAACAGGCAGAGCTTGCAACCAGTGTGGCCGTTGATACCAAACATAATGTTCAAGCTCAGTTCCAAGAAATTGAGAGCGTCGTAACTGCAATGAATGAGATGAGCGCGACTGCACTGGAAGTAGCGAGAGCTTCGGAGCAGTCAGCTCAACAAGCTGATGAAATTAACGGGTTAGTGGTCAGCAGTGAGTCAAGCTTATCGTCTGCGGTGACACAAGTTAAAACAATGTCGAGCGAGATAAAAGAAGCTAATCAAGCCGTTGAAAAAGTAGCGGCGCGAAGTAACGACATTACACAAATTCTAGACGTGATCAGAACAATTGCAGAGCAAACTAACTTGCTTGCGCTTAATGCAGCTATTGAAGCGGCAAGGGCAGGGGAGCAAGGCCGTGGTTTTGCTGTGGTTGCCGATGAAGTGAGGGCGCTTGCATCTAAAACACGAGCTTCAACGGATGATATCAGTGGTCTAATCGACAGCTTGCAGCTTGAAGTGGGCAATGCCTCTAAAGTTATTGAGCAAGGGGTTGTGAGAGCTCAAACTGCGGTGGATGAAACCTCGGTCGCTTTTGATGCGTTGCACGAAGTTGTGGTAAAAGTTGATGAAATTACACAACAAATTACCCATATAGCAACGGCAGCAGAAGAGCAAAGCTCAGTCACAGAAGAAATTAACCGTAACCTTACGTTAATTTCGGATGCTGCATCGCAATTAGCTGAGCTATCAACACAAGCTGGAGATGGTAGTCAAACGCTTAATGCACTCGTTGCACAGCAAGATGATGAATTGAATAAGTTGAAGACGAAATAGCTCTAAGGAGCCAGTTGCGAGATACGAGTTCGAGATAAAGCGCGATGTAAAATCGCTGTTACGAACTCGTACCTCATTTCTCGTAACCCGTTTATAGCACCTCGTAGGAATGACTTTAGTCATGAATGATTAATCACAACGCAAAGGTAAAACCTTGGACGTAGGCGTGAAACTTGTTTCGCGCGACAGGCAAGCGTGACGCCTACATGTAGCAGCGGCTTTATGCCGCGTCATTGGTGGGGGAAGGGAGATACGCGATAAACACGCGATGTAAAATCGTTGCTACAGGCTCGCACCTCGTTCCTATTTCTCGTAGGAATGACTTTAGTCATGAATGATTAATCACAACGCAAAGGTAAAACCTTGGACGTAGGCGTGAAACTTGTTTCGCGCGCCAAGCAAGCGTGACGCTTGTTTTCTCCGACCTAATAACGTCACTGTTTGCTATTCATACAATTTATTAGACTAATAGTTAATGTGCTTTAAAAGTAAACTGTAACTTATTTTTTGTCTGCCTTTTTATAAATTATACATTAAAAAGCTCTTTTATTTCATTGGTTTAACTTTTCTTTCTTAATGTTCTACATTTTAAAACAGCCTTTTTTATAAATTCATACCCTACCTTTTGCCTAATCGTGTTTTATATCTCGCTGCTTTACCCTAAATGCAGAATAAAGACTCACACAATTTTCAAGATTAAGTAGTAGGAGAAGTCATGAATAAGACGCAGCATCAAGCATCAACTGCGCCTGCTGAGCTCGACCAGCAAAGCTACAAAGCACTCCACAAACCTAGCAGCGAATTTTCAAGCCGCGATGAATACCTCGAGAATGAACTGCAAATCATGCAACCTAAGCGTTGGCGACCAAACTTACCCTTTCGGGATTATCGTTTTGAGTTAGAAGATTCAATCCCTGCGATGGCAGGTACTATTGGTAAAGTGGTGATGGTGGGGGCAATTGCTGCCACATTTGCAGCTCCGCTTGGCCTTGGCGAAGCATTTATTTTAGAAAACGTTCGCTACGAGCTATTAATTGTTTCTATATTTATCTTATTGTTTTCAGGATTCTTTTTACCTACAGCAAACTTGGCTGGTACGCATGGGCCGCTGATCCCTTTAATACCTATCGTGGTTGCTGCGGGAGGGCATCCTATGGCGTTTGGATTACTGATCGGGGCATTTGGTTTATTGCTCGCACTCAGTAAAGGAGGCAGTTTACTGGCGGGCTTAACAAGCCGTGGTGTGTGTGGGGGATTACTGCTTTACCTAGGCTTTATCGGTACAATTTCACAGGTTAAAAAGCTGTTTGCATGGGCTGAGGGCATCGATATGACTCACATAGCCTTTATTGTGATCTTATCGACTATTGTTTTGTATGCACTGCTTGAGCATTACAAAAAGCGCTGGTTAGCCGTACCGTTAAGTTGTTTGCTGGGTGGTTTAATCGCCTTTTTACTGGGTGCTCCGTTTGAGTTTAAAACAGCCCCAGGGTTGCCTAATATGAACCCGATGTATTGGTGGGGTGAAAATACCGGTTGGATGCTAGGTTTACCAACACTTGAGAGCTTTGTAGTGGTATTGCCATTCGCGGTGCTGGCGGTTGCGATGTGGTCACCTGACTTTTTGGGGCATCAGGTGTTTCAAAAAATCAGTTACCCTGAGCGCACCGAAAAGGTACAAATGAATATAGACGATACAATGTTTAGCGCCTCAATTCGTCAAACCTTTGGTTCGTTGTTAGGTGGTTCAAACTTTACCTCGTCATGGGGAACTTACATTGTGCCAGCAGCCATCGCGAAGCGACCGATACCAGCCGGTGCGGTGTTGACGGCTTTATTTTGCATCATCGCAGGTATTTGGGGATACCCAATGGATTTAGCTATTTGGCAACCGGTATTATGTGTTGCACTTATTGTCGGAGTATTTATTCCATTACTTGAAGCTGGTATGGAAATGACGCGAGAAGGCAAAACTACCCAGTCAGCAGCAATTGTGGTGTTTTCTTCTGCTTTAGTGAACCCTGCGTTTGGTTGGTCACTGACTATGTTATTGGATAACTTGGGTTTGATTGGCTGTAAAGAACGTAGCTCTGAGTTGACTCCAATGAGTCGTTGGATTATTCCACTGGTAATGTTCGTCATTTTAACTGGAGTGATGGCTATTGTGGGTATGCTGCCAGGTATTCCAGCGTTAATGGCTGATTTTAGACATTAATTTTTAAGGGCAAGGCGAGTGTCTTGCCCTAACTTGCTTAGTTAAAAATCTTTAATTAATTTAAACATCATGTTCACTAATTCATTGCTTATTGTGTGTGAGTGAGGCCTGTGCATGTAGCTTCTAAGGCCTGTAAATTGGATTTGGAACAAGCGCGCATATTCTAGCGGTGCATGGTTTGTTGCTAGTTCGTTTTGTTTTTGCGCAGTGTCAAAAATATGTGTTAAGTAACATTCAAACTGTTGCAGTAGATCATTCGTTAAGTTTTTAAGTAGTGGTTGTGAGTGGTCAAATTCAGCATTTGCTTTAATTAACATACATATTTCACAACCGGGTTCTGAATCATTCAATACAGCCTGAACAAAAGAGTGCAACCCTTCAAGTATGCTATCACTACTTGATAAGTGCTTGGCAAGTAATGTTTTAAGTTGTTCAGCGTAGTCCTTAAGTGCTTCACTATATAAGCCTTCTTTTGAGCCAAAGGCAGCATAAATACTCCCTGGGCGCATATCAACAGTGGTTTGTAAATCCCGCGTTGAGGTGGCCGAAAAGCCTTTTTGCCAAAATAGAATCCCCGCCTTATTTATTACCTTTTCTCGGTCGAACTTAACTTTATTTACCATCTTTTACACCAATTTGAGCACTTGTTCAATTTTAACTTGAGCGAGTGCTCAAAAACAACTAGGCTATGCACTCATAATTTAAAAAAGACTAAGGAGAACACATGTCAAACTTTACGTTACATACTAAAGACACCGCTCCAGAAGAGGCTAAGTCACTTCTAGATAATTCAGTTTCTGCGTTTGGGATGATCCCTAACTTGCATGCTGTAATGGCTGAAGCACCAACATTACTTGAGGGATATCAAGTGTTGCATGAGCTATTCCAAAAAACATCATTCACGGCTGAAGAACTAACGGTTGTATGGCAGACGATTAATGTAGAACATGATTGTCATTATTGTGTGCCAGCACATAGTGCAATAGCGGCAAGTATGAAAGTTGATCAAGCAATTGTGGATGCGCTTGTTAATAAAACCCCTTTGGCGAGTGCTAAGCTCGAGATCCTTCGTGGTACTACATTAGCGATGACGCGAAATCGAGGAGTTATTGATAAAGAGCAACTAGACGCTTTTTTTGATGCGGGTTATTCGAATCAGCAGTTATTAGAAATTGTATTAGGCTTATCGCAAAAAGTGATGAGTAACTATACCAACCATCTTGCTAACACTGAGATTGATGAGCCTTTTAAAAAGTTTGCAAAATAGTGTTTACTGAGCACGGCTTAGGTTTGCTCGCTTAGACCGTGCTCAAACTGAGTGATTATTTAAACTTTACCTCTTTATTACTTCGGGTATAGATGCGCTTTTCAGGTTTTGTCCATTGACCTTTCTTTAAGTATGACGTTGAAACAATAAAGCTGTTATCTTTATACTCACTCGTCGATTTTACTTTCGTGATACCTTCTTGACTGCCAGTCACATTTTCGTAAGCAACAAATTGAGTAGGGCTGAGGACGTTCATCGTTCCTTTTGTGTAAAACCCTGCGGTCGTGAAATAATAAAATACCAGAGACTGCTTGTTATTATCCCAGAAAATCATCGACTCGCCGCCATATTCACCTTCATTTATTGAATGAATGGTTTTTATTGCCATACCGTTGAGTGCGCGTTGCCATGTACTTACATCCTGTACAGCTGGCTTACCTTGTGCAACATCAAAGTCAGCTTGCCATGTGCCTAAATAAGGTTTAAAAACTTGCAAATGTTCTGATAGCTGCGGCTCTGCCGAAAATACCGAAAAAGTACACAAGCACATTGATAGTAAAAGCGATTTTAGATGTGCCATAATAATGCCTCGTTTAGTTATAATTTTGTCTAGTATAGGTGATAATTCTTTGATTAAGAAAGCACTAACGTTTTTTGCCGTTTGTTTTTTACTATTTTTATGGGTTGTATCTTGGCAGCTAAATCTATCTTACTTGATTGCTGGTATTTACTCGGGAGTAAGTCTGATAACCTTTTTGGTGTATGGCTGGGATAAACGTTTAGCAGTTGAACACGGTGAGAATGTGATTAGAGTCCCTGAGCGTACCTTGCATATTTTAGGTGTTTTCGGTGGTTGGCCAGGCTCATTACTTGCTCAGCAATGGTTAAGGCATAAATCTAAAAAGTGCCGTTTTATCTTTGTGCTTTGGCTCACAATTATTGCAAATGGATGTGCTTTATCATTGTTGTATTATTTGCAATATATGTAGTAGGGCATAAAAAAGGAAAGCTGAGCTTTCCTTTATGGTTGTTAAAAAGTAACTATACGTTATTGTGCTGATTCAGTTGCTGGGACGCTATCAAGCTCAACAGTTAATACAGTCTTTTTATTTACTTCGACCCATTTACGATAAGTTAAGTAGCCAGGTTTGCTTACCTCAATATCGTATTTACCTTCATCAAGCTCAATACCGTCTTGGTAAACAGGCTTAATATTCATAATACGCACACGCGCATCGTCAGGTGTTGTGATAACAGTTAAAGAGGTTGCTGTCTCTTCTGCTACAACGGCTGTCGCCACTGGCTCTACTACAGGCTCGGGTTCAGGAGCAACTTCGGTAGAGGTTGTCGAACAACCTGTTAAAAATAACATGACACATAACGTACTTAACTTTTTCATAACTACTCCATATTCTGTTGTATTGACGTTGACTGCATAGACTAAAATTAAATGTAACAACAAGGAAAACCAGCACGTGAGATGTGCAAATTGAGTCTTCCTTGACGTTTGGCTAATTTATAAATAGCGCTAAATTGTATTCTCTAAACTTTTTCTTATTACTTCACTTCGTTCGACTAATTTTTCCGCGGTTCTATACATTTTGCGTTTCATTAGTTGACTTGCCATAGAAATATATTTGCTCGCAATTTCATCTTTAATTAATAAGATTGGCTCAAAGGTCTCTGGGAAAATCTCAGCTTGTTTAGAAAATGCTTCATCGAACTCCATTAGCTCTTTATAGTCTTCTATTTCAGCTAAACGAGTTTTAAAGCCTTCTAGTTTTTCATGATAAAAAATAAGCGCATCTTCAGAAGGGTAGCTTGCTGATTGGCCGTTACTTACTTTATCGTTGTAGTTAATAAGCGCAGTCATTGCTGACTCTTTCTTCCTAAGTGCAATAAGCAGAGGTTGAAGGTTATCAGCATTTTTAAATGCGAGCTCACCAACATTTAACAGTGTTTTTTGCATCGCGAAGTCGTCGTTTTCAATCGCATCCATTACAGCTAATTTATAAACATTTTCGTACTCTTCACTTGGCTTATATTGGTAATTTAGGTCAATAATTGAAAGCTGCTTAATTAAGTTTTCAATACTATTTTCGCCACCTTCATCATATCTACCTTGTGCAAGCAGCACATCTAAGCGGTAGCTTAAATCTGAGATAATAGATTGTCTTTCTGTTAGTAGACTATCAAGCTTGCTAGCTAATAATTGTGAATCTGGGTAATACACCCGTGCCTCATTATAAATGTCTATCGCTTTATCATAGTCTTTTGTATTAAGTGACGTGCGAGCTAAGTTGTCGACTCGTTGTTCAAACCTAGCAACAATTTTGTTTTGATGAACTTTTAAAAGACCTTCTTTTAAAACATTATATTGTGGAGGTATTTCATCTAATCGTTGAGGTAACTCATCGCCGCCCCAAGTCATCCATGCCTCTAGCTGTTCAACTTTAGCAACTGAGTTCTTGAAGTTAGCATCCAATGTTGTTTGCTGCTCTTTAACCGAGTTGATGTAGAAAAAGCTACCAGCAATAATAATGAAATAACATGCAACATGCGCCAGTAAAGGAACTCTGCTTTTAGTTAGTTCATTATTTAGTTCGGCTAAAGAATCAGCTCTTTTGGCTTCATCAAGTTGTAAGCATCTTTTTAATTTTGCCCAGAGAAAGGCTGAACAATTGCTTGGTTTTTTAACTGTAGTGTCTTTGCTAACTGTGTTAGAGGCTTTTCTGTTATAAGGATGTTTGCTTGTTAAAAGCTCGTACGCGATACAGCCTAAAGAGAAAATATCGTCTTTCTTAGTGGCTTCTTTACCATTTAGCTGTGCAGGACTTGCATAGGTCGGGGTGTAACCAGTACTGGTTGGTTTGTCATCATTTAGGCTAGGTGCTGCATATAGATCTTCATGGCTATGGGTTTTTGCAATCCCAAAATCTAAAATCTTTAAATTGCCCTGAGAGTCAAACATAACATTAGATGGTTTAAGATCATTGTGAATGATCCCTTTTGCATGCGCGTATGACAATGCATCAATAAGCTGTTTTAAAATAGGCTTAGCACGCTTTTGAGTGAGTCCATTAGGTTTATTTCTTTTTATTAGCTGTTCTAATGTTTCACCTTCAACCCACTCCATAACAACAAAGTGGTGTGATTCATCTGAAGACGCAGAGAATACTTTTACAATATTTGGATGAGATAAAGAACGAGTTTTGACTGTTTCGTCTTTTAGAAGCGAAATGGCTTCCTCTGAGTCACAAAGCTCCTCATGCAAAACTTTTATTGCTACAAAGTTATCTTGATGGGTGCTTGTTTCTAAGTGAATGTCGCGGGCACGGTATATGTGGCCCATACCACCTTCGCCTATTAACTCTTCAATTAGATATCGTTGGGCTAACTTCTTACCAATAAGATGAAGTTTATTTGAATTTTGGCTTTTGCCTTTAGTTTCAATTGAAGCAATGCGTGTTTTATCGTTATCGGTCGTCATTTAAATTCCTTTTTTGAAATCAACATTCCTGTTTGATTGGTGTGTATTTTACAAAAAACAAAATAATAAGCAATCATTCAGCTAGTATAAATAAACAAGGAACTATGTTGTTTAACTATTTTTGAGTTATTTTTATTAGATAGAACGCCTATTGTTTAGTTTTATGAAATAATTAAATTGGTTTTTTGTATATTAGACAGCGTTGACTTTGGTTAACGAAGTATTTTATTCTATTAGAATGTTTAGATTTATGGGACTAACAATCAAATGGAAGTGGTTTTAAATGTTACCAGCTATCATAGACTTTCACCTGAGATTGAGGCTACAAAAACAGTAGAACAGGAATTAACTTTTGGCCGCTCTGATCAATGTGATTGGCATCTACCTGATCCTGAAAAGGTCATCTCTGGTCAACACGGTAAAGTTGTCAAAGAAGCAGATGGCTTCTACGTTTATGATTACTCTACGAATGGTTTATTTATCAACTATTCTGTTTCACCGCTGGGTAAGGAAAATAAACATTTGCTATCGGATGGTGACGTACTATCCATTGGTGATTTTCAAATTGAAGCTAAGTTGTCTAATCAGCTTCAAAAGCAAAGTTCACATCAATCAGCTGCAGCCTTTAGTCAGCCCAATCCGTCAGTAGAGAACTATAACCAGAATAATGACGTGGCTAATTCGTCGTTAAATAATGAATTTACTAATGGCATGGATGAAGCGATGATTGCGCCTTCTTTCCAGCAACCGCAAGCACCTATTTCAGAGCCTGTTAACAGTAGCCCATTAAGCCAACCAATCCCTGAAGACTGGGATGAAATAGCGTTTATGGGTTCAAGTAATGAAGTAGCAAGTGAAAGTAGTCAACATTTGGCTAGTCCACCTGTTACTGAACCGCCTGTGCAAGTTCAACAAAAGCCAGCTCAGCCTCGCGCTACTCAACCTGCTAAAGCACCTAAACCTGTTACTGGCAATGGTGATTCGCCTTTAGTTGCTGCTTTTTTAGAGGGCTTGGGAGTGAATAGTGAACTTGCGAATGAATTAAACGATGAACGTGTTTGGGCACAAATGGGCGAGAGCTTGAGACACTTTTTAGTTGGCTCTATGGATTTAATTCGTCAACGTTCATTACTGAAAAATCAACTCAAGTTGAATCACACGACATTTCAGGTTGAACAAAATAACCCTTTGAAGTTCTCTGCTACGCTTGATGATGCTATTCAAAACTTATTTATTCGTAAAAGTTCAAGCTACTTACAGGCAAATAAAGCCGTTCAAGAGAGCTTTATCGACACCAAAGCTCATGAAAAAGGGCTGTTAGCAGGTGCCACCGGCGCGCTTTCTGGTGCATTAGAGCAATTATCTCCTGATGGTATCAAGCAGCAAGTGCGTAACAAAGAGAGTATCTTAAATTACTTACCAACTTATTCTGACTCATCGAGTTGGGATATATATCAAAAATTACACGCTGAAATTATTGAAGATGTTGAAACAAAAGGTGTATTAGCATTATCTGAAGAATTTTTGCGAGCTTACAATAATCACAGTAAAGCGTGATATAAGGGAATAAAAGCATGTTAAAGTCCAAACTTACTTTTGCTGGAGCTCTATTAGTTTTTTTAGTTGGCTGCTCAACGGTTAATAAATTTGTACCACCGTCAACTGATCTAAATATTAATGTTGCCGCTGACGTAAACCCTGATATTTCAGGACGTCCTTCTCCTGTAGTTTTAAAAGTGTTTGAACTTAGTTCGCGAACTATTTTTGATACGCAAGACTTTTTTAGTCTTTATGATACACCAGAAGAAATTTTAGGACCTGACCTCCTAAAGAAGGATGAGTTAGAGTTACAGCCAGGGTCTAAGCTCGAGTATAAAATGAGCTTAAATAGAAACACACGATTCATTGGTGTTGTATTGGCGTACAGAGATATTGAAAAAGCACGTTGGCGTTCAGTTATTGAAGTAGATCCAACAGGTTATGACGATATCGATGTGAATGTAGAGTCGCTAGCGACTTACATGAGATGATTAAAAGGAATTAAAATGAGTGATTACACGCGGGTCGCATGGACAGAGGGCATGTTTTTAAGGCCCCAACATTTCCAGCAAGCAGACAAGCATACCTTCAGCACGATTAGGAAAATTATAGAAGCGAATGTTGCTGACTCGTGGGGTGTTGTTGATATCGATATTGACACAGGCTTATTGGTAACAGGGCAGTTCGCTGTTGATAGTCTAACGGCTGTTACCTCTGATTTGTGTCCAATTAACATGCCAAGTAATGAGCAGCTGCCTGCTCCGCTTGTGGTGCCAAAAAATACCTACAATGAAATTGTATGTTTAGCTGTTCCAGCGTTGAAAAGCAGTGGTATAAATTTAGCGACTGAAGAAGATGAGCTAGTTACACGATACCGAATTGCCGATTTATCGATTAGTGATGATAACTTAGGTTCTCAAGCGCAAGAAGTTATTCAGGTGGCACAGCTTCATAGCAAACTAATGTTAATGTCTGATGATACAGCCGGTTATGTAACATTGCCCCTTGCGCGTATTAGTGAAGTAACGAACGAGGGGGCGATTAAGCTTGACTCTAAATACGTTCCGCCATGCTTGCAAGTTACTCATTGTAAAGCGTTAATTGGACTTGTAAGAGAGATTGGCAGTTTGATAAAACAGCGCGCTGAAAGTATCTCTGGAAGATTATGTCAAGGGTATGCTGGCAGTGCGTCTGTGGCTGATTTCATCATGCTTCAAACACTTAACAAATACGACGCTGTTTTTGAAAGCTTATTAAGTCATTCTCACGTTCATCCGAGAGCATTTTACACGCGCTTAATTGAGATGGCTGGCGAACTTGCGACATTTAGTGCGGCCAATAAGCGTGTGCCCGTCTTGCCTAAGTATGATCATGCAAATTTACAGTTCGTCTTTTCTGAGGTTGTAAGCTTCTTGTATCAATCTCTGAGTCAAGTTATTGAACAAACTGCAACCGAAATTAAGCTTGAACAAAGCAAGTTTGGTATTTCTTTTGGCGCCTTAAAAGATAAAAGTATTCTTGATTCGTCTCAGTTTGTGCTTGCAGTTAAAGCCAGTGTGCCGCATGAAGAATTACGTAAACTACTACCTTCACAAATTAAGATAGGTAGTGTGGAGACTATTCGTGACTTGGTAAATAACCAAATACCAGGGATTTCGATTAATAGTCTGCCAACAGCACCGCGTCAGGTTCCGTATCATGCGGGCTATCATTACTTTGAACTGAACAAACAAAGTGAACATTGGAATAAGCTAAAATCAAGCGGTGGGATTGCAATTCACTTGTCCGGTAACTATCCGGATCTTAACTTGGTTTTATGGGCTATTAGAAGCTAACAGAGGGAAGTTTCAATGGATGAAACAATAATTAAACCACGTCCAGGCCGTTTGAGCCGAGGCATGGAGGATGCAAATACTTCAAAATCGCATTCAGACAAAACAGTCGTATCGTTGAGTCAATCTGAAAGTGGAAGTGCACCTTTAAATAATATTTCAATATTCAAAAATGGCTTGCTTGAAGCTGCTAATGACTGTTTTTCTTTAGTGATTTTCATCAACCAATCTTCGGAAGTTGAAAATTTAGCGGCCTTGAAGCACCGAGCCATTGAGTCGATTAAACGTTTTGAAAGTACTTTGCGTGCCAAATCTATCGATTTGTCAGTGATAAATAATGCCCGCTATTGTTTGTGTGCTGCACTGGATGAAGCTGCGTTAAATGCTAAGTGGAGCTCACTGGAGTGGGCTGAAGAAAGTTTACTATCAACATTCCACAAAGAGACGTTTGGCGGAGAATACTTTTTCACTCTGCTAGATGATGCCTTGCTACACCCTGAAGCAAACAAAGAATTTTTAGAACTACAGTACCACTGTCTAAATTTAGGTTTTAAAGGTAAGTATCGGGTTGATACCGGCGGCGATAGTAAGATAGATGATTATCGAAATCGCGTATATCACATTTTAAATCAACTAGATGGACCTCAAAGTAAATACCTAACTCCGTCTTGGAAGAGCCGTGTTGCAGCCGGTATGGAGTTAAGAAACCAGATCCCACTTTGGGTCGTTGTATCTGTTTTGACCCTACTCACATTGGCCGTGTATTTATTTTTTAATATGCGTTTGAATGAAAAAGTGGCGACGACAACGGATAATTTAAATTTAGTACATCCTATTTCATCTTCACAAACCGAAGACACGAAAGATACACAGCTTGATCTACTAACGCAGTTAATGCACACCGAAATACAACGTGGTGTAGTTAGTATCGAGCGTCAATCGGATCGAATTAGAATTACCATTAATAACGAAAGCCTCTTTAATGTTGGTGAAGCGTCGTTACGTCCTTCATTCCAACCAATATTAGAAAAGCTTGCGCTAAGCCTTGAGGGCACAAAAGGTAAAATTTTAATAACAGGTCACACTGATGACAGTCCAATAAGTACCAACCAGTACCCCTCAAATTGGCATCTGTCATTAGCAAGAGCAACGCAAGTTGCAAACTCTATGGCCAAAAATACAGGCTTAATGGGTAGGTTATGGCCAGAAGGAAGAGGTTCTGCGGAGCCCTTGGTGAGTAATGCCGATTCAAATCAGAAAGCATTGAATCGCAGAATTGAAATCGACTTACTTTTTTAATGGAGTTGCAATGAGTTTTATTCAAAAGTGCAAGCGTGCTATGTACGCGCTTACCTCTCGTAAAGTTATGATTGTAATTGGCTTTATAGCGCTCTTCTTATTGATCTGGTTTGGCGGTCCATTGATCTCTATTGCTGATTACACTCCTTTGGCAAGTGTTGCGGCACGCGCGATTCTGATACTCGCTATTCTATTAATTTATACCTTAACCAAGCTATTGCATCTAAGAAAGCAAAATAAACGCAACGAAAGCATGGCCGAAGAACTAATTGAGGTTGATGAAGGTGCTGGTGATGAAATCCAAGAGGAGATCAAAACATTAAAAGCACGTATGGTTGAGGCGATTGAATTACTTAAGAATGCTAAGTTATTCAATGGGCGAAACATCTACCAATTGCCTTGGTATATCATGATTGGCCCTCCAGGTGCCGGTAAAACAAATATCATCAATAACTCAGGTCTTGATTTTCCATTAAAAGATAAGCTTGGCACTGATTTAGTGCATGGTGTTGGCGGAACGCGAAACTGTGACTGGTGGTTCACCAACAAAGCCGTGATTATTGACACAGCAGGGCGCTATACAACACAAAATAGTCATGCTCTACATGATGCGAAAGCGTGGCAAGGATTTTTAGGCTTATTAAGAAAGTACCGCCCGAAAAGACCCATCAATGGTGTGGTTATTAGTATGGGCATCTCTGAATTAATGAACCAAACAAAAACAGAGAGAAACTTACACGCACGCGCCATTAAACAGCGCTTACAAGAGCTACAAAGTCAACTTGGAATGACATTTCCCGTGTATGTTATTTTATCAAAAGTTGACCTAATTGAAGGGTTTAGAGAATTCTTTTGTGAACTCAGCGATGAAGAGTGTGAGCAGGTTTGGGGTGTTACCTTCGAACTTGATGCTAACTCTGACAATCAAATGGATGCATTTAATAAAGAGTTTCACGCGCTTATCTCTAATTTAACAACATTACTTAATCGACGTTTGATCAATGAACATGATCTAACGAATAGATCGAAGATCTTTGAGTTTCCTAAACAGCTTCGTGTTTTACAAAATGTAGGTTACTCATTCTTAAAAGAAATTTTCACACCTAATGCATACGAAAGTCTGCCAATATTCCGCGGTGTTTATTTAACAAGTTCGACTCAAGAAGGCGTACCTTCAAACCTGTTAAACGAGCAAAGTTCGGTAAAGAAAGATTATATCAATCAGACAAGAAGTTTCTTTATTAAACGCTTATTAGAAAAAGTCATTTTTCCTGAGCAAAACTTAGCAAGCACTAACAAACACCATGAGAAACAGAACAAGTGGCTACGTATATCTTGCTTGGCCGTAACGAGTGTCGTTTTATTAGGCTTGAGTATTTCATGGTATGTGAGCTTTTCGTGGAATAATGAGCTTATCGGTAAAACCGATAATGCGCTCAGTGAGTATCAAGCTCTTGATCAAAATACGGTCGATAAAGCGAATTTAATTGTGCTAAATCAGCGCTTTAATATGCTTAAAAATTTCCCTGTTAATCAGTTAGAAGCCGATGATTTTGAAGCGTATGGCTTTAGTAAAGTAGAACCTCTTACAGAGGCTTCACAGAAAGCATATATACGTTCATTAAAAACATACTTAGAGCCTTACTTATTAAATGCGCTGACCTCTGAGATGACAGAGCAGGCTGATTATTTAAGTTATCTCTACGAAACCTTACGTTGTTATTTAATGTTCTTTGAACCTGAGCATTACAATAATGAAGATGTGCTTGCTTGGTTTAGTGCCTATTACGAGAGAAACTTACCAGGTGATGTTAATTTCCAAACGCGTGCTGAATTATTTGAGCACACAAAAGCATTGTTAGAGCATGGTTTCTCAGAATCAGAAATTGATCATCAAGCCGTACGATTAGCGCGAGCGGAGTTAACTAAATTACCTATTGCTGAACGTGCTTATCAAAGGTTACAAGCTGACTTTATCGACAGCAGCATTCCGCCTTTCAAATTAACTGATATCATCAGCTATGAAAGTGCGAAACAGTTTAGCTTCCAAAACTCAGAATCAATCATGAAAAGTATTCCAGGCCTTTACACCTATAATGGCTATCATGGCATCTTCAATGTCGAGAAAAGTAAGATGTTGGGTAATTTGATGGCAAGTAGCTGGGTTTATGGTGAAGAAGCGTCAGGGACCTATGATATTTCGAAAGCAGATATAGAGAAAAAGCTTGAACAGAAATATTTCCAAGATTACATCTATTATTGGCGCTCGTTTATTAATGAGCTTACGCTAAATGAGTTTAACTCGCCTAATGAAGGCGTCAGAGTTACTGATGTGTTAGCGGGTCCAGAAACCCCAATAAAAAATATCATTACCACAGTACAAAAGAATGTGCGTTTAACTAAGCTACCTATCTCAGAAAATCAAAAAGCAGCCGGTAAGGTTGCGGCGAACGCTGCTGAAGTTGCAATGCATACTAAGGCTAATAGACTTAAGCGCTATTTGCCAAATGAAGCACCACAGTTTGATATAAAGCTTCCGGGTTATCAGGTTGAAGAAGCTTTTAGTGATATTTTAGAAATTGATGAGCAGCAACTTGAACAGATTCAAGCAAGTTTAAGAGAGTTAAATATTTATTTAAATCAACTTGATAGAGGCGGGTTACTAAAATCATCTGTAAAAAATCAATTAAGTGGTAAGAGTAAGCCTGAGTTTCTTAGTCAATTAGAGTTCCAGAGTAAAGGGTTACCTTATCCTGCGAACAACTGGTTATTGAATATCAGTCAAGATACATCAAATATCACCAGAAGCAGTGCAAATCGTCACTTGAATGAAATATGGAAAAGTACTGTATTACGCGAGTACAACGATGCAATTGTCGGTCGTTATCCGTTTGTTTCAACTTCATCTAAAGAGGTAAATCTTAAAGATTTCTCAGACTTTTTTGGCCCAGATGGCACAATCGATAGCTTTTTTAATACTTATATTGCACCAAGTGTCGACACCAGTAAGAGTCCTTGGCGATTCGAAAAGAATATCGGTGTAAGCAAGTCAGCATTAGAAATGTTTGAAAAAGCCGCCAAAATTCGCGAAGTATTTTTTGATGGTAACAGCAAAACACCGCGCATTGAATTTGGTTTAAAACCATTAAAGTTAGATCAAACAGTTTCCAGTTTCATGCTAGAAATAGATGGCCAATCAATGATTTATCGTCATGGTCCACCTAAAGTTAAAAGCATCGTTTGGCCTGGTGATGTCGCTCAAAATAAAACGCGTATTGTGTTTACTCCACCATATGGAGGACGCACTATTAATGCCAGTTACGAAGGTGAATGGTCTTTGTATCGTATGCTAGACGACTTACAGGCGAAAAGAGCACAGACAGAAAAGGATTTGCAGCTGCAATTTTCATTGCAAGGAAATAATGCGACGGTTGAGTTACTGCCGAAATCGATTAGACATCCATTCTGGAACGCAAGTATAGAGAGTTTTTCATGTCCGACCAGGCTTTAAAGTTAGGCTACTTGGGTAAGGTCCCCTTTCTGGGCGACTTTGTCCAAGATGGCATTTGTCAGCAATTTAGTGAGCATTGGGAACATTGGTTACAAGCTGCTATTGCTGTAAGCAAAGAACAGCTCGGTTCACAGTGGCAGGAGCGATACTTGACCAGTCCTGTATGGCATTTTGCATTATGTGAAAATGTTGTCACTGAGGATAGAAAAGTAGGCACATTACTGCCGAGTGTTGATGCCGTTGGCAGACATTACCCGTTTACCGTCGTGATAGACACGCAGCAGTTACCAATGAAGGCTTTACATTCAAACTTGCTTTCATTGGAGTACGAAGATGCGGTGCTATCAGTGCTTGAAGAGAGCGTTGAATTAAGTGTGTGGCGTAAAAAAGTGCTGGGTACATTACAAAATACGCCTGTGGTGAAAAAACGTTTTAGTAAGCATACTTCACCAGATGAGAATAAATCAGCGATAGCTTTTGAGTTTCAAGGGGTTGAGCTTGGCGACGAATCATTAGAGGACGTTTTACATAGCTTACTCACAAGTAAGTATGGCGATTACAGTGTTTGGTGGACACATGGTTCGATAAACATTAAACCAGTGGTATTTATTACTGCTGGATTACCGCCTGTTAATCAGGTTGCAGCAATGCTAGATGGCCGATGGCAGCATTGGGAGTGGAATTATACTCAGGTAAGAGAGCGTGAATAAAAATTATACAAGTTATGCGGTGTCTCATCGAGGTGCAGTAAGGCAGTTAAACGAAGATGCTTATGTTGAGCTAAATAAGTTTAATATTTGGGTTGTCGCTGATGGTATGGGTGGCCATGAGGCGGGTGATTTTGCAAGCCAAATGGTTGTTGATGTTATTAAGAATGAAGTTGAATCATTACCAGCTTCTTCCATATCAACAATCATCCTTATTAACGCGATAAAAAAAGCAAACCAAAAGTTGTTTGAGTACAGCACTGACTACCTATCGAATAAAACCGCAGGGAGCACGGTCACTGTTTTGCTTTTGAAGGATGACAAATACTATGTACTTTGGGTGGGTGATAGTCGCATTTATCTATACCGTAACGGCGGCTTATCACAAGTCTCTCGGGACCACAGTCAAGTCAATGACCTTATCGATGAGGGTGTTTTATCTGAAGCAGAAGCAAGGCATCACCCTTTAGCGAATGTGATAACACGTGCTGTAGGTGTGCAAGATGAAGTTGATGTTGATTTTAAAGAAGGTGATTTGCGCAGCGAAGACATTTTTTTGCTCTGTTCGGATGGCTTAACTGGAGAATTGAACGACTCAGAGATAAGTCTTGCGTTAGAACCAAAAAATATTATTGATTCTGGCATGGCACTAATTCACTCTTCGCTTGTGCGTGGCGCAAAAGATAATGTGACATTTATTTTAGTGAAGAATGAAGGGGTTAACTCTTGTGCTAATCAAAAGTTAACGCTTGATGATTTGACTATCCCGATGTTGTCAAGAAAGTAAGTTTTGTTATTTTTATTAACTCCATCATAAATATGGTTTTATTATTTATTTTGGTTGTTATAATTGAAATTGTGTATTTATAAGAGCGATGTTCTCTTGTAATCTTAAATAAGAAATGTAATATACCATATCGTTTCTTTTTTAGGTGTAAAATGGAAGGTAATAAAGGCAATGGAATGTTCACACTTGAAGAATATATAGCCCCCATCTCAGAAGAGCATTTTGCGGGTATTGAACCTCGCTCAGATGTGTCTCCAACATCAACGTATTATTCTCTGAAAGATTTAAGAAATCAGTTGCGTGCAGCTGAGCGCTTAGCGCTTGTTGATGATGAAGGAATTGCATCTATAGCACGTGATTGGTTGCCATTACTTGACCAATGTAGCAATGCGTTAAAAACCGAAAGTAAAGATATTGAATACTTAGCTTGGTTCATTGAAGCAATGTGTAGAGTACACGGTTTCAAAGGCTTAGCCTTTGCTTTTCGTGCCGCGCATGAGCTAATCGAAAATCATTTCGATGAATTATACCCATTACTGGATGAAGACGACGAGATATCCGATAAAGTCTCTGCATTAATAGGTTTAAATGGTGTTGCGAGTGAAGGGGCGCTAATTATCCCTATTAAAAGTATTCCACTGACAGAAAGCCATAACTATGAACCATTTACTTTCTGGGAATATCAACAAGCTTACGACACCTCTAGGTTAAGTGACGAAAAACGTGAAAAGAAAATAGCGCAAGGCGCTATTGATTTTGATGTCATCGAAAAAGGCGCCCAAGAAACGCCCGTTGAGTATTTTGTTGATTTAAAGAATGGCATTGAAAATTCGCTGACAGAGTTTTTACAACTGAGTGCATCACTTGATAAAGCAACAAACCAATCACAGCCAACTTCTTATATTAAACAAGCGCTTGAACAATGCTTAAATGCTGTACTTCATCTTGGTGCAGATAAGCTGTCTGCGCTTGAACAGCAAGTTTTAGAAGAACAACAAGATATTGCTGAGGAAGATGAGTCTCAAGAGTCATCTTCTGCGAGCACCAGCAAAAGTGATAATGGTGCAATCACCAGCCGTGAAGGCGCAATTAAAAAATTACAAGAAATAGCTCTCTACTTTAGAAAGACAGAACCACATTCACCTATGTCTTATACCATTGAGCAAGTTATTCGATGGAGCGAATTGTCGTTACCAGAGCTATTAAATGAATTAATAACCGATAGTGATGCTAGGACTGGATACTTTAAGCTGTCTGGCATCAAAGTTAGCGAAACAGAAACCGAGTAAAAGGAGTTTTGAATGAGTATCCACGACAAATTAAAACGTGTTCGTAAACCACGAGTCCACATTACCTATGATGTAGAAACTGAAGGCGCAGTTGTAAAAAAAGAACTCCCTTTTGTTGTTGGTGTAATGGGTGATTTTTCTGGCCACAATAAAGAAGTATTAAAGCCATTAAAAGACAGACGGTTTATTCAAATTGACCGTGACAATTTCAATGATGTTTTAAAGAAAATGAGCCCTTCGCTACAGTTAAATGTAGACAACACTTTAACGGATGATGGCTCACAATTCAGTGTTGATCTGAACTTTAAAACGATTGATGACTTTGAGCCTGCGGCTGTTGTTAACCAAGTTGAACCACTACGTAACCTAATGGAAACACGCAACAAGTTACGTGACTTAATGACAAAGATTGACCGCTCTGAAGAGTTAGAGAATGTGTTAGAAGAAGTACTGAGCAACACAGCGAGTCTTGACTCTATTGCGAAGGAATTAAAAGTTGAGGAGTCTGAAAAATGAGCACCGAAACGTTAGCACAAGATGTAGAAAATACAGCAACAACTGAGTCGGCGTCGTTATTAACGCAAGCGATTGGCGCAACAAAACAAACTGATGCAAGCAGGGCTGAAGAGTTATTACGTACGCTAACTGAAGAAGCATTGAAGGGCACTGTGCAATGGAATAAAAACATGACAGTGACGTTTAATGAAGCCATTCAGCTGATTGATCAAAAAATATCAAAACAGCTCAGCGTCATTATGCACCACGAAGACTTCCAAAAGCTTGAAGGTTCATGGCGTGGTCTAAGTCACTTAGTGATGAACTCAGAGACCAGCTCAACGCTTAAAATACGCGTTCTTAACATGAAGAAAAAAGAACTTCATAAAGATTTAAGTAAAGCGGTTGAGTTTGACCAAAGCCAGACATTTAAAAAGATTTATGAATCAGAGTTTGGTACACCAGGTGGTGAACCTTACGGCACGATTGTTGGTGACTTTGAATTCACAAATCACCCAGAAGATGTTGAAACATTAAGCTTAATGTCTAATGTTGCAGCAGCTGGTTTCTGTCCGTTTATTTCTGCGTCATCACCTTCTTTATTCGGTTTTGACAGCTGGGAAGAGCTAACAAAGCCTAGAGATCTAGAAAAAGTATTTGAGTCACTTGAATACACTAAATGGCGCTCGTTCAGAGACAGCGATGATTCTCGCTTTGTATCGCTTACTATGCCACGCTTCTTATCTCGCTTACCTTACGGTGCGGCGTCTAAGCCAGTAGAAGAGTTTAATTTCGAAGAGTTCACAGTTGATCCGATTGATGGCCGTTCTGTTAATACTGATAACGGTGATTACTGTTGGAGTAATGCGGCATACGCAATGGCGACCAACATGACAAAAGCGTTCTCTCAGTATGGCTTCTGTACAGCTATCCGCGGAGCGGAAGGTGGTGGTAAAGTTGAAGGCTTGCCAACCCATATTTTCACAAGTGATGATGGTGATCCGGATCTTAAATGTCCAACTGAAATCGGTATTACTGACCGTCGTGAAGCAGAGCTAAGCAAACTTGGTTTCTTACCGCTTTGTCATTATAAGAATACTGATTATGCGGTATTCTTTGGTGGCCAATCTTGTCAGAAGCCACAAGTTTACTCAACGCCAGATGCAACAGCAAATGCTGCAATTTCAGCACGTCTACCATACTTGATGGCAACATCTCGTTTTGCTCATTACTTAAAAGTAATGGCACGCGATAAAATTGGTAGCTTCATGGAAGCAGAAGACGTTGAGTCTTGGTTAAACCGTTGGATCCTGTCATACGTGAATGCGACTGAGGGTGGTGGTCAAGATATCCGTGCGCGTTACCCATTAGCGGATGCAAAAGTATCTGTAAAAGAAATACCAGGTCAACCTGGTGCGTACAACGCAGTTGCGTGGTTACGTCCATGGTTGCAAATGGAAGAGCTAACTTCGTCACTAAGATTAGTAGCGAAGATCCCTGAGATTGGCTAATACCTATGTGCATTAAGGATGATGCAAAATGAACTCTGAAGAGTTTTCATTCATAGAATCAGATGCTGTATTGAATCGCAATACAGCATCTAATATTTGTGATAACAGTGCTTTATTGGAACGTTTTCTCAATGAGAAAGACACCTATAAGGCACTGTTGCTATGGCTTGAAGGCTCATCAGATTCACCATTAATATGGAACAAAGAATCAGTTGGTTCATATTTACAACATACCATTGTCAAAATAGACGCACTTATATCTAAGCAATTAGATCAAATTTTACATCACCCACAATTACAACGCTTAGAAGCAAGTTGGCGTAATTTGTGGTGGTTAGTAGGGCAAACCGAACTTCACGACAAAGAAAAAAAAGTGAAGTTGCGTGTACTTAATTGCGATTGGATTACGTTATCTCGTGATGTAAATAAAGCGATCGACTTTGATCAAAGTAGTTTCTTTCAACTTATTTATCAAAATGAATTTGACCGCCCAGGTGGAGAGCCATTTGGTGTGCTTATTGGTGATTATGAAATTACCAATGGATATACAAAAGGGACGATTTATAACGACATAGATACGTTAAAAGAAATATCTAAAGTAGCCGCTGCCTCTTTTTCACCTTTTATAAGTTCAGCTTCGGCAAACTTATTCGGTGCCGATAGTTTTGCTGATCTTGGCTATTACTTCGATTTGTATAATCAATTCGAACAAGTTGAATATGTTAAATGGCGAAGTTTTCGGCAGATGGAAGATTCACGCTTTGTAGGGCTTGTTTTACCCCATGTGCTGGCGCGTGCCCCTTATAAAAATGATGGCACTCGCAACCAAGATTTTGCTTATCAAGAGCGAATAACCAGCCCTGAAACCGAAATGCTTTGGGGCAATGCAGCTTATCAGTTTGTATTAACGCTTGTTCGTGCTTACTCAGAAAGTGGCTGGTTTGGTCAAATTCGTGGCATTGAGCCAGGTAAGGTTTCCAAAGGCATCGTCACAGGGCTTACGAAAAACTATTATTCGACAGATGTTTACAGAAAAGAAGCGAAACCACCGCTGGATTTAATTGTAACGAGTAAATTAGAAAAACAATTTTCTGAGCTGGGTTTTATCCCTGCATCATCTGTGACGAATACTGAGCACTTAGTTTTTTATAGTAATGCTTCGGTGCAACAGGCTAAGTACTATGACAGTGAAGTTTCAACAGTCAATGCGCGCCTCTCATCCATGCTGCAATATATTTTATGTGTGTCACGGTTTGCCCATTATTTAAAATTACTTGCCCGTGACCGTGTTGGCTCGTACAGCACTGCACAAGCATGTGAGCAAGGGTTGCAATCGTGGGTGAATAATTACACTACGGCGTCTGACTCCGCGTCGGAGCATATTCGTAGTAAATACCCTCTTGCGAATGCAAAAGTGAGAGTGACCGAAAATAAATCGAGGCCAGGGCATTATTTTTCAGTTTTGCAACTACAGCCGCATTTTCAACTTGATCAAATGATATCGAGTATCAAATTAGTGACTGAGCTCAGTCCTCACCACCAAATAAAGGAATAAAAATGAGAGAGATCCATGCACTCATCAGAAACGGAAAATTAACAGAAGCACTTGAGTATTGTGCTGAAAAATTAAAAGATGATCCGCTTAATTTTGACATCAGAAGTGCCTACACGGAATTGTTATGTGTAAATGGTGAATTAGAAAAGGCAGATAAACAGCTTGATTTTATGGTAACCAAGTCACCAGAATTTGCTGTAGGCGCTGTTAATTTAAGACACCTGATTAGAGCAGAGCAGGCAAGACAAGACTTTTACGCGGGTAAAGCTGCACCCAAGTTATTTCATGATGCAAATGAGCTAGATGAAGCTTTTCTGGAAATGCACATCAACTTACTAGCTAACGATATTGATAAAGCTACTGAGATTGCAGCGCAAGTTGAGCAGCTTCGTACTAACACAGTTGAAGATCAACAAGCTGCCATCCGAGACCTAGATGATTCGATTAATCCGTATTTAGAGATACTTGGAACGAATGGTGAGTTTTATTTAGCTCGCTTTGATGAAATTGAAAAGCTTGAGTTCGAACCTGTTGATTCAATTGTTGAACAAATTTGGTTGCGCGCTGAAGTTATCATCAAAAATGGCCCAAGTGGTACAGCTCATATCCCTCTCGTTTACCCGTATTCTGAAACGGAGCTTGAGAAGCTAGGGCAAGTGACTGAATGGCAAGAATTAAGCGAAAACTTGATTCAAGGTAAAGGAATGAAAATGTTTTATGCAAATGATGAAGCCATTCTTATTTCTGACCTTGGTCGTTTCATCGCTTAACGAGTGTTCGCATAATCATGATTGAAAGCAAACAGTCGCTTAAAGCTTCGATTCTAGACCGTTTAATTGACGATGAACCTGAAATTCAGGAATCGCCACAAAGAACGGATGGAATTAGTCTATCTCAGTTAAAAAATTCAGTGCGACGAGATATGGAAGCTTTGCTTAATGCTCGTATTCAATGGCATACATGGCCTAGTCAGTATACTGAGCTTGCGACATCTTGCTTATCTTATGGGCTCCCCGACTTTTCGAGTATGTCTGTGAGCTCTCATGAGGGGCGACTCGTGTTGTGCGAAAAAGTACGCGATGCCATTTTACGATTTGAGCCGCGTTTCATTGAAGTTGAAGTGTTAGTTGACGAAGAGTTGCCAATTAATCGTGTTTTAAACCTAAGAATAAATGCATTGTTATATGCCGATCCTGAGCCTGAGTTTATTAGTTTTAACTCTGAGGTTGAGCCGGTTAGCCTTGGCATGAAAATTTTCGAGTCTTCACTATGAATGATGAATTATTAAAATATTATAACCGTGAGTTGGCGTATGTTCGCCACTTAGGTAAAGACTTTGCTGAGAAATACCCAAAGGTTGCTGGAAGACTAAAACTCAGTGATGAAACGATTGAAGATCCTCATGTTTCAAGGTTGGTTGAATCATTTGCGTTTTTGACAGCGAACATCAGGCAAAAGCTTGATGATAGTTTTCCTGAACTTACAGATGCACTATTAGGTCAGCTCTATCCTGATTACCAAGCACCTATCCCTTCACTGTCTGTTATTAAGCTTGAGTCAGAAAACTTATCGACAACAGGTATCGTCATACCGAGAGGAAGTGAAGTCGAAACCAATGTTGAAAACATGAAGCAGTGTAAGTTTAAAAGCTGCTTTGACACCAACCTTTGGCCAGTTGAAATCACGGCGGCTCAATTTGATAATAGTCCGTTTATTGCACCAAAACCAACTTGGAATGAGCCTGCAAAAGCCATTTTCAAAGTACAGCTCACAGGTGAGTACGAAGGAGTACCGCTGCATGAGACTGAGCTTAATAATCTAAAAGTATTTATACACGGACAGTGGCATTTTTCATTAAAAGTGTACGAATTATTATTCAAACACTGTATTGGTATTGCCGTTGATAATGGCGATGAAGGTGTTCACTATCTGTCAAATGAGCATTTAAAGCCTGTTGGTTTTGAGCACGATGAGGCTGTAGTGCCTTATTCATTACGCTCTTCATCTGGCTTTAGGTTATTGGTTGAACACTTTATTTTTCCTGAAAAGTTTAAATTTTTCGAATTACAAAATATTCGCCATGTGTTGCCGCGTGATTCAAACACAACGACCTTGTATTTCTATTTGGATACAGAGTCTACAGAGTTAGAAAAACAAGTTGATAAAGACATGTTCTTATTGGGATGCACACCCATTATTAACATGTTTGAACAAGAAATTGAGCCGATCAGACCTGAGCTAAGTGAGTACGAGTACAAGCTTGCACCACGTTATATCGATTCTGAAATATCTGAAATCATAAGCATTGAAGAAGTCGTGGCATTTGACCATAAGGGTAATAAACAAATCGTTACGCCTTTTTATGGGCAAACACACCCTAAATATCAAGAACATAAAGATCTATTTTGGCATACACGCCGTGAAACCGCTTTATGGGCTGGCGGCTATGCAGAGGCGGGGACAGAAACCTATTTATCTTTGGTTAATGGTGGCTTTGAAAATAGTGCCCAAGAGCTGAGTGAAGGCAATAGTGTGTTAACCGTGCGCGCTCAATGCAGTAACCGAAATCTGCCAGCAAGCTTACCGTTTGGTGATGATGAGCTTGGTTTGTCTATGCCAAAACGGGGTGATGTAATTAAAAAAATTAGGTGTTTAGTGGCACCTACTCACGCAGTCAGACCAGTATTAGGAAGTAGCACGCGTTGGCAGCTAATTAATCACCTCACCATTGATTCATTTAGCGGTGAAAACGCAGTCGATAAGTTGAAAGAAACACTTAGATTATATGATTTCAAAGCAACACCACAATCAAAAGGCATGATCGATAATATCTACAATGTAAAAATTGAGCCTGCAACGGCGCGTGTAGTGCAAAATGGTCGAGTGGCGTTTGCATCTGGCACAGATATCGAAATTACCTTTGCAAATGATGACTTCTCGGGTAGTGGTGTATTCTTTTTTGCATCTGTTTTAGATTGTTTTTTCTCACAATTTGCATCAATTAATAGCTTCACCCGGTTGAGTTTAAAACTCAAAGAGCAAGATCGAGTTTACCATCAATGGCCTGCTCGGGTTGGTTCTGGGGTTTTACTATGATTGATAAGTTACTGCACAGTGCAACTCAAACTGATTTTTATAAAGCGGTGTTCATTATTGAATCACAGTTACAAGAATCTGCGCAGCAGTATCGTAAGGTTGGCTATGACAGTCACCCTAAGCTAGAACTTATTCGTTTTTCGGCCACTCAAAAATTTGGTTTTGCCGGCAATGCGATCACAAATCTAAAGTCATCAGGAACATACCAAGGCGCCACAAAATTTAATATGGAAGTCTCATTTATGGGAATGACGGGATGCTCTGGTGCGTTGCCTCATTTTTATAGTGAGCTGGTGATGCAAAGGTTGCGCTTTAAAGACACAACCATGCGTGATTTCTATGACATGTTTAATCATCGCTTAGTCTCTTTATATTATCGTGCTTGGAAGAAGTATAAGCCCACACTTAACTTTGCCAATAAAGAGCATGACCAACATACAAAGATCTTATCTTTGTTAAGTGGTGGTCGTGCCCCGCATCAGTTGTATTTTGGTGGTTTATTTAGCAGAAGAGCACGTAATGCTGCTGATTTGCGAAATATTCTCGCTTTCTATCTCGATTGTGATGTTGAAATTGCGCAGTTTGTTGGCCAGTGGCAACCATTAAAACAAAGCGAACAAACACAAATAACCAGTACGGGTTTTAATGCAAAGCATGCGCGTTTAGGTGTAGATGCGATGGCAGGAAAGCAAGTATGGGATATTTCTACAAAAGTGAAAGTGATTGTTAAACCAAAAGATGCAAAGCAAACAACGCGTCTTTTGCCGCGCAGAGATTTATACGATCTGGCACACAAAATAACGAAAGATTTTCTCGGTAATCAAGTTCAACATGAGCTGGTTATTAAGTCGAATTTTTATGAATTAGATGCAACACAACTAAAAGAAGAGCGTTTTCAATTAGGCTGTAATAGCTTTCTTTTACCGCAAAGTGGTGTTCGTAAGGGAAACGTCACTGAGTTGTCGTTTAAAGGATAAATAAATACAAGGAAATATTATGTCTACCATGACACTAAATAAACTAGTTGAAAAGCTAAGTCCTGAATGTAAAAAAAGTCTTGAGCTAGCTGTTGCTATTTGTAATAGCCGCAGCCATTTTACTGTTGAACTAGAGCATTGGATTATAGCATTGCTTGAACAGCAAGTTGATGACCTTAGACTCATTTTAAGTGCTTACGATATTGATGAAGACAAACTTAAGCACGACTTAAATAAGTCACTTGAATCGCATAAAACAGGGTGTAACTCATCACCTAGTTTATCAATTCATGTAACAAGCTTATTGAAACAAACTTGGCTAAGTACAAGCATTGAGTTTACAGACACACAAATACGCAGTGCCTACATTATTTATACGCTAGTGAAAGACGATACGTTAGCAAGCGTTGTCAGCCGTTGTAGTAAAGAGTTCAATAAAATTGATGCAGGGCAACTTTTACATGCTTGGCCAGAACTGGTTACTAAATCGAATGAGGTAAACCCTGCTTCACAGACACAACAAGATGCGCCGGTAAATGTGTCATCGAAAACACCTAATCTAGATCAGTTTACAGTTGATTTAACGGCGCAAGCTAAAGCAGGCAAGATTGATCCTATCTTAGGCCGCGATTTTGAAATCCGCCAAATGGTCGATATTCTTACCCGCCGCAGGCAAAATAACCCAATTTTAACGGGCGAAGCTGGGGTAGGTAAAACTGCGGTAGTTGAAGGTTTAGCACTGCGTATAGCGCAAGGAAGTGTTCCTGAAGTATTAAAAAATGTAAAAATACATACTTTAGATCTTGCGCTATTACAAGCTGGCGCAGGTATGAAAGGTGAGTTTGAAAATCGCTTAAAGTCACTTATTTCAGAAATTAAAAATGCCCCTTACCCAGTTATCCTTTTCATTGATGAAGCACACACTATGATCGGCAGCGGTGGCCAAGCGGGTCAAAATGATGCGGCAAATTTATTAAAGCCTGCACTAGCGCGTGGTGAGTTAAGAACGATTGCTGCAACAACATGGGCTGAGTATAAGAAGTTTTTCGAAAAAGATGCTGCATTAGCAAGACGTTTCCAAGTCGTTAAGGTGGAAGAACCAACACCAGAAAAAGCCATTGCTATGTTACGTGGCTTAGTGCCAGTGATGGAAAAACACCATAATGTATTTATTTCTGAGCAAGCATTAGAAAGCGCTGTTAACTTATCTCACCGCTATATCATTGGCAGACAACTGCCAGATAAAGCGGTTGGGTTACTGGATACTGCATGCGCGCGCGTTGCTATGAGCCAAGCATCTAAACCTAACTCGATCGAAAAGCTAGAAAACGAGCAGTCAGAAATTAAATCTCAAATTGCTATGTTAAGCCGTGAACAGCGTACAGGCCTTGATCACAGCGAGATACTTGCAACACTAAACGAAAAAAGTGAGCAAATCTCTCAGCAGCTTGAACCTCTAAAAGAGCAATTTGAGAGTGAAATGTCATTAATTAAAGACGTAAAAGAAGTACTTACTGCGCTTAACGATGATGACAATGACAACGCTGAGGAAATTCAGAAACTGCAGCAGTATAAAGAGAACCTTGCACAATTTGATTCGAATATGGTGCATTGGCAAGTAGATGATGAATTAATTGCCCAAGTTATTTCTGATTGGACTGGTATTCCTGTAGGTAAAATGCATGAAGATGAAGTTATCAGTGTTTTAAAACTTGCTGATACCATGAAACAACGTGTTGTAGGCCAAGACCACGCACTCGATCTAATTGCGAAAGTTGTGCAAACATCGAAAGCACACTTAGCCGATGAAAGCCGTCCTAATGGTATCTTTATGTTGGCAGGCCCAAGCGGGGTAGGTAAAACAGAAACTGCGCTTTCTTTAGCGAACGAAGTGTATGGTAGTGAAGAAAATATCACCATCATTAATATGTCTGAGTATAAAGAAGAGCATAAAGTGTCGCTGTTGCTTGGCTCTCCTCCTGGTTATGTTGGCTACGGTGAGGGCGGTGTATTAACAGAGGCTATTCGTCGTAAACCTTATAGCGTAATTTTGTTAGATGAAATAGAAAAAGCACACCCAGGTGTTCATGATATTTTCTATCAAGTGTTTGATAAAGGTACAATAAAAGATGGTGAAGGTAGAGATATCGACTTCAAAAATACCATCATAATCATGACTTCTAACGTGGGTACCGACACCACAATGAGCTTATTTGAGGACGAGGAGACTGCACCAAGCATTGCCGGTCTGCAAAAAGCATTACAAAATGATTTGTTAGATGTGTTTAAAGCAGCATTTCTTGGTCGCATAAATGTTATTCCTTACATTCCATTAAGTAAGAGTACTCTTGCAGATATAGCAAGACTGCAATTGAATAAAATATGTAAGCGAGTTAAGAATAATTATAATTCTGAGCTTGTATACTCTGATTGCGTTATTGATTATATAGTTAGTAATTGCAATGACTCTGGTTCGGGTGCTAGGAATATACATACATTGTTGCAAAATAATGTATTGCCACTTTTATCGAAGAGATTACTTGATAACATAGTTTCAGGTGAACAGTTAAATGAGATATCATTATTTATTAATGATGGTAACTTTGATTTTAAAGTAAGTTAATTATTAATCATAAGTTTTCTTGTTTCTTTTTTTGAGTCGGATTATAATTTCTCCGTCTTCATTAATTGATGGAACATTGAGACATTGTCTTCGTCTAGGGAAAGGATTGAGAAGACCCTTTCGTTGCGCAGTTAAAGATAGTGATTTCAAAGGAATTTTGGGTAACCAAAAGTAAATAATCCAGTTTAATGGATAAAATTTATAAATTAAAAAGGAGCATTATCATATGCAAGCAAATACATATTTAAAATACGGTTCAATTAAAGGTGAAACTACAGCTGAGTCTTTCAAAGACTTAATCACGGTTTTATCACTAGATTGGAATGTAAGTCGTGAAATTTCAGCTCACACAGGTACAGCAATGGACCGTGAGTCTAGCTCAACTCGTTTAGGCGATGTAACTATCACTAAACTTCAAGATAAAGCGTCTCCGGACTTATTCAAAGAAGCAACTATTGGTAAAGGCTTACCAGCTGTTTTCCATATCACTAAACAAGGTGATAAAGTTGAAGAAATCATGAAAATCGAATTAACAGATGCAATGATTTCTAGCTACTCTGTATCAGTTCAAAACGATCGCCCAATTGAAACTATCACTATCAGCTACACTGAAATGATGATGACAGTGACGCCTACTGATGATAAAAACAACATCACTGCACCACTTGTTTATGGTTACAGTGGCGTTAAAGGTCAGCAAATGTAATTTTTTGCAAAACCGACTAGCTCTGAGTTTTACTCAGAGCTTTTTTGATCTGTAGGAATAGGAAGCAAGGAATGCAAAAAGCAACACAAGATAAAAATGTAATTCAGATAAACACCCCAGCAGGCAAAGACGCACTGTATTTGACTCGACTCGTCGCACAAGAATCGATGTCAGATTTGTTTGTGATGTCAGTGAATATGTTTACTATTGGGACGCAAATCGCACATGAAGATCTTGTTGGTAAGCCTGTTTCCATAAAAGTTCGAAATGCCGACGGTGCAGGTGAGCGATACTTTCATGGTATTGTTAGCCAGTTGGTATCTAACGGAAGCCGCACGGCTGATGTAGACGAACAAAAGAATTATATTGATTATCACGCAACGATTGTTCCTTACGCAGCGTCAATGCGTAACAGAAAAAACAGTCGTATTTTTCAAAAGAAAACCATTCAAGATATTTTTGCTGATTTATTTGGTCAGCATAATGTTGCATTCAAAGATAACACCACTAAAACGTACCCTAAGTATGAATATTGTGTTCAATATCAAGAATCTGACTTTGACTTTATTCAGCGATTACTACAACAAGAAGGGATTTTTTACTTCTTCGAACACAGTAAAAGTAATCATACTTTGGTTCTTGCCGATGATATCACTGCCTATGAAGAGTGCGCAGAGGCTAAAGTTGTTTTTAGCTCTGGTCATTTAAGCGAGTCTCATGTCAATAAATGGCAAGGTGGCTTAAGTTTAGCACCAGGCAGCTACAAACGAATTGGTTATGATTTTAAGCAACCGCCAAGATACCCAGATGGTGATCACGCTAAAGCTGATTTACCCACTCAGTCGGTTGCAGAAGTATTTGAATACACAGGCGAAGCAGAAACGCATCCTCGTGCTGCAAATTTAGCGGCACTGCAGCTAGAGTCACTCCAGCGAAATATGAAATTAAGTAGTGGTCGAAGTGACTGCCGATCTTTTTCTGTTGGTAAACTGTTCAGTTTTAAAAAGCATGAAGATCCGCGCCTAGAGGGCAAAACATTTGCAATTACCTCATTGCTAACCGCGATCACGGTGCCAAACCAATCTGGCGGACAACAATCTCAAACTGAAGAAGTTTTTTCTAACCACTTTGAGTGTGTTCCAAAAGATGTGCCTTACCGTGCAGCCCATATTAAAAATAAACCTGTTATAAACGGTGTACAAACGGCCATCGTGACGGGTGACAGTGCCGATGAAATTATGATCGACCAGTATGGTCGTGTAAAAGTGCAATTTGATTGGGACCGTGAAGGTAAAAAAGATTCTCAAAGCTCGTGTTGGATTAGGGTTGCTCAAAATTGGGCCGGTAAAAAATGGGGCGCATTCTTTTTCCCTCGCGTTGGACAAGAGGTGTTGGTTGACTTCATAAATGGTGACCCTGACCAACCGATTATTAGCGGCGCGGTTTATAACGCCGATCTAATGCCTCCGTATGCTTTACCTGCTGAAAAAACACAAAGTGGTATAAAAACTCGCTCTACAAAAGAAGGTGGGGCCGATAACTTTAATGAGCTGCGTTTTGAAGATAAAAAAGGCAGCGAATTAGTTTACATGCAAGCAGAAAAAGACAAACAATTGTATGTAAAGAACGATCAAAAAGAGAAAATTGATAACGATCGTTTTCTAGAAGTTGGCAACAACGATGACGCGAAAATAAAAGTAAATCGTACGGTTGATATTGGCGATAATGACACGTTAAAAGTGGGTAAAACACTTAATATTGAAGCTGGAAAAGAAATTGTTATTAAAACGGGCTCAGCAAAAATAACGATGAGCAGCAGTGGTAATATTGCCATTGAAGGCACGAATATTGATATTAAAGGCAGTAATGTAAAAGTAGATGGCAGTGCAATTACACTCTCTGCCGGCATGATTAAGCTGAATTAAGCTATGGAACTGATTACAACTTTTCAAACAGGTGCTGTTCATGGAGCTGCTAGCAGCGGCTTTACAGTATATTGTCGCTATGGTTTACCGCATTTAGTGTGTTTATCGGTAAACCGTCCGGATGATCCTTTTTTGAGTCTGCCAATTGATTACTTTAAAGGCCATGATGGTTATTTTGCTGAGCAATTTTTTTATAACCTTCATCCTAATTTAAACAGTAGTAATGTGCTTTCTTATGTATATCAATATGCGACACAGACCAGCTCAATCATAAACGACTTATCGTATGATGATATCGTAGAAGAGCTAGCGAAGCTTGTGAGTGTTAATAAGTTACAAGTTATCCCTCTGTACGATTAATGGATGTGAAAACAAGGAATAGGTTATGGGTAAACCCGCTTCAACAATTGGTCATATGCACCTTTGTCCTAAAGTAACTGCAAAAGTTCCTCACGTTGGTGGCCCTATTGTGGCGGGTTCATCAAATGTATTAATTGGTAGTATGCCAGCAGCAAGAAAAGGCGATATGCTGATTTGTGTTGGCCCTCCTGATAGCATCAATAGCGGATCATCTACCGTTAAAATAAACGGAAAGCCAGCGGCTAGAATGGGCGACGGAACGTCTCATGGCGGCAAAATTATCGTTGGTAATCCCACCGTGTTGATCGGTGGTTAATCATGCTTACTATGTTGCTAAAAGCGCATTCAAATACTTTAAATCAACTACACAGTGCACAACAGAATCCTTTTTATTCTGTTGACTATTTGATGCAAGCTCGTCAGCAACTCATATTAAAACTTCATGCTTATAATTCTGAGATTCTGCAAGTTACATTGTCAGCCGCCCAGTTACTGCAAGCTCTTCGAGACTTGAACACTGGCGCAGTATTAGCAAGCACATTGGCTGAAGCATGCTTGGTCACGTTATTAACGTCACCTAAAAAGTTAACCCATGAGTGCGTAACACACTTAAATGAAAGTGACGAAAAAGAGCTGCCAGTTAAACAGCTACTCGTTGAAAAGTTAGCAATTTATCGCGGTCGTACACAAACGGCTTATGCGCAGACATTTGATGCACTTAAGCCGATTTACTTTAGTCAGTCTGCTCAGCATGTTGAGTTATTTAAAGCATTTAAACAAGTCGCTATAGAATTACCAACAACAAAGGTGTTGTTTAAAACCACGAACGATTTTGCTGAGCTAAATTTAATTAATTCACCGTTAATGTCTGCTTATTTATTATTGCTAGATCAACAACGCGTGAATCATGTATGCAACTTTGCAAGCCAAGCACTGTCTCGAGAAGAGGCGTTACAAGTGATGCTACATACAGGCATGCCTAAATATGTTCCGTTAGTTGTGTCGTTATTATCGGATGTTGAGGATGCAGAGCCACTTATTAATGGTATAAAGCGTTGTTTAGGGGCTGAATTAGATAATTTAGTGACCTATGAAACTCAAGTGCAAGCACAAACAGATGCGCAAGCAATCGTTGATTTCCAACAGCAGTTTAACCAGCATTGGCCTGAGCACGAGTCATATTACGTTGGCAAAACTTTAGTATATGGCTATGCATTAAATCAACCGATTGATAGAGTAAAACAGCAAGGTGTTGATCAACAAAGCTGGCAAGTATTAGCAATTTTAAATGCGCTTAAGATGGATAGTAAAAACTATCAAGAGAGTGTTCATTGAGTGCATTTAAAATTAACATCGATCAGTTTGAAACGCCGTATAAGCTCAGTCCTGAAGAATTACTATTAGAAGGTGGTTCTAGTGAAGGCTGTATAGTTCCTTGGCATTCAACTGATGCGTTTGTGTACGACTGCATCATGAAAGCTAAGTCTGTTTTTAAAACGGATTTCGCGCAAAATGGCACTGTAATGTGGCTTTTGCCTGCGTTGCCGTTCCAAAGTGAATTAAAAACACTTTTTGCAACGAGCTTACAGCAATGCTTTGGCACACCCTTAGAACATCTGTTTTTTGAAGGTTGCCATGGTATACATTCAGCACTAATGCTGGCTCAAGAGAGCAGCCTTGAAAATGTAACAGTGATTGCCATTGATGGTGTTTTTAAGGCAAATAAGCGCGAGCAGTTTGATTATTTAGGTGTTGCAGCAAGCACGGCTAATATTGAGTTTATAAATACTGGTTGGGTGTTACAATCAGCAGAGATGGTTGCTTCGATAGACCTTGCTAAGCATAACCCTATTCAAGGGGAGCTAAAGCGTGTTTTATCGCTTAATGAGCAGCCAATAGACATAATTTTCGCCCCAGGAAATGGCGTAGAAAGTGATGACTGGTTAAATTATTTACCAGTGTTAAGTAACAAAATTAATGAACAGACGATTTTTCAATTACCTAATTATAAATTAGGAAAACTAGGTGCATTAGAAGGGATTATCAATCTTGCAACGCTGACAAATAGCCCATTTTATAATGACAGTTTGTCTCAGGCGTTAGTGATAACTCAAGAAAGTAACAAGTACCAAGCCGTCGCGTCATACTTATGGACAAGTAAGGAAGTGTGCAACTAATGGATAGCAGAGCAGTTGTTTTACAAGGAATAAGCTACCCAATTTGTGTGGTGTTAGCTAAGCAAAAAGCCCCCAGTGGCTTTGAGCCTGTTTCGACGAGCACGCCGGATAGTGCGTACAAGTACGTTGCTGAGTTAGGCACGGCATTAAGTGGCGATGCATCGAAACGTTTAGATCTCATTCAACTACTACAATCTGCGGGTATTCATTGTCCAAGGCAAGCATCTGCGCGTGAAACCGCCACCGCCTTAGTGAGTGCGCTTACCTCTGGCGCAGTGAGCTGTTACCGACAAAAAGCTAAAACAGTTATTCAAGTGAGCGATAATACTCGTCCATCGCAAGCCAAAAAATCACAATCACAAAGCAGCTCAAGTAGTGGTAAAAAGGCAACGCAAGCACCTGCAAGTAATAGCGGGGGGGCAAGCAATGCCACTGCCAGTGAAACCCCAATTACAGAGCAAGAGTGTCGTTCAGACCCTGTTTCAATGTTGACGGGCGAGGAAATATTGCCGTTAGTGGATTTTACGCTCGCTGCGAATAAGCCACTTAATTGGCGACGTTTGTATCGCTCATCAAAGTGTAATCAACGCTCATTGCTTGGTAATGGTTGGCGCCATGATTACATGGTGAAATTAACAGAGCATTACTTACCACCCCCAAAAGTTGGCCCTAAGAAAAAAGGCACTTACTGGTTAGAGTACCATGATGAACATGGTGCGACTCATCGATTTGAAAAAGTAAAACCAGGCCAGTCTAGCTACCAGCTGAGCAGTAACCTTGCCTTGCATTACAAAACAAATGGCAAACAAGTGTTGGTAACACCGAATGACCATCACTTAACGTTCATGCCTAGCGAGTCTGCGTGGTTACTTGAAAAAATCATTAACGAAAAAGGCCAGAGCACACGTTTTTATTATGACTCTCAAGAGCGCTTAGAGCGCATAGAGGTGAATAAAGCACGTGGTTGCGTTTTAAAATATAATAAACAAGGGCTGCTAAAAACAGTTCACGCTTATAGAACAAATGAACACAATAAGCTTGTTCTGATTGATCAGCCTCTGGCACGTTATGAATACGATGAACAGCAAAATTTAGTTGCTGCAACAAACCAACATGATGAGCAAGAGCGCTATGAATACAATGCAGCGCATTTATTAATAAAGCGGACCAGAGCAAGCGGTTTTAGTCATCATTTTGAATGGGATTCATACGGTTACGATGCCAAATGTATAAAACAATGGGGTGATGACAATATCTATTGCTATGAGTTTGAGTATCAAGGGAATAAGACAACCAGTATCGACTCTCGCGGTAATCAAGAGCATTTTGTTCATAACGAACAAGGTAAATTGATTGAGCATACGGATGCCAACGGTCACACCACAACCTACGGATACAATGCGCTTGGACAAAAGCTGACACAAACAGACCCCTTGGGCAATCAAACTCAGTATGCCTATACAGAGTATGGTCAGCTTGCCTCTGTCACTCAACCTGATGGTACTCGTACTCAGTTTGGCTATAACCAACTCGGCCAACAAGTGTTAACTATCTTGCCAAATGGCGACAAGATCCAACGTAAGTACAGTGCTTCTGGATTACTGCAAAGCGAAACCCTAGCAGATGGTCGAATTGCGCTTTATAGCTACGATCAACAAGGTAACTTAACGCAACATATCACGCCTAACGGCCATGTTTTAAAATATACGTGGAACGAGCATGGTGAGTTACTTGCTAAGCAGCATAATAATGAGCTTATTCGTTATAGCTACGATAACTTAGGCCGCATTAATGCAACAATAAACCAAGCAGGGCTGCTTACTCAGTATAAATACAATGAGCAGGGACAACTTGTGCAAACCACCGCGTTTGCTCAAAATGATCCAGAAAATAAGCAACAGCAATACTTCACATACGATGAAGCGGGTAGGTTAGTTGGCTCACAAAACAGCAACGGCGATACCACAGAGCAACACTTTGAAGGGCTAAGCCAGCCGCATTGTGTTATTCAACCCGACGGCAGCGCACTGCATTTAACTTATGATAAAGAGCGCAACTTAACGGCAATTGAGCGCAGTGACGGCCATGTATACCGTATAAACTACGATGCAAATGAAAACCCAACTCAGGTAACGGGGTTTGATGGCACGATACAACAATACAAGTATGATGCTTGTAATCGCTTAGTGTCAGTAACACAAAGCGATAAACGCCATGTAAAAATTAAGCGTGACAAACTAGGCCGCATAATTTCGCAGCACGCAAGCCTTGCCACAGGCAAACAAATCATTAATAACGCTAACCATTACACCTACACAGCAGAAGGTAAAATAGCGCGAGCTCATAATGCGCAATCAACGATAAAACAAGCGTTTGATAAGGGCGGGCGATTAATTAGTGTTGAGCAAATTCATAATCAACATCAAACACATAAACTTGCATACACCTACGATGACTATGGTAGAAGACAGTCACTCACTCTGCCAGACTCAACAACGCTTGATTATCACTACAATGAATTTGGTCAGCTTAGTGCAATTCAAGTAAAGCAGGCGAATGGTGATTTAACAAAACTGGTTGAACTTGGTTACGATAGCCAAAATAACATTCAGACACAGCACTTTGGTAATGATGTCACCCTTACCCAACAGTTTGATGTATTTAACCGCTTAACGCAGCAAGCGCTCACACACCCTGAGCAAGTATTATTTGATACCTGTGACTATCGCTACGATAACATCAACCAGTTGATTGCGCGTAAAGAAGAAGGGGTTAGTAGTCATAATATTAATTTTGAATACAACAGCCTTGGCCAGTTAATTAAGCAAAACTTAGCAAGCTCTGAGGTTGATACTACTACCCAATACCAGTGGGACAGCTTTGGTAACCCTGTTAGGCAGTCAAAACTAAAAAATGGCGAATTAACCGAATCGCAACCTGATACCAACGAAACAATCAATCACGTTGAAAATAACGATTCAGCGTATACAAATGATGTTATTCACAGCGAATATAACGATTCGGTTACAGCATCAGGTAGTAACTTAACCGATGATACTGTTATTCAAAGCGCAACCGAGGCCGACCGCTTAACACACTTTGGCGACAGCGACTTTCATTACGATGAATGTGGTAACCAAATACGTGAAACCGGTAAAGGTATTAAAACACACCGTCAATACAATGCGTTCAACCAATTAAGCAGCTTTAATAACAATGGTACGCTCACTCATTATGATTACGACCCATTGGGTCGACGCATCGCGAAGCATACCGAGCATGGCAAGATTGATTACATTTGGGATAACGACCAATTAATTGGCGAATACCAACACGGTGAATACACTTGGTATATCAACCTACCCAATCAATTTCACCCAGTCGCACTGATTAAACAGGGTGAGGTGTATTACTACCACCTAGACCAGCTGAATACCCCACGTTTTGTAACTAATAAAAACGCAGAAGTGGTATGGCAAAACCACGCGGATGTGTATGGCTATGAAGAGCCTGAGGCATCTATTAAAAACAGCTTCACTCAACCAATACGTTTTCAAGGGCAGTATTTTGATGAAGAAAGCGGCTTACATTACAACCGTTACCGCTATTACAGCCCCAAACAACAACGTTTTATAAACCAAGACCCAATTGGCTTGGTAGGTGGTATTAATCATTACCAATATGCGCCGAATCCAGTGAATTGGGTAGATCCGTTGGGGTTGAGTTGTAAGGAGACATTGAAGAAACAAGTATTTGCAGGGCACGGTTCGATAGACATTGTGAGGCCAGCAACGGTTCCGATGGGGACTAGCTTAACCGTTTACTCATGGGATGGTGCTACAATTACCGATGATTTAGGGAGTAAAATTGAAGATGGTACTGTTTCAAGTGGTGTTTTCAAAAAAGTATACACTGAAGGCGATGTAATCCCTGGATATATGCTGCATCCAAATTGTGGAAGTTTAAACATATCATCCAATTCAATTCAGGTTTCTGAAAGCAAGCATATATCTGAACTGCTAGCTGAAGATATGGGTGAATACCACTGGGCTGCATGTACATATATAGCTGGGCATAAAAACTCTAATGTTATCCATGATGAAGAAGGTATTTTTAAAGAAGAGTCAGGACAGTATTCACAGTTAAAAGACGGCAATTGGCAAAGTTTAGATGATGAAGGGGCTAACGATAACACTAGGAATCCTAAAAAGATCTCTGATAATTTGAGAAGTGCTGTGCCTGCAAGCGTGCCTAAAGCTAAGAAAAAACGCAAGAAATCATTACGTCTGAAGTACCTAGGTCGCACGCCGGGTAAAAAATCTAAAACAGGCAAAGAAGTGATTAATAGAATGAAAGCGGAGGGTAAAATAAGATCCTCTTTTAAAGGTACTGAATTTCAAGCTAGTAATGGAAAGTGGTATCCTTTATCAGAAGCTGATATGGCGCATGAACCAATGGATGCGGTAAAATACTGGAATACGACTGGACGAAAACATGGCGCTAAATCTAAACAAGTTCGAAAATGGATGTTGGATTCAAATAATTATACTCTAGATCATTACAGTTTAAATCGCTCCGCTGGAGCTAAATTGAAAGAACGTTATGAACCACCTTTAGGATAGATATGAAAAACTTACCTGTAAATTTGAGAGATAAAATCGATGCACTCTATATCTCTGCCTATGAAGCATTAGAAAAAAAAGATGTTAATACGGCGAAAGAGCAAGCAGAAAAAGCATGGGAGTTATTACCTGAGCCTAAATTCGACTGGGACGTAACACTCAGCTTTGTATCTGGAATATGCGAAATGTATAAGGAGTTAGGTTTTTATGAAAATTCTCATAAGATAGTGGATCAACTCTTGAGCTCGGATCATCTAGATGAGTATGATGATGGACCTATATTCTTAAAGGGAGCCATTTATTTTGAGCAAGGTGAACTAGATCTAGCAAAAATGTGGTTTGATAAAGCGAATACAATATCTAAAGGGCGTTGCTTTGTTAGTCAGCCGAAGAAGTATAAAACTTTTTATAGTGAGTATAAATAATGGATATTCATGATCAAATAGAGCAGTATTGCGAACAAGGTAATGACTTGTTCGATGAAGATGATTTTTTAGGTGCTATAGCCATTTGGCAAAAAGCGCTTGATTTAATCGTTGATCCTAATGAAGATTGGAATGAAGTGCTGTGGCTCAAGGTTTCAATTGGTGATAGTTTTTACATGATGGATGAATATGAAAAGTCTTTAGACTCTTTATTGGACGCCTTAAATTATCCTGAAGCAAATGAAAACGCATTTATACATTTTAGGGTCGGACAATGCCAATATCAATTAGGTAATATAGAAAGTAGTCAGAACTCGCTGTTAAAGGCTTATATGCTTGCTGGTAAGGAAATTTTTGATGAACATGAAGAGGAAGGCAAATTTTATTATGACTTTTTGTCTTCGAAAATAAAACTATAGATAGGTATCATGTTTATTTTATCTTAATTGCCTTAGATTAGTTGAAGCTAATTTTACAAGGAGTTGTGAGTGATTTCACGAAAGCCTAATGACCGAAAGGTTAACTTAGATTTGATGAACAACGAGTTCAAATCAAACTCAGATAAAGAAATTTTTTTAAAGTGGTTTCTTAGCGCACTCGAGAAAGCTGAAGTTGTTAATAAAAGGCGCCATATAGCTATTTGTCCTATATGTGACGAAGAAAATTTTTTATTATTAGAAGAAAAGAAAATTATACCCAAATATGAATATAGAATACCAAATGGGGAAACAAATTTAATTGTAGATTCATCTATCCTACATTTGGTATCTGTACATTCTTTAGTACCCGACGACTTGGTTATTTCAGCTTTAGGGAAAATATATTGCAAGTCCCCTATAAGCTAATTTTTATTGTGGAGCTTTAATCATGACTGACTTAACCTTTCGTGATATTGCTGAATTTACACTCAAAAACAATCCGAGCAAGCAGTTTAAAGATAAGTGGGGTGATGAGTATGTAAACTGCGCTATAAAATTGTGGAGAAAGGTAAAGCATTGTTACTCAAAAAGAGGAGAATGTAATTTTACTCCAGATGAGTTGTTATTCGCTATGAGCTATGAATACGCAGTTGCTCCTTATGGCTCTGAAAATAACAACGCTATAGAGTTTTATAGATGGTGCTTTGAAAATTTAGATAAAAGCAAAGACAAGTAATAAATTAATCAACACGGATGTTAATTATAAAACAATGGCAGGAAATGCTCGTTTACTAATGCCGAGTGAATTGAGTCATAACCCTACTATTTATAAATATGAAGCTATTAAGGCTCTTTGGTAGCTCAAAGCAGTAGTGGTTGCATTTCGCAATAGCAATGCTCTCCCGTACAATTCAGAAAAAGTGGCCTTTTATCAGTACACAGGAAAAGCTATCAAGAACATTTATCTGAAAACAGCCCATTAGCAACTGGTTTTTAGTTATGAAAAACATCATTTTTGTAGCTTGAGCCTCTGGTGAAGACTGTTGTTTTTAATAAATTTATAGGTGTTTGATGAAAAAGCTAATTACTAGCATTTATTTGATTTTTACTTTTTTTTGTACTGAAGCACTAAGTAATGATGACAAAACGTATGTCAGCTTTGATGTTATAGAGATGAATGTGGAAAGGGTTAATGATAATTTATTCCGCTGGATAAAATTTCATCCTGATAGCGAGTTCCCTTGTTTAAGACTAGATATTTTAGAAGCAGGTAGTAACGCGCTTATCAAGCAAAAGAATATTTGTAACGTGTATGACGAAGCATTGAAAGTTACACACGATTTTAAAAAGTTATCATTTTTAGATATCTACAATTTGAAAGTTAACTCACAGACTCTAACATTTGATTTAGAACTCTCTTTGTTGAGCCAAGATGTGGTTAATATGAATTGTTCAATTAAGATAGAAAGTACAGATTTTTCTCCACTTGATTGCCAACGTTTATAGGTAGAGGAATAGCTTGCGGCTGGATTGATACTAGCTGTAATAAACATAACTAAGTGACTCCACAGGAGTGACGAAACTAGTTTTATTGTTGATATTAAAGAGCTCATTGAAGAGCTCTAATAAAATGGATAGGGAAATATGGACTTCCCCTATAAGCATGCTGTAAAAGCACTTCAGTTTCATATTCCAGAACAACGGGTTAACCAAGATGGCACTTTAAAATGGTAAAACATCAACTCTTAGCACTTTTAGTTATATTCACTGTTTCTTCCTATGTCGAGGGTAAATCGGTATCAAGTTCTTTATGGAAAGAGCTTGATATTAATGATCCCAACCTCTCTAAGAATACAGTAATGCGCCAATGCGAGAGGAGTTTGAAATATGCAGTTAACGAACTTGAAAGCTGGTGTGAGAAAGCCTATCAACTAGGAGCTTGGGAAGCGCTGCTTTATATTGGGTATCATACAGGAGATGGCTCGCGTTACGTTCATGAAGTAAAGCAGCGTGCAGCTAATGATGAAATCAACGCTATTCGTAAATTAGCATGGCTATATGATGATGGCTTATTCATTGAAAATAACTCGACTGAAGCAGCCCGCTTATATGAACTTTACCTCACAAAAGCAACAGGTGCTTCACCTCGTTTGTTAAAGCGGATCCACTATGATCTTGCGAAAATTTATACAAAGCTTGAGGATTGGCCGAGTGTTATTAACCATGCGGAATATGTGCTTGAACACAGTGAAGGTGATGGTTCAGAGGCTCTAGCGAGAGAGTTAAGAGACAATGCAAAAACAAAAAGCAGGCAATGAATCTAATTTTTTAGGTTTATCTATCAAGATTTTTTAGAACTAAAAGGAGCTCAATAATAAAGAAAACATGATCTTTATTAGACATTATTAACCTGAAAGATAAAAGGTGCCTAGAAGATATTTTCTCCTAAATATTATGAGTTTGGTGAGCTTCAAAACTGACTAGTTAAAAAAGTAAATAGGTTTATGGATAAAATTAAAGAGTAATAGGGTTAAAAGCTAGAGGAAGAACAAATCTTTTCTCATATAAAAACTCAGTTATTCATAGATGATATAATAAATTAGAGAAAATGCTTTCAGCTAGGGGAGTAGCAGAGCCACTTCAAAATCATTGCAGGCTCTAAAGCTTTTTTTAAATAAATTAGCAGTATGAAAGTTTACTACCTTTGGGGTAAATCCGGCTAATCTACTTATTCTTAGAAAGTGATTTGAGCAATGTTACAGGCTATTCAAGTGCTGTGGTCGATTTGAAAATCTTGTTCAGGGGTTGATGTTTATTTTTGAGAAAGTTGTTATATGATAGCTAATCTCTAAACAACATTAAAAGATAAACACAGTGAAGGATATAATAAAGTCTCCTTTAGGGCTAATTGATCATAAAAATATGCAGAGTGATGAAGTAGTACTTTTGACTCTTAATTATGAAATGTTTGAAGATAAAAAAAACCTACTTATCAAAAAAGGTGATTATTTAATCGTGTCGTCTGACTTCTATTCTAAAATGAAAAAAATAAGAAGATATACGCAATCTGAATACCCATTAACTGCATTGCCTTGGATAATTGATCGAATAGAAAATGGCTTTTTTAAAAAGAAAAGTGAAGGGGGATTTTCAAATTTCGAGCGCAGTACGTCGGCTGAGTTTGATGGAGAGACGATTGGCATTAATGCAATGGTTCATTGTTGTGCTGAAAATCTACCAGGGTTGAATATTTGGAACGGCAACAGGAAAAGCTATATTTTCAACATGACACCTCAAAAGTGGGATATACCCAATTACATGTTAAAAGATGGGTTGTTAGAAGAGTTGAAAAATATAGCCGCTAAATATTCCTAACTTTATTGTGCGGGCTTAAGGAGAACGGTAAGTGAACTGCATAAAAAATAGTGTTTAAAAGGTTAATCACTGCGGGTTGTTAACATTAAACTAACCTCTGTCTGGGAAATAAATAAGCACTTCGTTGATGTAAAATGAAATGGCTATAAAAATAGCGTTTAAACATAAAAATACGGAAAAGGACTTTCATATGTCAGTAATTAGAATCCCCCAATCTGTTGGGCTAGGTGGTGTTAATACCCCAGCCGATGTAAAAACAGTACAAACCGCTTTAAATAAATTACTAAAACTTATCTCACCAACAAAAGCGTTGGTTGTGGATGGACGTTTAGGTTCTCGCCCAGAAAACTCTAAAACTGTTGCCGCAATAAAACAGTTTCAAAGCAAAGTTGTAGGTATGGTACGTCCCGATGGCAAGATAGATCCAAATGGTCGTTCTCACCGAAAAATAAATGAAAAGCTGACAACGATAGGTCAGGTTCATTTTAAATTACCAGTGGCCTCTTCGAATGTACAAGCATTGTCAGAATCTGATTTTCAAGATGTTGCGAATCAACTTGGGTGTAAGGTTGCTGCTATTAAAGCTGTTGCTGAGGTTGAATCCGCAGGTGATGCTTTTTTCTCAAATGGCAAACCTAAGATTCTATATGAAGCGCATATTTTCTCTCGTCTAACGAATCATAAATATGATTCAAGTCATCCGTCTATTTCGAGCAGAAGTTGGAATCGTAGTTTATACGTAGGAGGTCCGCAGGAATACGCAAGGCTTGAAAAGGCTATGGAATTAGATGTAACAGAAGCTTTAAAATCGACTTCTTGGGGGCGTTTTCAAATTATGGGGTTTAACTATAGTGCTGCAGGATTTGCTAGTGTAGAGGCGTTTGTTCAAACAATGTTTACATCACAAAGAAAACAGTTAGATGCATTTGTCAACTTTGTAAAAAGTAAAGGATTAGAAAAACACTTAATAACATTGAATTGGGCTGCATTTGCTGAAGGTTACAATGGTTCTCAATACGCACAAAATAAGTATGACGTGAAATTAAAAAAGGCTTTTGATAAATATGATAAAAAGTAAACTTTCTTCGATTTTTATTGCATTACCAATATGCTTTATTGCTTCGTGCAGCGCATCGCAAAATGAGTCAGCGATTATTTTTAAATGCCATGCGGATAAACCCACACAGATTGATGTGGTTGTCAGTGAACATGATGGCAGTTATAAGCTTATGCAATTTAACACCGCACAGGTCAAGCTTACTGAAATGACCTCTATCAGTGATGCGAGTAAATCCAGTTATCATCGTTCCTTGGTTAATGAACACAGTATGACGTTTACACACAATGGTAATAAAATAACCGTGAGTGACTACCATAGTGAAGAGCTGGGTATGATTACTAAAGAGAAATCAGTCACTATTGAACATGATGCCAAAAAAGACTATTGGCTTTGTGATGATTCAAGTGTTAGCAAATTACCTTCTATTGAGAACTTTTAGGAATGGCTACTAAAAGGGAAGTGGGTAATTAGTTGTAACTTGAATTTTGCACATGATAGTTTAGTAATAAGGCTAGCATATTCAGTCATGGTCTCTGCAAACAGAGCCACTAGTCAACATTTTGTATTTGCTAAGCTTTTACAGGTGTATTAGGAACAACTACAGAGGATTTTTGTGATTCTACCTCAGTTACTTTTAATTAAACTGAGGTATTCTCTTCCTCGCTATAAAAAGATAATCTTAAAAAATAAACAAAGTGCCGCAATCCTCGTCACTGAAAAAGGAGCTATAAACGCGAACTCCAAAGCGTTATAGAAATATTATGGAACAACAACACCAACAAACTCTCACACAGCTTGTAAACGATGTTTACAACAAGCCTGATTTAATTGAAGAGCATCAGCCGCTTATTGAGCCTTTGCTGACTGATTTAGTCGCGAGTGCGCCTTCAGGCTTTGAAGGCATGGCTGCTATGATTAATACGCATATTTCCAATGGGTTTAAGTTTAAAAACCCTAAAATACAACAGTTTGAGCTTGAGTCAGGGTTGTTAAAGTTAAAAACCTACTTTCAAAAGATTAATCTTTAACAGGAATTTAGACAGGCCTCTGCTAGAAAAACTTAGTTTCAAGGATGATGTGTGACATTAATTAATACATGTATGTTAATGGTGATTTTACAGCCGTTGTTTGTTTATTTGGCTCTGTTTAAACAGCCAGAATTTCACCCTATGACAGATACACCGGTCAAAAATGATGATGCTCTATTTTTGTTTGTCACCCCTGGGGTATCTGTTTTCTATTTTAGCCAGTTTTTTGAGGCGTTACTCTACCTAGGTGGGGTCTGGGTATTAGGGTTATTACTCGCTGTAATTTTGGCAAGCAAAGCCAAAAAAACCGTCACAAAGGATGATGCTATCAGCTTTACGATTGCAGGCTTTATCTTTTTTGGGATTATAAAATTAATTGCTATGGCAATTGCGTACTTTTTTATGGATGACCCCGCAGAGGCCGCACAGACTGCTATACCCCCCGCAAACGATGAAAGCGTTTTTTCAGTGAGTCAGCTATTTAGTGTAGATTATTTATATAACGCATTGTGGCCTACATTGTACTTTTTAGTCCTCATGATCATAACGCTTGTGATAAAGGTTATTGAACATCATAGTTCATTTAAAAAAGCACCTTCCGGCCTGCTTATTACGCTGGGAGCAGCGCTGGCGGGGATTGCCCCGTTAGCTGGAGAAGCCTATATTGTTGGGATTATTGCTAACTTTATTATCTTTATTGTTTTTTGCTCCTTGTGTTTAAAAATTGATATAAAAAAGGATCCATCAGCAGGGGCGATTGGGCTTTTTTTTGGGTATATACTCATGATGGGAATAGGCTTTAGTGTGATATGCAAAGTTATTTATGAGCTGTTTTTTAATTAAGTTTAAGTGAATTTGCAGTATCTTTTTTGCGCAATTTGCTTGTTATCCGACTTGTACCTTATTAGAATAAATAATTATATTTTTTAGCTGTACTAGTGTGTTTAGCGCTTAAATCGTATTTAAGTCATTATAGATTCTTATTTCACGTTTAAAGTAGCTTAATTACAGAGCCTATTTTTTATCTGAATGCTAAAAAGGAGTTTTGCTGTTGTCGCGGTTAAAGTGTTCATTGTTGGCAGTAATCGTGACGATTATGGCGTTATTCACTGGCTCACACGCTTTTGCGAATATTTTTGGTTTGTTTAATAAAGACGATTTTTTGTTATCGGCTCCTATTAAGGGGATTTTATTAGATAATGGGGTGCCCGTTGTAAATACAAAAGTTATTCGCTCACTCACCTATGGCGACGAGTACATAGATGAAGCAATAACAAATGAAGAGGGCTTTTTTGTCTTTGATGAAAAACGAATTCGCACCTCAAAGAAATCAAATATGTTTGATAATGATGCACTAATTCAGCATGTGTACCTTGACAATGGCACACCCGAAGGCATTGTGCTGTGGTATGCGGGTATTTCAATTTATGAAAATAGTGAAACGCTAAGGGAGCTTCTTAACGGGTTACGGTGTGATGTTGCTAAAAAACCACACACCTATGATGTGCCTATTAAAGAAGCATTAGATCATTATTTTACAATCTATGGCGCTTGTGAGTTGTGATTTTAAGGAGATTATATTGTTAATAGAGCGATTTAAATTGCCAATGCTTATTGCAGCAGTGGCTTTGCTAATTTTATTTACTACAACACAGGTTTTTGCAAATATGTTTGGTTTTTTTAGTAAGGAAGAGTTTGAACTATCAGCGCCGGTTGAAGGTCGTTTGCTATACGAAGAGCAGCCTGTTGCTGGTAAAAAGGTATTTCGTAAACTAAATTATGGCGATGATTATATTGATGAAGTAACAACGGGTACTGATGGCCGTTTTTCTTTTCCTGAAAAAGTGATCAAAACATCAAAGCCATCAAACATGTTCGACAATGAATCTGTTATTCAACATATTTACACATTAGATGAAAATGCAGAGGAAGTAACTATTTGGGCTGTTAGAGTATTTCCTTATGAGCACAAAGATACACTCACCGAATACTTGAATGATTTGGTGTGCGATATCGCACATGAACCACAAACATATGATATAGCGGCTAAAGAAGATAAGCAGCATACATTTGCTGTTTTTACCACTTGTAAGCTCTAACGTTTAAAACCAATAAAGGGATTTAAAATGAATACGTTAACACCTACTCAAGCAGTTCAATTAGCGTCACTTGCCTATGATGCTAAAGAATTAAAAAATACAAAACTTTTAAATGGGCTGTTGCATGCGTCTTTGCGAGACCAGTTTGATTTCTCTATCAATAGTAAGTCTATACAGGGCGTTTCAGGCGGCTTTTTCTCTCACCTATTTGGCTTAAGCACAGGCTTTGGTCTGGTTGCACATGGTAAAAATGCATTCCAAGGGCATTCAGTTATTACCATTCGCGGGACTGCTTCACTGAGAGACGGCCTAACTGATGCACATTTCGGTTTAAGTGGTGGCGCTAACGGCAGCATGGTTCATGCTGGTTTTAATAAAACGTTTTATACAATGAAGCCAGCTCTTCAAGAGTTTATGGCAGCGAATGTAAGAGATAAAATTACAGCGGGTGTTCATTTAGTTGGCCACAGCTTAGGGGGCGCTTTAGCAACGCTGGCTGCCGATTGGATTAAAGCAGAATATTCGTTACCAGTAAAACTTTATACATTTGGTTCGCCAAGGGTAGGTTTAGAAGACTTCTCAAGATCGGCTACTTCAAGAATAGATCACATTTACCGATGTACGCATGGTGCTGATCCGGTAACTAAAGTACCGTTATGGCCATTTTCTCATGCGCCTTATAATGGTCAAGAAATACGCCTAGACAGCGGCCAAGGCCTTAAAGGTGCGGCACATAAGCTTAGCGGAAACCCAGGTTACGTAAATACGGCCAATAGTAGTGATTGGAATAACTTAACCGTTAAAGCAAACCATTACCTTAACACGCCTGTAAGACTCAACTTTGAAGATAGAAACCAAGCATCATTTAATGCCCATTGGGCCGATAAATTAGGAGCTGCGTTAGTCACTTTATTAAAAGATGCGGGTTATTACAGTGCTGTGGCGGCACAAGCGGCAATTGGTACAGGTTTAACCTTTTACGATATGTTGGCTCGCACATTAGATAAGATTGCTAAAGCGTCTGCTTCATTTGCATCTCAGACTTTGGGCTTAATTGGTCATATGCTGGTTTTTGCAGGGAAAGTGATTGGTAAGGCGGTAGAGCTAACATACAGTGTGATTAAATGGGCATTCGACTCGACGCTTGGTGCCTTATATCAAGCTGCAAGAGATGGTTTAAATGGCCTAGACTAAAATATTTAAGGGCATGCACTGCATGCCCTTTTTATTAGTTGTTATTCCCTTTTAACGTGCCGATATCGATCCCGTTTTTACTTAGCTCAGTTTTAAGTAATGCTGCACTGCTCTGTAGGTTCGGTAAGGTTTGATTTTCAATTATCGCTACTGCTTTTTTCAGCTCTTCAGATGCATATTTGGCTGACATTTTTCGGTTTATTGCGGCATCTATAATAAATTGGCTCTTACTGTAAAAGCGACGCACTTGAGTTAGAAACTCGCTTGGTGTTTCTAATGTTGTCGGCGAATATTGCATTGTTTGCCAAATGTACTTTTCGATTGTTGGCTTATTATATTCAAGCTCAGACTTAGGTGGGCTTTTAGCCAACAAGGCTGCAAACTTACTAAGATTATCTGCGTTATCCTTCACTTCATCGTACAAAGAAGTACGAAGGTAATAGTTATCTTCCATCTTGCTAAAAGTATCAAACTTTAGCGCTTGCTCTAAACCACTTTGCGCTGCGAGATAAACACCAAAAACAGTTGATAGCACTAAAAAAACTTGATTGAGCCAAAAGCCGGTACTTTTTAGCTCTTTGTTATCCACTGTTTTGAGGGCGTTGCTGATCTTTGGTGGGGTTTTATTACTGTTATCCATGATTAGATTCCTTTCATTTATACTATTAAAACATTGTAATAGATAAAGAAAGTTTAATCACTAGATAACAAAGCTAATCTCTTTCTAAAAGCACAGCACCCGAGTGTTCTTCACCTAAATGATCTTCTTTATTATAAATAGGGCACTTAGCCATAGACAAACAGCCACAGCCAATACAGCCGTTCACTCGGTCTCTGAGTCGTTGCATATAGTGAATTTTTTCATCTAATTGAGTTTGCCAGCGTTTTGAAAGCTCTGCCCAGTCTTGTTTTGTTGGTGTGCGTTGCTGAGGTAGAGTACTCAGCGTGTGCTTTATATCTTCTAGGGTAATGCCCATGGCCTGTGCTGCTTTTATCACGGCGATACGGCGAAGTACATCAGGCTTATAACGACGCTGATTGCCATTATTACGCCAACTACGGATTAAGCCTTTTGTTTCATAAAAATGCAGTGTTGAGACTTTAACGCCACTGCGCTTAGCCACAAAGCCAACCGATAGGTTTGCATCAACGAGTTTTTTTTCTGATCCTGACATAATTTGCTCCAAAGTGTTGACCTAAAGTTAGCTTGAGGTTTTACGCTGCGCACATCATAAAAAAAGGAGCAATAATAATGCAACAAAAACCGACTGAAAATACAGTAATCATCTATTCAAGTGCAAGAAAACAAGGAAATACGAGCTTACAAGTTAATGATTATAAAAAGCAATATGGAGGAGATATCATCTGCCTTGATGATTATATTATTTCAGCTTACCGCTACGATAAACAGTATAAAAATGATGATTTTTATGCCGTTTTTGAAGCTCTATTAAGCTATCAACATTGGGTGATAGCATCACCGGTTTATTGGTATAACACAACGCCACAATTTAAAGCATTTTTAGACCGTATTACTGATTATATGGACGATGAGATTCTCAGACCTAAGCTTAGAACGCTTCGTGAAAAGCAGTTCTCACTGCTATCAAATGCAGGTTCGGTTAACGCGCCAAGTGCGTTTATTGATATGTTTAAAAATACCTTTAACTATTTAGGCATGACCTTTAAAGCACATCAGCATATTGAGGCTAGTTAAAGTCAGAAAAAAAGGTTAGGCTAGAGATAAAAAACAACAGGGTTACTTATGAAATTAACATTGTTGGGTTTATCTCTCGCATTGGTAGCAAATTTAAGCCATGCAGAGCAAAAAGAGCCCGCGATCAAAGGATTTGGTTTTTATTATACTGTGCAAAATCATACGGCTATTGATGAGCAAACAAGGTTTAAAATTGCCTTTGATGTGGCCGATGCCGCAGAAAGAGGTAAGCAAAATAACAGTATTAACTCGCTAGCACGTTTTATTAATATGCACATTGCCCATGGGGTGAAACCAGAAAACATTGAACTTGCTTTGGTTGTGCATGGCAGTGCAAGTGTTGATGTACTCAAAACGGGCGCTTATAAGCAACGTTTTAATAGCGATAATAAAAATCAACAATTGATTTCACAATTACTCGCGCACAACACCGTTGTTTATGTATGTGGTCAGTCGGCAACACATATGCAGGTTAAGCAAGAGCAACTGATACCAGGTGTGCAAATGGCATTATCTGCCATGACAGCGCACGCACAACTACAGCAGCAGGGCTATACCCTGAATCCATTTTAATGAATATTCTTTGTTTTGGTGATTCTAATACCTATGGGATTTCACCGCTAGATGGTAAGCGCTTTGACGAACATACACGTTGGCCATGTTTGCTTGCAGACAAGCTCGGTGCAGGGCATTTGGTTATTGAAGCAGGGCTACCAAATCGTACGATAGCTGATGAGCCACCATTTAGTGGTGATAAATTAGGTGTTAAGTACTTAGAGCCATATCTTCGAGCGTATCATATTGATGTCATCATTATTCAGCTAGGTACGAACGATTTAAAGCGTCGTTTTGGATTAGCAGCCGATGATATTGCCAAAGCACTGGATACGTTAATAGTCGACATCGAAAATCACTATCTGCATCGAGAAATGCCTAAAATAGTGGTGCTGAGTCCATCTGCGGTATATGAGGTTGGGGCTTATCAGTCTATCTATGCGGGCGCTGCCAAAAAAGCGAAGCAATTAACAGTTGAGTATAAATTAGTCACAGAACGCCATGAGTGTCACTTTATAAACGGTTATGCTCTCCTTGCTCCTTGCCAAACAGAGGGCGTACATTGGCAGGCCCAAGAGCATAAGTTACTTGCCGACTATTTATTTGAATACCTTTAAAGTAGAGTTTGTGAAAGATCTTTAAAAGATTTACCTATTTTCAGGGTTTTACCTGTATTTAGTTCAACAAATTCACTGTTTACAGCTATCACCTTTTGTTTGTTTACTAAAAACGATTTATGAATTTGGGTAAATGAATGGGATAGCTGTTCACTAAGCTGTTTTAGTGTTGTGCTCGCAAGTGTTGCTTGCTCAGCTTGATGCACTTTCACATAGTTGCCATATGCCTCAATATATTCAATAGAATCTAAGTTAAACTTTCGTTTTTCTCTATCAACTTTAAGCGTAATGTTATTAGGCTCAGTTATATTTGGTTTAACTAAACGCTCACGCACCTTATTGAGAGCCTGTTCAAGCCTTGGCGCAGACACGGGTTTGAGTAAGTAATCTGTCACATTCAATTCAAACCCTGTTATAGCGTATTCTTGGTACGCGCTTACAATGATGATTTGGGGAGGGTGTGCCAGAGTTCTTAATAATTCGATTCCTGTTAGCTCTGGCATATTTATATCTAAAAACACTAAGTCAATAGTGGATTTAGCTAACCCATAAAGGGCATCTTTTGCGCTAACATATTGAGCTATAATCTTAATATCAGAATGTGTCTGTAGGTGATGTTCAATCACTTGATGGGCAAGGGGTTCATCGTCAACGATGATTGCTCTTATCATTTTGATAACTCCAAAGTTAAGGTTGTCTGCCAGTGTGTCGCGTGTTTTTTAGCTGTTAAGGTATGTTTATTTGGGTATAACAGTTCTAGTCTTTTTTGCAGATTACTAAGCCCCATGCCCGGGTGGCTTTTTTCAGTTTGGGTATTTATAGAGTTTTCACAAAAGAGAGTTAGCACAGTGTCATTTATAGTAATTGTGAGTGTTACTTTTGTTGAGTCCGATGCAGGTTCTACACCGTGTTTAATGGCATTTTCGACGATTATAATCAGTAATAAAGGCGCTATATGAAGATCGTCGACTCTATCAGGCCAAGTTAGGTTAAATAAGTATTTGTTTGCGCTTCTAATTTTTTGTAGCTCTATAAAGCTTTTTAGGTATGCCAATTCTTTTTCTAATAAAACCACTGGCTTTTGTCCTTCATAGACAGTGTATCTTAATAAATCTGCTAAATGCATAACCAACTGTGGCGCATGCTCTGATTTTGTGAGCGTGAGTGCATATAAATTGTTTAGGGTGTTAAATAAAAAATGTGGGTTAACTTGTTGTTGAAGAAGTTTTAATTCGGTTTTGGTTTGCTGTTTTGCTATTTCATTTAATTTACTTTGCTGTTGCTGTCTTTCAAAAGCAAGGATGATAGGTGTAGTAATGATCAGAAAGAAAAACATAAACTGATAATTATATTTAGCAAAAATATTTTGGTTACCACTTGGTGTTAGATTCGCAATATGTTGTGGTAAATCATTAATAGGTAATGTTAGCACCAGTGCGACAAGTAACGGGGTTAGTGTAGCCATAAAAATGAGGCATGAGGCCACAAAAGTGAAGACACCGTAGTTTGCTAATAAATGGCGAATAAGCACGTAGCGATTTATTAAATATAAGCTGTATATGATAACGGCATAAACGCCAAGTTGAAGAAAGTAAAATAAAAACTGATCAAACTCTGAAAAGAATTTGCCAACATCAAAAATTAGTTCGAATGGTTGATTTAATAAAGGGTCTTGATGGCTATTAAGTATACCTGCGAACAAAAAAGCCCAACAAATCAGTATCATTAGCACCACGTTATCTAATGATATAAAAGAGATAAACCATCTAGCAATTAAGCTGTTTTTATTGGTCTTATTACGCTGTGAAACCAGCCAAAGTAAGCTGGCTAACGAGCACAAAATCCAACATTGCACGCTTAAGTATTGCCATTGAGCGTAAGTTGAAGAAACTAGAGCAAGTGTATATACGCAGAGCGGATACAGAGTGAAGCCTGTAAGCCACACCAAGGTTGGGCTTTTATATGTTCCCTTGAATGTTAAAAGGTGGGCAATTAAAAAGGGCAGGCATTCCAATAACAGTTGCAGATTTATTTTTAAATATAAAGCAGGGGAGTCAAGCCTTAACGACAGGTAGCGTGTATGACCTTCAAGCAAAATGGCCGCAAATACTGGCAGCAACGCAATCAAATATTTGTTATTTGAATTGCCTGATAGAAGAGAAAAAATAGCCCGCAAACGCTACTCCATTTTATTTTTACAACCTAACAAACCAGCTTAATACATGATGACCTATGAGCATAGTTAAAATCATGCTGTTTCATGCCCTTATATACTCAAGTAAGATTAATGATTTTCGTTGTTAATGCACGAATGTAATGATGAAAGTACTTTTTTTATTGATGAACGCCAAATACTTACTTTTATCCTGTGCTTTTATAGTTTGATCATAATTGGCTAACCGGTTTGGTTACAGTGACTTAATGTAACGATTCGTTAATTAAGGAATGTACCTATGCTCACACTCGCAAATATTAATAAGAAATATGCAGATGGCACGCACGCATTAAATAACATAACAATCCATTTGCCCAAAGGAATGGTGGGATTGCTTGGGCCAAATGGAGCAGGAAAATCAAGCTTAATGCGAACATTAGCCTGCTTACAAGATGTAGACACAGGCCAAATTAATTTTGATGGTTTAAATGTTTTAGAGTACCCAGATGAATTGCGTAAGCAGCTAGGTTATTTACCACAGCAGTTTGGTGTTTATCCTGCAATGAGTTGCCATGCTTTATTAGAGCATATTGCCATATTGAAAGGCCTTAATTCAGAGCAACGTAAGCGACAAATTAATGAATTACTGTCACTTGTAAATTTAACAGCGTTTGCAAACAAAAAAGTGAGTAAATTTTCTGGTGGTATGAAGCAGCGTTTCGGAATCGCACAAGCCTTACTGGGTAATCCTAAACTCATTATTTTAGATGAGCCAACCGCAGGGCTTGATCCTGCTGAGCGTGAGAGCCTTAATAACTTATTGGTTTCAATTAGCAAAGAGCGTTTAGTCTTATTATCTACCCATATTGTTGAAGATATAGAAAATCAGTGCCGCTTTGTCGCAATGATCAATCAAGGCAAACTCATTCAAAGTGGCAATGTTGATGAACTAGTGAATCAACTGGCAGGTAATGTTTGGGCTTTGAAACGCTTACCATCAGAGCTACCTGCAGGCTCCTTAGTATTAAGCAAAAGTTATCGTTATGGTAAGCCTATATTTCGTGTTTACGCCCCTCAATGCCCAGAACCTGAGGCAGTCGCTGCAACTGCGACGCTACAAGATAAATACTTTTATGAGTTGAAATCGCAAGGGGCTAAAAATGCGATTTCGTAATGAATTAAAGTACCTTTTTACTCAACCTATTGTTTGGTTATGTTGTGTGTTTGCACCACTTTTTGCATTTACGTTATCTTCAGGTTTGGCTATTGAAGAGGGGGATAACCTTAAACAATTTTCTTTACACCTAATATCAATACACATGATGCAGCTTGCCGTATTAGTGGGAATACTTGCCCCTGCTATTTTTTTACGGGACCAACTACACAACATGGATGAGCTGATAGGTGTAACCCCGATTACTTCAAAATACAGAGAGCTGTTTCGTGTAGCGAGTTTACTACTATGTCTTATCATGATTTCTTTTATAGGATCTTTGATAGTTTGGTATTGGCAGTTAAGAGTGCAAGGCTTTGATTGGGAAGCTGTTAACTCTCTATTCTTAAATAGTTTTTTGGTACTTATTCCAAATTGCAGCTTTTTGGTGGTTTTGGCTTATTGGGTTTGTAAGCGGTTTCAAAGTACATTGGTAACTTACACTATTCTGGGTGCCATATGGGTTGGTTATTTGTTTTTCGCAAGTATTACCGGCAATCCCATTTTGGCAGGTAGTGGTATTATAAGTGAGTCTTTATATCAGGCATCTATTTGGCTTGATCCTTTTGCTTACTCCACGATTATTGCGGGCTTCGTAGAGCCTCAATATTGGGCGCTTGTAATAAATCGGTTGATGGTAGTAACACTTACAATTGTTATCTATATTGTGGCAGTTCGCACCACTAAGAAAAATATTAAACAAGGTACAAAGGCCTCAGAGCCAGTCTTAAATTTAAAAGTGCAATACAATGGTATTGCACCAAAAGGGCATAATTGCTTCATATTTTTAACACTTTATAAAGTTTCAATTTTAAATGTACTCAAGCTTCCTATAACACAACTGACTTTAGTATTATGGTCAGTCATTGTATTTAACAGCGTTGCGTCCTCTTTTGAATATGCAGAAGCAATGAGCGTGGTTAGCCCTACGAGTATAGATGCAATTAACCATTATGCGTTTGATATGCATTTGCTCATTGGCTGTTTATTACTTGTGCTTTGGAGTTGGCAGGTTAGTTGTGCGGCAAAGCGGTTTCATATGGCTGAATTGATTGCTGCATCACCAGTAAAAACGGCAACGCTTTTACACAGCCAATTATTCACGGTAGCGACTTTAGCAATTGTTTTTTCTGTGATGAGCTTTTTGGGAGCTTCTTTTGCTGAGTGGTTTGCTGGCAGTCAGTACCATGCTAGTCAGCATATTTATATACTCGCTCTAATGTTGTTGCCACTTACTTTAGTTGCTTGGGTGAGTGTATGTCTTTTCAATATTTTCCGCTCTTCCTTAGTGGCTGGCTTAGTTGTTATTGTTATCTTAATACTCAAGTTTACGCCGGTAATGACTTCCTTTGGTCTCACACATACTTTTTGGAGCCTAGCCTGGACACCGTTACAAGCTCCTAGCGAGTTTTGGGGGTACCGAGCGAGTGTAAACAGTTATTGGCCATATATGAGAGTGTGGATTGTCGCGGTACTGAGTTTTGTTGTCATAAGCCAGCTTTATAATCATCGTGGTGCTGGGCTTGGAAGACGGGCCATAAAAGTGAAAGATACATGGTTAGTGCTGCCTGTCCTTTTATCTGTTTATTTATTTACGCAGTTGCATTTTAATTTAGTGGCAGAAAAGCCGTTAACTAACTCACATAAACGTGAAACATTTAAAGCCAACTACGAAAGCACATTTGCTCATTGGAAATATAAAGAACAACCAATCATTAGTCATATTGATGCTAATATTGATTTTTATCCTGATAAACAGTTTGCACAATTTGAACTCAAATATACTCTAACCAACCCTCATTCTATTGCTATAAAACGTATCCTAGTTGGCAGAGCTGGCTTTTATAAATGGGCAGACATAAAAATTTCAGGTGCGAACCAAGTTGCTTTTTATCCATCATTAAATCAAGCAGTGTATGAGTTTGAGTCTGCTATAAAACCAGGTGAAATCACAAAGCTCACCACGCAGTTTGAAGTTCACCAAGCAAAGCTTTGGCCCGCAGTGGGGCATCAAGTTCTCACTCCTGAGTTTAGCTATATTCGTGCGGTTCCCGTATTGCCAACGGTTGGGTATCAAGTAAATTACGAACTAACAGACCGCCATCTGCGCAAAGAACATGGTTTGCTAAATAAGGTAATTCCTGTACCGTCAGAGCTGTTTGCTGTTAAGGGAAATAGACCACAGAGATATGATCGCATAACTATGTCGAGCACGATATCAACCGCAATTGGCTATCATGTTGTGACGCAAGGCACACAAATAGCCCATCAGCGCGAAGATAATCGCGAAGTTTTTAAGTTTAAAACAGATACGGCATTTAATAATCTACCTGCATGGATTTCTATCCCAGAACCGCCAATAACAGAGCAACTAGATGAGGTAAAATTACAGGTATATGCACCTCGAAAAAACTTAACTGAGTCATCAGATTCAATGGCAGTTAATATGCAGGCGATGAAAGATACACTGACTTGGTTTAAAGATAATATTGTTGCTTACAAAGCAAAAACATTTAGCATAGTTGCCGCGCCCAAGTTTGGTGGAACGGGTTATGCCTTGCCTGAGATTATACTTATTGGTAATAAAGTTGGCTTTAGGGCATCTCCTAGCTTTGATGCTGGTTTTGATCAGCGCTATCGGCGCGCAGTTCATGAAACGGCTCATCAGTGGTTTGGTCATGATATAGGTAACAGCGTTCCTGATGACAGTGCCTTTTTAGTTGAATCGATGGCGAAGTACATAGAGTTAGTCATGATAGAAAAGCGTTACGGAAAAGCGGCGATGAATGCACTCGTTGATTACGAAACTAGGCGGTATGAGCAAGCTTTACGGGCAGATACTTCAGCTAAACAGGCATTTATAAATTCAACAAAAAGTTATGAGCAATATTCTAAAGCGACGATTGTGTTTGCAAAGTTAAGGAATAAAGTAGGTGATGAAGTGATCATAAAAGCACTCAAGTCTGTTTGGAAAAACTATGCATACCCAAATCGACCCGCAACTTCTATGGATTTCATACGTGCTTTGCAAGCGCATGCTAAAAGTAGCGATAGCGCATTAATTAGAGAGCTGTTTTTAGCGCCTTAGATTAGTAAAAAGCCACAGGTTATAAAACACTGTGGCTTGGGTATTGATTCTTTCAATCAAGGGGTTTGGGATAATCGCTTAAAACTCGTAGCTAATGCTTAAGCGTGTAGTACGAGGCATAATGTAACGACCATTCGGTGCATCCGCATTACGAGGGTCACCTTCAGTGATACCTTGCTCGTCAGTTAAGTTATCAACCGCTAACTGCACTTTAATACCTTCCATAGGCTCAACAATTAACCCTAAGTCTACTTTTTCGTAGCCTTCTAACACAACTGTATTTTCGTTGTTGCCGAAGCGGTCATCAACCGCTGAGATTGTGCCGTATAAGGTTGCATACATGCCACTTACTTCAAAGTCGTAGCTTGGTGTTACACGTACTTGCCATTTTGGCTGACGTTGGCTTTCGTTACCTTCGTTGCTTGGGCTTTCAGTGATTTCAGTTTCTTGAAGCGTTGAGTTTAAGTTAACTGAGAAACCAGATTCGTGGTTGTAGTTATAATCAAGCTCAATACCGTAGGCTTCGTTGGTTAAGATTTCTGCTGGTACGCCTGGGCGACGAACAAAGGTGTCACCTTTTACTTCGTTTGTGAAAAGTGTTGCATAGAAATCGGTGCTATCAGTTAATAGTTTATAACCAAACTCGGCTTGTGTTACTTCTTTAATTAGCTTTTCGCCACCTTCGTATGCATCAAAGTTATCGCGGAAGTCGTCAAAGTAAGGCATTTTGTAACCACGGTTTACGCGGGCAAATACACCCATGTCATCGTTAATTGAGTAGTTAATACCCGTTGTCCACGATGTTTTGCTTTCGTCATATTGAACAGACTTGTCGATTACGCCATCAAGACCTTCATCAACTGAGTATTCTACTTCGTGGTTTTCAAAACGAACACCAGCATCAAGTGTAAAGTCATCGTTGAATTTATACTGAGCCGTTGTGTAAAAAGCATTGGTGCGCGCATCACCTGTAGAGTTGATATCGTAGTTGAAGTCACAACCATCAACACTTGCATTACATTCGATGCCGTCTAGCATTTCGCCGCCCGCTTCAAGTACATGATACGCTGTGTTACCTAAGCTCCACCAGTCATTTGCTGATGTGCTTGCTGTGTAATAACCAAATGCCAGTGATAAGTTATCAAGCTTTTTAGCAAATGCTAAATCATTGGTGAATGCGCTGATTTCTTTTAAAACCACCCAACGGCCAAGTTGTTGAACCGCTGTGCCTGCATTATATTCTGTGCCAGTTACCGCACCTGTTGCTGTTTCACCATTATCAGCAACAGCGCCAACCGTTGTTGCAGAACCAGCAGGCACTAAACCATACGTGTTTGCATCACCCTTGGTGATGTTAAAGCGATCTGTGAAACTCCAACCGTTATCGAATTCAAGCTTAATGCTACCGCCAGAAACATGGCCCTTCCAACCACGGCCTTCACCTAAGTCGATTTGTTGCTCGTCATTATTTGCGCCTGTGTAAATTGTCGCTTGGCGATTTAAAGTTCCTAGTTGTGTGTAGCTTGCATCAACACCGTCAACATTTAGTGGCGTAGGTAAGTACCAAGCACCGTGGTCGTCAGTTTGACGGGTGTATAAATTAATAGTGCCGTTTTCCAACTCTTTAGTGATATTAATTGTGAACTGGCTGCCTTTTTCTGATGTGAAACCTGCATCACGAATACCTGGAGAGCGTTTAACATAACCACCCACCATGAAGTATAAGTCATCAGAAATCTCACCACTAACCATAGCGTCAATGCGTTGTAAGTCGTAATCTGAGGTTGTGTATTTGAATACGCCTTCGGTATCTTCACTACCACGTTTAAGGCGGAAGTTAGTTGTTAAACCAGGTTGGCCGTTAGATACAACAGGGTTTGGGCCACCGCGCAGTGCTTCCATTGTTTCAATGGTTTCATCTAAACGGAATAACGACGAGTTTTCTAAAAATGACAAAGTAGGCGCAGGGTAGATTGGCGAACCTTCAAGGCTTAAGGTTAAAAATGGAGCATCGCCACCACCAGGAAAACCACGTACAAACACGTTCGCACCAGATTCACCCCCCGAGCTTTCTACCCACACACCTGGTACGGCTTTGAACAAATCAGCCGTACTTTTTGGCGATAATTTAACAATTTGATCAGCATCGATATTGGTTACGGCATAGCCTGCATCAATTTTACGTACGCCAATACCTGCTGGTGTACCAGATACAATAATACGTTCAACTTTTTCTTTAGCTGGCTGTTCAGTTTGCTCTTCGGCCATAACAGTTTGGCCACTTAAAGCTAGCAAAATTGCAGAGGCTAGCGCACTGCGTGTGTATGTAGTTGTCATTGTGTGTTCCCATTCTTTGTATTGTTGAGTGCAAAGCGATAACAGCTGTTTTAAAGATGTTAATGCAATGCTTATTTAAACCTTAGAATGTTATGCAAACGTTTGCAATTGTTTTTTGCAGTTCTTTGTCGGATTTTTGAACATCATCTACGTTTGTTCATGTATACATTGGGAAAAATAATATTTCCTACGGCGCAGCGGATTGCGCTGATTAATGGTATATTGCTTGTTTCTATATTTAGTAAGGCTCTGTGTTAGCATCATGAATGATAAAAAACTAAAGTTAGCTGATTTAGCCAAGTTGGCCGGTGTTTCCACATCGACTGTATCTCGTGCACTCAATGATAACCCATTGATAAAAAAAGAAACGCGAGAAATGCTTCAACGATTAGCTAAAAAACACAACTTTAGTTTAAACACAGCTGCTAGTCGTTTACGTACTCAAAAAACAAATGTTGTCGCTGTAATCATTAATCTTGATGGCGATACAGAACAGTCAATTAACGACCCATTTTTACTTAAAGTTGTAGGTGAGATTAACCTTGCTTTGAACAAGCATGGCCTTGAGCTTTTGCTATCAAACTCATTTATGGCCAGTGATGATTGGGCTAACTATTTTATTAATAGTCGCCGAGCCGATGGCATCATTGTGGTTGGTCAAGGTAAAAGCCAAGCAAATATTGAAACTGCTGCAAATGCAGGTGTCCCTTTAGTTGTGTGGGGAGATCCTAAAAGTAAAAGTAACTATCCTATTGTCGGGAGTGATAATTATTTAGGAGGTCGTCTTGCAACTGAGCACTTATTGGCGAATGGCGCTAAAGATATTTTGTTTTTAGGCGATCCTGGGCATGCTGAAATAGGAGAGCGCCACCGCGGTTATTTAGATGCTATTTCTGAAGCAAAAGCTACACCTCACGTGGTCTCTATTGATATTACCAGTAGTGCTGCTTACAAAGGAATTAACCAGTTATTGGTAGAGAAAGGGCTGTGTTTTGATGGCATTATGGCGTGTAGTGATATGGTGGCTTTTGGTGCGATGAAAGCGCTAAAAGAGCGTTATATTAGTATTCCAACCGATGTTGCACTGGTTGGCTTTGATGATATTGCCATGGCGGATATCAGTCATCCTTCTTTGTCGAGTATTAAACAAAATACCCAACGCGCTTCAGTTATTCTTGTTGAAAAGTTGTTAGCCCAGTTAGCAGGGCAGTCGGTAGAATCTCAAGTTGTTGAAATAGAACTCGTAAATAGGCAGTCGAGCCAGCGCTAAGTCTATTGAATGTTAGCAGGATGTGTAATTTTAAATGCAAACGTTTGCATTTTATTTTGCGCTAAACTAGACTGAATAAAAATAATCATAGGTTGAAGTGAATGAATCCTATAAGAATAACCATCGCGCTGGCATGCAGCTATTTTGTCTTTGCTATTATGCTTAATAGTGTGGGCACTGTTATTTTACAAGCAATCAATAGCTTAGATATAAGCAAAACTCAGGCGTCTGTTCTTGAAGGATTTAAGGATCTAAGTATTGCCATTGTGTCATTTTTAGTGGCGTCATTTATCCCTCGTATAGGCTATAAAGTGGCCATGCTCGGCGCTTTATTATTGGTTGCAGTGATGTGCTTGGTTGTTCCGAGTATTGCTGATTTTTGGGTCTTAAAAGCGCTCTTTGCTGCAATAGGTTGTAGCTTTGCTGTTATGAAAATCTCTGTTTACTCTGTTATTGGTCAAGTGACTGATAATGCTAATAAACATTCAGCGTTATTAAACACCATTGAAGGGGTGTTTATGCTTGGCGTGCTGTCGGGCTATTGGATTTTTGCGCTATTTATAGACGCTGATAAACCGCAAAGTAGTCACTGGTTAAATGTTTATTACTTGCTTGCAGCAATTGTTGCAGTGGCGTTTGTTTCTGTGATTGCGGCACCAATAAAATCGCCAGAATTAAAAGCCAACCAGCAATCTCAGCTGCATGATTTTATTGATATGTTAAAGCTGACTTATCAACCTCTGGTGCTTATTTTTGTTGCTAGTGCATTTATGTATGTACTAATAGAGCAAGGTGTGGGCACTTGGTTACCTACCTTTAATAATCAAGTTTTAAAATTACCTGTTGATGTCAGTATTCAACTTGCCAGTTTGTTTGCCGCTGCGTTAGCGCTTGGTCGTTTGGTAGCAGGGCAAGTACTTAGGTTTATTAGTTGGTTTAGTATGCTAATGGGCTGTTTGGTTGCCATGGGTGTGCTTGTATTATTAGTGTTGCCTTTGACTCATGATGTAGATGGCAGCCAAATAAAAAGTGTGTTTGATGTGCCTTTTGCAGCATACATGCTGCCGCTGATTGGCTTTTTTATGGCGCCGATTTACCCATTACTCAACTCTGTGATGCTGAGTTCACTAGCTAAGCACAAGCATGCTGCTATGACAGGTTTAATCGTGGTTTTCTCAGCATTAGGAGGAACAACAGGCTCAATTATTACGGGCTTTGTATTTGATAAATTTAGCGGGCAGCATGCGTTTTATCTCACATTAGTGCCAATAACCTTGCTACTAATCACCGTTTCAGTCTTTAAAAAAATCACTCTAAAATCACAATATCAAGCGGCTTCAAGCGCAGAATAAGGGATTATCATGAACTTCGTTAATAGTCAATTATTTAAAGACGTACAGCTAGCTGAAGTGTTTGCTGATTCAAAAATGTTTGCTGATGCAGTGCCAAACTTATCTTGGCAAAGTGCCTGTGAGTTGTATCAACTTGTAGGCCCTTTAAAAGGTGATGAGCTGCGTAAATTTGTTATGTCGAACTTTGTGTTTGCAGATCAGTCCATTCCGACAGCTAAATTAGACACCGCATCTGTTAAGCAGTACATTCTTGATTTATGGCCGCACTTGCATCGCAATGCTGATACTGACTTAGCAAGCTCACTGATGCCACTTCAGTTTGACTACATTGTGCCGGGAGGCCGTTTTCAAGAAATTTATTATTGGGATAGTTATTTTACTGCCTTAGGTTTAGAAGATACTGGCGACCTAGCAACCATTGAAGCCATGGTTAATAACTTTATTGACCTACAAAAGCGTAATGGCTGTATCCCAAATGGTAACCGTGTTTATTATAGCTCTCGCTCGCAACCACCTGTTTTGGCGTTAATGATAGCGATGTTATGGGATGCGAAATATAAACATGAAGCAGATTTAACTTGGCTGGCAAACGCTGTAAAAGCACTTGAAGCTGAGTATCAATTTTGGATGCAAGGCTATAACGACCTAAGCAGTGAAACACCTGCCATTAGGCGTGTTGTAAAAATGCCCAATAAGGCTATTTTAAACCGCTATTGGGATAGTGCGGCAACACCTCGCCCAGAGTCATTAAAAGAAGATTTACATGATGCTGAAGGGCTGACAACTGAGCAGCAACAAAGCTATTTTCAACATATCCGTGCGGCATGCGAGTCTGGCTGGGATTTTAGTAGTCGTTGGCTAAGCGATCATAGCGATCTGAAAAGTATTGAAACGACCAATATCATACCTGTTGATTTGAATAGTTTATTGTATAATCTAGAGCAAACCCTTGCGCGTTTTTACCGTTTACTTGGTGAAGAACAAAAGAGTCAGTCGATTGCTGAGCAGGCTACATTGCGCTTAGATGCAATTAATATCTATTGTTGGAATTCTGAGGCGGGTGTTTATCGTGATTACAACATTCGACTCAATCAGCAAAGCAGTGTTGATTCAATGGCAATGGCTGTTCCTTTGTTTGTAGGTGCTGCATCTGTACAACAAGCTCAACAAGTGAAGAAAAAACTGATGAGTGAGTTTTTAAAATCCGGTGGTTTAGTGACAACATTGTGTAGTACACCACAGCAATGGGATAGTCCTAATGGCTGGGCGCCGCTGCAATGGTTTGCTGTAAAAGGTTTAACTGAATATGGCTTTGTCAGCGAAGCTGAAAGCATTATGGAAAATTGGCTAAGCATGATTGAAGTGCGTTTTTCTGAGGATAAGTGCCTGCTTGAGAAATACAATGTATGCAACATTAAAGACCGTGCTTGTGGAGGAGAGTACATTGTTCAGCAAGGGTTTGGTTGGACTAATGGAGTAACATCTCGATTCTATAAACTGCTTAAAAAATAACAATTTAAAATTATATTTTAACATAAGTAAATAATTTGGTTGTCTTTCCTTGTTCATAACTATTTATAAATGCTGAGTTAATTTTGGTTGAATCATGTATCTAAACTGGGTATTGTTAATTGGGTATTTCAGGGAGGAAATAAAATGATTCAATCAACTTCTGTTTTTCTAAAGGCTCAACCATCACCACAAAACCGTAGCCAAAATTATCAATATTTAATCAAAATGTTAGATGCGTTCTTTGTACGCGTTAAAATTGATTCGCGGCTCCCATTGGAGTCATCGCGCGAAGAGTTTGATCTTTATCTTATTGATAGCGCAGGGGCTTATTGGCTTGACTTGCTTCCAGCAGAATTAGTGCAACTAGCAAAAAAAAATCGAGTGGTTATTTTTAATGCTGAAGTTAATTCTGTGTGCGAGAAGAATTTACTTCTCAATGGTATAAAAGGCGTATTTTTTGCGGAGCAATCGCCAGAAGATATTTTTTCTGGGCTAATGAAAGTGCTCAATGGCGAGCTATTTTTTAGCTCAAAGAGCATCTCCGTCGTATTTAACTATATGTGGTCGGCTATTTCACGAAACCAGTTTAATACAAACAATGATACAACTGGCACGGAAATAGACCTAAATTCACTTACCAAGCGTGAAAAATCAGTTATTCATTTACTCGCACAAGGAGCAAGTAATCGTGATATAGCTGAAAGCTTGAATATTAGCGATCACACTGTAAAAACTCACCTTTATAGTGCATTCAAAAAAACAGCGTCGCGTAATCGTGTTGAACTTGCTAATTGGGCACAAAACTATATGGCTGTGAGCTTATCTTTGCAAAGGCAGTAAAACATGGCTTGGGTTTTATAAGCCGTTGTATCAATGGCGCTGTTATCAGCGCCCTAGATTAAGTTACACCGTTTTAGCTGACCAAATACCTTTATTGATGCCTTTTAGGATTAAGTCACTAAGCGCTTTTTCGATCGCTTGAGTAACACATATACTCATAGGCTCATTGTCTGTATAGCCTGCTTCTGCTTCGGCAAGTCGTTTATAACTCACATAGCGGAAAAAGCCGGCACGCATTTCTTGGCTTAGTACTTTTTTGCTGGTGGCGACCGATAGTAGTACCTGACCCGTTCGAACATCCACAGCACGCAAGTAGATTGAGATTGCATCTTCTCTGTACAGCTCAGATGCACCAATACCAAAATACTCCATACCAATACCACCCGTTTTAATATTGGTGTCGTAGCTAATAATTCCTCCTTCAAGAATTATTTTGGCAGTTGTGAGGGGAGGGAGTTCAGGTAAATCCTTATTTTCTGCTTGTGCAGCACGGATTATCTTTCGTTCAGTTAAGATATTTTGTAAGCCTTCACGTTCAACAGGAATAAACCAATCAGATTCGTGCAAAGCTTGTACTAAAATTGAGTTTGCACCCTGCGTGACGGCGGTTGAAAATGAACTCACATTCGCTTGTGGTTTGTATTGACCTGTTTGATCTCTAAATGAATAAACAGAAACAGGAATACTGCCCATAGGATGAGGCAGTGCTTGTAGGGCTCTAAACGTTTCGGTTGGTTCTAATGTTTCGGCTAACCCCTTGCTTGGTGGAACAAGGTTGCCAATTGATGAGCAGCCTGTAAGTATCAATAGTATCGCACTTAAAATTACCTTAATCATTATTCAAACCTCGGTACTTCAATAACTGTCACAGTGCCATCTAGTATGCTTGTTATTCTAACAGTGATGGTGTCGGTGGTACTGGTGATAATTTGTATTTCATAGTCTCCGGTGATAAATGACGAGTCGCCATTGAAAATGCTGTCATCTACTTCTTCACCAAATGCCATATCGGTGATTTCTCTGACCATACGGTTTAGATAAGTTCGCTCAAGTGAATCTTGAAATTTATCTGCATAATTTTGCTCAATAATGGGGGCTTTATGCTTATTCTGTGATTGTGCTTTACTTAATAACATATTGCCATTGAGCGGGCTTCCGCCAAAACTGGGATTAATTGGGGTATAAACGAGTTCAGTCGCCCAGCTAGTTTGTAAGTTGAAAATTATTATTAGTGTAATGATATATTTCATTTTACCATCCATTTTTTGCCATATCCGGTGATGATTGTTGCATCTGACTACGCGCCATCGCGTCCATAACGCTGTACATTGCTTGTTTTACACGCTCATCCAAAGGTTCAAGGCGACGGCCTAAGTAAGTGACATACACGATTTGATTATTCATTCTTAGTACGAGTCGTGTGCCTGCTCGCGGTAATACCGTTTCTTTTATTTCGATATTAAAGCCAGCCGTAGAAGGGAGATCGCGCCAGAGGTTCGCAAACTCAAAATAAAATTGGTGCCCAAAACGGCTTATGCTTCTGTCGAGCACAAGACCATCAATCTCAAGCTCTTTCGCTTGGCTTGTAAAACAACTGAAAGCTAAAAAAATGCAATAAATACGGATTAAAAGTTGTGTTTTCATAATTGAATGAGGGAGCAGAGCTCCCTCCTAACAGTTTACTCTTGAGTTACAGTTGCGATATTGCCATCACCAATTTGTGTGATCATCACAGCGTTGTTAGAACCAATAATTGAGCCCTCAACAAGGTTCGCGTTACCTTCTTGCACAACAACAAATGAGTTATTCTCGCCACCGACCAAAAAAGCACCTTGATCAACACCTACTACAAAGTTTTCAGAGCCAGTCTGACTGATATCAACAGAATGGCCGCTACCTTCCATAATGAGATCTATCGCATTCAACTCACCAGTTTGTGCAAATGAAACTTGGTTACTGTTACTATCAAGAACGCTTGCAAATGTAAGAGCAGCTTCATTTAAGCTACCTTCTTGGTTAACGGTAATTTCGTTATTATTTGAAGTTAGAGAAGTGTCAGGGTATGACGACTGCACAAGTACAGTGTTTTCATTACCAGCCTGGCTAATATCAACGTCATTATCACTACCATTAAAGTTTGCGATATGTGCACTGTTAGCATCACCAATTTGGTTGGTGGTGAATTCATTTTCGTCGCCTACGGCGCCTAGGTAAGCGTCGTTACCGTTACCATTTTGAAATGCTGTTAGTTCATTATCATTGCCAATAGCGTCAAGAGTGACGGTATTATTATCCTGTGCTTGATTAACTAAAAGAGCGTTTCCATCACCCATCATTACAGCAGACTCAAAGCTATTACTATTGCCTTCTTGATCAGCGTTAATTTCATTATCATTGCCAGTGATTTCAGCAATAACAACACTATTTGAATCGCCATCTTGTTCAAACTCTACTTCATTGGCATCTCCACGCAATGAGGTGAGTATAGCGCTGTTGAAAGAACCGGTTTGATCAATAATAATTTCATTACTGTTTCCAACGATTTCATCCGAAGTAAACGCATTGAATACACCGTCTTGTGCTACCTCAAGTGTATTATCATCACCTTGAACTACATTGAATGTCGCTTCATTTAATAAACCTACTTGCGATGCGCTAATTGTGTTGTCGTTACCTTGCATATTGAAGTTATATAACCAATGACCGCCATCACCTTGATTGACTTCAATAGTATTTGCGTCACCTTCGATGATGTTAATTGCTTCATTATTAATGCCAAAGAAGCCAGCACCTTGCTGTGTCACATCAATTATATTGTCTGTACCAGTAACTTCGGATAACGCACCATTGAGTGTGCCATTTTGATTGTGGGTTATAGTATTAAAATTACCCGTTGCACTTACGAGTGATAAGTTACTCGTTTGTGTTTGAGTAACCTCAAGTAAATTACCATCACCCATACTGGTTGTTTCCGCAGTTTGACCAGTACCTTGCTGTATAACAACATGTGAGTTACCTATTCCAGATGTCGATGTTTGATCAATCGAAACTGAGCTGATTGTGCTTTGCACAGCTACTTGTGTAGCAAGCTCTGAGCTTGATTGAGCTTTATCATCAATATTAGCGTATGCAGTAAAGCTTGAGCCCAAAGCGAAGGTAATTGCGCATGTGAGTAGAGATCTTTTTAACTTCATGATTATTTCCTTTCAGTTATTATTAATCAAAGTTCTAATGTTTTTTTGGTTTAGAACTATGTACCGGCATGCCTTGCCGGATTAAGTGCGTGATATTCTTTGTGACGTTCAGAAGTGAATGAAACGTATTTACTACTCGTTGATAATCTGAATTCAAGATTAACAAGTAATTACTCTAGGCTGATTTTTAGGAATAAAAAATCATCACTTTTTGCTGTTTTTAATATTATTTATTTTCAAGGTCTTAAGTTGGGTTTGTTAATTTTTTGTTTAATTTACAAGCTGAAGGTGGTCAAAAAGTGCTAGTTAATATGGATTGAGTTCCTAAATGAGAAACTCATTAAAAAGTGCTTTATTTGGCGGTTTTATATTGTTTTTCTCATTTAAAAGTGTGGATTTTTTGTTTCAATAGGTATTTTCCTTGCTAGTTGAATGTGATTTGCCATTTATAAAATATGCCATGTGATATTCATTCAGAAGTAATGAGCTTTGTTGGTCGAGTCTACCTCTCGGCCAGTTCAACTAATTATGGATAGAAAATATGAAAACTAAATTATCTGTACTCAGCCTAGCTTTATTACCATGTTTAGGTGCTGCGCAAATAAGCACTCCAGCAAAAGCGACCGTAGTCGGTGCAAGCGAAGACTCAGTTTTGGTCATGTATAAAGCTGGCACCTCTGTCGCGATGCGAGAAAATGCCCGTAACCTAGTGAAAGCGACGATTAGTGATGTTAACCAAGATGGTGTTGATGACAATTACTCAGCAATTTTATCTGGTCGTTTAGCTAAATTTAAAATTGCTGGTATGAGCAGCAAAGAAGCTATCAAGCGTCTGCAAAGCCATGCTGCAATTGAATATGTTGAACCTGATTATCGTGTATCAATAGCAAATGTGCCGAATGATCCTGACTTCTCTCAATTATGGGGGTTGCATAATGAAGGACAAACCGGTGGTATAGAAGATGCTGATATAGATGCTGTTGAAGCGTGGAGTATTTCAACAGGGAGTCGTGATGTTGTTGTTGGTGTAATTGATACAGGTGTCGATTACAGCCATGAGGATTTAGCGGACAATATGTGGATAAATCCTGGTGAAATTCCAGGTGATGGTATTGATAACGATGGTAATGGTTACATCGATGATGTGCATGGTATTAATGCAATTACTGATGCTGGTGACCCTATGGATGATCAGGGCCACGGTACGCATGTATCAGGTACTATTGGTGCATCAGGCAATAACAGTACAGGTGTAGTCGGTGTAAACCAAGAAGCATCAATTGTAGGCTGTAAATTTTTAAGTGCGGATGGTACAGGCTCTACATCTGATGCGATAAAATGTATCGATTACATGGTTGATCTTAAAAACCAAGGCGTCAATGTACGTGTTTTAAATAACAGCTGGGGTGGTGGTGGCTTTAGCCAAGCATTGGCAGATGCGATCACTGCAAGCGAGCAAGCTGATATTCTATTTGTTGCAGCGGCAGGTAATGATGCGGTAGATAACGATCAAAACCCGCATTACCCGTCAAACTACGAGCACGAGAGTGTGTTATCAGTTGCCAGCACTGATAGCAGAGACAATATGTCGAGCTTCTCACAATGGGGTTTAACCAGTGTTGATTTAGGTGCACCAGGTAGTGCAATTTTATCAACTGTACCTGGTAATGGTTATGCAAGCTATTCTGGTACTTCAATGGCCACACCGCATGTTGCAGGTGCTGCGGCACTGGTGTTATCAATCAACCCTGATTTAACAGCGCTTGAGCTAAAAGAACTGTTAATGAATAGTGGTGACCAAAATGAAGCACTGCAAGGTAAAACGGTATCGGGTAATCGTTTAAATGTGCATCAAGCGCTTGAACAAGCTGATCCGACACCAAGCTTCAGAATTTCGGTTTCGCCAGGTTCGCAACAAATCACCGCAGGTGAAACTGCAACCTATACCTTTGAAATTGGCTCAATTGCCGAGTGGGAAGGCGTTGTTAGCCTAGCTCTTCAAGCTGATTTAGAAGGTGCAACGCTATCGCAAACTGAAGCAGTGCCGGGTGATGTAGTTACATTAACAGTTCCCACACAAGAAGAAACGGCTTGGGGTAGTTATAGTTTTATTGTTGATGCAACGTCAGGTGAACTTGCAAAACAAAGCACTGTGTCACTATTCGTTAATCCTGTTGGCTTAAATGATTTTACTTACTCAAATGAAACACCTTTGACTATTCCAGATAACGATGACACAGGTATTGATTCAATAATAACAGTTGCTGACGAGCTGACAGTATTCTCAACGGATGCAAGTATTGATATTACTCATACTTATATTGGTGATTTAATCGTTACGTTAACTTCGCCGCAAGGAACAACTGCAACGCTTCACAGTCAATCAGGAGGTGGCGCAGATGACTTAGTACAAAGCTATTCGCTGGCTAACTTTAATGGTGAAGTTGCAACAGGTGATTGGGTACTTAATGTCAAAGACGTACTGGCTGCTGATACAGGTACATTAAACAGCTGGTCACTTACTTTCAGCGCAATTGGTGAAGTAAGCCCGCAGCCACCACAAGCAGGTTTTGCATTTGAAGCATCAGGTTTAAATGTAACTTTCACCAATACAAGCACAGATAGCAATAATGATATTGTCTCTTGGGCATGGGACTTTGGTGACGGTGCATCATCGACAGATGCAAATCCACTACATACTTATGCCGAAGCGGGTAGCTATGAAGTGACGCTAACAGCAACAGATAGCGAAGGCCAAACAGATACGTTTACGCAAACAGTCGTCGTATCTGATGTTGAAATCGAGTTATCGCTTAAACGCTCAAGTAAAACGCGTTTAGGTACTATGCGTGTTGATTTAAGCTGGCAAACAGTCGCTGATCAAGTAAGCATCTACCGTAACGGAGAACTACTTGAAACAGTAGCTGATCGTGGTTTCTATCGTGATGTAGAGCGTAATGCTGAGTTACCAAGTTATGAGTACAAGGTATGTGTGACTGAAACCGTTTGCTCTAACCCTGTAACGGTATCGTTCGACTAATATTGTTCTACTATTCAAAGCCCAGTTTCCGCTGGGCTTTTTTATTGTTTTGCTTTCTTATATTGCGTAAGTAAAGCGAGTACATGCTGTTGACCAAATTGTGCTGCAAATGCTTCGGCGGTTTGCCCTGCTTTATTCGCATGCTCTGTGTCACAGTCTTGTTTCATTAACGTTTTAGCGATGCTAAATTCACCTCTAAAAATTGCGGCCATCAATGCGGTGTTGCCGCGTTTATCTTCAAGACACGCATTGGCGCCTAATGCTAACAGTTGGTTTACCGTTTGCTTGTGACCATGGTAAGTGGCAATCATCAGCGCGGTATAGCCTTTTTCATTAACACTGTTGATTGGTAATCCGGCCTCAACGAATTGTTCAATGATGTCGTTCTCTGCGGTTCGCGCAGCAGCAAAATAATAGGCAAGCAAGGTTTGATACTGTGTTTGTGAATCGGTTTGCTGATCAGCATTAACAGGGTTGCTTGTTAATAAAAAGCTCAGCAGTAGAAAAGCAAAAATACGCATAGTTAACTCCTAAAAAAGAGGAAGGGTATGCCTTCCTCATCAAGGTTGGGAGAGTGAATTAAAGTGAGTTTGCTAGTTTTTTCACGGTTGCTAGGTTACCGCCGACGGCTTTGGTTAAGCGCGTACCGTATTCGCTGTCTGCTTTGTAAAAGTGACTGAGCATAATGTGCTTTACCTTGCTATCTTTTACCTTCCCTAAATCACCCGCTAAGTTGTTGATCAGGTTAGTACGCTGTTGCTTAGTAAAGCTTTGATATAACACGCCAGCTTGAGCAAAGTTTTGCTGCTTTTTAATCGCTGCTTGTTGAACATAGCCAGCCAGCTTCGTTTGAGCCTTACGAGCAATTGGATTTTCTTGCACGTTTTCATGGCTTGGCTGATAGTTCACATTGCTGGTGGTATGGCCAAAGTTCATCGCACCGTCTTGGTTGTAATTAACCACTTCTACTTTGGCGCGGTTAATTGGCAACTGCTGGTGGTTTGCACTTAGGCGATACATTTGGGTGTCGGCATATGAAAACACACGACCTTGTAATAAACGATCTTCTGATGGTTCAATACCCGGAATGATATTCGCAGGGGCCATAGCGACTTGTTCTGTTGCTTGGAAGAAGTTGCCCGGCATACGGTTTAGTGTCATGGTACCCACTTTGGTCTCTTTAACACCTAACCACATTTTTGTTGCATCTAATGGGTTGTAATCAAAGTCATCCAGTTCAGATGGGTCTAGTACTTTGATATATAAATCCCATTTCGGGAAATTACCGTTATTGATTTCTTGGTACAGATCACGGGTTAAATGCTGAAAATCTTTCCCTTGTACTTCAGTAACTTGCTTAGCATTTAAGTTTTCAATGCCTTGCTGGCTAAGCCAGTGAAATTTTACGTATTTTACGTCACCGTCTTTGTTGATCATTTTATAAGAATGCACCCCAAAGCCATCCATTTTACGCAGACTTGCTGGTGTTCCATGGTCACTGTAAACCCATGTCAGCATATGTGTTGAACCTGGTTCATGTGAGAAAAAATCAAAAAAGCGATTTGGATCTTGAATGTTATCAACTGGAGATGGTTTTAATGAATGCACCATATCTGGAAATTTAATTGCATCACGAATAAAGAACACCGGTAAGTTATTACCCACTAAGTCCCAGTTACCTTGATCTGTATAAAACTTAGTAGCAAAACCGCGTGGGTCACGAAGAGTTTCTGGGCTACCTTTACCGTGAATAACCGATGAAAAACGAACGAATACCTCTGTTTCTTTGCCTGCTTGTGCAAACGGCGCAGCAATGGTTAGGTCTTCAAGGTTTTTACTCGCAACAAACACACCATGTGCACCTGTACCACGAGCATGAACAACACGCTCAGGAATACGTTCGCGAGCAAAGCGTTGCAGTTTTTGAATTAGATGAACGTCTTCAAGTAAAACGCTGCCACGTGGGCCAGCTGTTATAGAGTTTTGGTTATCACCCACGGCTGCACCATTGTCTTTGGTAAGTGTTGCAGCGGATGCAGGAAGGCTGATAGCAAGAGCAAGTGCGCTTAAAGTCAGTGTGCGATTAAATTTCATAATAAACCTCTTCATAAGTCACCAAGGTATTGGCGTTTTGTTGCAGCCATTATATGAAGGCGTTTTAATTTGGTAAAACTGATTGTTTCTATTAAGGTGATAGTTAAAATCTATCAATTGGGTTTTAATTTCATTTGTATTACAAAATGAAGTTTTCGCTAAAACTGTGTATAATTTGCGCCCTTTAAATTATCTGTTTACGTGTCGTATTAATGTGGGGTTGTGAATGAAAGCATTGCTGAGACAGCATGGTGTAATTTTTATTCTTCTAAGTATGCTAACAGGGTTAATGGGAGCATTTGTTAACCCGTTGATGAGCTTATTCATTGTCGAAGGGCTGCAAACACCGCCCGTATATTTGGGTGTTTATATGGTGGCGGTCACCATTACTGGGTTAGTTATTAGTCAGTGGCTGGGTGGCATGGCTGATAAAGGCACCAGTGCGCGTAAGTTATTTATGGTGGCTGTATCAGGTATGGTGTGTGCGTTAGTGATCTTTGCTAATGCCACTGCATTTTGGCAAGTCCTGCTCGCAGGCGTGTTATTTCTCGCTATGGGCAATGCGGCAATTCCGCAAATGATGACCGTGGCAAGACAATGGGCAGGGCGTCAACAGAACATCGACATTACCAGCTTTAATTCGCGTTTACGTGCTGCTATTTCCTTTGCTTGGGTGGGCGGTCCGCCGCTTGGTTATTTGTTAGCTGCGGGAGGTGAGTTTAGCCGCTCGTTTTATTTTGCTGCGGTGTGTGCATTGGTTGCACTTATCTTTGCATTTAAGTTTATTCCTGACTACAGCACTAAAAAAACACAACACGCTTTAGAGCCAGCAGAAGCAACAAGTTTATCATTTTGGTTGTTAGGCTTAGCCATTATGCTTGGTTCAACGGGCAATATTATGTATTCATCGGCACTGCCGCTTTATAGCATTACTGAACTAGGATTTGCTGAACATACGCCTGGGCTGTTTATGGGTGTAGTGGCACTGTTAGAAATTCCTATCATGCTGTATGGAGCAAAGCTTGCTAAAAAATACAGTAAAGTCTCGATGCTTGCCTTCGCATTTTGTTGTGCCATTGTATTTTATTTAGGGGTGTTTTTTGCCACTCAAGTATGGCATTTAATCGCGTTGCAAGTTTTAAATGGGCTGTTTTACGGTATTTTTGCGGGCATTGGCTTAACCGTATTACAAGATCAGCTCCCAGAGCGGATAGGGTTCACCTCTGCGTTTTATACCAACGCAATTAAACTTGGTGTTATGTGTGGGGCAGGGTCTACAGGGGTTATTGCACAGTTTTATAGTTTTAGATTCGCAACCCTTGGTTCTATGCTAGCTGCAAGCTTGGCACTAGGGTGTTTGCTGTTGTTTAAGCTAGTTAAACATAAAGAATTAACTGCAAAACAAACATTGTTATCTCAGACTGCTATTTAACGAAAAAGCCCAGTAAATGCTGGGCTAAAACGAGGGAGGAGCGTGATTAATAAAAAGAGTATTTTAAAGTAAGCGACGTTGTACGGCCGTTAATAGTACGGGCACGGATAATGTCGTTATCTGGTACTGAGCCTTCTTCTGCTTCTGTGATACCTACGGTGTCGAACAGGTTGTTCACGTTAAGCGAAAGGCTTAAGTTTTCAGATAGATTGTAACTTACAAAACCATTCACTTGTGTATAGCCATCGAACTCAAGGTCGTTACTGTCTTGTGCGTAAGCATCCGTTGTACCAATAAAGCTTAGACCAGCAGCACCTTTGTCAAAGTTGTAAGTTGCCATTAGTGAGTAAATAAGGTCAGCTTGACGACGTGGTGTATTACCGACTAACTCTGGCGATAACGCATCTTTAGCAATTTCTGCGTCTGTCCAAGTAAAGTTACCACGGAAATCCCAATCACCAATATAGTAGGTTGATTCAACCTCAATACCTTTAGCTTCATACTCGCGGTCAAAGAATTTTTGTGATGTTGCTTCAAAGTTTTGCTCTTCAGTTTCTGCGTAGAATGCTGTTGCAAAAACTGATAATGAATCAAAACGTTTTTTCACACCGATTTCGTATTGGTTTACTTCATCAATTGCATCCGCTTCGGCAACCGAACCATCTGCTTCTACTTTACCGAATAGTAAGCGGTCTGCATTTGCACGGCCGCCTTTACTTAAGCGGGTAAATGTCGCAAAGCTTGGATCAATTTGGTAGTTCGCACCAATTGAGTATGAGGTGTAGTGCCAGTCGTAGTTAACAATGCTTGGGTTCGCGTTATCAATACCAACAACACTTTGCTCAGGAATTGAGATGGTACCGTCGCCATTCATATCAATTGTTGATGTTACGGCACCTGCGTAGTTACCGCGTGCTTCGCCTGAATCATAACGAGCACTTGCATCAATGCTTAAATCACCAAACTTAGTGGCTAAGTTAATGTAAGGTGCGCGTGTTTCGTATTCTGTATCGTAGTTACGTTGACAGCAGTTACCCCAGTAAGGTGTGCCATAAGCATACAAGCCATTATCTGAGTAGCTGTCGCCATTTGCAGCGTAAACGTCAAGCAATGCAGCGTTGTCGCCTTTAAGCTCCATAACATATGAGTTCCAAAGCCACGACATATCAATTGATTGGCTTGATGCAAAGTAACCAAATGTAACACTAGTGTCATCAGAGAACGACTTAGTTAGCTTAAGGTCATTAACTATTGAACCCATGTCGTTTAGCGTTACATCGAATGTGTGAATACGCATTGCTAAATCGTCATCGCCATAGGCTTCGCCTCCATTGGCATATACAAGTGATGCACCATCACCAGCAATACTAGAAGCGATAGAGCTTGCAGATGCAACTTCTGCAGGAATAAGAGAAATAAAGTTACCGCTTACTGATGATGTTCTAAAGCGGTTTTCGATACGCCAGTCGTTTTCTAAATCAAATGCCGCCTCAAAACCCACTGAGGTAACAACTGGGTTCATACCGTCAGTCATATCGCCCGTGCTGATTTGGTTATCACCATTTAAACGCAGAGTTTGTGTGAAAAGCGCTGAATGCGGTGTATCTGATTGCGCATCAAAACCTGGGATTGAGTCACCATTTGAATACATAGGCATAGGTAGATAACCTACGCTTTTATCATCAAGGTGTTTAAAGTAAACACGCACATAACCGGCATCAAACTCTTTGGTTAGGTTTGCCTTAATTTGGCCGCCTTTATTAGATGTATAACCAGTTTCACGGGGGCCTTCACCTTGGCGAACAAAGCCACCAATGTGATAGCGCACACTGTCGTTTAAATACGTACCATACTCAAAGTCTGTACGAATTGAGTCATAATCAAGGCCAACCGTTGTTGATACACTACCTGATTCGTTCTCACCCGTTTTTGAAATAAAGTTGATGATACCCCCAGGAGCATCACTTGCTGCTGTTGAGGCTGAGCCACCACGGATTGATTCAACACTTTGTACTGTTGAATCTAAGCGCATGAAAATATCTGCGTTACCAAAGGCAATATCGCCAAACTGCATAACAGGTAAGCCATCTTCTTGCAGTTGCAAGAATTTAGCACCGCCCGATGCAACCGGTAAGCCACGTACCGCGATATTCGCGTTACCTTCACCGCCCGTCGATTCTGAGCGCACACCAGGGATTGTTCTGAAGGCTTCTGCAGTAGAACGAGGTGTTGATACTTCAATTTCAGCTAATGTCACACTGCTAACCGATGAGCTTGATGCCATGATAGTTGTGCGGCGTGGTACACCTGTTACAACGATTGTTTCAAGGCCACTTTTTTTGGCCTCTGGTTGTGCTTGCTCTTCGGCGTGTAAGTTTTGGCTTATTGCTAATGCAAGCGCGCTTAATGTGTAAAGGGCATGTTTGTGTGTTGTCATAATGTGCCTCGTCTCAATCCCAGATGGTTTGTTGTCTTAATCGATTAAGTAAAGATAACAATAATTTTACACAGTGCAAGTCTTTTTAGCAGGAAACTTGCACAATTTATGTTCGATAATTGATTTTTAACGATTTTTATTTAGTGACTTAGTGCACTGTGTTGCGCTAACGCTTGCTCAGCAGGGTTACGTAAGTAGTTATATAGCATGGCTAAAAACAATAAACATGCGAAGCCTGTAGCGAGATAAAAGCCGTACCGAATGTGGCCAAAATAATCACTGATCACACCCATTAATAATGGGCCTGCAGCAGCCGAAAGGGCGGTAAAAAACAAAATAACCCCAGCAACAGCACCGTGCTGTTGCACCGCAAAACAAGAAATACCTTTTGAGTTTAAAGTTGGGTAGATCATTGACATGAACAGCCCTGATAAGGGTAATAAGAATACAGCCCAATCAACGCCACCAAAAATTAAACCTAAATAACACAGTGCGATCCCTAAGCTTAAATACAGCATCGCCGCTTGCCAGCTTAAGTGATTTAACAGCCACACCGCTAAGAAACGCCCCGCAGCGCGTAAAATGAAAAATAAAGTCAGTGCATAGGTTGCCAGCAATTGCCACGGGCCAATGTAGTCGCCAAGCAGAGTAGGCATCCATACGTATATTGCCACTTCGGTTGCAACATAAAGAGCAATCGCTAACGAAAAGCCAAGTGCATAAGGATTTTTCATCATGCTCATGGTGGTTGCAAGAGAGGCAGGTTTTGCGTGTTCTTCAAGCTTTTTAGGTTTAGGGTAATCTGCACGCCAAGCAATTAAGGTTAGAACTAAGCATAAAACCCCAGCGATAACATAAAGGTATGTCCAGCTTACTTGTTGGGTGATCAAAAAGCTGACAAGGGCAGGGCCTACAATAGCGCCAACACCAAAGAAGCCTTCGACCAAATTCATGGTTTTTGTATGCTCTAAATTGTTTGTAGAAATATCACCTAACAGCGCCAAAGCACCGGTTTTAAATAGGCCAATTGCAAGACCAATACAGCTAAGCAGCACTACAAATATGCTAAAACTGCTGCTAACGGCAAACAGAAAACAGCAAATAGTGAAGATGCCGAGTCCTAGTATGATGGTTTGCTTGCGCCCAAAACTGTCGGCCAAAAAACCTAAAAATAAGCCGCTAAAGGCAATAAGTGCCATAGGCGCATAATGGAAAGCACTGGCTTGGGTCATAGTTAAATTAAATTCTTCGATAAGCTCAGGAATAATCATACCAACCGCATCAGAGGTCATCGCAAACATAAAAAACATCATGTATGTCAGCCATCTAATGGTTTGCAAAGGATCGTGTGTTCTATTCATTGTTGTATCCCCACCGAAAGGTCTGCGCCTTTACTATGTATATTAGTGTATAAAAACGATAAAAACTGCTTGAATAATTTGCTGTCGTGGTTAAAGATATATCTTAATCGATTAAGTTTCAACTTGGTATTAACAATTATGATCAACAATAAAGTGCAATTAATCACCTATGCAGACCGTATTACTGGTCAAGGTATTGATGAATTAAGTAATTTATTAAATGGCCCACTTAACAATGTGTTTGCAGGTGTACATTTGTTGCCATTTTATAACCCGATTGATGGCAGTGATGCTGGCTTTGATCCTATTGATCATAGTGAAGTCGACTCGCGTCTTGGTAGCTGGGACGATATTAACGTGCTTGGTGCAAACTATGACTTAATGGCTGACTTAATTGTTAATCATGTTTCAGCACAATCTTTCCAATTTAAAGATGTGCTAGCTAAAGGTAAACAGTCTGAATTCTGGGATTTATTTCTAACCAAAGACGATGTATTCCCACATGGTATGTCTGAGGCTGAGCAACAAGCGATTTATCGTCCGCGTCCGGGGAGTTGTTTTACACCTATTGCCTGTGGTGATGGGCAAACCTATGATTTTTGGACCACATTTACCGATAATCAAATTGATATTAATGTTAAATCAACGGCGGGTATCGAGTATTTAAATATGGTGCTTGGCAAATTTGCTGATAATAATGTCAACATTATTCGTTTAGATGCGGCAGGCTATGCGATCAAAGAAGCTGGCACAAACTGCTTTATGTTGGATGAAACCTTTGAGTATTTAAATAAGCTTTCGGCGCAAGCAAATGAAGCAGGTATGGAAACCATTGCCGAGATCCATAGCCATTTCCAAACTCAGGTTGAAGTCGCAAAGCGTGTAAATATGGTTTATGACTTTGCTTTACCACCCCTTATTTTACACAGTTTGTTTAGCAATGATGCGCAAGCCTTATTGAACTGGCTAACCATTTCGCCGCGTAACTGTTTAACGGTACTCGATACCCATGATGGCATTGGCATCATTGACGCAGGCCCAATGGGTGATAAACCGGGTTTATTAAATGCAGCAGAAATTGATAACTTGGTTGAAACCATTCATGAAAAGAGTGAAGGGCAAAGCCGCCTAGCAACCGGTGCAGCAGCAAGTAATGTCGATTTATATCAAGTAAACTGCACTTACTACAATGCCTTGGGTGCGGATGACTTTGATTACTTATTAGCGCGTGCAATTCAGTTCTTCGCGCCAGGTATTCCGCAAGTTTATTATGGTGGCCTGTTCGCTTGTGAAAACGATATGGAATTACTGGCTCGTACCAATGTAGGTCGTGATATCAATCGCCCTTACTTAAATGCACAAGACATTGATGCTGCGCTTGCTAAACCTGTGGTGAAAGGTTTAATCAAGCTGATTCAATTACGTAATGAGCACCCAGCATTTAACGGTGAGTTTATTGCTAAAGGTGAAGGCAGTGTGTGCCGTTTAAGCTGGCATGATGATACCAGCTCAATCGAGTTGAAAGTTGACTTTGCTAGCCGTGAAGTGATTATAGTTGATCACCGTGAAGGCGAACAACGCATTGTTGATTTGGCTGACTTTTTAGCTTAACTACTTTGACCCAATTGCAGTTGATAGTCGATTTCGGCTGTTTGCTGCTCTTTCGATAGAAACAAGGTCGCAGCAATGCGGCCTTTTTCTTCGCTATTTTGATGGACAGTGGTGAGTTTTGGCACAAATCGTTGGCCTTCATCGATGCCATCAAAGCCAACAATCCTGACATCTTCAGGAATCGATAAGCCCATTTTTAATGCTTCGCGCATGGCGGCAAGGGCGATTAAATCACTCATGCACAACAACACGTTTGGCCTTGGTGTGCTGCTAAGCGCCTCTTTAGCGGCAATGCTAGCAAAGCGTTCGCTGCTTTCTGGAATATTCCATGTTCTATCATCGCCAAGGGTAACACCAGCATCGCTGATTGCTTGGTGATAACCGCGCAGTCGTTGATGAGCAATCGACTGACCTACTTCAAACTCATGATGTTCGTATACTCGGCATAATACGTCGTTATCGAGTAAACGCAGGCCTAAAATGGCAACCCGATCATCATTTTTTTGTAGTGCATGTTTGGCAATATCGAAACTGGCTTGTTGGTTGTTTACGTTTACTGAGGCATCGCGACCAATATTAAAATCAACCGTCACCACATGCTTGGCAACCTGTTTTAACTGCTCAACAAGTTGTTTATTACGCGGGCGACCATAACAAATAAAGCCATCAACAAAATCAACCACGCTATTGAGGTTATCATTGTTACCTGAAAATAATAAAAGATTAATGCCATTTTTTTCGAGTACCGCCGATACACCCCGCATAAAACTGCTAGCAACTGGATCTGACACCATATATTCAACGCTGTCTGGCAATACTAAAGCAACAATATTAAAGGTGCCTCGGCGTAATGATTGCGCCGCCTTGTTAGGACCAAAATAGCCGAGCTTTTTACAGGCAGCTAAAATCTCTTCGCGGCGTGCTTTCGATAATTGATCAGGACGATTAAACGCATTTGATACGGTGGCGTTTGAAACGCCTAACTCTTGGGCAATACTTTTCAGCGTCCAGCTTTTTGGCTTTGTCATTGTCGGTTCTTAATCGATTCACTTAATGGTAAATTACCATATAAAGAGTCGAAAAAAAGTGTTTTTAGTCATTAAATTAGGCGTACCATAAAAGAATGAGTTCGAGTATGAGAAAAAGGCGAATAGCGAGTGATTTCTAAGTTACCAAAATGGGTTGAGATTGGCGCATTTATTTTGGCGCTGGTGGCTGGGTGCGTAAATGCAGTTGGTTTACTTAGTTTTGAGCATCAAGCTGTATCGCATTTATCGGGGACTGCCACCTTGCTTGGCGCAGATCTTATGCAAGGTAATAGCCTTGATGCTTTGCATTTATTTGGTGTATTACTGTCATTTTTAGTCGGATCTGGTACTGCTGGGTTTTTACTGCATAGCTCAGCACTTAAACTAGGTCGTCATTACGACACGGCATTATTGATTGAGGCAGGGCTTTTATTGGGTGCACTTTGGTTACTGTTTAATGGCTCGGGCTACGGACACTTTTTAGCCTCTGCGGCATGTGGGTTACAAAATGCCTTGGCAACAACTTACAGTGGCGCAATTGTTCGTACCACCCATGTGACAGGTATCTTTACTGATTTAGGTATCATGTTTGGTCGGGTTTTACGTGGTGAGGCGCTTGATAAACGTAAGGCTAAACTGTTCGGCCTAATTATTATTGGGTTTATTTTTGGTGGCTTAGCGGGGGCATGGTTATTTGCAAAATTGAGCTTTGCGGCGCTTTATGTACCAAGTGCTATTTGTATTTTACTCGCCTTAACCTATCGCGTTTATTCTCATCGCAATCCAGAGCTTAATGATTAGCGATACTCTTAGGTGTTGCGCCAAAGGCTTGTTTAAACACTCGGCTAAAATGACTCGGGTTATTAAACCCTAATTGATAGCAAACTTGGCTAATCGCCTCACCTTTTTCGAGCAGTTTATAGGCTTTTTGTAAGCGTAGTTGTTGTTGCCAAAGAGCAGGTGTAACACCAAATGCCAGCTTAAATTGCTGATAAAACTTACTACGGCTCATACAGGCAATCTTACATAACACGTCGATATCGATATTCTCAGCAAGATGTTGTTCTAGGTAGCTAATTACTTGGCTCAGTGGGGTTGCAAGTTTACCTTGCTTGCAGCTTGCGATCATCAAATCTCGGCTTTGTTGCTGTAGCAAGCGGGTTATTAGCTCATTGAGTGATAAATCAATTAAGTAATCTCGGTGTTGTTCATTTTCGCTAAACAGAGTGATCATCCGTTCAAGCAGTTGTTGAGTTTGTAAGTTATGCTGGGTATGCACTAACTTCGCTTGATATTGGAAAAAGTCATCCTGGGTAATTTGTTGATTAAAATTAAGAGCATCAACTACTTGGCTGATTTTATCGGTACTGATTTCAATCGCTAAACAGGTTGTTGGTTGATTAAGAGACGCATTAGGAAAATCGATTAGCACCCCTTGCTCTGGGGCAAGTACAAATGACTGATTAGGTAAAAACTCTTTATGATAGTCACTGTCGGCAACATGCATGATTTTTTTACCGCTGATCATGCCACAGAACAGTAATTCAGTGGAATGTAGCGCCACTTTTTGCGCGTCTAAATAGGTGTCGTAAATGCTTAATTCAGCGTGCTCCCCAGCAAAACTTACTTTATTTTCAATAAGCACATCAATACGTTGGCGTTTTTTATTTGAGCGACTATTGGTGATTGATGTGTTCATTGTTGCCTCACTTTTCCTTATTTATGGACAGATAGTCAAAAAGTCTGGACTGAGAATCAAGTGCATTTTGTGTAACTGGGCTAACGTAAATCGTTAGCGGTTAAATAAACAATAACTCACCGCTTAAATAAAATACAACAATTTGAAGAGAGAACACATTATGATCTATGCAAATCCAGGTAGCGAAGGCGCTAAAGTCAATTTTAAGGCCCAGTACGAAAATTATATTGGTGGCCAATGGGTCGCTCCAGTAAAGGGGGAGTATTTTGAAAACATTAGCCCAGTGAATGGTAAAGTGTTTTGTAAAATACCTCGCTCATCAAAAGAAGATATCGAACTGGCACTTGATAAAGCCCATGATGCAAAAGCCGCATGGGGAACAACATCGGTCACGGAGCGCAGCAATATCTTGTTAAAAATAGCTGACCGCATTGAACTGAATTTAGAAATGCTGGCGGTTGCAGAAACCTGGGATAATGGTAAAGCAATTCGTGAAACACTTGCGGCAGACGTGCCTTTAGCGGCTGATCATTTTCGCTATTTTGCAGGCTGTGTGCGGGCTCAAGAAGGCTCAATTGGCGAGATAGACGAAACCACCGTTGCCTATCATTTTCATGAGCCACTGGGTGTAGTAGGGCAAATTATTCCTTGGAACTTCCCATTGTTAATGGCTGCGTGGAAGCTTGCACCTGCCCTTGCTGCAGGTAACTGTGTGATTTTAAAGCCAGCTGAGCAAACTCCTGCATCAATTTTAGTGTTACTTGAAGTGATTGGTGATTTATTACCAGCGGGTGTTTTAAATGTTGTAAACGGCTATGGTAAAGAAGCGGGTGAAGCGCTGGCAACAAGTCCACGTATTGCAAAAATTGCTTTTACAGGTTCAACGCCGGTGGGGTCACATATCTTAAAATGCGCCGCTGACAATATTATTCCATCAACGGTCGAGCTAGGTGGTAAATCGCCAAATATCTTCTTTAACGATGTAATGGAAAAAGACGATGAGTTTTTGAGTAAGGCCATTGAAGGGGCTGTACTTGCGTACTTTAACCAAGGCGAAGTCTGTACGTGTCCATCGCGTTTATTTATTCAAGAAGATATTTACGAGCAATTTATTGAACGTGTACTTGCTCGCACCTTACAAATTAAACGTGGTAACCCACTTGATACTGAAACCATGGTAGGTGCGCAAGCATCACAAGCTCAGTTTGATAAGATTCTAAGCTACATTGAGATTGGTAAAAAAGAAGGGGCTGAAGTGCTCGCTGGTGGTGAAGTCGAGCAATTGTCGGATGAGTTTAACGGCGGTTACTATATTCAACCAACGTTGTTAAAAGGCACTAACGATATGCGCGTGTTCCAAGAAGAGATTTTTGGTCCCGTTATTTCAATGTCGACTTTTAAAGATGAAGACGAAGCGCTAGCACTGGCTAATAGCTCAGAGTTTGGTTTAGGTGCTGGTGTGTGGAGTCGAAACATGAATCGTGCTTATCACTTTGGTCGTAAGATTGAAGCGGGCCGAGTGTGGACCAACTGTTATCACATGTATCCTGCGCATGCTGCATTTGGTGGTTATAAAAAATCAGGCATTGGCCGTGAAACTCATAAGCTCGCCCTTGATCATTACCAACAAACGAAAAACCTATTAGTTAGTTACAGCGAAAACCCGTTAGGCTTCTTTTAAATTCCCTTTCTTATTGTTGTCGAAGCTAACCAAACGCCACCTATATGTGGCGTTTTTTCTAAATAAGTTATTTGAATGGCATGCTTAATAGTGTTGTTAAATATGTATTTTGCTTTGTCGCTTTATATTGGCTCAAACCAATGTCTTGCAAGTCATCGCCCTTTATTGCCACGCTGCGATAGCTTGAAAATAGCTTATCCCACCAAACTAGGCTAAATCCGTAATTACTGTTGGTTTCATCGATGTTTGTACTATGGTGAATGCGGTGCAGTTTCTGGGTAATAATAAATAGGCGTAGGGCTTTTTCTCGCTTTTCAGATAAACAGATATTTGCATGATTAAATAGCGCAAAACCATTGAGTGCAACTTCAAAGATGAGTACGGCTACCGCTGGTACACCAAGCACTGTTATGGCGATGAGTTTAACAAGAATACTCAGGGCAATTTCTATTGGATGAAAGCGCAACCCCGTACTGGTATCAACGTGGCAATCAGCATGGTGAACTTTATGGAGCCGCCAGAGTAATGGGACTCGATGGAATAAACGATGCTGCCAGTAAATCAGCATATCTAACATTAATAAACTTAGTGGGATGCTTAACCACAGCGACAGCTCTAAATAGTTAAATAATCCTAGTGCTTGCTGGTGATTAAAATCAGCAAGGGCGGTAAGACTTACCGGCACCACTAAACGTGCAATGATAGAAGATACAATGACTAATGAAAAATTACCAAACCAGCGGTACCTTGCTGCAATAGGCGATAATCTTGCAGGTTTTTTCCATTCAAGTAACATCATAATGATTAATATGCTGAGAAAGCAGCCAACTCGCCAATATAGTTCATTTGTCATTGTTTAGCTCTTGGTGCTTTAGGGTTGAGTAACCACCATAGATGCGTGTAATAATAGTGATGGTGCAGGCTACAGCAAATAGGCTAGCTAATACAGGAAAGTAGCTAGGCCATAAGCACAGCGCTATAAACAAAGCGATGGTTTCACTCCCTTCGGTTAATCCATTAAGATAATAGAAGCTTTTGTTTTTGAATTGAGGCTTTTCTAGCTGAAACTTCTCAGCAGCAACTGCAAAGGCAAGAAAGCTTGATCCTGTGCCAGTAAAACTCACTAGTAAAATTGCGCCAGCAATCGCATTTTGTTGTGGGTCAGCCAAGATAAAACCGAAAGGGATCGCGGCGTAAAATAAAAAGTCGAGAGTAATATCTAAAAAACCACCAGAACTTGAGCTGGTATTGCTATATCGGGCCAGTGCGCCATCCAAACCATCAAATATACGGTTTAAAATGATAGCAGCGAGCGCCAAATTCCATAATTTAAAGGCAATAAAAGGAACGGCGAGTAGGCCTAGAATGAATCCAGTTAAAGTGAGTTGATCAGCCGTTACGCCTCGTTTATCCAATTGCGTAACAATCGGCATTAGTAGCGGTTTTATGACTGGTGTAATGTATCTATCAAGCATAGCGTTTTTCCAAGGTTGCTAAGTTAATAATATTCCCTCTGGCTGCTATGGCATCACTGTGATCATGCGTGACTATAATAGCGGGTAATTGATGTTCTCTGATTTGTTTAAAAACAATGTCACGAACTTCTTGGCGAAGCTCACTATCTAGTTTACTGAAGGGTTCATCAAGAAGGATGGCTTTTGGTTTACTTAATAAAACACGCAGTAGTGCCACACGAGCTTGTTGTCCGCCAGATAAGCTTGCTGGAGAGCGTTTTTCTAAACCACCTAAGCCAACTTTTTCTAAGGCAAGACTCACGTTTTCAAGGTCTTTCTTTTTGCTTAACTTAGGCATAGCAAATGCAATATTGCCCTCAACAGACAGATGTGGAAAGAGTAATGGGTCTTGATAGAGTAAGCCTATGTGACGCAAATGACAGGGAGTATGGGTAATATTTTGTTGGTTTAAGTAGAGATTACCGTGGGCACTAAACGTTGGTGGCAACATACCTGTTAGCCAATTAAGCAAGGTGGACTTTCCACTCCCTGATGGTCCCATAATGCTTAGGATCTCACCACCTTGAATAGATTCATTAAGTGAAAGAAGTGCTGTTTTATTACGCCAAATTGTGAGTTCTTTAATATCTAATGAGGAATACATATTAAGCCTTGTTTTGATATTTATAGACCAGCTTAGGAGTAAGCCAAGCAAGAACAAATGCTAGAGCTGGAAGCAGCATTTGTATGAGTGCGTACACTGAGCTGGTACGCCGACTTGCGCCACTGGCAAGCACCACAGCTTCTGTAGTAATTGTATTTATTTGCCCAGCGCCATTGAGTAACGTAGGTAAATATTGACTAAAACTAATTGCTAAGCCTAATGCAAAGGCGATGCATATAGGGGTAACTAGCATGGGTAATTTTACTTGCCAAAATACCTTAGCCGGAGGTTTTCCCAGACTTGCTGCCAAAATTGAAAAGCGGGAGTCAAAGCATCTGTAGCTACTTGCCAGTGACAAAAAAACATAAGGAAGTACAAATAGTAGATGGCTAAAGATAACGTTTATATAGGCATGATGACAGTTTATTTGCTCCTGCAACCAAACTAAACCAAATAAAAATGCAACGCTAGGAACAAGTAAAGGGAGATAAATAATAAAGCTGCTGAGGTGAGATAGTGCGTAGGCACGTTGTTGCTCAGCTTCTAATGTTACGAGCACAAGAATGATCGCAATCGCACTGGCAGCAAAGCCAATGTATAACGAATTTAACAGTGCAGGCTGTATATTAGTTAGCGCATTTTGCCAGTGGATTAATACAAGTTGATCAGGCAAAAACGCAGGGAAGCGCCAAAAACCAGCAAATGACCAAAGCACTAAGCCAAGTAAAGATAATAAAATACTAGCCACTAAAATAACCGTTACTATGCGAGTGAAGTGCATAATCGCATTACCAGCATAATCACGCTTTCTGTTAGTCACATAAAAATAAAACACGCGCTTCACTATTATTTCTAACAGCCACCAAATTATTAATAAAGTGGCGGTGAGCATAAGTTGGGCAATTGCGCCAGCCGAGGCTTTAATACGTAACGTTAAATCAACGTCGTTAAACCAGTTAATGATAGCCACAGAGAGAGTTGGCGGTGCATTAGGACCTAAAATTAATGGGATCTCAACACTGGCACTGGCATAGGCCAACACAGCCAAAACAGGAAGGCGAATATAAGTGTATAAATTAGGCAGTACCACTTTAAAAAATGCAGTCATAGGGCAGTAGCCAAAGCTCATGGCAACTTTGTGTTGAGCGCGCAACTTTGCACCTAAATCAGCTTGAGCAAATGCAGCTAAGGCCATCAACAATAAAAAGGGGAGCTCTTTTAGCGTAAGCCCCAAAATCATGCTTACCCCCCATATATCATGAGGGAGTAGCCAGTCTGGCGGTAATTCCCAACCAGTTAACCAAGGAGAGAATAGCCGTGAAATAAAACCCGAAGGGGTAATTAAAAAGCTAATCGCAATAGCTGCTGCGGCATGAGGTATAACTAAAATAGGGCCTAATAAGCGTTGAATTCGTTTCAGCCATGGGCTGTTAAAAAAACAAGCGAGAATCAATATGGTCATTGTAAGTGCCAATAATGTACTAATCAGTGCGCTGCTGGCACTGAGAAATAACATATGGCTAAAACCATCAGTTTGTATCAAGGCATTAAAACCCTGTAAAGAGAATTCTTTCATGCCCAAAGCTGGAAGGTAACCAAAAGCAGGTAATAGCACACCGATTAGTCCCCCTATAACAGGTATAACTAATAAGGCGACCAAGAGTGTTGGGCTAAGCTTAATTAAGCGCGTGAATGTGTCATGAGTTTTAATCATTACTTACTGTACCGCGGTTGTAGGTGCCATAGCGTAATTGCCATTGTTGGTTTATTAATGTGCTCCAACTTGGATGTGGCTCAGCTAATGCCGGACTTTGATTGTTTGTAGTTAAGCTACTTGGGTGAGGGGCTTGTTGACTGAAAAGTGCAGCTTGCTCTTTCGAGAGTAAAGATAAATCAAGCACCGTGTTGTCTCCCCAGTTAGCGGGTTGTTGCTTTTGGGCTTGTGCTTGAACACTTAACATAAAATTGGCGACTAATTTTGCGCTTTCGCTGTGGCTTGCGTTATACGCAATAGCAACAAAGTGTGTATTACTTAAGCTGCCGTCATGCATTGCGTAACTTCTAGTCGCTAGGGGTAAATCATATCGTTCAACAGCGGCTGGTATTTCTGCGGCTGAAAATGTGAGTGATAAGCTAAGCTCCATATCGCTTACCAAGCGCTTTAATGCTGCGCTGTTTTGTACAAAAAAAGTACCTTTTCGCCATAAAGTTGGGTGTAATTCGTCTAAGTATTGCCATAAAGCGGGCAATAACTGTGCTGCACTTTTCTCAGTGGCAGGTTGATAAAGTAAGCTGCGTTGCTCTGTCGGTGTTAAGTTTATAAGCGCATATTTTAAAAAACTCACCCCGATAAAGTCGGGTGGTTTTGAATACGTAAAGCGACCTTTATTTTTTGTACTCCAGTTTAAAAGCTGTTTTAAGTTTTTAGGGGGATGAATAACGGTTTTACTATCATAATAAAACGTGAGTGAGGCTTGCCCCCAAGGTGATTCCATACCTTGCGTAGGTAATCCAAAATCGTGAGTGACAGCAGGGTTTTTTGCCGGATTTGTTAGGTAGAAATTGGGAAGTTTAGTTGCCCAATCTGTTTTTAATAACCCGTGTTTACTCATAGCGGCAAAATTAGCACCATTAATCCATATAAGATCTACTTTACCTTGAGTGTGGTTACCGGCTGACTTTTCTGCAAGCACTCGGCTTACCGCTTCACTGGTGTCTGCAAGTTTAATGTGAACTAAGTCAATGTTGTACTGCTGTTTAACCTGCTTACCAAGCCACTGAATGTAGCTATTAATCTGTGCATCACCACCCCAAGCATGAAAGTAAACAGGTTTATTTACCCCTTCATTTACTGTTGTTTGCCAGCTTTGAGCATGGCCTAAAACCGAATAAGCCATGCTTGCTAAAAACAATAAAAAACGAATTAATGTAGGTTGATCACTGAGTATCATTAAGTGCCCAATCGTAATCTAAAAACTTAATAGCCACCTTGTTTGCTTTTATTTTAGCTATCTGATTATTTGTTAAATTTAATGCGTCTGAGTAAAGCAATATAAATTCACTCAGCGAGTGGGCTCCTCTAAAGCTTTGCTCAAAGTCTTCTTTGTACCACTTAAAAATAGACGATAAGTGAAGTTTATCTTCATTTATATAGTTGCGCGTTGTGTCTGCTAAAAAGCGTGTTGTTTGCTCTTCTAGCTGTGCATCAAGGTGAGTGGCGTTATAGGCTTCACCGCGCAGAGCTGGGCAGCCGATGCTGGCACAATTTACAGCAAAGTGTATGCGTGGTTCTTTATAAGTATCACTCCCTCTGATTAAAGTATGCTCTATGTTATCTAAGCTGCGTGTTTCACCTAATAAAGGGATAAACTCTTTACTCCAAGGAGAGCTAAAGAAACTGCCAAGCTCTTTTATGGAATCAATTTTTGGATACCGAGTTAAAATAAGCTCAATGGTCCACGCATTATAAGCATTGATTAAAAAGGCCAACTGTTTGGACTTTGGCCATGCGTTAAATTCTGCTTGGCTTACTTGAGAAAGTGCACTTAAGTAGCTGCGCAATTGAGTTTGGTCGGCCTTAAATCCCGCATAATCAACTTGCGTATTCGTAGCGTTATTAATTGCAACGACATGCTTGATAAGTAATGCCTGCCAAACAGAGTGTAACGATGCTTCTTCTTGGGCTGGGTTATCCTTTGCCGTGGCATTGCTAATAATAGTAAGTAAAATTAAAAAACCAATAAAGCGTATAAATTTCAGCATATTAACCTCTTCGCCAAGTGTGATACTTTTCAAGTAAGTTGAGTACTTTTTCGGGGGCGTGGGCACGCTTCCACTCGCCTGCAATATATTTATTTCCTTCGGCCCATGTTGGGTAGCTGTGAATAGTGCCAAGTATCTTATTCAGGCCTAGACCATGTTTCATTGCGAGGACAAATTCAGCAATTAAGTCACCCGCATGCTCAGAAACAATAGTGACGCCTAGAATTTTATCTTTACCTTTAGGTGTAATTACTTTGATGAAGCCATTCGTTGCGCTTTCTGTGATGGCACGGTCTAGTTCTGCAAACTCAAAACGAGTTACTTCGTAGTCTAGATTTTGTGATATTGCATCTTGTTCATTGAGCCCAACACGGGCGACTTCAGGGTCGATAAATGTCGTCCAAGGGATAACACGATAATCGACTTTGAACTTTTTAAAGTGGCCAAATAAACCATTAACCGCGGCATACCAACCTTGATGCGCAGCAACATGGGTAAACTGGTATGGACCAACAATATCACCCGCGGCAAAAATATTAGGGTAAAGGGTTTCGAGATAGTCATTGGTTTGAATAGTGCGGTTGGTTTCAATGCCTAACTCTTCAAGGCCGTAACCTGTTAAGCGAGCACTTCGACCCACAGCGCATAGTAACTCATCGTACTCAATGTCGAACTCTTTCTCTTGGTGCTGAACAACCAAGTATTTTTTGTTGTTACGAACTTCGCATCGAAGTGCTTGGTGGTTGGTCAATACATTAACGCCACTGCTTTTCAGTGCTTGAGTAGCAAATTCAGAGACTTCTAAATCTTCTTTTATCATGATCCGCTCAGCCATTTCTACTTGTGTGACCTGCGAACCAAGTCGAGCGAAGCTTTGCGCAAGCTCTGAACCAATTGGCCCACCGCCTAACACAACGAGCTTTTTGGGCGGCTCATCTAACTGAGCAAATTTACTCCAAAGCGTATCACTGGTGACATAACCTGCCTCTTCCAAGCCTGGTAAAGGTGGAACAAACGGACGAGCACCCGTAGCAATCACAATTGTTCGTGCACTAAGAGTTTGTTTACCACCTGTACTTAAAGCAATTTCAACCGTCCATGGATCGATTAATTTGCCATAACCTTTAATAACTTCAACGCCCAGTTTAGTGTATCTTTCAACACTGTCGTGAGGGGCAATATCGGCAATAACTTGGTGTACTCGAGCCATCACCTTTTTGAATGAAAAGGTTGCACTGCTTTTTTCTAAGCCATACTTGTCAGCTTGTTGAAATTGTTCAACAATTTTAGCACTTTTTATAATCGCTTTACTGGGCACACATCCGTAGTTTAAGCAGTCACCACCCATTTCACCTGCTTCAATTAATGTCACTTTTGCTTTTACGGCAGCTGCTATATAACTGGTTACTAATCCGCCGGCACCGGCACCTATGACAATCATGTTGCGATCAAATTGCTTTGGTTTTGAAAAGTTCTTATAGATTCTGCGCTTTTTGATGGTATTTAATAACGCTCTGGCTATAAAAGGAAAAACACCTAATAGAGTAAAAGACAAAATTAAGTTAAACGATAAGATTCCAGATAAGCTTTCTATCTGCGCTAGTTGTGTACCCGCGTTTACAAAGACAAACGTGCCTGCCAACATACCTAGCTGACTTACCCAAAAGAAAGTCCAGGCTTTAATCGCCGTTACACCCATTAAAAGGTTAATGAGAAAGAAAGGGAAAATAGGTACAAGACGTAGCGTAAATAAATAAAAGCTACCTTCTTTTTTAACACCTGCATCTATGGCTGTAAGGCGCTCTGGGAAACGCAATTTTATTGCGTCACGCAGTAAATAACGAGAAACCAAAAATGCGATTGTTGCACCCACAGTTGAAGCAAATGAAGCGATAAGTAGACCTTCAATGAGGCCGAATAACGCACCCGCTGCCAGCGTTAAAATTGTTGCACCTGGCAGTGACAGTGCAGTAACGACAACATAAAGTAAAAAAAACGCGCCTATCACTAATAGTGGTGATTGTTCACGCCACTGACTAAATTGATCCATCGAACCTTTTAAGCCATTCAGTGTTAATAACTGATGTAAATCGAAATAGAAAAATGCAGTAACGGCAATTAAGACGCCGACGAGTAAGATTATTTTCTTTAACATGAGTAGCCCTACTTAAAAGGTATGTTGAAAGGTCAATTTGGCATGAATAGGAAGCTCAGGAAAAACTAAAGTTGAGCCAAAGTAACCGCCTTCAAAAACAGGACGCCAGTTATCTTGATTAGTCACATTTGTGATATCTAAACGTAAAGACGTTTGCTCACTGAAGGCATATCGTGTATTCACATTCAAAGTGTATTGATCGCGAATATGCACGGTTGCTAAAAAATCAAGCGGATAGCTTTTGGTGTATATACCGCCTAAGCCAATATCCCATTGAGGAGTGATAGAAAAACCACTGTTAAAGCTAAATGATTGTTCGGGAATACCTTGCACTCGCCTAGTTGATGGCGGAAAAGACGCGAAATTAGGTGCGCCAATACCTGTACCATTAATAATATCAGGACGAGAATTATCAAATGCATCAGCGACTTGGTTTGAGTCTTGGCTACTTGCTGAATTATCGTAGCGGGCATCTATATAGCTGTAACCGGCATTAAACCAGTATTGCCCAGCATCATAAAACACCTGCGTTTCAAAGCCTTTTGTACGAATACCCGTATTACTTCCATCACGATTCCTGAGGCTACGACGTTGATTAAATAAAGCCGCATCGACATACCACGGGCTGTCAGTTGGTGAAAATTTTAAACCAATTTCAGCAAGGGTGTTATCGGTTGCAAAATTTTGTGCGCTAATTTGGTTATCACTTCCTAAAACATTACCACCGGCCATGCTATTGGAGGTCGCTTCGTTATAGCTCCCTGTAATATAAGAGGTTAATTCTGAAGTGAGTTTATAGTTAACACTAATCTGCCCAGCGTGCAGGGTTTCATAAATATTATCGCGCGCTGCAACTTGACCTTGTGGTGCAATGGGATCCCGAGCTTCTACATCATAATAGTCAAGGCGATAGCCTAAACTTGTGCGCAATTTTTCAGACCATTGACTGTCATGCACAAAAGCAAGCCCCGTTTGCCAACTGGTTGAATCGGTTGTATCAGAGAGTGAAAAATCTCCAACACCGTCGTTATCTAAATCGTATTGGGCTCCCGGAGATACAAATACACCTGGCTTTAATTCAACTAATCTTGATTTTTGCTCTGTTGTGAGCGGGATACGGCGGTTTTCAATCGGGCCTGTTAAATCAATGGGCAAATCTGCTTCAGTGGTAAATTGGCTGAACCCTTTTACTTTGTTAAAGCGAACATCAAACGCAAAAATAGAGCTTTGACTATCATTCCATTGGTAGCTTAACTCAGTGCGGTTTTGGGCTGTGTCAGCACCATCAATGATCTCTACAAAGCTATTTTGAGCGACTTCTTCACGTTGCAGGTGCTGAAAATAAGTTGTATTTTTAAGGGTCGTTTTATCATTTAGTTCACGTTTATAGATACTGTGAAGTAAATAGGTCGTGGCTTCATTGATATTATTGGGGTCTGTTAAAACTCGGTTTCGCGGTATACGGACTTGCCCTGTGGGTGAAATAATAGCCCCCGCTCCTGCAATAGTACTGCCATTGGGTTGTATACCTTGACCAGTAATATAAAGTCCATCATCAATAAGCGCTTGAGTAGGGCGATTGATACCTGCGTTATCTGTAAATTCAACTTGATAAAGCTCGAAATTTATATCTAAACTACTTTGTGCGTCAGGCAAGAAGCGCACAGCTGCAAATAAACTATCGCTCTTATAACCTGAAAAATCATAAAAACTACCATTATCAATATGTTCAGCACTTACTCTGAAGCCACTTTTACCTTCTACTATCGGCGCTGTGTAATCGAGCTGTGCCGAGTAGTGATCCCAGCGACCAGCCGAAAGCACCAGTTTGCCTTGAGATTGTTCAGTATTTGCCTTTTTTGAGCTGAGGTTTACAAAGCCCCCATTTCGCTGACTACTACCAAATAAAACGGGTGGTGCACCTTTTACTACATCTATTTGCTCAATAGCATTGAAGGATATTGGAATGCCAAAACCGTTATTACCTGCTTGTCGGCGAACGCCATCTTGAAATAGTTCACCTAACTGCCCCCTTAAAGTTGGTAAGCTCGGATTACCAAATCCGCTAGCTGAATAGCTATTAGGTGTAATAGATAAAATATCTTGCAGGGTGGTGATATTGAGTTGTTCGATCATTTCACTGGTGATTGGCGTTACACTTCGTGCAATATCTTGTAGAAAAAGATCATCGCCAAAAGGTCCATTTATAGGCGTATCTTTAGGTGTCATTTGGGTATTTTTTAATTGCTCGCCTGATATTTGAATAACCTCAATCTCATTATTCTCGGTAGCAAGTGATACAAAGCTTGCACAAATACTCAGCGCTAAAAATGCGTATTTCAAAATGTTCTCTCTGCGATTAAATAATTTATTGACGATGAATGAGACCAACAGCCAGAAAAAATACTTTCAAAGCATTTTTATTTTATTTTTGTAATGTTTCTTTTTATTTTCGGTCTTGTTGTTTTTAAGCGTGAATAGTTCAAAGGAAAAATAATGATTCAATCAACTACATCAGATACACACAATCGCTTGCAATGGTCGCTTTTATCATTACGTTTGGGCGTGTTTATCGTTATGTTAATGTGGAGCTTAGATAAATTTGTAAATCCAAGTCATAGTGCTATTGTGTTTGAGCACTTCTATGGGTTGAGTGGCTCAACAGATACAATTGCCTATATTCTAGGAAGCTTGCAAATAATTTTAGTGTTTGCTTTTGTGGTGGGGTTTAAGAAAAAAGTCACTTACGGTTTAATATTTTTATTACACGGCGCATCCACACTTTCTTCGTATGCTCAATATATAGATGGGTTTAATAATTTACTTTTCTTTGCTGCATGGCCAATGTGGGCAGCCTGTTTTACATTATATTTAATGCGTGATGAAGATGTGAAGTATGTAGTGTGATTTTATAAACTAGTTTAAATACTCTTAGCTTAATTTAAATAGAATAAATTTATTTTCTTATTTTTATATTAATGATTTTTAATGAAAATTTTTTTAATGAAATTTAAATGGGCTAAAAATAAAAAAGCCCAGCGAACACACAAGCTGGGCCTTTTGACAACAATTTGGTTGAGTCACTGCGTGTGCAATGACTCGGAATAAAAAAGCTTAGAGAACACACAAGCTAAGCTTTCGACAACAATGTGGTTAAGTCACTGCGTGTGCAATGACTCGGAATAAAAAAGCTTAGAGAACACACAAGCTAAGCTTTCGACAACAATGTGGTTGAGTCACCGCGTGTGCAATGACTCGGAATAAAAAAGCTTAGAGAACACACAAGCTAAGCTTTTGACAACAATGTGGTTGAGTCACTGCGTGTGCAATGACTCGGAATAAAAAAGCTTAGAGAACACACAAACTAAGCTTTCGACAACAATGTGGTTAAGTCACCGCGTGTGCAATGACTCCGGATATAAAAAAGCCAAGAGAACACACAAACTAGGCTTTTTGTGACAACAATTTGATTAAAGTGCTAAGTTTTTCTTAGCGCGGTTGAGGTTGTGATTAACTAAATCATTACCCGACATTTTTACCGCTTCATAAAAATCTGATAGTGCAGCTGTGTCGTTTTTCGACATTATGCGTGCTATACCACGGTTACTTAAAGCGAATGATGTAAGCTCTCGACGTTTATAGCCGCGTACTTCGCTTTTATTTAGAAGCTTGATAGCTTCGGTACACAAAGATTCCGCGTGGCTGAAATTTTTAGATTTCACGCTTGCTGCGCAACGATTGAATGCAAGTTCATATTGACTATTTAAATCAGTTGCTTGCGCTGTGCTATTTAACACCGCGTCGTATTGGCCTTGCATAATTGCTTGCGATGAATCTGAGTCGTTAATTACCATCAGTTTGTAGTCACTTTGCTCAGCGATTGCAAAAGCTGAACATGTTAGTAATGAGCTAAGAGCAAGTCGTTTTAAAAGTGGTTTAAACATGATTAGTTTCCTCGTTAATCGCAGCATCGTTTGCTGATGAGTTAACTTTAGAGTAATCCCTCTAAATCGACAAACGATTAAAATAAACCTGATAGATGAATTTTTTTAACTTATAGAGAAAAGCCTTAATTAAACTTGCTATTCCAACTTGCAAGTAGTGAAAAGTTCTTACTTCTTCTTTTTGGATCTTGTCATATGTGATTTGTGCATGAGTATTTGACCCGTATTATAGGTATTTTTAATTAGTGAGAGCTGCACGAAGTGTTTTGTAAAGTGAGAAATGGCTAAGTTAAAAATTAAACCTGACGGTTAGACTGTTATTACGAGAAATAGAAACCTTCCTCCCAATGGAGGCATCCACTCGCTGTGACGCACATGGAGTGGAAATATTAACTTTACGTGATGAAGAAAAACATGTGCTAAATAACTAAGCTATTGCAGTGGTTGTCTCGCCTGATAACCAGTTCAGCGCAGATGTTTTAGATTTAAATATCTGCATAGTCATACCTGTTTTTTTATATAAATTGCAGTACGTATTACTCAGCAGGTTTCCACCTTCAAGCCCCTCTTTTATGATAAAGGCTGTTTTTTTCGGTGCACTATTCTGGCGTTTTAAATCAGCTAAATACATCATTAGTTTTTCAAGGGCACCAGGCGTTGCCATGCACGAGTTTTCAAACTCAACTAATTCACACCAGTCACCATGCTCTGCGATGATTTTTTCAATATAAGTTTGTTGAGTAAATGACAGGGCATCAATAATCTCTTCATTGAATGGGCCGACGGCGGTTGTAAAAAGTGTATTTTGACGTTGATAAAACTCAACAAGGCCGTGGGGCTTAAAATCTGCGTATGGATAATATTTAGTTGAGGCTATGCTGTGCATTAGTTCAATCCCTGAGCCTTTGATATTAGTTAATAATTATTAGTATTTGATAATAGCAGCGAATTTAACAAGGTCAATATTTATACTCTAAATTAAATTGAGACGGTTTGAGTCATGAGCAAAGGGTTTTCATTACCATGTTGAACCCGCTTGTATATAAATTGCATTTTGCTCAGGGCCATGCGCAACATCCACACCGATAGTTATACCGTAATGTTCATCGACTAGATAGCGAACGCCTGCTCCGACTGTATCAATTGTGTTGGCTTTGGATAAACCTGAAAAACTGTCAGCAGTCCAGCCCATACCTGTAAACGCATTTAGCTTGATATGTTTGGTTATTTTGTAGCTGAACTCAGCTTCTGTAACAAGCACATCAAACCCTTGGTATCGTGTTGCTGAAACACCTCGTAAATTAATGCTGGGGGGAATGTAGACAGGGAGGCGTTTATTACTTCGATTGGTGACAGTGTCATACTGCATTCGTAATGCTAAGTTAATTCTATTGGTCAATTGCCAGTAATTAAGTGCTGTTAATTTTAGACTTGTGTAATTGACTTTACTACCAATACTTTCATCAAAGTAGAGGTACTCAGCTTTGAAATTATAGCCTTTTTCTGGGTTTAGGGGGTTATCACGACTATCATACTCAAGTAAGGGACCAATTCCCGATGTATTGATATCTAACGATAAATGCTCTTTTATTATGTCGTTATCGAGCAAAAAATCTTCAATAGGGTTGTCTGCAAGGCTGATATCGACTTGGCGGTAAATCTGTTTTAAGCCATAAAAAAAATTACTATTATCATAACGTAACTTTAAATTTTGAAAAATGGCAGGCCCTTCAATATTCAGGGATAACGGTGTAAGGAGTTCTATTTCGTCGAAGGTGTAAAAGTCTAGGTTAATACTCGCCCAGCCAACAATACCTTGGTAGCGTATACGGTCTTGATCCCAAAAAGTAATATGTCCAATGGCAGCACCTTTAGTACCATTTTTGGTGCCCATAAGGCCTACTAAGCTAATGCTATTTGGTAGTGTTGTGCCCGTTTTATTTTTCTTTTCATTATCGTGAAAGAATAAACCAACAACCCCTAAGCCAGGCCCTACAGCTGGCTCAGTGATAAAAGCAGGGATAGGTAAAAAAGAAATTGGCTCATCAATCTTTTGTTGATTATCTAGCCGTGTTTCTGCAGGCTTAATTGCATAGTCATCGTAACTAGAAGCAAAGGAGCAGCTGCTTATTAAAGTTGCAGCCAACAAATTCAGACATACAACTTTTTTCACTTATTTATTGCCTCTGTTTTTTGTTAACGAGAAGAGCATAAATTGCAAAACGGTTAGAGCTGATAGTTAAACTCAATGCGATGATCGCCATCCATAAAATCAACATTTTCATTCCAGTTTGCAAAATAGCGGAAGTTCATTCTGGGATTTATTTGATAACTTGCGGCAAATTCGTGTGTTAGAATATGGCTTTGATCGTAACCGTAATAATGGTCTTTGTAGGTATCACTACCACCGATAGTGGTTAGCCAAAAAGGGTTATAGTTGAGCCAAATTTTGTCAGTAATTGTCACTTTTGCGTACATACCTACTAGGCCATAAGCGCCCATAATTGAATAGCCACTATCGCGAGTGCCGTCGTCCTCTAACGTGTTTTCGCCTAAAGATGTGCCTAAACCTGCTAATGGGTAAAAGGTAAAACGTCCTACGGGCTTTAATGCTTTGATATAGCTGTAGGATAAATCCATGCTTTCATCAGCCACTAAATTAGCATTCAAGTTATAGTTGGCATCTATTTGAGTGGCACTCATTGTGGTTAGGTCAACAGAGAAATTACGAAAACGAAATGAATCAATAGAGTCTGTTGTTACATGATCGCTCTCCCAACCCAGTGCGTCACCATAAATGCCCTTCACTTCAATAACATTCATTCCAGCAGTTGTTTCAACGCCTGTGTCGTAAGCTTGCCCAACCTTAAGATTTATTCCTTTATTGGTTGTACCTGCTCCGACCTGAGTATAAACAGCTAGGGGGTCTGACATGTCTTGAACTTCTTTTTGTTCAGCAAGCGCATCAGAAAATGGCATTAGTAGTGAAAATAACAGAGTGATTTTTCGACAGTTCATGTGCTTTCCTTACACAAAGTGGAAGTGAAAAAGTACGCTTTAGTTACTTATAATCTATTTAAAGTATTAGTTCAATAGTATTAAAAATGAACAAAGGACTATTTTACAAGTAAGATAATATTATTTGATTTTGCACAAAATTAGATAAATAAAGTAATCAATTTATTCAATGAAAACTTGATTTAAATCGTTTTTTCGTAGTTCGGAACTAGAATAGCTATATTTTTAACCTATACTGAAATAGGCTCTTTTTAGAGTAAAGGTACTAGTTAAACAAAAAGGATGATTTATGAAAAAAATAATAGCGGCCGCTATTTGTAGCTTGGTCTCCACAGTGAGCCTCGCCGCTGATAAGCCAAATGTACTCGCCATTATGGTTGATGATGTTGCCCCCATCTCCCTAAGCGCATACTCTCACGGCATGACTTACCCAACGCCTAACATAGATCGTATAGCAAATGAGGGAGCACTTTTTACAGATCACTATGCTCAGCCAAGCTGTACCGCAGGTCGAGCCGCGTTCTTGATGGGTCAGTTGCCCATCAGAACAGGGCTAACAACTGTTGGTCAACCAGGTAATCCTTTAGGTATTAAAGAAGCCGATCCAACATTAGCTGAGTTTTTAAAAGACCGCGGTTATATGACGGCTCAATACGGTAAAAATCACTTGGGTGATTTAGATGAGCACTTGCCTACTAAGCATGGTTTTGATGAATTTTATGGTAACTTATACCACTTAAATGTATCCGAAGAGCCAGAACAAGCTGATTACCCAAAAGATCCTAAGTTTGTGAAAAAGTTTGGCCCACGAGGTGTTATCGAATCTTACGCCAATGGCAAAATTATTGATACCGGCCCACTTACTCGCAAACGCATGGAAACCTTTGATGAAGAGGTGTTAGAACGCTCACTTAACTTTATGGAACGAGCAGTAAAAGCAAAAAAACCATTCTTTATCTGGCACGCCACAAGTCGCATGCATGTTTACACTCACTTAAAACCTGAAAGTCGAAATTTAGCGACGGGCATTAGCTCTGAAGAAGATGTGTTTGGTAGTGGTTTAATAGAGCACGATGGGCATGTAGGTCAGCTGCTTGATAAATTAGATGAGCTAAAAATTGCTGATAACACCATTGTTATTTATACCAGTGATAATGGCCCTGAGCAGTCAAGTTGGCCTGATGCAGGGACGACTTCGTTCCGCGGTGAAAAGATGACAACATGGGAGGGGGGCGTTCGTGTACCTTTCTTAGTACGTTGGCCTAACAAAATACCAAAAGGCTTAAAGCTAAATGGTATTTCATCGCATGAAGATGTGTTTCCAACAATTGCTGCCGCACTTGGTGAAAAGAACTTGCGTGAAAAGCTTAAAAAGTCAGACAAAGTTTATATCGATGGTGAAAACAACCTTGATTACTGGACAGGTAAAGCGGATAAATCAGCGCGAAACTTTTTCTTTTATTACTATGAGTCTCAGTTAACAGCAATACGCTTTGGTCCATGGAAAATGCACTTTGCAACGAAACCAACGGGCTTATACTATGATGATATGATTACTCATAGCATGCCTAAACTTTTCAACTTACGTAAAGATCCATTAGAGCACTATGATGGCGTAACGGGTTTTCATCAAATTATGCGTAAGAGTTGGTTATTACAACCCATTATTGCAAAGCTGAATGAACACGTTAAAACATTTGTAGAGTTTCCACCTCGTCAAGAGTCTGCTTCTTTAAATGTTAACGAAGCAATTGAGAAAGCTAAATCACTGAATTACGGTCATTAATTACTATATAAATTTAGTTGAGAAAGGGCCATATTGGCCCTTTTTTACTTTATTTATTAATACTATTCATCATTTCAAGTTGCCCAACAAATTGCTGTATTTGCTGATTGTTAGGTACTAGGCGTGCTAAGTTACGTGCGTAAAATAGTGCTTGAGCGTAATTTTTTTGTGCGGTGTACCACTGTGCTAAGCTATAGCTAATGTCAGGGTTGTTTGGTGTTAACTCAAATGCCTGTTCAAGAGCTGCAATAGCCTGTGGCATATCTCCTAAATCTTGTAACAGCAAGGCGTAGGTGAAGTGGTAATTGGCATTATCTCTTGCCAGCGTAGTCGCTTGTTGTAGGTGTGTTAGTGCTTTTCTCTTTTCCTTAGAGCGAACTAAACTCATCGCGAGCGCATAGTGAAGGTCAGCACTGGTATTATTGATAGCCAACCCTTGATTTAATATTTCTTTTGCAGCTAACTCATTTTGTTGGTTTCTGTATAAATCAGCTAAGTTAACATAAGCAGGTACAAAAATCGGCTCAATCTGAATGGCTTTTAAATAGTGAGCTTTTGCTTTTTCAGGTTGTTGCAATGAAAGTGCTAGATTGCCAAGGTTTGTATGCGAAAAGCCTCTTTCTGATTGATATAGTTGGTTTTTCTTATACTCTTCGAGTGCAGATTTTAAGCGCTTGGTATCTCGTTCGTTTAAACCACTTGGGAAGGGTTCCATTAACATGGGGGCTAAAGCACGTGCAGCTTCGCTCCTTATCGGTAAGTGTTTGTCATCAAGCAATGGGTTCAGCATTTTCCAGCGTTGATTAATATCAAATGGCATTGCCGCCTCTATGGCAGCTTGTCGCTTGAGTGGCTCAGGGTCTTTGACTGAGCGAACAATTCCAACAATGGCGTTATTATCAGGCGTTGTTGCTAAGCGGCTTAATGCTGACGCACGAATGATGTCAGGAAAGTCTTTATTCTGTACTATTTTCGTTAGCATGGTTGATGCATTAGGTAAGCGGTTATCTGCGGCATAAAAGGCTTCAGAAAAGTGCGCTGTGCCAAGATGTTTTGAATGTGGATGCCAGTCTTTTATTTTTGCAACCGCCCACTGTGGGGTTTTACTTTCGTGACAACTATTACATGCGTTCGGGGCGTTGGTTTTTAATGTTAAGTCTGGGCGCGGCACACGAAAGCTATGATCGCGCCTGTCATCGACTTGCATATAAGTTGTTGCAGGCATATGACAATCAACACATTGGCTACCACTTGTAGCCACTTTATGGCCGTGATGTTTTGGTGTGTCGAATATCTCCTGACTATGGCATTGTGTACAGGTTTGATTACCCGGTAGCTTTAATTTTCCAGAGTGAGGGTTATGACAGTTACTACAGGTAACCCCCGCATTGAACATCTTACTTTGTAAAAAAGATCCCCATACATAGTCTTCATCCCAAACTTGGCCGTCAACATGGTACAGCTCGGGTGTTAGTAATGAACCTTGAAAAGTGTGTAAAAAGCTGTGTGGATCTTTGCGGTCATCAAGCTGTGAGCGGCGAGCATGGCACGTTGCACACATTTGCACTTGCTCGCTTTTTACGAGTGGTTGCACGCTTTTCATACTGCCATCTGCTTGTTGAGTAAAAAGTGGGGTTTGCTTTTTAATATTATGAGTAAAGCCCTTATCGGCAATGCTGCTATCGCCATTAGCCCATTTTAAATGAGCTTGGGTGTCGCCATGGCAAGCTTTACAGCTAACGTTAATACTGGAGTAAGTTGAATCAAAGCTATTAGCTTTAAGGTCAAATTGCTTTTTGAAATCAGTTGAATGGCAATCAGCACACATGTGATTCCAGTTTTGGCCTTTTTGCGACCAATGAAATAGGTCGTGCTTTTTCTGCTCTGGGTGCAGTACAAACCAACGCTGTCCCCCCTCAGCTTTACTACGCGAGTTCCAAGCAAATGGAAAAAGCTGTATGTGGCCTTTGCCCATATCAAACATGTATTGTTGTAATGGCTTATAGCCAAAAGTGTATAAAACTGGGTAGTCAGTTAGTTTGCCATCAAGGTTTGGCATGCTAATAAAAAGTTGTTGGTTTTGTTTGTAAAAACGCGCTTGCTGGCCTTCGTATTCGAGAGTTTGGTCGTTAAAATTACCGAGCACAGTAGCGGCTGTGGCTCTTTCCATTGCATGAAAATGGTGCGAAGACTGCCAATCTTGTACTTGGCTTTGGTGGCAGTTTGCGCACTCTGGTTCGGCCTGTAAATTGAATATAGTCAATCCAATAAAAAAGCATACTACACGCACCATTAAATAATTCCTTTTTACTTTTTGCCCACACTTTTAATAAGTTATATTAGTTTTAGAGTGTAAGTAAAGCCAATGACAAAAAGAAAAACGCCTTGCTTTTAAAGCAAGGCGTATAGATTATTTATCTGTATCTTTCACAGCCTTTAGTTTGGCTGCATGGTCAATCTCAAATTCAGGCATGTTTTTATTGCCCTGTATTAAGTAGTTGTCCATCCAACGCATTAGACGAAGGCTGTAATCGTACTGAGCGGCAACCTTACGATTACCATGTCCTTCACCTGGGTAGTAGACTAAGCGTACATCTTTGCCTTGTACTTTCATGTAACGGTAAAGCTCCATTGATTGAGCAGGGTGTACGCGCGGATCCTCTTTACCATGCATGATAAGCAGTGGTGTTTTAGATTGGCCCGCCCAGTAAATAGGGCTGCGCTCTAAATACCACTGCCATTTATCCCAAGGATATGAGCGTGCGTGAACCAGATTCATTTCGTTAGAAATATCCGTTGTTCCAAATTTTGATAGTTGGTTAGATACACCCACAAACATCACACTTGCTGCAAAGTGTTCAGTCAGCTTTGTTGCACCCCACGCTGAGGCATAACCACCGTATGAGCCACCGGTGATACCAACACGTTTTGTATCAACAAGTCCCATTTCTACAAGGTGATTTTTAAAATCGACCAAATCGTCAAATTCTTTGCCTGCATAGTCGTTTTGGCCTAGTTTTGAGTAATCAACCCCCTTACCTGTTGAACCACGGTAGTTAGGATAGAAAACCGCATAACCACGCGCGGCTCCCATTTGCCCAGGGCGAGAATAATTGGTTACCCAGCCATTTTTATCATGGCTTTCAGGCCCACCATGGACAGACATAATTAGTGGGTATCGGGTACCTTCTTTATAATCAAGAGGGTAAACCAATATACCTTCTATATCGACACCATCACGTGCTTTAAGTGAGATAGTCTCTTGTTTGGCAAAGCGTTTATCATTTAACCAAGGGTTAGAATCAGTTAAACGGGTTGCTTTATTACCACGGATAATAAACACCTCATTTGGATGCTTTGCTGTATTAGCGCGCACAGTTAAGGTTTTATCTGAATCAGACACACTTAAATTGCTGGCAATAAAGCGACCTTCTTCAATGATCTTTTTATACTTTTTACTGCCCGTTTTAATACTTGCAACAAAACTTTCTGTACCAACATTTGCGATGAAGTTTAGTGTATTGCGTTTATGAGACCATTCAAAATCAACGATATGGCCCATAAAATTTGGTAGCCACTCTGTGATTTCTGCCGTTTTTGTATCAGCAATAAATAAGCGACCAGTAGCTGGATCATGTTTATCCTCAGCACCTAAAATCGCGATGTACTTACCATCAGCAGATAATTCGGCATCGCCTAATTTACCTTCGGTTTTAAAAGATAAGGTTACCTGGTCATTTGTAACATCATATAAATGCCACATTGACTTAGTGTATTTGTCATCAATAAGAGCAGTTGGTTGAGTTTTAACAAGTAGTTTTTCACCGTTAGCTGACCAATTCATATCACTAACATAATCACTAACGTTTAATGCCGTTGGCTTTAATGGCGTGTCTGTTTTTGCAAGACTAACAATGAAAAGCTGTTTATTATCAAGACCAAGCTCATATACTTCTGCCATAAAACCTAATTTTTTTAGCTCTTTTTCAGACTTATTTTTGGCAGGGAGTGCTAAAATAGCGACTTTTTGATTGTCAGGGCTTAGCTCGTAAGTTGATATTGATGTGTCTTTTAAAGACATTACTTTTTGAGCTTGGCCACCGTCAACGGGTATTTGATACAGTGAAGTGAATTTTTCATCGTTTAATTTAGCAAGAAAATAAATGGTTTTGCTATCTTTAGACCATTGAATGCTGCCGATGTTAACCTTACCTGTAATGTACGGACGCTCAACGCCTTCATCATCAACAATGTAAAGTTCGCTGTAATTACGACCATTTTCATCTTTGTACAGTGTACGTGGCACTGAGCGGGTAAACGCAACCGAGTCACCATCAGGGCTTACGCTTGTTTGGATAACTGATTGTATTGTTGGAATGTCGTCAATTGTAATTGTGTCGTTGGCAGTAGCAAATGTACTTGAAAGACCAACGGCTAAGGCTAAAGCAGTTTTTAGCATAGTAGTTCCCTTCGCTTGTTATGTTCTGCGGTGATTATAGCAGTGTGGAATCGCATTAGTAACAAATGCGATCAGTGGCTGTAACGAATACCTAAATAAAACCGTCGGCCATTCTTATAGATGCCCGTAGGAGCATACTGATTACGTTCATATGTGTAGGTTGTTTCGTTGGTAAGGTTTATTGCATCAACGATAATATCGAATTGTTTGTTTAGTTTTATGGTTAAATTACCGTCCAATTGACCGAAGTTTTCCATGATGGTTTCACCCACGCCAGTCGCAAAGTCAGTGCGATAATTGTATGCTAAACGGCCACTAAAGTGTTCGTTTTCGTAGTAGCTAGTTAAGTTTATAGTATGTTTTGAAGTACCAGGAATAGCGTTAAGGCTGGCATTATTACGTTTACTTCTTTGGCCATCAACAAAGGTATAATTTGCAATTAACCCGAAACCATAAAATAGTTCTTGTTGATAACCGAGTTCAAAGCCACGAATCGTACCACCACTGCCATTGATTGGTCTGTCTATTGTCATAGCAATGTTTTCATGCACTTCAACACCACGGTTAAACTCAATAAATGACTCAACATCTTTATTAAATAAAGCGGCAGACAATAGCCCTGCATCAGCAAAGTACCATTCAAGGCTCGCATCAAATTGATTGGCTCTGTAAGGGTCTAAATCAGGGTTACCGCCTTGGCCTTGTGCTTGGGTGACATTGTAGTTGGTAGAAGGCATTAAGTGATTATATTGCGGGCGAGACATGACTCTGGCTACACTAAATCGAGAAATCACATCATCGGTAATATCAATGTTGAGGTTTATACTCGGCAGTAAGTCTGTGTAATTTTTATAGTGGGTTTGCCATTGGTAGCTGTCTGGAAGCTCAATAGGCGATGCGATGCGAGCATAAGCAGCGCTATCTTGACGAGTATTAACAACTCGTAGCCCAAGGTTTGCGTTGTATGTATCGCCATTTAAATTTAGCTTAACATAGCCCGCAGTCGTTCTTTCTTGTATATCAAAACGACTGGCTTTTTCTTCCTGCTGTTCAAAATTAAGTGTATTAAATTGCTCTGCAAGTAAATTGATATCAACATAGCTATAGTTCTTTAAAGTGTGCTGATTACCAATGCCGGTTAAAAAATCATCTGGGATAGCCGAAGGAAAATCAGCGAGTGTCCAAGCAAGTTGCTCTGTTAATTTATCGTATGAGCCATTAATTGAGCGTAAGCGAATAAAGTCACGTTGATGATCACGGTATTTTACGCCAAATTTTATAGAAGAAATAATTGAATGATCAACGGCACGTTCAAAGTCAGCTTGTATATAAAGCTCTTGATCAGTGGAATCTTGACTGTCGTTTCTGGCCTCGGTGAGTTGCCATTGTGCAGCATCAAGAGGTGAAATGGCATAATCAGCAATGATATTTTGTTGTTGCCGTGTGTCGACACTAAACGCCGTATTTGCTGAGAATTGAGAGGTATAGTCTTGCTTTGAGCCTCCACCGCCATGAGTAAAGCCTAACTGGTAAGTATTATTCCACAAATCAGCCTGTTGCGATGCGACCAACTGTATACTGCTCGTGTCGATTTGTGATTCTCGCCAAATAGCTTCCATTGCAGTGCTATAAGGTCTATTTATATCAGTGACTTTGCTATAACGAGCAAAAGCCAATGTATTGTTGATTATTTCAGCGTCATGAATGCGGCCCCCTCTGGCAAAAACGCTGCTTGGTTGCCATAAAAAGTTTTGGTTACTGTTATCGGCATCAAGCACTGAATACAAGCCATTTAGTTGAATATTCCAATCAAAATTAAGTTGGTGCTCAAAAGCAAATGTTGCAGTGGTAAGAATTCGACGTTGCTTAAAGAGCGCCGAGCCACCACCGCCTGGCGTCCAAACTCGATTTATATCGGCTAGCCTGTCTACAGGGGAGAGGCTGTTATCATCATTCAAGGCGTAGTTTTGTTCGTGCCACCCCCATGATTCTAGGCCATCACGACGTAATGAGCGCTCATTTCGACTAAAAGTTAGTAATAAGCCAGTGCTCTGTGCACTATTTTTCCAGTTATAGAAGCTCGCTAGTTGTGGATCAAACTCACCTGATAGGTCGTTATACTGCAGTTGCGTATTTATCACAAAGTGCTTATTCGGTGTTGTAAGAGGGCGCATAGTTTTTATGTTAACCGCTCCCCCTAATGATCCTTCATCATGATCCGCTTGTGGTGTTTTATAGACTTCGAGTGAAGCAACTAAATCAGCGGGCAACAAGGTATAGTTAAACCCTCTGTTGGGTTGCGAGGAAATCCACCAATCGGCTGATGCAATTGATTGACCATTTAAATAAGTACGGTTTTGCTCTGGTGTTGTTCCTCTAACACCCACTCGCTCACCTTCACCTTGAATACGTGATAATGAAATACCGGTCACACGTTGGAGTGCCTCTGCGACATTTTTATCAGGAAATTTACCGATATCTTGTGCGCTAATAGTATCTATAATTGATTGACTATTTCGTTTATCATGGAGTGACTTGACAGCGCTGTCATGAAAACCCCTGATTTGAATGGTTTCTAAAGCGTTCTTTTCTTTATCACTTGTTTGAGCAAAGCTGTACGTTGAACTAAATACAAGTAAAATAAAACCAATATAGGTAAAAATGTTAATAAAATTGAGCGTTCTTAAAGCCATGCCAAATCCAATAAAGCGGTTAATGTGTTCTTCAAGTTGCCTCATGATAATAAAATCAAGAGTTTGTTGCTTGTTGTCAGTACCTTATTTATATTTTACGCTTTCTCGATTAATTTAACCATAGATTAACCTGTGTAACAATTGAACAAATGTCGATGTCAACCCAACAAAAAGTAATGCTTAACGATGTCATCGTTGACTTTGTGAGCCTGAAAATAAAAATACAGAACGAATGGGTTGATGTAGAGTCTAGGCAATTAGCCTTGTTGTCTTTGTTATTAAAAAAACAGGGCGAAGCTGTTTCACGAGAACAGATTATGGATGCGCTATGGGGAGATGTGATCGTCAGTGATAACTCGGTGAGTCAACTGGTCACTCAACTTCGAAAAAGCCTTCATGATAATAAGTCTCCACCGCAAATTATTAGAACGATTCCTCGAATCGGCTATCAGCTAATTGCCAATGTGAGTGAACCGCCAACACTGTTTGATAAGGCTCGTCAACATTCACCAAAAAAGATGGCATTGTTTGGCGTCACAGGTATTGTTGTCGGTGTAATTAGCACTTTATTTTTACAGTATTTATTCACGGCAAAGGGCAAACCGACAGAGTTTAATTACCGTGCTCGCGTAACATCTGCACCAGGCACTGAGGCTTTTTTACGTTACTCCCCAGATGGACGATATTTAGCGTTTAGTCAGTCAAACGAATTACAAAATCAGTTTGACTTAGCTGTATTCGATCAACAAAGCCAAACAGTTCATAATATTAAAAGCTCAGGTTATTCCGAAGAAGCACCAGTATGGTCACCAGATGGTCAGTGGTTGGCATATTATCGTTATGACCCGTTACGCTGTGATATTCGCATAATAGGTGTTAATAACGCGATTGAAACATGGCGTTTGAGTCCAGAGTATACCTTAACACAGTGCCAGCCCAGCAGCGCTCCTACACGGCTCAAGTGGTATAAGCCAGATGCACTTTTTGGCATTGTTTGGCACGACAACCAGCCCCGTTTGATGAAATACACGCTGAGTTTGGGTGATAAAGTCAGAGTGCAAGATACAACCTTGATAGGGGAGTTTAAACCTCTCGCGTTTGATATTAGTGGCGAAGGAAAAATGCTGATTGTTGAAAAGCAGGGCATTTGGTACACACTAAGCGAAGTGAATTTGCATAACCTGAGTGAGCAGCGCATTATTAGTCGTCAGCAGTATAAACAACAGCCCATCTATGGCGCGTTTGCAAAACATATTTGGTCAGTGGAAGATGAACTGATGCGCAGCACATTACAGGGGGTAAAACACTCATTACATAAACCTATGGGGTTTATTGCCAGTTTAGATGTAAACCCTGTTAATGGCGACGTTGCCCATGCAGAGGGGTTAGCGCAAATAAATGCCTATCAACTCAGTTTACATAAAGGCAGTGACGGAATAAGTGTTGATAAAACCACTCAGCTTGCCTCTTCAACCCGTATGGACTTCATGCCTACCATATCAAGCAATGGTGAGCAGGTTGCATTTATTTCTGTACAGCGCCCTGGTGTCACTCGGTATTCTCAAGCAGAGATTTGGATTAAACATCAACGCCGAAAAGGAGCCAATCGAGTGGCTCAATTACCCAGCCATATTACGCCAAAATATCTGCAATTTTCGCCTAATGGCGATACATTATTGTTGCTAGATGAAAGACAAAATGTGTATTTAATAAATTCTTTTTCACGCCGATTGGTTCCCGTTATTTCAGGCTTTGAGCAATTGAACGCGGTTCGTTGGTCTGATGATAGCCAAACTATTTTTTATCAAGCAAAATCGCAGCAGGGTGAATGGCAAGATTGGCAGTATGATTTGCAACTGAGCAGTAACTCATTAAAGGCAAATAATGTGACACCCCGCAGGTTATCGCCAGCTCAGCCTCTGTGGCAATTGAATCCGTCCTACATTAACTATGAGCACACATTGCGTGTTTACCTGTCAGCAGCTTTAGAGCAACATGTTCCCTTATCACAACTATTGCCATCACTTAGTTTATATAAGCCAGCCTTATTTGAAGGGGGGATGTATTATATTCTTCGTGAAGGCCATCAGTTATCTTTGTATTGTTATGTCATTGCTTCACAAGAAAATATATTTATTAAAAAACTAGGTGCTTATGGGTTAGATATAGGAGTTAATTTGACAATGAGTAGTTCTGTGGATGGAACACAATTAGTGTTTAGTCAGGTTGATGGTATTGAAACTGATATTTTGTTACATCAAGTGGTTAATTAAGTAGCGTTAAAAAGGCTGAAATGGCTTGAGTACTCCAGTTTCTGTCGCGTGCTTCATTGAGAGCAGCTTGTGCAGAGAACTTAGCTTCTTCGATTTGTTTTTGTTGTTGTTGAAGTTTGGCCTGTAGCAACAATAGTTGTGGATGGCTTTTATCTAGTTTTAATGCATCATCTAATGCCTGTTGAATATCAGCAACGGGTTCGTTTAATTCAAAAAGAAGTGCTGCTAAATCGCGTTTAGCTCTAAAGTGGCCTTGTGCGGCTGCCGCAATTAACCATTTTCGTGCTTTGTTAGGCGCATAATCAACATACTGTTTGTTTAATAACTCACGACCAAGGCGATATTGAGCATTAGCAAAACCATTTTGCGCGGCCAATAAAACCCAATTTAAGCCTTTTTGCCTGTCTACTCGACCATAATCACCGCGCAGCAAATTAGCGCCTATTCGGTATTGAGAATTAGCGTAACCATTACGGGCTGAGGTAAGTAATAACTCACTACTGGCGGTGTCTTTTTGCCAGTGATATTTTAATAATTTACTAGCATTGTACTTATCAGAGCTTAACCAATTAGCAATATAGTATTGAACTAGTGCATTGCCTTGTTCGGCTGCATCTATTAGTTCGCTTATTTCACTTTGGTAACTTTTTTGCTGACGCTGAAAACTTTGCTGGTATTGCTCACCTTTGAAGGTTGTAAAGTGATAGAGCAAAGAGCGATTATAATATGCGTGCTCTATCTCGCTAGGTGCTTCATATTGCCAACGTTTGACAGCATTTATGAGAGGCTTGTCAAACGTATTTTTGGGGTAAGAGTCTACGAGTGTAATATCGCCAACAGCGCCGTTTTTATCAATATCAAACTCTAACCAAACCCAACCCTCTAAACCATTGTTGTAGGCGTGTTCGGGGTAGGTTGGTTCAACGGTATAGCTACGATACACACTTTGTTCATGCACAGGCTCTGCGGTTAGTTCTGGGCGCAGTTCTTGATCATACTTTTCATAACTAATATTCGTTAACAAGGCTGCGTATGCATCTTCAAGTGCTTGGTGTTGTTGTTCACTTTGTTTGGCGATAAGCCTTGCAGTATCGCGTGCTTCTTCTAGGCCAAAATCAGCGGCTAAATTAAACCACGCATAGGCTTTAGCTGGGTTTTTCTCACGGCCTTGACCATGCAAATACATAACACCAATGTTATATATCGCATCTACATTACCTAATTGAGCAAGCTCGTAAAACTGTTGCTGAGCTTTGTTATAATCGCCTTGATGATAAGCTAATGTGGCATCGAGAAGATCGGCTTTTACACTACAAGATAAAAGAGCATAAGTGACCAGCCATGCAAATAGTTGCATGGTTCGAGTTGCACGTTTTGCATCTTTTGGGTGAGTGGTTATGAGCGACACTGGTAATTTATTTTAAGATTTTAAAAGCTCTTTAGTCATTGATTGTACTTGTTTTAGCCATGATTGCTAGAACAACACATGCTATTTAATCAATAAAAAAAGCGGTGAACAAAGTCCACCGCTCAAAGACCTCAGGGCATTGAGGCTCACCATCCATGGCGATAGTCGGATACCTGTGTTAGCAAGTGTGTCGACTAGAAATTGAAACGAACCCCAGCAGAAAAGCGACGCCCATCAGCATATACGCCTGTAAGTGCTTGCTTAACGCCTTCCTCTTGATAGCTGAAGGTATGCTCATCTGTTAGGTTAGTTGCTTCGAAAACAGCGGTGATGTTTTCAGTGATATTAAAGTTAAAAGTGGCATCAACTTGGCCGTAATCATCTTGATAACCAGGCCATGCACGACCTGTGTCGTAACCAGTACGGAAGTTATAAGAAATTCGACCGCCAAAACGTTCAGTTTCGTAGTAAGTGCTGATGTTATACGTATGCTCAGAAATACCAGGAATAAGCACATCATTGCCTTCTAAGTCTTTTGACTCTCCATCAACAAATGTGTAGTTAGCTGCGACCCCAAACCCTTCTGTTATTTCTGTTTGGAAACCAAGCTCTATTCCTTTTAATGTGCCTGACGGACCATTAATCGGACGGCTTATTTCAATTTCCACACCGTTAAATATTTCGGTTTGGGTGTTATTGCCTAAAGTAGACTGTAAGTCTTTATAGAACAGAGCGGCTGAAAAAATGCCTGCATCAGCGAAATACCACTCGTAGCCAACATCAAATTGTGTTGCACGGTATGGGTCGATATTTGAGTTACCACCAGTACCTACACGAGTTTCTGTGTTATAGGTTGTGGCATTCGTCATTGCGGCGTAGTCTGGACGCGTCATTACACGTGCAGCACCAATACGAAGTAACATGTCGTCATTTAAGTCAATTGCTAAATTTAAGCTTGGAAGAATATCAAAGTAACTGGTTTCTTCTTCTTGCCACGCTTTAGCATCAGCAGGTCCTACATAGGCACCTGTGGTTTGTTTGGTTTCAACTAAACGCACACCCACGTTTCCACGCATACCTTCCACATCGATATCAGCTTTTACATAACCTGCGAAGATGTTTTCTTCGATTGCAAAGTTACTATCGAACAGTAGGTTATATTGCCAATCAAGGGCATCACCATCACGACGTACTTTTCCAAGATCCGTCATTGCATAATCACGCAATGTACCGCTTGATCCAATATCCGATAAGAAGTCGCTTGGTGCAGGGTTCGAATAGTCGGCTAGGCTCCAGTTTAGATCTGTGCGAGTCTGTGACTGCAAGCGAACATTTTCACGCTTGTGATCACGGTATTTAACACCGAACTTAATTTTACTGAATACTGCGACATCAATTGCACGCTCAAAATCTGTTTGCGCATAGTATTCTTTATCGAGTGCATCATTTGAGTCGTAACGTAAAAAGCCTAAATTCCATAAACTACCATCGGCAGGATCGTTGGCGTAACTTGTTTCAATACTTTCAGTGTTTGCCGCGTTGTAGCTATGTACCGTGTTACCTTCCCAGCCAACGCTTCGGTCTGTTTGAGTTCCTCCCGAACCTTCTGTTACACCAATGTGGTAAGATGATTTCCACGTTTCGCCTTCATGAACCAGTTTAATATCGTATGAATTGGTTTTAAGCTCTGAATTACGAACTTTTGTTTCATCAAGAACATTATTCCCAGTTTCAGATAAACCAAAGGTACCAGCTTGGGCGAAGCGACCTACTTTGTCATGATCAACCACATCTAAAGACGTGTATTGTGAACCACCATAGCCAGGTAACCAAAGAAAGTTTTGGTTGGCATTATTGGCTTTCATTGTTGAATCAAGTGCATTAAAGGTAATATCAATATCGTCTGTTGGGCGGTATTGAAGTGTTAAATTGAAGCCTGTTCTGATTCTTTCTTGGGTGAACATGGCTGAACCACCACCACCGGGTGTGTACACATCTTCAATAACAGAGCCATCTTCTAGAGTGACATCGCGGTGTGTCCAGCTCCATGCTTCAATACCATCGCGACGAAGATTACGTTTTTGTTTGAAAACAGAGACGAGTGCACCAAACGTTTCGTTGTCATTTTTCCAGCTGTAAAGACCTGCAAGTTGTGGGTCTGTTTCGCCAGAAACCTCGCTGTGCTGCATCAGCACTGAGCCTGCTATTTTATTTGCTTCAAGATCGAGAGGTTTGCGTGTTCTAACAATTACCGTACCACCGATCGAACCTTCATCAATGTCGGCTTCAGGTGATTTATAGACTTCAAGGCCTGATACTATTTCAGAAGGAAGCATCGTATAGTTAAAGCCCCTGCTTGCTGATGAATCGACCCACCAATCTGCAGAGCCAACTGCTTGGCCATTTAATAAAGTACGGTTTTGGTTTTCTGAGGTACCACGAATACTAATACGTTCACCCTCACCAAACGCGCGGCTCATTGATACGCCCGTTATACGTTGTAGCGATTCGGCAACATTTTGATCAGGAAACTTACCAATATCTTCTGATGTAACGGCATCTACAATTGAGTTTGCATAGCGTTTAGTATTGAGTGACTTTACAACGCTGCCGCGAATACCGCGGACTTGAATAACTTCTACTTCATCGGTGGTAGCTTTATCTGCCTCATTAGCAAATACAGGTAAACTGATACCCGCACTTACCAATGACAAGCTGATAGCTAAACTTAATTTATTTTTGTTCAAGCTTAACATTGTCGATCCCCTTGAATTCGAACTGTTGTCTTATCATTTGTGTTTGTACTTGTGTGGATGCACATAGCACTGAATTGTTGTCAAACTAACGCAACTTAATGTTGCTTATTTTTCTTGCTCTGATTTTAGGCAGCGCTGTCATTTTAAGTTTGAGAGGCTATTAAACGCTTTTAAATGCAGGGGAGTCTTGAATCTGAATGAAAAGTTATGAAATGTTAAAAATAGATTAAATCAAATGGCTTTTTATGATTTATTTAATTGAATTTACTGCATTTTTTAATTGTTAAAAAGTTTCGTTTCTTTAATAAATTAAGTTTACTTATTAACTTTGAGATGAAAATTAGCGCATGATTCATAACTTATAGATGTAAAAGTGTGCAAATATTCGCTATTTGAACTCGCAATTATTAACAGTTCTTTGTGAATGTGGCGACGCGAACAAACGTGTTTTAGGCACGTTTATCCGCATTTTAGTGAAGGCTATTAGGCACCTTGTCGCTTAATTAAGCAAAAGTGCTTTTTACCACGTTGGATTAGCCAATACTGGTCAAATAACCCAAAATCAAGCTCTTGATTATCTGAGGTTACTTTATCGCCATTGACACTAATGGCGTTACTGTCTATTAGTTCCCGCGCAATACGCTTTGATTTAGCTAATCCAGTCTCTACTAATAACGCTAGCATGTTTTGCGTTGCACTTGCTATGCAAGGCAAACCATCGAGTTCTAATTGTTTTAGCTCACTTAAACTCAACTGCTGAACATGACCTGTAAATAAAGCGTGTGTTATGCGCTGTGCGCTTTTAAGTTCTTTTTCACCATGAACAAAGCGTGTCATTTCTGCTGCGAGTATCAGCTGTGCTTCAGGTTTAGCTGTACTTGCTTTGTCTCGTTGTTCAATTGCATTAATGTCTTCACAGCTTAAAAAGGTGTAATAGCGCAAAAGCGTGTAAACATCAGCGTCGCTTGTTGATAACCAAAATTGGTAAAAAGCATAAGGAGACGTTTTTGTTGCATCAAGCCAAATAGCGCCTCCTTCTGTTTTTCCAAATTTAGTGCCATCTGATTTTGTAATTAACGGCAAGGTTAAGCCAAAGACTTGAGCGCTATTTTGCCTGCGAGTAAGATCAATACCACTGACAATATTACCCCATTGATCGTTACCACCAATTTGTATACTACAACCATACTGACGATTTAGCTGTGCGTAATCGTAAGCCTGTAGCAAAGAATAACTAAATTCAGTAAACGAAATACCTTGCTGAGCGCGGTGCAGACGTTGTTTTACTGACTCTCGGTTGATCATATTATTGACAGAAAAGTGCTTGCCTACATCACGGAAAAAAGTGATGACATCTATTTCCTTTATCCAGTCAGCATTGTTAACCGTTAGTAAGGGTTTATCTAAATGAGGCAATAATAAATTTTGAATTTGGCTTGTTAATGCCTTAACCCAATCTGTGACTATCTGCTCGCTATTTAAGTTGCGCTCATTAGCTTTAAAGCTAGGATCGCCAATCATACCTGTAGCGCCACCTATAAGCGCAATTGCTTGATGGCCCGCGTCTTGAAAGCGCTTAAGCATAATAAGTGGTACTAAATGACCAATATGAAGGCTTCCCGCAGTTGGGTCGAAACCACAGTACACAGTTTGAGGTGCATCATCGAGTTGCTGCTGCATCTGTTCAATGTTACTAGCTTGAGCAATTAGCCCGCGATCATTTAATTGTTGAATAAGTGTCATCTGTCTTGTCTTAATTTTTACTATCAGGTTGACAGAGTACGGATAGAGAACCGCGATTTGTATGTCTCAAAAGGGACAGTTTTAGGTTTATTGCGTAATTAGGTGGTTTAAGAAAAGCTGGAAAAGTTCACTTAATGAAGCCACGTGTAATTTTGCATAGATGCGTTTTCGGTGGTTTTTAACTGTGCCTTCAGATAAACCAAGCTGGGTTGCTATTTCTTGGCTATCAAGGCCTTGAATAATTAAGGTTACGATTTGTTTTTCACGTTTTGTAAGTAAGTGCTGACCAAAAGTGAATAGGGCATGCTTAATTAATTCGCGTTTTTTCTCAGTATGAAGCGCAGGTTGCAATAAAGATTCAGCAAGAAGAAATTCTGCTTGTAGCCAATGTTGCTGACATAGTGACTGAATTAGACAAAAGTGTGACTTTAATGTGTTTATATCTTCATGAGTAAATAAATGGTCTTTTTTGGTTTTACCTAAGTAAATAATGACCCAGCGCTCAGGCTCTATCTCAATAACGAGGCAAAGCTCATCTTGCCAACCTGTTTGTAAGTAAAAATGTGAGTAATCGGTTGAGGAGGTTTTAGCTTTATTGTTCATGATATCCTTTAAAGAATGAACCCCTTGTTTTTTGTTGCTTAAAATCATCTGATAAAAGGGATCATCACGAAACGATGCCGTTAAGTAGCGCTCAAAAAGTAGCTCACGTGACTCTGTAATTGAGTCAAACAAATAAATTGGATGTTTATTACCTCTTAAACCCGTTATAACAGCACAATCAAAATTTACAATATGATTGATAAAAGCCACTAACTTAGGCGTAAACGTGACTGAATTAATTGCCGAAATGGAAGCGGCGAGTAACTGATTAAATGTTTTTTCTATCATGAGATTAAGAGGTAATAATGCGCTTGGTACATCATAACGCAGGGAGGAGTATTTTTAAAAGTGATGGGTTTTATGAAGCTGTGCACCGCCAATTTAGAAAGCTCACTGAAACAAAGGGCGCACTTCCCAATGAAAATAGTTTGATGAAATTATGTATGTGGACATATTGAGCGCTTCAAAGGAATGGACAATGCCAATCCATAGCTGGAATCTTATATTTTTCAATTAGCCATCCACTTCGAAGGTAGGTTAGATGCTGTGCTAGATATTTAGCAGTTTAAGCTGATACAGAATTTTAATCCCCTCAACTTAATATCCACTAAATTTGCAGAAAGTGCTTGGCTATATTTGGCGAAAAATGAACACTTAGCCAAGCATTTGGTATTATTTTGATAATATGAGTAAAGCTTATTTAAATTCGACAAAGCCTTTATCGTCGTTAGCTTTATATTTTTTAAGCGAGTCTTTTAATGCTGAATCTTGATCATCACTTAAAGGCCAACCAGCATCAATTAATTTTAAAAAGTCACACAAAGCCACCCAACCAACAACCTTTATAGATTTATCTTTTTCCCATTTCTCGCCATCCCAATCAATATAATCATAAGAACCAAACCCAGTTTCATACCTAACAGCTACAAAATATAACCCTGGCTGAATAGGGGGCTCATTCTCAATCCAGGCTACAGGAAGTTCTGCTTTACTCATTATTTTACCTCTCTGAATTCTTCAGCTTACTAAATTATTACTGCTTAACTTGTTAAGCGTTGTTTCCAAGTTTGCTAGATGATGAAAATGTTTTACAACAAACTTAACTTCCTTGGGCTCAGTGTAATGTTCAGTAATCTTATTAATACAATCTAATTGCAAGCTTGTAGCAGTATGGATATTACTAAAATTGTTTTTTCTATCTCAAATGTAGATGAGCTATCGTGATTAGCGAAGTGTTCGATTTACTTTTACTGTGTAAGCAGCTAATCCAGAATAAAAATTAAGATAGCTTCTAGTTTTGCAATATCCAAGTCTTCCTTTAGTCGTTCAGCTAAACGTTTCGTTTGGGCTTATAGTTTGGGCTTATAGATTATAACGGCTGATTAACTCGTCAATTTTTCTTCTCACTGGGGCGACTACATCTGATTGGTTTGCTAGTATGACGACAATGAATCCACTATCAAGATGAATATCTAAACGCGCATCAACCCCTAAATAGGCACCGCCGTGTCCTACTTTACGATTGTTAGGCTCGCCACTTACAGAAAAACCATAGCCGTACCAAAAAGCAGAGTTATATTGTGTCTTCTCAGAGTAAGCGTCTTCGGTAAAAGCTTTACTGAGTAATTTAAATTCGGTTAGAGCCAGAGAAAAGTTATGTAAATCTTCGAGAGTAGAAAAACCGCCACCTGCGGGGCTGCCTTTAACCGCTCTGGTGTAACGGCTGTCTACCCACTGGTCGCTATACGATCTTTTTAAATAACCAGATGCTAAGTTATTTGTTACCGAATCAAGCTCGAAACTTCCTGAATTAGGCATATTTGCTTTATTGTAAATATTTTTTTGAACATATTCGTAATAGCTTTCGCCAGAGACTTTTTCGATAACTAAGCCAAGCATTAACATTCCTGAGTTACTATAGCGGTTTCGTGTACCTGGCTTGAATAGCAGTTCGCTCTTTGATATCAGTGGCTTGTATGCAGCTAGATCTCTGTATATTTCTTTATTACTTTGATTAAATTCGTCGTTAAAAAAGTTTCCTAATCCTGATGTATGTGTCATGAGCTGCCTTATAGTGATCAAATCAGCGTGTTCTTTGGGTAGCCAGCTCTTATCAACATACTGGATTAGCTTATCTTCAAATTTTAATTTCCCTTGCTCAATTAGCTGTAACGCCGCAATTGCAGTGAACATTTTGTTGATTGAGCCTAAGGCAAATCGTGTATCTATTTCATTTTTTTCATTCCATGTTCGATTCGCATAGCCAACAGCGTCTTGATAAATGATGTTACGGCCTTTAGCGACTAAGACAGAGCCTGAAAAAGCATTTTTAGCAGCTAGGTTATTTATAAAGCTAGTCAGTGCTTTTTTTAGTTCTTGCTTAGAAATCGGCTTTTTAGGTATTTCTTGGGATTCAGGGTCTTGTAATGTGAAATAATTAAATTTATGAGGAGGGTTCTCCTCTTTATTGATGATTAGGTTGTATTTTAGCTGATTGTTGCTGGATATAACTTCGACTATTTCATTGTTACCTTCGGATGGTAAAATGTTTACTAGCTGGAGCTCGCCATAGGTATTTTGGGAGTTTAGAAAGTCGCCTACATGCGCATCAATACCAAACCTTTCTATTACATTTTCAGACATATTATTAGAAACATAATCAATGACCTCAAGGCGCGAGCCTTCATTAAATACGTTGATGAATGTGGGAGCTAACACTTTATTCGCTAATGAGGGGAGAGAATAAAGTAATGTGGTTATGATTAATAAAAACGTTTTCATTGAAATTCCTTTGCTGATGAAAAGACAGAGTGGAGATAGTGTTAGTTGTTTTATCTTCGTCCACTACTTTTACGCGGCAAGAACTAATTTTGACGTTCATTAAGTGCAAAAACTGCTAGTTAATACCAATAATAAGATGATGCTAAATTAATAACTCTATGTTTTTTTTACAAAAATGTATGCGCGAATTTACTGTGTACTCGATAAAGAAAATACCTTCTGCTATCTACTGAACACTTCATTTTTACCTCCTACTGATAATTCATCGTTGTTTCATAAATGCGACAGCCAGCCCTGAAGAAACAAACGTGATCCCAGCTCCAATATTTAGCCCTGAGACTAGCTTGGGCTTATCTTTCAACCATTTAAAGAGTTGCGATGAAAAAACACCCATTAGGCTAAAGCCAATTGCTGTTAATATCGCAAACCAAACCCCGTAACCAATCATTTGAATTGTTACTGAACCCAAGTTAGGGTTCACAAACTGGGGTACAAATGCCAGAACAAAGATCCCTGGTTTGGGGTTTAATGCAGCTGAGAGAAAGCCGGTAGAAAAGATAGTTGTTAGAGATTGCTTCTTAGCAGGCTCTAATGAAAAGAGGTTTTTCGTACGTAGCACTTTTACACCTAACCAAATTAGGTAAGCGGCACCAACTAGTTTTACGACATAAAATGCGACTTCAGAGGTTTGAATTAACAGCGTCAGGCCAAAAGTAGCGGCAATAACATGAAATAAAATACCCGCACCAGAAGACACTCCCGACATAACCGCCGCCATTCGACCTTGACTTAATCCTCGTCCAATCGCGAGTAAATTATCTGGCCCAGGAGAGATAACGAGCAATAAGCAAGCAAGTGTATAAGTTACAAAAACCTCGAGTGGGAACATGAAACCTCCTTGTTACATGGCAAATAAAGCAAATAACTATATGTTTAAAGACGATGTGCACTTTATTTATACTTTCATTGAATGCTGCTTTTGTAAACTAGTTATATGGACTAATGTAAAGAAGAACTCGATAGGGGAAAGGGTTTTTAATCTTTATTCGTATTGATATTGGTGAGTTATTTTTGGCAAAAAGCCCCAGGAAACCTAGGGCTTAATAGTGTTACAAGCTCTTTTTCGGTGGCAGTGCAACGTTTGCGAATATAAGGCCTGCCACGAGCGACATGAAGATCAAAAAGGTTTGTTGACCAATGTGATCAGCATATACAAAATCTTGACCCTCAATTAATGAGTTAAGACCAATATAAGTTTTACTGCCCGGAACCAATACAATTAAGCCTTGCATAGCAACAATAGAAGCAGGCGCATTTGCTACACGGTTAAATAAATTACTAAACACACCCACAGCAAGTGCACCAACAAAAGTACCTAATGTGTAATCTAGATACATTGCCGAGCCAATACTGGTTCCATAAGCAATAAAGCCAGAGGCAATAGACCAAACGGCATGTTTAATCTTGGTTCTAAAAATGACAATTAGGCTGCTACACAGCATAAAAATAGCCAGCCATGCTGTCCACTTGGGTAATGGCTCAGGTTGTATAAAGTCTGTTTGTCCAAAGAGGGCAAAGCCAATTCCAATCCCTATAAAAGCACCAAAATAAAGCTTAAATAACAGCATAAAGGAGTCCATCACCCTTGCTGTACCAGATACTAAGTGTCTTGCTGCAAGTTCAGCGAGCCCAAGGGCAAGGGCAAGCCCAGGTATAAACACAATAATGGCAGAAAGCACCACTAAGCGTATGTTTATTTCGGCATCAAGATAGACACTAATTGCACAGGCTAAAATTGCTGAAACGATTGCGACTAATGGTTCGAGCATATGAGCGACACGTTTAGAACGTGTTGACCAAAGTACAAATAAATAAACAACGAGCGTGAGTAATGCTGACCAAAATACGTCATTCCAGCTGGTGCCCATTAACATTGCAAATGCACCACCAGAGGTTGCAAACGCGACACCTGTGGTAAATTTGTTGTACGGATTAGGCATGGTGTAAATAATGTCGAGCTGTTTATCAACCTCTTGTAACGTTAACTCGCCATTGAGCATTTTGTTTACTAAGTCATCGGTATCAGCCAGAGAGCCTAAATCGTGATCGCCAGGATCTACACGTGCAACATGGGTGTATTCTTCTTCGTGACCGTCTGTCCAGATCACAAAAGTAACGGATGTGGGCGACATAACAAAGGAAGACTTGAGCCCAAGGTATGTAGCAACTTCCATTAGGTGCGCTTCAAGTCGGTAAGCAGGTGTGCCATATTTATGGAGCATTTTACCCAGCTTAACGATAAATTTTCGTTTTTCAGTAAACGTTGCGTTTTTCAAAGGTGTTTTGAACCAAAGGTTAAATTGTTCAGTTAAGGATAGACCAAATTTCAATAAGATATAGTCATTGCTAAAGACAATATCGGTTAAATTTTCCAGCGCGATTTTAGCGGCAAACGCCGCTATGTCTAGTAATATTTAAGAGGAATTTACTTATTTTTTGCCTCAATCCATTGCGCCATATATTGTGTTGAACGCATAGTGTGATGTTTCAGCATTTGCCCCGTGAAATTTGCTTGCCTATGGCTAATAAGAGATTCACTCACGGCCTTTATTTTAGCGATTAATTGGGTTTGAAGCTTTGATTTATCATAATATTTTTGCAGTAACTGTTGCCCATGTTGTTGGGCTTGAGTAAATTGCGCTTCGCTTTTGTAAAGTGCAACCGCTGCGTCGGCAAACTGCTCGGTACTTTCGCATAGGGCACCCGGCCAAGGTTCATCTTTGTGCATACCTTCACTGCCAATTGGGGTGGTGACACTCGGTGTTTGCATAATCATCGCTTCAAGTAATTTACCTTTGATCCCAGCCCCAAAACGTAGTGGCGATAAGCACACTTTAGCCTCTTCCATTACTTTATAGGCATCTTCAGCCCAGCCTTTAATTAAAAAGCCTGTTTTTGGATTATTAAGTGCCGTTGCTTTGGGTGGTGGATAAGAGCCGTAAATATGTAATTCGGCATCAGGCAATTGTTTTCGAATAAACGGCCAAATCTGTTGTAAGTACAAAACAGCATCCCAATTTGGCGCATGACGAAAATTACCTATCGTCATAAAATGTTTGCGCTCACTGAATGATTTAGTGGCCAGGGGCAATGTTGTTAAATCAACTAAAAAGGGGAGGTGATGGAGCAAGGCTGCATCAACGTTGAATACGTCATTCAGTAACTGGATTTCAAAGTGTGAAATGATCAAACTAATGTCAGAGCGCAAGATGGCGGCAATCTCACGTTTTGCAATATCGCTGTGTAAATCTGCTGTGGTAAATTCGCGCCCTGCTTTATGTGCTTCGTGGCGGGCGTTTCTTAAACATTGAAGGTCTTCAGTGTCGAGAATTTTCAGAGCGTTAGGGCAGTATTTATCAATACGCCAGCCAAATTGTTCTTCCATCATAAAACGGTCAAACATAACAATATCGGGATTATAAGATTGCACATAGTCATCAAAACTTGAGCAATTTAGTGCAATAACCTGTGTACTAATGCCATCATCACTGAGGTCGACCATGTGTTCTGTTTTTTGTGCAGGGCTTGCAAATTCAACCTGCCAACCTTCGCTGCGAAAAGCCCGCAATAATGACATCATATGTGTGCCGGCTGCTGAGGAATTTGGCTCAGGCCACACATAGCCGATCACTAACACTTTTTTCATTTACTTGAGTCTCTTATTTGTAGGTTGACGTCCACCAAGGTTCGAACAGGGGGAGTCGACTGATTGAGCAATTCGTTGAGTACTTGGCAGGTTCTTTTGCCTATTTCATCGGCATTGATAGCAATGGTTGATAAAGAAGGCAGCATCAAGCGTGAGTCTTCAAGATCGTCAAAGCCAACGACCTTGATGTCTTTTCCAGGCTCAAGGCCATGTTGGCGCATAGCTTCAATAACGCCGTATGCTATCACGTCATTAAAACAAATAATTGCTTGCGTACTGGGTGCTTGCGTAATCAATTTATCGAACGCTTCGCGTCCACCTTGGCGATTGGTGGGGGCTTCAATGACGCATTTTTCATCATGAATGTTAAATTGTTTTAAAGCTGATAAAAAGCCGCTTAATCGTTCATGGTAATCAGATATTTCACTAGTGCCACCTAAAAAAGCAATGTCTTCAATACCCTGTGACAGAATATGGGAGGTGGCTACATGCGTGCCTTTTTTATTATCCGGCAGAATACAAGGGGCTGCAGAAAATGGGATCTCACGCATAATATTAATAACAGGAAACCCGCTTTCTATTAGATCATCTTGCCAGCTTTGCTCAGTGCCAGGAGCCGGACACATGATAAAAGCAGCGACATTATATTCTTTTAATGTTTTTACAACTTGTTTTTGCCTTTCAACATCCTCAGCAATGTTTACCAACATAGGTAACATACCTAAAGCTAAAATATGCTTTTCAAGGCCTACTGCCAGTTGCGCAGAATAGGGGTTAGTTAAGTCATTAATGACAAGGGCAACCAAGTTTGAGCGTTTACTTCTCAGTGCCGCTGCATCACGATTGTATACATACCCCAGCTTTTCAATTGCGCTAAGTACTTTATCCTTACTTTTTTTACTGACCTTATCACTGTTTGTTAGGACTAAAGACACGGTAGATTTGGATACTTGAGCTTCTTTAGCAACATCCCAAATTGTGACTTTGCCTGTTTTTTTAATCATTATATTTAGCGATAAGTAGTGAAAAGAGTACGCTTATTTTAGCGTAATTTTCAGGTTTAAGTCACTGATTGGCAGCTAAAAGAGTCGAAACTCTTTATGAATTGCCCTAAACTGTCTAGATTATCGAGAATAAAAACGAAAAAGGAACCGATATGAAAGCATTTAAATTGCTTTTTGCGCTAGTTATTGGCGTATCCGTTAGTGCCTCCAGTTTTGCCAACGAAGGATACCAAACTCCGTCACCAGCTCTTGCGGCTGTTGTTGATGCTAAATTAGCGCCCAGTAGCTACCTATCAAATGATGGTCAGTGGTTGGCGTTATTCGATAGAAAACGCATTGAAACATTACAAGACCTGTCAAAAGAAGAGCTTAAGTTAGCGGGTATAAAGCTTAACCCTGCTAATTTCTCACGTTCTCGAGAGCGAACAAAATTTACAAATATCGTTCTAAAGCATCTTGAAACAGGCACCGAAATAGAGGTAACGGGGTTACCTCAAGGCATTATTCGCGCGCCAAGTTGGTCTAGCGATAGCCAGTATTTAGCGTTCGTTGTAGAACAAGCGTCTGCTGCAAACTTATGGGTTTATAATGTCAGTACTAAACAAGCAAGGCAGTTAAGTGACACCGCTTTAAACTCAGTGCTTACTCGTTCGCCCTATAGTTGGCTACCAGATAGCAGTGCGTTGGTTGCTAATGCAGCCGTTAATTTAGGCAAAGCACGCCTTTCGAATGACACTACGGGGGCAGTGCCCGTTATTCAACAAAGTAGCGGTGAAAAAGCCCCTGCGCGTACGTATCAAAATTTACTTAGTAGCCCATTTGATGAGGCGCAATTTAAGTTTTATGGACAAAGCCAACTTACCTATATTCCGCTTAGTGGTCAGGCACAGCCGATTGGCCAACCAGGCTTAATTAAATCATTTTCAGTCTCACCTGATTCAACCAATATTTTAGTAGGCATGATTGATGAGCCATTCTCATATCAAGTTCCTTACAGCCGGTTTGCAGCCACATGGCAAATATGGGGTATGCGAGGGTATACGTTAGCTGAACTTGCTAAGCAGCCGCTAGCAGACAACATCCCACAAGGTTATGACAGTGTTCGTACTGGTCCTCGTGAGTTTCAATGGCGTGCAGATCAAGGTGCAGAAGTTATTTGGGCACAGGCGCAAGATGGCGGCGATATGAAAACAGACGTGCCTCATCATGACTATCTTTATAGCTTGCGTGCACCGTTTAAACGTGACCCAAAATTATTTGCTAAAGTCGAACGTCGCTTTGATTCAATAGAGTGGGGCAATAATAATGTTGCACTGTTATCTGAATGGCGCTTTAGTGATAGGCAGTTACGCACATACGTTATTCAGCCGCGCAATGCTGATCGAAATCGCGTGTTATTTTCAGAGCGCAGCTATAACGATGCTTATAAGGATCCAGGTAAACCCATTTATGAGCGAAACGATCTCGGTGTAAGTGTTATAAAAGTCGTTGGCGGGCGTTATGTTTTCCTACGTGGTAATGGGGCATCTGAACAGGGGAATATCCCATTCTTAGATCGTTATGATGTAAAAACAAACTCAAAAATGCGTATTTGGCAATCAGCTGCACCTTATTATGAACGTATTCGTGCGATGCTGGATGATGAAGGTGAGCGACTCATTACCATTAGAGAATCTAAAACCGAGCAACCTAACTTTTTTATCCGTGATTTAGACGACGATACGCTGACACAACTAACGACGTTTGAGCATCCTTACCCTGAGTTTAAAGGGGTCACAAAAGAGCTTATTCGTTATCAGCGTGATGATGGTGTTGAGCTAAGTGGTACCTTATACCTGCCACCAGGCTATGATAAAACCCAAGGCACATTACCTGTGTTAATGTGGGCTTATCCACTTGAATATAAAGATAAAGCGGTTGCTTCACAGGTACGTGAGTCTCCTTATCAATTTACCTATATTGGTTATTGGGGGCCAATGCCTTATCTTGCAAAAGGGATTGCGGTATTTGACGATCCGAAAATGCCAATTGTGGGTGTTGATGGCAAAGAGCCAAATGATTTATTTCGTAAACAGCTGGTGGCAAGTGCTAAAGCTGCGGTTGATGTGTTAGTTGAAAGGGGCATTGCAGATAAAGATAACATTGCTATAGCTGGTCACTCATATGGTGCCTTTATGGTGGCAAACTTATTAGCTCATAGTGATTTATTCAAAACAGGTATTGCTCGCAGTGGTGCTTATAACCGCACCTTAACGCCATTTGGTTTCCAAGGTGAGGAGCGTGATTTTTGGCAAGCCCAAGGTGTGTATGCGGCTATGTCACCGTTTTTCCATGCTGAGAAAATCAATGAGCCAATGTTAATGATCCACGGTCAAGAAGATCCAAACTCAGGTACATTCCCAATGCAAAGCGAGCGTATGTACGCGGCATTAAAAGGTCTTGGTAAAGAAGCCCGCTTAGTGATGCTGCCGTATGAGGCTCATGGTTATCGCGCTCGTAAGAGCCTATTGCATGTGCTTTGGGAGCAAGAGCAATGGCTTGATAAATACTTACTAAGTGAAGAAGAGCCTGTAGAGCCAGCTGCCGCTGAAAGTGTCACTCAGTAATTAGTTAAATGTTTATATTAAAAATCCCCGCCCTCGAAGCGGGGATTTTTGTATTTATGGTTGTAAAGTTTCTTTCAAAGTAAAGAAATCGATTTAATGAGTTGTTTTTGTTACTACATTAGCCAAATATCAATTTGCCATTTATTTGCTGTAGATAGAGGTAAGATTTTCTGTTATTAATAATTAGTTGTTAAAGGTATTAAGATTAAATTGAGCTAAATATGGAAAAAGCCCATTGGCTTGATATTAAGTTTATTTAGAAAATGGAGTTTTAATGAAAAATATTTTATTGCTTACCTTATTATTAACCTCTTCTTTTTCTTTAGCTTCTAAAGAGTTAGATTTGGAAAAATTCGCACAAACATATTTCAAGCTTATGACAGCTACTCAGTCTCCTAATGCATCTAGTGTTGAGTTAGAAAAATACCTGTCTTTACTAACAGACGATATTGGGCATTCCCATTTACCTTATGTTGTTGATGATTCTAGATTACCTGATGGCAAAGAGTCGATGAGAAAGGGGATGACTTTTTATTTGGGAGCACATACTGAATATGAAGCGACGTTATTAGACGTATTTGTTTTTAACAAATCAGCCATTGCGATTCGATACAAAAATTATGCAAAAGGTGTACACCCACAAAGTAAACAGCCGATTGAATATTCTCAAACAATGATGGAAGTGCTTGAACTAGAAGATGATAAAGTTGCGGTAATTCGTAAGTATCATGAGTAATGTTTATTTAAACATGTCAGAACTATCGGTAGTTAATGCAAAACATATTTCGGGGCATATATTAGATATTGAGTTTAATGATGGGCACATTTCCACGGTCGATTTTGCAATATTTATTTTCTCTGTCGGTCACCCTGATTATGAACCTTATAAAAAAGTAGAGCTCTTTCTAAATTTTGATATTGAGGATGGAAATCTTAATTGGGATGACTATACGATGATCTTTCCCATTGAGGATTTGTATCATAATAAAGTATTAAAAAATAGATAAGCAGTTTTATAACTATTTAAAGCAGGAAATTACATTACTTTTACTGTTGATTACGTCAACTAAAAGATGTGGTTAGCTCCATATGGAAGTCATTATGTTTATGTGATTTACAGTAGCCCAAGTATTTTGAAAGTTAATTCAAGCTATACGTAAAAAGGAATAAAAAATGTTTATAATTCAACTAACGTTCTCAGATAATAAATCTCAAGCTAAAGATTTCATGGAAGGCCATAAAAAATGGCTCCAGTCGGGGTTCGATAAAGGTATCTTTGTGTTATCTGGAAGCTTACAGCCTAATGCAGGCGGCGGCATTATTGCAGTCGATGTTTCCAAGCAGGAGATCGAAGAAATTGTCGCTGAAGATCCTTTTGTAATCGAAAATGTAGTTAAACCTGAAATCATTGAGTTAACGCCATCTAAAGCTGATGAACGCTTATCATTTTTGCTCGATAACAGGTTGTAGTTGCTCGCTTAACCAATCAATAAACACCCGAGTACGCCTTGGTAAATGACGTCGATTCGGGTAGACGATATTAATTGGCATGGGCGGCAAGTTATAGTCAGGTAAAACTTGTACGAGCTCACCTCGGCTAAGCTCATCGATAACTCCATGGCGTGGCACTTGAATAAGGCCAAGCCCTGCTAAACACGCTGCTTTATAGGCATCCGTATTGTTAACTGTGAGCTGCGATTTCATGGCTAGAATTTGCCAATCGCCTTGTGTATCTTGGTATTCAAAGCCTGGGTCAAGTTGACCGAGTGTTTGGCTATAGCGAACAATGTAGTGCTCGGCTAAATCAGCCAGTTTAGTGATGTTGCCATGCTGTTTAATATAACTTGGGCTTACACAGTTTATCATCGGGCAGTGGCCAATTCTTTTAGCGATCAGCGATGAGTCTTCTAAATTACCGACTCGCACTACACAATCAAACCCTTCTTCAATTAAGTTCACACGCCTGTCTGAACTACTCAGTTCAATCTCTAATTGTGGGTGTGCAGATAAAAAATGCTCTAGATTCGGCAACACTAAGCGCCGACTAATTGGTTGTGGCATATCTACTCTAAGACGCCCTGATAACGCTTCGTCATTTTTATGAAATAGAGTTTGTAGTTCGTCTATATCAGCAAGCATATCTTTACATCGCTGATAAAAAACAGTGCCTTCGTTGGTGAGTGTAACCCGCCTTGTTGTGCGGTTTAGGAGCCGAGCACCTAGGGTATCTTCGAGTTGTTTAACTAACTGCGAGACAGACGACTTAGGCATACTCAGTGCAAGTGCTGCAGCTGAAAAGTTTTTTAGCTCAGCTACCTGAACAAAGGTTTTCATAGCATTAAGTTCATTCATGATTGTTTGTTTTTTACGAACAGTTAATTCAATTTTACATGGTTTATCTAGTTTTGCAGTGTAAATATACTGGTTGCTCAAAATTACTTCAAAGCAAAAAGGTAACAACGATGAGCAACAAAATTGCAGTGATCACAGGTGGTAATCGCGGTTTAGGTAAAAATACGGTATTAAGTTTGGCACGTAAGAGTTTTGATTGTGTGTTTACTTATCGAAGCCATAAAGATGAAGCGCAACAAGTCGTAGAGGAAGTCACAGCGCTGGGGGCAAAAGCAGTCGCTATGCAACTTGATGTTAGCGATATTTTAGGTTTTGCTGAATTTAAACAATCACTTGAAAGCATTTTAAAAACACAATGGCAAACATCTCGGTTTGATTATTTAATCAATAATGCAGGTCATGGTAGTGACAGTGCATTTGCTGATACCAGTGAAGCCATGTTTGATAATTTGATGAATGTACATGTAAAAGGAGTGTTTTTCTTAACGCAAACACTGCATGAGATGATAAGCGGTGGCGGGCGCATTATTAACTTATCTTCAGGGCTGACACGGTTTGCTTTACCAGGTAAGGCAGCTTACGCCACCATGAAAGGGGCTGTTGAGGTCATGACCAAATACATGGCAAAAGAACTTGCAGGGCGTAATATTGCGGTGAATGTCGTTGCACCTGGCGCAATTGCCACTGATTTTGGGGGTGGTGTTGTGCGTGATAATGAAGATGTTGCGCAATTAGTGAGTTCATTTACCGCTATGGGGCGAGTTGGTCAAGCGGATGATATCGGTCCTATGATTGCTCAGTTACTCGGCGATGAAAATCGTTGGGTCACCGGACAGCGTATTGAAGCATCGGGTGGCATGTTTTTATAATCCTCAAGCGAGTGTGATGTCAGTGATCGCGTGTTTGTTTGCTTATTGAAATGAATGTGATTTAATCGCTTTCTCTTTTTAAGCAACGAACATGTGATTGCATTTATGCTCGATTTGGCAGTACTCGCGGTTTTTATTCCGACCTTTTTCTTTGTTTCTATTACACCAGGAATGTGTATGACACTTGCCATGACACTCGGTATGAGTGTAGGCGTTAGACGTACTCTTTGGATGATGGTAGGTGAAGTGCTCGGTGTTGCAGTGGTTGCTATTGCTGCAGTGATTGGAGTTGCCAGTGTAATGCTTAACTATCCTGAGTTATTTGCTGTTTTAAAATACTTAGGAGGGGCCTACCTTATTTACCTTGGCATCAATATGTGGCGCGCAAAAACAAGCTTTAAACTTGGCAACGAGGCTAAGCAGAAAATAGCGCGTAGCCAATTATTCTCGCAAGGGTTTATTACTGCGATAGCGAATCCTAAGGGGTGGGCATTTATGATATCACTCTTGCCCCCTTTCATTAATGTTGATGCCGCCGTTGCACCTCAGTTAGCTATATTGCTGAGTATTATTATGCTTAGTGAGTTTATTTGTATGCTTATTTATGCCACAGGTGGTAAGAGCTTGCGGGTGTTTTTAGATAAAGGCGATAACGTTAAGTGGTTGAACCGTATTGCCGGTGCTTTGATGATGGTTGTTGGTGTATGGTTAGCTTTGGGCTAACCATACACTTTTCTAATTAAATGAGCTCTTTATCGTTGGTTACGAGATTAAAGCATTGCTTTAGTGTCTCGATTGCTGTTTTTGTTTTCGCTGCAAGGCTATCTCTAGCGGGTGTAACGGCGAACACAGTATAGTCAGGTAAAGACCACTCAGGAGCAATTTCTATAAGCTCTTTGCTTTTTAATAAACTTCTCACTTCAGGCTCAGGCAGTACACCATAACCCACGCCATCACACACTAGCTTGGTAAGACCTTGCATATTATTGACGATAATTTTTGCCTTAGGTAATGGTTTACTGTCAAGGGTAAGTGCATTGAATGCATTACTGTCGGCGCTGATATGGGAAACTCTGGCATGGCATTCAAGATCATTCCATGTTGCGTGCTGAATTTTGCTGAGCGGGTGATCTTTATGGGCGCATAATTTAAGTGGCCATGTTGCGAGTTTACGAGCCACTAAATTAGAATCTGTTAAAGGGCCGATTGCAATGGCCAAATCAGCGCCAGATTTGATCATATCGACGGGTTCATCTGTTAAAACAAGCTGAATGCTTAAATCATCAAATTGATGGATCAGCTGTTTTAACGGCTCACTCAATAAACCACTGCCAAAACCAACCGGCGCAACCAGTTTTAGCTCCCCACTTGGATTTCTTTGCAAATTTTGCAATTGACTACTGGCATGTTCTGCCAGTGTGAGCATTTTCAAACAGCTTTGATAATACACATGCCCAGCTTCTGTTAGGGTCAATTCTCTTGGGCTTCGATTAAATAAACTTAACCCAACCTCTTGTTCTAAATGTTTGATGTGTTGGCTTACCGCAGATGTGGTCATTGCCAGCTCTGTTGCGGCACTGCTCATATTGCCTGTTTCAACTGTTCGAGAAAATACTCGTAATGTTTTAACTAGTTTTGAGTTCATTGTTCAGGCCTTCTTAATTCAGTTTTAAGAAATCGTAAATTGTAGAAATAGGGACTTCTCATTAATATCGCAAACGCTAATTATTATCATTTATAAAACAAATGTCACGGAGTATTATTATGTCGAGGGTAGTTTCTACGCTTTTACCACTTAGCGCAGCAGTGTTAGCTGGATTGTCTAGCTACGCAAATGCAGATGATAAAAAACAAGATATGGAAGTAATCGTGGTATCAGCATCTGGCTATGAGCAAATGCTTAAAGAAGCGCCTGCGAGTATTAGTGTGATTGATCGTGAACAACTAGAAAAACGCTTTTATCGTGACTTAACAGATGCCATGACTGACGTGCCCGGTGTTGTTGTAACAGGCGGCGGGGACCGAAAGGACATTAGCCTACGTGGTATGGCAAACCAATACACCTTAATTTTAATTGATGGTCAACGCCAAACCTCACGCGAAACCCGCCCAAACAGTGATGGCCCAGGTGTTGAAGGGGCGTGGACTCCACCTATTTCGGCGATTGAACGTATCGAAGTTATCCGCGGTCCTATGTCGTCATTATATGGCTCAGATGCAATTGGTGGGGTTATCAATATTATTACTCGCAAAACACCAGAAAAATGGTATGGCGAACTGCGTTTAGACAGCACCATTCAAGAGTCAAGTGAGTCGGGTAATATCAATCAAGGCAGTTTCTTTACTGCGGGTGGCTTAATTCCTGAGTTATTAGGTATGCAGCTATCGGGTCAATTTTCAAAGCGTGATGAAGACGATTTTGAAGCAGGCTTTCGTGGCAAAGAGCAAAGTAACTTAAAAGCGAAGTTTATTTTAACCCCATCAGATAGTCACGAAGTGATGCTTGAGATAGGCGGCGCACGACAAAAGCTCGATGAAACATTAGGTAAAACGGTTGCTCCTTTAGCTGAGGGCGAAAGTTGTGGGCGCAATGGTTGCCCTGAATCATCAACAACTGAATATGAGCAAGAGACCTATTCATTGAGTCATAATGGCTTTTATGATTTTGGCTCATCACGCAGTTACATAAAATACGATAAATTCGATAATACTTCTCGTGAAATGTATGTTGAAAATACGGATGCACAAACAAGCTGGACTTTACCTTTTACCAATCATAACGCTGCATTTGGTGCGTCGTATTTAAAAGAAGAGCTGGACGATTACACCAGTAACCGCATTAGTGATTTAACCCATGTGGAGAATGAGCAATGGTCGGTGTTTGCTGAAGATGAATGGAGTGCAACTAAGCGTTTCAAGCTAACAACAGGGCTTCGTTACGATCATGATGGTAACTTTGCAGGCCACTTTAGTCCTCGATTATATGGTGTATACACTGCATCAAAAGCGATAACACTTAAAGGGGGGATTTCAACAGGCTTTAGAGCGCCGAATATTCGTCAATCTACCGCAGCTTGGGGGCAAGTGAGCCGTGGCGGTAACATTTACGGTAACCCTGATTTGAACCCTGAAAAGTCAGTAAACTATGAAATGGGTATTTATTATGATGCAAATCGTGATTTAACTCTTTCGAGTACAATATTCTACAACGAATTTGATGATAAAATTACCCGTATTTCATGCCCATTAACACAGTGTACCGATGGACCAAACCAGTTTGGTTCAATGCCGACGACCTATGTCAATGTGGATGAAGCCGTCACGCAAGGTTTTGAGTTATCTGTATCTTACGACATTACCAGTGAGCTTGATGTAAGTGCAAATTACACTTACACAGATTCTGAGCAAAAAACCGGTGAATATAAGGGCAGTCCACTTAACCAATTACCTAAGCATATTGTCCAAACCTCAGTAAATTGGCGTCCGGTTGATAAGCTAGGCACGTGGTTACGCGTTCATTACCGTGGTGAAGAAAGCCAGCCTACAACAGGGCCATCACAAAGCAGCCTAATTGCACCAGACTACACCTTGGCTGATATTGGTGGTAACTATGATTTAAGCCGCAGCATTAAGTTAGGTTTTGGTGTTTATAATCTGTTTGATAAAGAAATCACTGAAGATGAATACGGCTATGTTGAAGATGGTCGACGTTATTGGGTATCACTTGGGTTGAGCTTTTAAAAACTAAAAGTCTATGAGTGTGGCTCTTGGCTACACTCATAGAATGTACTTTACATGTTTTTTGAGACTTAAAATTTACTCTTTAGAGGACATTGAACTGCCCACTGATGCTGTTATCACAAGTAAAATAGCAAGCCATTGCCATATGCTTAAAAATTCACTTAAGATTATAAATCCGGCGAGTGCCGCTATGGCAGGCTCTAAACTCATCATAATACTAAAGCCTTGGGCTGGCATATTTCTCAGTGCTACCATCTCAAGGGTATAGGGCAATGCGCTCGACATAACGGCAACTAAAATACCTAATGGCAGAACTTCCCAGCTTAATAAGGCCATACCTTGTGACGCTGCACCATAAGGTACTAACACAATAGCAGCAACACTCATACCCATTGCTACAGTCATACCGCCAGAGCCTTGGTTACCGGTCTTTTTGCCAAACAAAATATAAAATGCCCAACAAGCACCGGCAGCTAATGCCAATATAACACCTACCGGATCTAAACTGTCTTCGCCTTTCATATCGGGTAGTAACAAAATAATGCCAGCAATCGCACAGGCAACCCAGAAAAGGTCGCGCTTTTTTCGTGATGAAAGTAGGGCAACTGCAAGTGGGCCAGTAAACTCCAGTGCGACACCAATACCCAAAGGAATACGCTCTATGGCGTAATAAAACAGAATATTCATACCGCCTAAGCTCAGCCCGTAAACAATGACTGGCATTCTTTGGCCAACAGGAGGAAAGGCACGCCAAGGTTTAAAAATTAAACATAAAATGGCGGCAGAAAAACCAAGGCGTAAAGCGGTTGTGCCCTCAGGGCCAATCAAAGGGAATAATTGCTTAGCAACAGAAGCGCCTGATTGAATTGTAACCATGGCTAGAAGAACGCAAATAACAGCAATTAGAAACGGTGGTATAGTGCGCGGCATCACTGTCCTTATGAAATTTTTAAGCTAGAATTTGCCGCGATTCTACTGATGTTTTTAGTTTTAAGAAATATTTTTCGTTAAATGAATTTAGTTATTAGTAGTGTGAACAGGGTAGTAAATTCTTTTACTACCCCAGCTAAGTGCTAGCTTAAGCTTGGCTTAGTTTATTGAAGTTTGGCATGATCCTGTCAGGCTCTGCTTTGCGCTGGTTTCGCTTAGCAAGTGCAAAGAAAATAACGCTGAAAATAATGGCGACAGCATCCACTAAATAACTTGAATACAGAGCAAAGCCATTATGTGTTGTCAGCAATTTTACAAAACTAGAAATAACCATGGTTGCGCATAAGGCTGCAAGTAAATATAAGCCCATTGCAGTTGCTCTGCTTGTGCCTTTTACAAAGGTGAATCCAACAAATGCAAAAAATACTGCGTAATAACATATTAATGTGCCGTAATTAGTATTAGCAGCGATGCTGGGCAGCCATTTGGCGGTGATCAAGGTGCTTACGACAGCAAGCATCGAGCCTAAACACACACCAATCGTAAGCTTTGCCATGAATAAAGTACTGCGTTTAGTCGGGTCTTTTTTAAAACGTTTATCAATCCATAGTAAGTTACCAGAATAGAATAAAAATGCGCCCAGTAGGCCCATAATAAAGTAGCCCCAGCGTCCCCATTCACCACCGTAGGTGCCAAAGTGTAAAGAAAATATACTGGCGACCATATTGCCCCAAATACTTTCATCACCTTGCGGATAGCTAGAGTTTACCACTTCTAAAGTATACGGATTCATAAACAAGTAATCAGTTTCTGGACCGCGTACGACGGCTTGTTTATTACTCATCATAAATACAGCTGATGGAGTGGCTGAATTTAGGTTGCTGTAGCGGACATGAATCGGGGTATAGCCTGGTGCATAGTTTTTAGCAGCTAAAATTTGCTCATTTATACGTGGTAAATCTTTAATATGATAGCTTTGTGCTGCTGGGGGAGTGCGTTCAAATAAAGGCTTATCGCCATAAAATTGAGCAAGACCACCATAAATAAAATCGTGAAAAGCAAACACCACAACAGTAAATGCAATCACTAAATGAAAAGGTAAGCTGGCAATGCCAATTAGATTATGGCTATCGAGCCAAAAGCGGCTTGGGCCTTTTTCTTTACGAAGCGCAAAAAATGTTTTCACTAAGGTCGGCAATAAAATAATTACGCCAGAGACAAGCGCCAAAAAGTACAAGACAGAAGCGATGCCCAACACATAAACCCCTGACTGATCATGACCAATTTCGCCTGCAATGCCTGCAGTGCGATGTAAATAGTCCACTAAATCAGCGAGTTTGTTCTCTGTTTGTTGTTCTATTGTGAGCTGTCCCTTTGCGCTTAAATAAGCTGTTTGTAGCTCATTATCTAGGTGCATACCACGTGGGCCACCTTTTACATACCAAGAAAGAGGCGCATTTTCAGTATGTAAATCGAGACTAAATCCTTTTGCCAGTTGCGCTGGCTTTTCAGCTATTGCAGCATCCACTAAAGGTTGGTAATCATAGTTCTCAACCGTAACTTTAGAAGCTTGTAGAGGAGCTGCCCATTGTTGGATTTCATGCTTGAACATGGTTAAGCTGCCTGCATAAAAGCCAATAAATAGCACTAAACCTGCGATGATCCCTGTCCAAGTATGTACACCTTGATAGGTACGTAAAATATCAGACCTTACTTTCATAGCCCACCTCTTAGCATAAAAAAGCCTGTGTAAAGCAGTACAGTTAACCCACCTAAAAGTAGCCATGCCTGTTTTGCAGAATTAAATAAGTAAGTGAAACTAAAAATAGATAACCACAAGGGGGGAATCATCCACATGTTGAACTGTACTTTATCGCGCGCATCAATCCCGCCTGGACCATACCACGCAAAAAAAGCGATAAGTATAAAAGCAAGCGCTAATCCTAGTAGTGCGCCTGCGAAGGTCTTACCTAGCCATGTTGGCTGATATTTTTGAGAGCGAGTCATGAATTATCCTTTTTATAGAACAAGCTTAGAAGTGGGATCAGCATTAACATTATCATCAGTGTAAAAATGACTAAAAATACAGTTGCGGAGTTTGAAAACTGTTGAGAGGTCAAAATAATAGCGGTGATTACTAAGCTTACAGCGACCCCTCGAAAACGTTTGTTCAAAGGTTTTATTAATAAGCGTTGCTGCTTTCGAGTGCAATAAAATATCCCCACCGCTAATGCAAGCAGTAAGGTTGATAAAGTAAAAAACATAGGTAGTTAGTTGTAGTTATTTTTTATAATTCTAAATGATAACTAAACTCAATTGCAATAGCGTTTTCGTTGTGCTAGATTTTTCGCGCTTTTCTATTAGCTCAAACATTCATAAATACTAATAATCTCTTTTTGGGGAAAGAAAATTGGCCACTGCATTTAAATTAAACTCACTATCAGCTGTGATTGCAGCTTTATTACTTGTTACTAATACAGCCGTATTAGCTGATGACGAAAGTAATCGAAAATCGATGGATACGATTGTTGTCACCGGTGAAAAAACTGAAAAATCATTGAAAGAAACCATGTCATCAGTTGCTGTTGTTGATACGTCATTAATTGAAAATGGTCAGCTTGCATCTATATCAGAAGCTCTTTCAGAGATGGCTAATGTGGTTGTGTTAACTGGCGCAGTACCGGATATGCGGGGTGTGTCTGGCAATGGCGGTGCAACAGGTTTTAACTCGTTTAGTGGTGGCTCGAAAGCGCGTGTCTCAACATTAATTGATGGGGTAAGCCAGCCCTTTGTTGCAGACCTTACGGGTGATACTGGCCTTTGGGATATGGAGCAGATCGAAGTATACCGAGGCCCGCAATCTACAAGCAATGGCCGAAATAGTATTGCAGGTGCGGTATACATGAAAACTAAAGCCCCAACGCAAGAATTTGAGGGAGCAGTGCGCGTTGGTTATCGTAATCAAGATAACTATTTTGATACGGCGGCGGTTATATCGGGGGCACTCGTTGAAGATGTGTTAGCATTTCGCTTATCAACGCAATATATTGATGGTGAGACTTTCTCTAACCCACCAGTGTACGACACAAACCCAACAGATCAAGAACTAAACAAGCTGGACACCAGTAGCACCCGTGCCAAACTCCTTTATACCCCATTCGAGGATTTATCTGTACAACTGACCTATTCAACATACAACGAAGAGGGTAACGCTGGACGTAAATACTTTGAAGCTGCTGAGCCAACCGATTATATACCGCTATTTCAACGTATTCTGGATACTGAATCAGATACAACACAGGTCAATGTTGACTACAAAATTAATGAAAACTTCTCGCTGGATGTGCTCGTTGCCTATATGGATTACAAATGGGCATTTGATGCCTATGAGCCGCAACAAAGTGCTGAATCAGATGTTTCGATGGATGAATCAAATGTAACCCTAGATACTAAATTAAACTTTGGCTTAAATAGTGATTTTTACTCAGGTTTTGTCGGGCTTGCTTATTTTGACCGCGACCAAGATTTTGAGAGTGTAGGGGCTACTTATTACTTCGGTGACGATAGCAGCAAATCAACGTCAATTTACGGTGAATCAAGCTTTAACTTGAATAGCCAACTTACTTTAACAGCAGGGCTGCGTATTGAACGTGAAGAACAAGTACGTAACTTCAATATGGCATTTCGCGGTGACATGCTTGTTGAGCAATTAGATGACTCGCATACTCTACGTTTACCTAAGCTTGCCCTGCAATACAAAATTACCGAAGAAACAACGTTATTTGCAAGTGCTCGCAGAGGTTACAACGCCGGTGGTGGCGCATTAGACTTTACTGCTGAAGATTACTACTACTACGATGAAGAGACGGTAAACACCTATGAAATTGGCTCCCGTAGTGTTTTAAATAATGGCGATCTAAATATTAGTGCTAATGTGTTTTATAACAACTTTAACGGTTATCAGGCACTGAGCGCAGCACGGAGAATTACTAATATTGAAGATGCACACAGCTACGGCTTAGAGCTTGAAGCATACAGTATGTTGGGCGACCAATGGCAATTACATGGTGGTTTAGGATTATTAAAAACTAAAATCGATGAATCGTCAGCATTTCCTGAAGCTGTGGATAATGACCTTAACTCAGCTCCTGAATTAACAGCAAGCTTAGGTTTATCGCATTGGTTTACAGATAGCCTAAAAGTTAATTTGAGCGCTAATTATGTTGATGAGTTTTATGGTGACTTAACAAACACAGAAGAGCGCGTTGCGGGCGATTATACCCTTACTCGTTTAACGATTACTTACGATACTGAGCAATGGTTGATTAGTGCATTTATTAATAATGCATTCGATGAGCAAGAGTACACAGCAAGAGAGCCTGCCAGTGGTCGTTACCCGCAAGGTTATGTGGGTGTTGTGAACCCACAAACTTTAGGGGCTTCAGTTACCTATAGATTTTAAATGGTATTAAACTAGTCACCCAGTCTCATTGGGTGGCTAGTTTAATTTGAAGCGGTTTATTTGTGCATTTAAGCTACTGGCTAGCTTAGAAAGCTCACTTGATGAAACAGAAATTTTTTCAGTTTGCATTTGAGCTTCTTTACTTGTTTCTTGAACATCATTCAAACGCTGAGCAATATCTTCAGTGACTTGAGATTGCTGCTCAGAAGCCGACGCTATTGTTAAGTTTGCATCTGAAATTGAATGAGCTTGGGTACTTATTTCTTCTAGCATAAGCCCCACATTTTCAGAGTTAACAACAGCTTCTTTGATCTGTGAATCGCTTGAGCGTATGCGATTTGTTACGGCATTACTCGCGGCTTGCAGCGAATCAATTTTATCTTGAATCTCAAGCGTCGAGCTTTGAGTTCGGCTCGCCAGTGTGCGCACTTCATCAGCCACAACGGCAAAGCCTCTACCTTGTTCGCCGGCTCTAGCAGCTTCGATTGCAGCATTAAGGGCTAATAAATTAGTTTGTTCTGCAATGTTACTGATCACACTCAAAATAACGGTCACTTCTTTGACTGATGACTCTAAGTTATTGAGGTCATTCAATGATTGATTGAGTGTGGCGGCGACGGACTCTACAGATTTGATCCCTTTATCGACAATGGTTAAGCCTTCTTGCGTTTTGTTATTGGCAGCTGTTGCACTTTGCGCTGCTTCTGCACAGTTCTGCGATACTTCTTTCACAGCTGTGGAGTTTTCATAAACGGAGCTAGATATAACTTCGATAGCTTGGCTTTGTCTATCATTAAGTATTTTTGCTTGCTGAGATACGCTATCGAGGTTAGCTGCTGAAATCTGTGCTTGATCAGAAAGACTATTAATCTCTTTTAAAAGGCTTGAAAGTTTATCAACCATTAAGTTAAAGCTGGCAGCAAGCTTACCAATTTCGTCGTTACTGACATGGTCAATGTAGCGTGATAAATCGCCTTGTGAAATTCGGTTTGCTTCAGTAATCAGCCCTTGTGTTGCCTTAATCACTTTTTTCTCTAGCTGAATATAGCAAAGTATTAAAGTGCATATAATTGCAATAACAAAAGCAATACTGATAATACTGAATGTTGAAACCTTATCATTGTTTTGTGTGACTTGTTCGGCACTTTTGCGCTCTATAGAAGACAAAAATGCACTAACAGGTTGCTGGATTTTGCCCACTTCAGTCATGTAATTTTCATCGGTAAGTAATACGATAGCGTCAATCCATTGGCTTTTGTCTTTCTCACTGATTACATGAGGATCTTGCCCTACAAGGTGATCTACTAGGGCGAATGCCTGCTCTTCTGTTTCGACTAATTTCAAGGAAAGCTCGTTTGACTCTGCGAGTAATGCTAAATCAGACTTATCGACATTATAGGTTTGTAGCCTTGCTAAATAGCTTTTCTTTTCGCCATTGAGCCAAGCAATATCCCCTTGGATTTGTCCAACTAGTTCAAAGTATTGTTGCTTATACTTGCTCTGTAGAGTAACAACATATTGCCTAGCAAGTTCTGTTAATTTGATAGAGTTAGACGACGATAATTTAGCGAGATGACTCAATTCATATCGTTGTTGTGCAGCCTGTTGGCTGTCAGATAGACCTGATTTTAGCATTAGGATAATGATTAATAATCCAGCTGCTAGGGTAATCGTTGCTGCAAAGACAGCTCTTAATAAATACCTAATAGACAAAGGTAAACTCTCATTAATTTACAACAGTTATTATTAACCATAGTGCAAAAATAATGAGAGTAAATATAATCACAGCAAGAAAAAATAATTTCAAACTTAATGATTATTTAAGGCTGTAGAGTCTAAACGAAAGTTTAGCTATATTTATCAGCAGGGTAGACAACACCTAATTGAGCTCTTGCTTCATCAAGCACAGCCATAACCTGTTTTGATAAAGTATGTGTGTTGACACTCGACTCAATCTGCCCTGCTTTTACTGCATTAATAAAGTGGCTTACTTCGTGGCGCATAAAGTGTTCATCAAATGGCTCTGAGAGCTCTTCAACCGTGCCATCATTACCAATAAACTGCATACGTTTTAATAGTGATACCGCTTCGATACGAATACGGCCTTTTTCACCTTGAATTTCAGTAAAATTATCACCTTGCGAGATTTTAGAGTAGCTGATCACCGCTTGTTTATCGGCGTAATTCAATAACACATCGCCAGCGCCATCAACACCTGTTTCAAGCAACACACCGCTGGCTTTTACACTTTGAGGCGCGCCCCATAAAGCGAGTAAAATATAAAGCGGATAGATACCTAAATCGACCAGTGCACCATTAGCAAATTCTGGCAAGAAAGTATTTGGCCGCTCACCATTTTTATATTTATCGTAACGTGATGAGTATTGACTATATTGACCAATATATTTACGCGGTGTGCCAATTTTTGTGAGGGCATTTTTTAAGCGTGCAAAATTTGGTAAATGCGTGGTCATCATCGCTTCCATGTATAAGCGTTGATGGGTTTTTGCCGCTTGAATGATTGCCGCAAGCTCTTTGCTATTAGCAGCCGAAGGCTTCTCACCTAAAACATGTTTACCGGCTTCTAAACACATGACAGCGTAGTTTTTGTGTAGGCTATTTGGTGCAGCAATGTAGACAGCATCGACTAATGGGTCTTGGCATACTTGTTCAATATTAGTGAACACTTTAGCGTCAGCCATGTCGTGCTTTGCAAGAAAAGCTTCGCCTGTTTGCTGCTCTCGAGAGCACACGCCATATAAGGAGAATTGTTCAATTTGTTTGGCTGCACTTAGTAGCGTGTCGCTTATAAAATTGGTACCGACAATCACAAAGTTCATGGTTACTCCTCGTTGTTTTGTGCAAGCCATGCTTGCCAATCCTGTTCAAATTTTTCCATTTGCTTATGTTTTTTGCTTAACAAATGTTTGTCTTCATCTTCTTGTGCCATATAAGGACCTACGCGGCATAATGCACAGTGTTTATCACCTAAATAAGCGGGTAAAGTCAGCTTAGAGGTAATCTCGCTGTTCGTTTTTTCGCTAAAGACGTAGGTAATGCCACTGGTGTCTTTAACGTGCTTATCGCGGTCAACATTGCGAATTTTATAGCCAGGGAACAGGTTAATATCAAATGGCATTTGCCCCAAGTACTGACAATTAAGCCCTTGATTTAAGCTGCCTTCAATATTCCATTCGCGATAGGGTTTTACATCTTTAGAGGTGATGTAACACAGCATTGGGCCGTTTTTATTTAATGCGAATTGACTAGCGTAGTCTAAATAGCGATGCAACAAAGCACGGTTTAATACATTCATACCACCGAGTTTTGTATTAGCTTTAAATGCAGCTTCACCTACAAAAGCTGGAATGAGTGGAAATTGAAAAATTACCACATCGAAACGAGCATCTCCTAAGCGCTGCCACGATTCAGGTTTTGTTACATCAAACTCGGTAAGTGTTTGTATATTGAGTTGTTGCAAGGCGCTAAGTGCATTGTCGGCATATTTTTGTTCTATGGTATTTGCATCATCATAGGTCGAAGCAACAAGCTTTTTAGGTTTTAAATGACTTGCTAAAGCATGCGAAAATGATAAATCACCATCGCCAACCGTTAATATGCGCCAACTCGGGTCTAAAAACATGCTGTTATTTGCCTTGTTCTGGCGGTGTTTCAACTGTAATTTCAGGGCAAAGTGCTAAGCGAGTTTTCAAACCCTCAATGGCAATTTGCTTAAAGATTAAGTTAAAACTAATTAAAACGGCAATAACGATATGAATAGGACCATGGGTAAAGCCTGCATCTGTATCAAAAAGCATTAATCCGAATAGCAAAAACATGGTTGCTAAAAATATTTCAATGAGCTGATTTGAATACAGCTTTAAAGAACCTTGGTTTTTGTGGTCTTTTTTGATGTGAATCGCACAAAAAAATGGGATCACTTTAATTTTGAAGTGAGCACCTTTTTCAACGTAATTTTCGCCGAGGTGGTCTAGCTTGGCGCGTAGTTGATCTATCATAGCAAGTCCTTAAAAATCTGAGCCGCGGATGTTACCGCAAACGCGAGAAAAGGGCTACTCAGGATAGATGCTCATGCCAATCACAAATATATGGCATACAAATACCACTGAGGTTAAAACGAATCGCATCTTTTGGTAATCAATATGATACGTTTGCCACTGCGGTGAGCTTTTTTCGAATAAAAGCACTAACCAAAAACTTGCAGCGAGCCAAGTCAGTGTCCAAGTTGCTGGTAAAAAACTTAAAAAGCCAATCGGTAAGATAGGGATAATGGCTTTAATGGCATCAGCATGCGTCTGTTGGCCAGCATGCCATAAGTTACCAGCCATAAAGGCTAAAATAGCAATGCTATAATAAATGAAAAAGTCTAAGTTGACAGCATTACTCCCTGCTATGAGTGGCCAGCCTACGCAGCCTAAAAACGGCAGTAAACCTAAGTAACCGAGTTGAATGTGATTAATAAACTTTTCCATAATGACCTTAAAACCGCTTAAATTAAAAAGCATACCTAACGGTATGCTTTTATCTTTTAACTATTTTATACCAGTTATGCGGCTAAAACGATCGCTTTGTTATTGGCGTAACTCACGACGTAAAATTTTGCCTACCGTTGACTTAGGCAGCTCCTCCATAAAAATGATTGATTTAGGCACTTTATAAGCACTTAAGTTTTCGCGGCAGTAATCTGTGACTTGTTGTTCGTCTATATGCTCTTTCAAAGTAATGTAGGCGCATACACGCTCACCAGTTTTTTCATCTTTTGCTCCAATAACGGCCGCTTCACAGATGGCTGGGTGCTGACACAGTACATTTTCAACTTCGTTAGGGTACACGTTAAAGCCAGAAACAATAATCATGTCTTTTAAACGATCTACAATTTTGTAATTACCACTTGGCAATTTTAGGCCTATATCTCCGGTTTTGAAAAAGCCACGTTTCATGCATTTATCGGTTTCATCTTGGCGTTGCCAGTAACCCATCATCACCTGTGGGCCTTTAACAACAATTTCGCCAGACTCACCGTCAGCAACAGGTTCATCATTTTCATCCCAAATCTCAACGGTAGTGTTTGATAATGGGCGGCCAATACTGCCAATTTCTTCTTTTTTAAAGTCGTTTAACGTCGCAACTGGCGAGGTTTCTGATAAGCCATAGCCTTCTGTGATTGTACAACCTGTGGTGTTCATCCACGCATCAGCGGCTGCATGGGTTAGGGCTGCGCCGCCTGAGACGGTCATTTTTAGGTTCGAAAAATTCAGTGCCTTAAACTCAGGGTGCATACACAAACCAATAAATAGGGTGTTAATGCCTGAAAAGTAATTAATTTTATATGGTTCGATTTGCTTTACTAAGGCATCTAAATTACGAGGGTTTGGAATCAGTACATTAAATTGCCCCATGGCAAATAGGCCAACCATATTCACAGTAAAGGCGTAAATATGATAAAGCGGTAGCGGGCAAATGCCTGTTTCTTGACCTGGCTTTAAAATGTCGTCAAAGCGCTCATTCATTTGCTCTGCATTGGCTAAAATATTGCCATGGCTTAGCATCGCAGCTTTTGCTATGCCTGTGGTTCCGCCTGTGTATTGTAAAACTGCAATATCATCGCGACTTGCTTGATGAGTATTAAGAGGGGCGAGTCTTTCACCTTGGCGAATGAGTTCATTTAACGAAAATTGACCTTCTTGCAATGTTGGCTCAGCAACCGCGGCTGCAACAATAACTGTTTTGATCGACGTATCATTGATAATGGTGGCTAATTTATCGGTAAGAGCATCAAGAATAACAATGGCTTTTACATCTGCATCATTAAACTGATGCAGCATTTCACGGGCAGTATAAAGTGGGTTGGTATTGACTACGATTAACCCTGCACGAAATGCTGCATAGGTAACAATAGGGTAATCAACAATATTAGGCAGTTGAATGGCTATTCGATCCCCTGCAACTAGGCCACTTTGTTGTTGAAACCACTGTGCTAAATAACGAGACTGTTGTTCTACTTGAGCATAAGTGAGGGTTTTACCCGCACTATTGTAGGCAGGAAGGTCGGCATAAGTTTGACACGTATGCTCAATTAATTGCGTGAGGTTATCATGTGTGTTCATGGGTATTCCTTAGCGTGTTGTTCTTATTAGTTGTTGTTTTAAGAGGCGATCCATTATTGAACCCATTATCCAATTCGGTAAATAACGGCTCATGATATAGGTTAGTTTAGATTGTAAGCCTAGGATCACCATTAATTTTTGCTTATCTAAGCTGTGTAACATTTGCTTGGCGATTTTAGCTGAGTTTACATCTGTGCTATGCGCTTTGTTTGTACACACTAAGCTGACTTTTATATTGCTTGGTTTTAATTTGAGTCGTAGCTTTTTGCTTAGAAGTAAAAGGGCTGGGTTGAGTGAAAGCTTGGTGGGTTCTGTTATCGGTGCTGTTAATGCCAAGTGGCTGTTCATTTCAAGGTAGGGGGTAATCACAGTGGCAAAATGATGACTGACTAAACTATGTTTTTGAGTTAATTGCTCACTGTATTCAATACAAAAAGATGAACACTCAATGGCTAATTCAGGTTTGCCGATTGCAGCAATCGCATTGTTTACTTGGATCTGTAATGTTTCGATATCACAGATTCGTATTGCAAAAAATTCAACATACTGACAAAAATCTGCAAGTTTAGTTAAGCGTTGTTTAGTCTGTTCGCTGAAGTGTAAGTCAAATAAAGCTACATCGTCACCTCGAAGAATATATTGTTTGGCTAATTCGTACCCAACACCACTGTTGGCACCGGTAATAAACACTCTTTTTAACATTACATGACCACTAATTAGCAAAACTAGCTAATCAATATATATAAATTGTTAACAGAAAAATTAGCTTTATACGACCTGTTTTTAACTTTTTACGCCACTAAGATGAATGTGATTTACGATAATCTTTTGGAGGAATGCCATACCAGCGTTTGAATGCACGGGTAAACTCGCTGTAATTAGAAAAACTTAAGATATCTGAAATGTTCGATAAACTAAGGCTAGATTCAATTAAATATTGATGTGCTAAATTACAGCGTACGTCATCAACTAGCTCACGAAAAGTGGTACCGTGCTGAGTTAAATGACGCTGTAAGCTGCGTGCACTCATTGATAGTTTTTCGGCTATCAAGTTTATTCCAAACTCTTCATGAAGCAGATATTGTTTGATCAGCACCTCAACGTGATCAGACATGTTTTCCCGTTTGGTGTCTTTAAGATGAGCAATTTGTTGGCTAAGAATAGAAAATAACTGCTTGTCTGAATTTTTAATTGCAAGCTTTAGGTATTTTTTATCAAACACAAGCGCGGTATGTGCACAGTTAAATGCTGGCACTTGGCCCAGCGCTTGGCGGTAAACACAGGGGTTTTCATCGCAACTGTGGGGAAGCTCCAAGCGGTGCAGTTTTATTTTATCATCAGTTAATTGCTTTAATAAATTGACTCCGACACTCAAGGCCAAATCGGCACCATGATAAACACTTATTTTTAAATTACTGCGTATTAAGAACGATAGTTTTACGTAGTCTTGGCCAATTTCGAGTAACAAATCAGCGCTATTTTGATGTATATGGTAGTACTTGGTTAAGTTTTTTAGTGCTGTTTCAAGGGTATCGCAATTTCCAATCAAATAACCCACAGAACCCAAAATGTTGAGACTTTGCCAACGACCTAGCTCTAGGCCGAAATAGGGTAGATTTAATTCTTTCGCTGTGATTTTTAACAACTCAATCAGTTGCTGATACTGAATAAAGTTATTGGGCTCTGTGAGTTGCTTTCGGTCTAACCCTACGCGCGATAACAGTGCATCAGGGTTGACCAATTTACTTTCAATCAGTTCGATATAGCCATGCAGGGCAGATACTCTAATTAAATCGGGGGCGTGTGTCTTACGAGGCATAATGTGTTCTTATTGAGTGCGCTGGCGTAAAAAGTAAAAAATATTACGCGAAAAGTAAAGTAAATACGGTCGCTAAAGTTTAACAATGTATTAACGGCAACAATGAATTGCTTTACTAATAAGCATTAAAGAGGGCACACACATGGCATTACCAGATATTATTAATCATCAAGATTTTTTATTAACGATCCATACAAATGATGAAAAGCTGATTAAAAACGCATTACCTGGCGTTCATATTTATCCACTCATGCTGGACTCTGAAAACGGTGTATGGGTTTTACGCGTTTTATTTGAGCCAGGTACAGTATTACCAAAGCACTTTCATACTGGGGTTGTACATTTATACACGCTAGCAGGCAGCTGGCACTACACAGAGTACCCAGACGATTTACAGGTGGCAGGTAGCTATTTATTTGAGCCTGGCGGCTCGATTCATCAATTTCAAGTTCCTGCAGATAATACTGAAGTGACAGATACCTTTATGGTGGTTATGGGATCAAACATTAACTTCGACCCTGATGGTAACTATATGAACATTATGGATGCTGGCTGGATTGAACAAGTGATGTTAGCGGCTGCAAAAGAGCAAGGAATTGAACCTAAATACATTAAACCAAAGAGTTTATATGGCTTTACTAAGTAACTTTACTCGGTGAGGATAAAGCCTTTGATTAGCTAACTAACTGAAGGCTTTGATATTTTTACCTAAATTTGTAGTTCAATCTAAAAAACAAATCATTTTAATCTAAACAATCAATTTTATTTTAATCACTCAGACCTCTATTGTATTAATCAAGCAGACGCAAGGCTGCGTTAATTAAACTTTTTAAATACATCAATGAGGAAAAATATGAGCACTTCATTAATTAACACAAAATTACAACCATTCAATGCAACAGCTTACCACAACGGTGACTTTGTTGAGCTAACTGAAAAAGACGTGCTAGGTAAGTGGTCAATCTTCTTCTTCTACCCAGCAGATTTCACTTTCGTATGTCCTACAGAGCTTGGTGATGTTGCTGACTATTACGAGCAGCTTCAAGAAATGGGTGTTGAAGTTTACTCAGTATCAACTGACACGCACTTCACTCACAAAGCATGGCACGATACGTCTGACACAATTGGTAAAATCAAATTCCCAATGATTGGTGACCCTACAGGTCGCATTACACGTAACTTCGGTGTGATGATCGAAGACGAAGGTCTTGCTCTTCGCGGTACATTCGTAATGAACCCTGAAGGCGAAATCAAAGTAATCGAAACTCACGACTTAGGTATCGGCCGTAGTGCGAAAGAGTTAGTACGTAAAGTACAAGCTGCACAGTACATTGCTGACCACGATGGTGAAGTATGTCCTGCATCATGGCAGCCAGGTGAAGAGACACTTGCTCCTTCATTAGACTTAGTTGGCAAAATCTAATTTGCCACTGCATTAAACGATAGCAAAGTGTTGCTTTGCTATCGCAATGCAACCTTAATTGCCCATCACAACTCACATTAAGCACATTAGCGGGTGATGGGCAGTTACCCCTAAATTTTTCTAGATTATTTATTCTGAACTCAAGGGCTAAGCCATGTTAGATACGAATATCAAAAACCAATTAACAAGCCACTTTGCTTCTATTACCAGCCCTGTTGAGCTGCTTATCGCCTTGGATGACAGCAATAAATCAACAGAACTTAAAAACTTAGCAAACGATTTAGCGTCGTTAAGCGACAAATTTTCGGTGCGAGATAACCCTAACCAAGATGTGCGCCGTCCGTCTATGGTGGTGTCTTCACCTATAAACAATACGCAAATCACATTTGCGGGTGTGCCGATGGGCCACGAATTCACGAGCTTGATCCTTGCACTTCTTCACACAGGTGGTCATCCAAGTAAGGCATCAGAGACTGAAATTGAACAAATTAAATCATTACCTGGGCCGCTTAACTTTGAAGTGTATATTTCATTAAGTTGTCAAACATGTCCGCAAGTTGTGCAAGCACTTAACTTAATGGCGGCGCACAATGAAAATATTACGGCTACGATGATTGACGGTGCCTTGTTCCAAGACGAAGTGAACGAGCGTAATGTGTTGGCAGTACCCGCTGTGTACTTAAATGGCGAGTTATTTAGTCAAGGTGCTGTAAACCTGACCGATATTTTAAACAAAGTGGATACCAAAGCGGCTGCACGCCAAGCCGAGGCACTAAACGACAAAGAGTTATTCGATGTACTTGTTGTGGGTGGTGGTCCGGCAGGGGCTTCTGCGGCAATTTATGCAGCACGTAAAGGCTTGAACACAGGTGTGGTTGCAGAGCGTTTTGGTGGTCAGGTATCAGACACATTAGCCATTGAAAACTTTATCTCAGTTAAAGCGACCGAAGGCCCTAAATTAGTTGCCCAACTTGAAGAGCATGTAAAAGAGTACGATGTTGATGTGATGCAAAACCAACGTGCAGCATCGCTTACTAAGCAAGGTAATTATCAAATCACCCTAGAAAATGGTGCAGTTTTAAATGCTAAATCAGTGGTATTAGCAACCGGTGCCCGCTGGCGTGAAATGAACGTACCAGGTGAGAAAGAATATCGCGGTCATGGCGTTGCTTACTGTCCTCACTGTGATGGTCCGTTATTTAAAGGCAAAGCGGTAGCGGTTATCGGTGGTGGTAATTCAGGTATTGAAGCTGCAATTGACCTTGCAAACACTGTTGAGCATGTCACCGTGCTTGAATTTGCTGATACCTTACGTGCTGATGAAGTACTTATTCGTAAAGCAAATAGCTTAAATAACATTACTATTATCAAAAACGCGCAAACGACAGAGGTTGTTGGTGATGGTAAACGAGTAACAGGCTTAAGTTATATTGACCGCATCTCTGGCGATGAAAAATCACTTGAGCTTGCAGGGATCTTTGTGCAAATCGGCTTGGTGCCAAACACTGAATGGTTAAAAGATTCAGAGCTATCACTGACTCGCTTTGGTGAAATCGAGATTGATAGCAAAGGTGCAACATCATTGCCGGGTGTTTATGCGGCAGGTGATGCCACGACAACGCCGTTTAAACAAATCATTATTGCAATGGGCAGTGGTGCAACGGCAAGTTTAGGTGCATTTGATTACTTAATTCGCCACAGCGATGAGACGCAAAGCACGGAAGATGCAGCCTGATTAGTTGTATTAATAATGACTCTTGATTAGGCAGCTTTACACCCATAGCTGCCGTTTTAAAGCCGCCCTCTCCAAAGGCGGCTTTGCTTTTTGTTAATCCAGCTATTGATACTGGGCTGCGGTTATAAATTCCTCAAAACTTTCACACCAAATAATCACGGTATTGTAATCGCTGACATCAATACCTTGTGGTACAACTAATTTAAAGCCATTGAACGAACGCACTCCTGCAACACGCTGCATGGTGCCTTTTTGTGCTAAGAAATCGGCTTCGTTATCAATAAAATTGCGCGATAAATACAATTGGTAATCAGGACCCGGTGATAGCTCACCTTGCATTGAGATTGCATCATTCGTTAAGTAAACTGTGCCGTTTCCATAGTGAAAACGATCAGACCCCGCTAAGTTAGGTTTAAATTCACCACTGAATAAAGCACGGTTTTTGTGTTGCGTTAGGGTGCTTGAGCTAGGAGCGGGTGCTTCAGTTAAAATAGGTAAGCTGTATATTCCAGTGAAAAAACCGGCTGCAAAAATGATAATGACAGCTATCAACATCAGTAATTTTTTGAGCATTATTGTTACTCCATGTTAGTGAGTGTTATTGCGTGTCGCTGATTGAGTTTAAATTGCTTTTCTACATCACCAAAATAGCGTAAATAAAGAGCTTCAAGCTCGCCTGATTTTGCGAGTTTTTGCATGCCTTGCTCAAGAAGATCTCTGACTTCAGTGTTCTCTTTGCTTAAATAAAAATAATAGTGACTTGGGTATTGCAGCATAATTTGTGGCGCAATAGCAAAATCAAATGATTGTAATTTGTTAAATTCTGACTCGATAGCCAACACAGAGCGAGGGAAGTAATCACCCAAGCCTGCTTCTAAGGCTTTGAGCATTCCTTGGTAGTCTAACTCGCCATTAACTTTCAATCCATTCGCTTTTAAAATAGTGTAATCAGACCAGCTTTGTTGCTGTAAACCTATAAATGGTTTTAGTTCGTTAAGGTGGGTAATGTGTTTGAAGGTTTCTTGGTCTTCTTTACGAATAATTAATAAGCGTTTTCCATGCAGCCCTTTGTACAAAGGAATTGTTGTTCTAATAAGCGCGTTAGGTTGTCCATAGGGCATTGATAACCATGCAAGAGTTATCGTTTTATTGTGACTTAACTGTTCTATAATTCGCTTATTGTTCATGGGCTTTACGTTATACATTAAGGTGACATCAGCACCCATTACGGCAAAGCTTTTTTCTAAAATTGCATGAATATATTGGTTTTTTGTGGCATCGGTATAATTAGGTTTGGCAAGTTGAATAACAAGTCTTTCGTGAGCTGTACTTGAAAAGCTGAACAGAGCAAAATAAAAAATACACAATAAAATGGCTCTGTTCATGGCTATACTTTTGTTAAGATGACTAAATTATTTAAATTTACACTTTAAAAACATGTACTTGTTGCTGTAAGCGCGATGCTAATGAAGCCAATTCTTGGCTTGCTTGCGCATTTTGCTGAGAGCTTTCGCTTACCAGTGAAATACTACTACTAAACTCGTTAATATTACAACTTAGTTCATTAGCGACAGTGGTTTGTTCATCGGTTGCAGTCGAAACCTGATTATTCATCTCAGCTATTTGAGCCATCTCTTGCGTTATTTCAGCTAAAAGTTGTGATGATCGTTCTGCATATTCAACACTTTGCTTTGCACTGTCATCTGCGTTCCCCATTGCACTAACAGCTTGTTGTGCCATAGATTGTAACTTAGTGATCATGTCATTGATACTTGCGGTTGCTTTTTGTGTATTGTGAGCTAATTGCCTTACCTCGTCAGCAACGACAGCAAAGCCTCGACCAGACTCACCGGCTCGTGCCGCTTCTATTGCTGCATTAAGAGCAAGTAAATTAGTTTGTTCAGCGACACCCTGAATCATCATAACAACTTGATTGATATCGGTTGATTGTGTGTTTAACTCATTGATAAGTTGGGTATTGGCATTGACGATATGTGATAAATGATTGATTGCATCGATATTCTCTTGCACCGACTTTTGCCCAAGCTTTGCAGTATGATCTGTGTGAGATGCTTTTTCTGATGTTGCCAATGCATTTGCCGCGACTTGTTCAATTGCACTACTCATTTGTGTAATGGCGGTCGCTATCATCGCAGACTGATGCTCTTGTTCAGTGGCTGTGCTGGCAACTTGGTCACTAATTGAGTTCATCTGTTCTGCCGCAGAAGAGAGCGTGAGCGTTGCGCTTGTTACATCGTTTACAAGGGCGTGAATGCGCTCCATCATGGCATTAAAATGGTGTGCGGCTTGCGCAATTTCGTCGCTGCCATGAGGTTGTGCGCGAAGTCGTAAGTCGGCATTTTCAGAGATAGAGCCAATTGTTTCACTGAGCGAAAGTAGTGGGTTATGAATCGAACGATAAATGATAAAGGCTATAAATAATAAGAGAATAATAAGTATTATGATGGATGCTGTCATCGCAATACTTACTTGGCTAAAGTCTTTGTCTGCAGACATTTTAAATTTATTTGCCTCAGTAATTTGTAAATCAATTAACCCTTGGTAGCTGGCACTTAGTGGATCAAATACATCATATAACTCTTTGACGAATGTATCTGAAGGGATTGCCTTAAACTCATCATTTTTAACTTGATTCAATAAAGCCGTCAGTTTTTGTTGGACCACAGTTAAGCGCTTTTCTACAACGCTAACGAGCCGCGCCTCTTCTGTCGTAAGCTTTGTACTTAGGTAACTTTGCCATTTTCTATCAGCGATATTCTTTGCTTCAGTAACTGAAGTCAAAAACTCACTTTTAGCTATTTGATTCGCGCGGTACTTATGAAATAAATCAACAATATTAACTGCATAGTTGTCAGACACTGACTTTATCTGCTCAAGTGGGACGACCCTGTCTTCATATAAGCTGTCGATCCCTTTGACCATACTCGACATTATAGACATTGCAAAAAATGAAGTGATCACAAAAACAGTAACCGGTAACAAAGCCAAAACGGCTAATCGCGTACGAACGGTGTAGTTATTTAACATGGTTGGAATACAAACTTTAATAAGGACTTATTATTAAAGCTAATAGAGAAATGTATTTAATCAAGTTTTTGCAATAGTAAATGTGAGAGCGGTTAAATCGAGGATGTACAAGATTGTGACTACTAAAGCTTCAAGTACTAGTTTTAGTTTTGAACTTTAAGTTGCTTATTGCCTTAAATGTACAAAGTATCGCCATCCCAACCTTGAAATATTGCGGGGTTAATGTGGTCTATGGCAGTACTTCCTCTAGGGGACAGTCTCATTTCTCCCTCATAAGCAATATCTCCGGATGCATAATATATTTTGGCAAAGTATTCATCTGGCTCTAAATTTTTATTTTTTGCAATTAAGACAAATACGCCGCCATCCAAACCGCCCACCCAAAATGCTTTATCTGGTACTGCACTTGGTTTTTTCGGCACATCAAGGTCAGTTTGTTGAGCATCGCAAGCACAGAGAAATAACATGATTAACACTAAAAGCAGTATTTTTTTCATTTAACCTCTCCTAACCCTTCTATTTTTAGAGCTTTACTTTTTGGAACATATATGAATACGGCTAAGCTAGATTCATTTGCAGGGCTTTGATTTATTTTTAAGCCGCTTGAGTTAAAAATTGTTGCCCCGCATCAATGCCCATACTGTATCCTGAAGATAATTTGGCAAACGATTTGGTGGTACGGCCGACAGCAAATGTAGGTGGCGGAGCAATAATATCAATATGACAATCACTAGGTGGGTTCATTATAAAATCAATGCTCTGATTGTAGTTTTCGGCACGATGTAACGTGGCCATAGCAAGCGCGGGGTTGTCTTTGTACAAGCGTTTTACAAGCCAGGGGGCTTTTGATGGTTTTTTCTTGTAGCCTAAAGGTTGAGAGAGAATAACTGTTATATCTTTATTACCCATTTCATAAGCTTTTCGAACTGGAATAGAGTCAGCAACACCGCCATCAGCAAGCTGTAGATTGTTCACTATTGGGTATTGACGATAAGCAATAGGCAAAGCACAGGATGCTTTTAATTGCTCTTCGAGGGACTGAGCATGACCTTTTAGGTATTCTGCTTTTCCAGTGTTTATGTTGGTGACAACAATGTAAAACTCAGCGGCTTGCTTCTCAAAGGTTTCTAAATCGAGACGAATATCTCGCATGGTTTCTTTCCATAGCCAATCTAAATCAAATAAATGGCCACCTTTAATAAAACGAACAAAATCGATGAACTCTGGACGGCACGAATAATCAGTAATAACGGCATGGTTACGTTTGTATTGAGCACATAAGTAAGCTGCAATATTTGTCGCTCCCGCCGATACACCATAACATTGTTTGAAAGGTTGATAGTGCGCTTCTAAAAAGGCATCAAGTACCCCTGTAGCAAAAATACCGCGCATAGCGCCGCCTTCTACAACCAGAGCTTTGTTAATTGTCATAATAGCTACCTTGCTTTCAAACTGTTTATACCCAAACCATAGCAAACACAGGCTAAAAACGAAATAGAGTTTTGGCTCTAGTTATAAAAAATTGCATTTTCTCATTTTGCTACAACTAAATAACCATAAATGTGTGTGCTTAAATAATACACATAGGAAAAAAAGAGAAGTAGCTTGCTTATGTAAATGCGCCCCAAGTTAGGCGCATAAATAGAGGGATGATCAGCTTTGGAGTTTTTTCAAAGTATGGGCTTGTTTATTCTCATGGGCATTAAATAAGGTACAAAACACATAACCTGTTATAAACATTAGTATGCTGTATGTAGCGCCCGGAATGGCCATGGCCGAATTATTAATTAAGCTACTGGCGATTAGAATGGCGAGCGTACCATTTTGTAGCCCCACTTCTACCGCAATGCTCATTTGCTGTTTATGAGAAAGGCCCGATAATTTGGCAAAGAATAATCCTAGTAATAGCGTGCTTATGTTCAATGTGAAAGTCGCAATGCCGCTGGCTGCAAAAAAGCCTAACATTTGCTCTGCATTTTTATAGATGATTGCTAAAACAATAATCACTAAAAAGATACTAGAAAAGCGCCGTATTATGGGTTCAATTTTCAAGCTAATTAATGAGTTATAATGATTGAACAGCATCCCAAGGCTAACGGGTAACACGGTTATAATTAGCATTTGAGAGATTGTTTTTATAATAGGTAACTGAAACTCATGACCTGGAACACTAAATTGTTCCATTGCGAAATGCAGTATCAGTGGCAAGGTAAATGGCGAGATGAATGTTGCTAGAGTCGTTAGGCTTATTGATAAAGCAACATCTCCTTTGAATAAGTAGGTATACAAGTTTGATGTTACGCCACCTGGGCAGCAAGCAACGAGTATTAAGCCAATAGCTAGCTCAGGTGGTAAGTTCAAGCTTATCGCTAACAAAAAGGCGACAGCAGGTAAAAGTAATAGTTGGCAGCTTAAGCCTATAGTCAAGGCTTTAGGGCTTATGAACAAAGCCCCAAAATCTTTCTTTTTTAGCCCAAGACCCATGCCAAACATAATGATAAACAGCGCTAAAGGAAGCACTATTTTGGTCATAATATCTATTTGCATGGCAAATCCTTATTGATTGTAGCCTGGGCTTCTTTCATCCAGTAAACGCAATAACGCAGGCCATGCAATTACACCACCAAGCCCCTTTGTGGCTATATCAGTTTGGCCTTGAATACCGTTTATAATGCTACTTGACACTTGCACGAGTTGTTCGGTGTTTTGTGAAGTACGGGTTTGTATGGCGCACGCTGCTTCAAATACATACATAAACAAGAAAGCATCAGCGACGGTTTTTCCTGCTGTTAATAGGCCATGGTTGCGCAGCATTAAGAAGTTGTTATTGCCTAAATCATTCACTAAACGATCTTGTTCAGCAGGGTTCAAGGCAATGCCTTCGTAGTCGTGATAGCTAAGCCCCGAATGAACAACAACAGCTTGTTGGGAAATAGGTAATAAACCTTCTTTGTTGGCAGATACCGCAGTGCCATTAAGTGAATGTGTGTGTATTACGCAATGGGCATCTTCTCGTGCCATATGAATACAGCTATGAATATTGAAGCCAGCAGGATTAACAGGGTATTCGCTGTCATGTAATTTATTACACTGCTGATCCACTTTAATGAGACTCGATGCTGTGATTTCGTGAAACATCATGCCGTAAGGGTTTATTAAAAACTCGTTGTCTGTGCCAGGTACACGCATAGAAATATGCGTAAAAATGAGGTCATCCCAGCCATATAAAGCAACAAGGCGGTAAGCGGCCGCAAGTTCAACGCGAGCTTGCCATTCTTGCTCTGATACTGTGTGTTTTATAGTCATAGTTACTTCCTAAAATGGGACCTTACGAACAATAATGTCTTTAAACATCACCCAGTCGCCAATAAAGCTATAAAAAGGGTGAGTAAATGTGGCGGGGCGGTTTTTTTCAAAAAAGAAGTGACCTACCCAAGCAAAACCGTAGCCGATTAGCGGGCAGAAAATGAGCCAACTGTATTGTTGTTGGTAAAGTGCAGCAAATAAGATAGCCAACACAAACCAGCTGCCAATGAAGTGTAAGCGTCGACATACCTTATTTTTGTGTTCTTGTAAGTAGTAAGGGTAAAACTCTTTAAAGTTCGCGAACTCGCGTTTACTTGCGACGGTGCCCATATTGTTGTCTCCGTTGTTAATTACAGGTTAACAATAGGCTTTTATTTTCTAACTTACTTGATATTATAGGTCATTAAATTGTTTGTTTGAGACACGTATGCGTACCTTATCAAGCTGGTGGCTACGCGCCATGGCTGAGTCATTCAAGTGGCAAGGTTTACCCATCAATGCGCTATTTTCACAAGCTCATATATCGCTGAATGATCTAAGCAGCCAAACAGCTCGTTATCCGCAAGCCAGTGTTAGTACGCTTTGGAAGCAAGCTCAGGCGATGTTGCCTGATATTCATTTAGGCATATATGTTGGTAGTAATATGAATGTGCGAGCCATACCTGTGGTAGGGATGGCGATTATTCAGTCAACGCAATTACTCAGTGCCTTCCGGCTTATTTTACGCTATCAAAAGTTGATGGGTGATACGCATAATGTGTCGTTAATTGATCATGGTTCTGAGTATGAATTGCGCTTTAATTTCAGTGATGGTGAGCGTGATATGTCATTGTTAAGTTACGAGGCACCAATGGCATTTTGTTTGAAAATAGCACGTACCGTAAAAGGAAAAAACTGGCATCCATCGCGTATTTGTTTACAGCGCAAAGAGCATCTTGCTGAAATAAACGAGCATTTTAATTGCCCTGTCGAGTACGGATCCAAAACTCACAGCTTATTTTTTTGTGAGCAAACCGATGCGCAACCATTTATTGCGGGTCAAATCAAAGTTGCTACACAAAGTAATGTGAGTCATGTTTTGCGTATTTTACTTGAAGAGCATTTAACCTTAGGGGAGTGTGGTTGCAAAGATATGGCAAAGGCGCTCAATATGAGTGAAAAAACTTTGCAACGGCGTCTTGCTAAAGAAGGAACTAACTTCAGTCAAGAACTGGCGAATTTAAGGCAACAAAGAAGCACTACACTTTTAGTTGAAACAGACTTATCACTCACTGAAATAGCGTTTTTATGTGGTTACTCAGAAGTGAGCGCATTTTATCATGCATTCAATCGTTGGCACGGAATGTCACCTAAAATATACAGACAACAAATAAAGATGCATGAATAAACCGAGTGCATTGCAGCACTCGGTTTTTATCGCATCCTATTTGTTAAAATTGATAGCTCACACTTGCAGAAATATTACGTCCTGCGCTTTCTAAGCCCTCTAAACTGTCTGATGCTGAGTGGTCAGTAAGGCTACCATGTTGATAGTAGGTTTTGTCGAATAGGTTACGTACTGCGATGTTTAAACTTGCTTGACCAAAGTTAGCGCGTGCTAACCAATCGACTGTCCCATACCCTGGAGTTTGATATTTACCTGGATTTACCTTCGTCATTTTCTTCGCGAAATTAATGATTAAATCACTGCCGTAAATATCCCCTTGGAAAGAGAGACCTAAATTACCTGATAATGGACTAATTGAACTGATGTATTCATCGGTTTCATCATTTTTACCGTCTTGGTAACTGGCATTCAAAAATACAGAGAGTGTGTCCGATGCGTAGTAGGTTGTTGAAAATTCAGCCCCTTTAATCGTTACTGACTCGATATTTTTATACTGATATTGGTCATGAATATAGGCAAGTGAACCATCATTATTGAAAACGGTTTCGCGCTGGGTTAGTTCAGTTGCTAAAAAGTCATCAAACTCGTTATAGAATAAAGCGGCTGATACTGTGAAATCACCTAGGTGACCACGAAGACCAAGCTCATAAGTGTCACTTTTTTCAGGATCTAAGTCATCTGCTGGTAAAACTTCATAAATGTACTCAGCCGTGGGCTGGTTGTAGTGCTCAATGTAAGCTAGGTCGTAGGCAGGTACTTTAAAGCCCTGGCCGTATTGTGCATAAGCACTAAGCATATCATTGATATAATATAGGCCACCTAAATTAAACGAGACATTATGTTCATCAATTTTAGCGTATTCCTCACCATCTGTTTTTAGTACCCCGTTAGGATCCATACTGTAGTAATCGAAACGAGCGCCTGGGGTAATAACAAGTGTGTCGTTTAGTAGTTTGATTTCGTCATTTATGAATATGCCAGCGCGTAAAGTGTCATTTTTAGGGAACTTTTGGCTGGTGTCGTCTTTGGTTGTTTCGCCTTCGACTTCACGATATTCATGCACAGTACGCAAGCTTCCAGTTGTTTCAATATCAACGCCATAACCAAGAGTATGCTGCTTATTTAGTGCTTTACTAGCGTGTGAAATTAAGCCATAAGTCGTTTGCTCATACGTACCTGTTTTCCACATATCACGCATTTCAACAGTGCCGAACATGGGCGCGTTAATATCAAGTAAGGCATATTCTTGGTCGTCTTGGCGATTATTAGTATAGTACGCGTTGAATTGAGCCGAATCCCAAAAAGCATTGCCACTATTGTTATTGTAACTAATGCGGTATGAATCACTGTCTTTTTCAGTTTGGGTATTTTCTTGTGCAATATTATAGCCGTACTGAGCTAATCCTCTGAAATAAGAAAGTAAACCGTCAGCGCTATCACCATTGACATCTTGGCGCCATAAATCCGCTGCGAAGCTAAGATAATCTTGCTCGTTTAAATTGTATTTCAATTTATAAAGTAAGCTTTGAGAGTCAATATCGAACGGCGCATTGTTGCTGTGTTTGGTTTGCTCTTCTTCGCCATCACGAGCGGTAATGCTAAGTAAATGGTCAAAGTTACCGTGCTGAGCATATAGGGTTGCTCCTAGGCTTGCTTGGCTGTCAAGGTCGCTATAACCCAACTTTACACGAGCACCAAATTGCTCATTTTCTGTTAAGTAATCACTCGCATCTTTAGTTGTAAAAACAACGATACCTCCTAAAGCATCAGAACCATACAGGGAGGAGGCAGCTCCTTTAGCGACTTCTACCTGCTTTAGAGTCTCTGTATCGATAAATCCGCGGCCAACAATATCATTCAAACCATCGGCACCATAGCCTTCATTCATGCGCATGCCGTCTTTAATCATCAAAATACGGTCAGATCCCATACCACGCACCTGAATATTTTGTGCTCCACCAACTCGACCAGTGATTTGGATACTAGGGTCATACATAAATAATTGGCTCATATCGGTAACCACTTGTTGCTGGATATCTTCACTACTTAAAACAGAGATACTTGCGGCAACATCTTTTAACGGTTTTTCTGTGCGAGAGCCACTGACAACAATGACTTCTAGATCATCGTTTTTGATATTTTCGTCTGCAAATACAGGCATTGCGGAGCCGGCAATAATTGTCGCGATTAACATGCTAAGCGTATTTGGTTTTGTATAGCGCATGGTTGAGTTCCTTTAGGTGCTTTATTTGTAAACAGCGAGTTGCTTCTTTTTTTGGGGAATAATACGCTTATTGTTGAAAAGATCAATACAAATAATAATTGTTCCTATTTGCATTATTGTAATCTTTCGGTAATTGCCGTACATTTGCTATCGAAGAAATCTAACAAGGTATTAATGTGAATATCCAAATAATCGAACAACTTATGGCTGATGTCTCTGCGCTTTTAATGACACCTGTCATCTTAGTTATATCTGTACTTTTTATTTATGCGTTTTTTGCCGCAGGACGATTTGTCTCTGAATATTTAATCAGAAGAAAAAACCAACTTGCTTATCAAAGAGATATAGATAACAAAGCAGTAAATAACTATAACGGCTTTGATGTTCATAACTATTTTGTGGCAAATCCAGATGCATCAGAAGATGAATTAGAGGTTTTTGCGCTTAAAAAGCTTGAAGTACTCAGAGTTGTCACCCGTATTGCGCCAATGCTTGGCCTTATAGCAACGATGATTCCGATGGGACCAGCGCTAAAAGCGCTGGCAGATGGGAATATTCAAGGCATTAGTGAGAATTTGATCATTGCTTTCGCAGCAGTTATCTGGGGTTTGGTTATCTCTACTCTAACCTTTTGGCCAGCATCAATTAAAAAACGCTGGTGCGCTCAAGAGCTCATTAATATTCGTAAATTAAGAGGGCTGTAATATGCGTTTTTTAGACGAAGATGAAGAATTAAACCCGATTGTGAGTGCCGTAAATTTAGTGGACGTATTTTTAGTCATTATCGCGGCGTTGTTAATTGCTATTGCGCAAAACCCTTTAAGTCCGTTTACAGCAGAAAATGTGACTGTTGTTAAAAATGCGGGTGAGCCAAATATGGAAGTAATTGTTAAAGAAGGCAAAGAAATTAAGCAGTATAAATCGAATGGGGAAATAGGTTCAGGTGAAGGTATGCGTGCTGGGGTCGCTTATAAAATGGCTGATGGTAGTTTTGTTTATATACCTGAAAAAGGCGAAGCCACAACCAGCAGGCAAGAGAGCGGACAATGATGAGAATACTAACATTCCTGTTGCTTTTATTGAGCTCATTAAATACATATGCAGAGCAAAAGCCAGAGGTACTGATCATGATGTCGGGCCACGTGGCTAAATCGAAAGGTGCGTTGCTAACAAGGCTTTCTGAAGATCAGCCGTTTACGTTCACAAATTTTAGTAGTAAAGGCAAAACTGACGAGGAAATAAAACTTGCGTGGCAAAATGCAGATCTGATTTTGCTAGATGGTATTAACCCTGCGCTTTCAAAATATATGTTTACTAAATATCAGCCCTATTTAAGTGAATACCCCAATGTGCCAGTCATTTCACTGGGGGATATGGACAATTCTGCAATGAATACGGGCTTATCTGAGCTGCAGCATACTCGTCTTGGCAGCTATTACAATAATGCCGGTCGCGATAATTACCGAAATATGATGCTTTATATTACCAATGCAATTTTTAAATTATCAGATGTGCCTGCAGAGCCTGTTAAAGTGATTCCAGAGGTTGGTTTATATCACCCTGAGTTTGACGGCCATGTGAGTGCTGACGAAACTCGCTTTTTTAACTGGTTAGATGTTAAAAGTACGCAACCAGTGATAGCGATAGCGGTACATCGCTCTGTGATTGATTATGAGCAACAGCAAGTCGTAGATGGGTTAATTTTTGGGCTCGAAAATAAAGGAGCAAAAGCATTTGCATTCTTCTTTGAAGGGAATGACGAGGCGCTCACCTACCCAGAGTTACTGACAGATGAAACTGGTTCTCGGGTTGACCTAATAATTAATTATCGCTCTTTGCATTATGTAGAAAAACGCCGTGCTGAGTTTATGAAAATAGGTGTACCTGTGATCCATGCTCTTAACTACACCGATGGCGATGAGCAAGCATTTGACCAAGATCATACGGGTGTATCACCTTCACTGACTCCGTTTTTTTTGGTCATGCCAGAAGATACAGGAAGTACCGACCCAATCATTATCGCAGCAAATGATAAAGGCCGCAAAGTGGCTATTCGTTATCAACTTGATGCACTGATTGAACGTGCATTTAATCACGCGAACCTTGCACATATTAATAATGCGTATAAAAAAGTCGCTACTTTTATATGGAATTACCCGCCAGGAGAGAAAAATATTGGCGCTGCTTTTTTAGATGTTCCAAGCTCAATTGCTAATATAGCAAAAGCCATGCAAGCAAAAGGTTATCAAGTTAAGCAAACTGATACAGCAAGTTTAGTCGAGCAAGCGGGCAAATTATTGCGGCCGTATTATCGTGGTGAAGATGCCGAAATGCTTGTTGAAATGGGGCTTGCTGATTATTTACCACTCACTACATATCAAACATGGTTTGATACACTACCTAATGAAGTGACTCAACCTATTATTGATAAGTATGGGCAGCCCAATGAAAGCGCTATGCTGAGAATGCATAACGGACAAATGATGTTTGTGATTCCACGTATGGAGTTAGGCAATATGATTGTGCTGCCACAAGGTGTGCGCGGTGAGACAGCCAAAGAGCATGCGGCCCAGTATCACAGTACAAAATCGGTTATAAATCATAGTTACTTGGCTATTTATTTATATGCACGTGACGTATTTAACGCTGATGCAATAGTGCATTTAGGCACGCATGGCTCGCAAGAGTGGTTAAGTGGCAAAGAGCGGGGCTTATCGGTTTATGATGCTCCTAATTTGGCAATCGGTAATATCCCTGTTTTCTATCCATACATTATCGATAATGTGGGAGAAGCCATGCAAGCAAAGCGTCGTGGACGTGCCACCATGATAAGCCATCTAACTCCAGGTTTTGCAAAAGCGGGCTTATACAGCGAAGTTGCAAAACTGAATGAGCTGATCACCAACTATTTAATGTTGGATAATGGGCAAACAAAATCAAATACGCAGCAAGAGATAATTAAGCTTGCTAAGCAGTTGAATATGTTAAAAGATCTAGAGCTCGATGACGCGACACTCACCGCTCAATTTGCCAATAAAGTGACTATACTACAAGATCACCTCAATACACTTGCGCAAATGAGTCAACCTCTGGGTATTCATACATTTGGCGAACTACCCGTTGATGCACACCTTTACACCACTATTTTGCAAATGCTGGGTGACGAGTTTACGCAAAAAGCGGGTGAATTTGAGCGTGAAATAGGTATAGCAATAGCTCCCTCTGAGCGTGAAGATGAGCGTAAAGTAATAAAGTTACAAGCCTTAGATGGTTTTCAGTTGCTTGCTCGTGTGCTTGGCGATAACCCTGACTTTGTCATTCCTCTACCATTACAAAGCGATATCACTTTAGCTAAAGAATATTGGCAAAACTTTCATAAGAGCGAAGAAATATCAGGGTTGTTGAATGGTCTTGATGGTCAATATATTCCTGTTAGCCATGGTAATGATCCAATTAGAAACCCGTCAGCAGTGCCCACAGGACGTAACTTAATTGGTTTTAATCCCGCTAAAGTTCCGTCTAAAGAAGCGTATGAGGCTGGGGTGAAAATGTTGGAGCAAACAATTGCCCAGTATCAGGCTGAACAGGGGCGTTACCCTAAAAAGCTCGCTTTTTCATTATGGTCACTTGAAACCATGCGCCACCAAGGCGCGTTAGAAGCACAAATTCTTCATGCCATGGGTATTAAGCCAAAATGGAATAAGCAAGGCAACATTGTTGGAACAGAGATTATTCCTTACTCAGAACTTGGTAGGCCACGTATCGATGTGGTGGTCTCAGCAACAGGCTTATACCGTGATGCATTTCCTAACGTCATGTTATGGATTGCAGAAGCGATAGATAAAGTTGCAAAAATGAAAGAAGACAATAACTTTGTGTATCGTCACTCAATGTCTTTAAAGCAAAATTTATTAGACCAAGGGAAAAGTGAAGAAGATGCAGACTATCTCTCATCATTGCGTATTTTCTCTAACGAAACCGGTGCATATGGAACTGGCCTAGCTGGTGGAAGTCTTGCATCTGATACTTGGCAAGACGATAGTAAACTCGCTAATTTGTATCTTGAGCGAATGGGCTTTGGTTTTGGTAAAGACGAAGCTCGTTGGAGTGAAAACCTGTCTGACACGGGCTTGTATAGTAAGGTGTTGTCTGGCACTGATGGAGTGGTCTTTTCTCGTTCGAGTAATTTGTATGCGTTAATGACTAATGATGATCCGTTTCAGTATTTTGGCGGCATAGGCTTGGCTGTACGTCATATTGATGGAAAAACGCCACAAATGTATGTCTCTAACTTGCGGCGTAAAGGTGATGAAAAAGTACAGACGCTCGAACAGTTCATTAGTAATGAGATGCGCAGTCGCTATTTCCACCCTCGTTGGATAAAAGCGATGCAAGATTCAGGTTATGCGGGGGCCACAGCGATGCTAGATCGTATGAATAACATGTGGGGCTGGGAAGTAATGACACCTGAAGCCGTAAGAGATGACCAATGGCAAGAATTCTTCGAGGTCTATGTTGATGATAAGTACCAAATGCAAATGCGAGAATTTTTTGAGCAACATAATCCAGAAGCATTAGCGCAGATGATTGAACGTATGCTGGAGGCTGTTAGAAAAGGCTATTGGCAAGCCTCGCCTGAGACCTTACAGAAACTGCTTGAAACATATACTGAGATAGCTAATCAGCATGATGTTGCTACAGACAATCAAACCTTTGTTGATTACGTGAAAGAGCAAAATGCTGGTTTTGGGCTCGCTCCCTTAATACCTAATCAAACAGCCGATATAACCGCAAACTCCAGTGCGCAAACACAGCAGGTGAGTGGTCAAAAGCTTGAACAAATAGAGCAAAGTGAGCCTTTCGAGACTGATTACAAGTTATGGTGGTTGCTCGCTGGTATTTTCTTCGCTGGAATGGCAAGTCCATTCTTTTCACGAAGAGCTGTGTAATACATTGATTAGGCAAAGTAATACGTGATAGAGCGTATTACTTTGCGTTAATAGTGAATTTTCTGTCTTCTTTATTGCAATAAATAAAATAGCGATTGCTAAACAATCAGTTGTTATCTAAAATTAGCCCGTAAGGATTATATATACACGAAAAACACTATCAAAGTATGAGGCTTGCTTAATGCGAAACCTATCGCTACGCACTATTTTTATTAGTTTTGTATTAATCGCATTATTTATTGTTACGGTAGTCAGCGCCTTAATCAATACGAGTCAATTTTCTAAACTCTATTATCAACAAACCGAAAAACAACTCTTACCTGATGCGGTAGGCAAGGTTGCCGCACAAATTGATGCGCAAATGCGTTATCCAATCTCAGTGTCACAGTCATTGGCAGAAAATCAAATGCTACATACTTGGATGACCGAAGGAGAGAAGCGCTCGCCTATTCATCAGCGTGTAATGTCATACTTTGCTGACTTACAAAAGAAGAGCGGTGCATCATCGGTTTTTTGGGTGAGCAGTGATTCGATGAGTTATTACACTCAAGAAGGCTTTTTTAAGTCAATTTCGAGTAGTGAGCCACGAGATAGTTGGTTTTTTGATTTTTTAAATTCAGATAAACGCCAAGTCTTAGCTTTAGATGTGAGCGAGCAAGGCGGTCACCTGACTCTATACGTTAATACCTTGGTAGAAATTGCGGGTAAGCGCCTTGGCGTTGCGGGGCTTGGCTATGATATTTCAGATATCTCAAATATTGTTACTTCACGTAAAATTGGTCAGCAAGGTTACTTATTTTTAATTGATGACTCTAAACGCATTATTGCTCACGAAAATGATGCATTTATTGGTAAGCAGATTTCAAATATTGCATCTTTAAGTGCGTTGCAAAACGTAACAAGTAGCAAAAGTGATGAATTTTCATTATCCCAAGCTGAATTAAATGGTCAGCAAGTATATGCCGGTGTAATGCCAATTACTGGTATGGGGCTGACTTTGGTTGCTGTGCAACCGAAAGAAGAAATTTCGAGCGCAATCAACGCTGTCGTTCTTATGTCAATTTTAGTGAGTGTGGTGCTTGCCGCTGTTTTTCTGATCCTTACTTTGTATTTTGCTAATTGGCTGAGCACTAAAATACGCCGTGTGGGTGACGAGTTGTTAGGTATGGCAGGCCAAGGGGGGGATCTAAGTAAACGTTTAGACGACAGTGTTGATAACGAGCTAGGTCATCTTGCTAAAGGCTTCAATGCTATCATAGGTAAAGTTGCAGAGCTGGTAGATGAAATTAGTGTGACTGAACGAGCGATGCGTAAAGGTATTGAAGAGTTGGCTACGTTTGCTAATAAAACATTTGCTGCAACCGAAGATCAGCGTGCGCAAACAGATCAAGTTGCAACTGCGATTACAGAGATGGGCCAAACTATCAATGAAGTGTCTGATATTGCTCATCGTACAGCAAGCGACACCGAAGAAGCGGTAAAAGAAACTGTTGAAACGAACCATAGTATGGCCACAACAGCTAAAACAATGACTGAACTGAATGAAATTTTGCTCAATGTTGATAAAAGTATTGGTGAGTTTGCAAGCCAAGCTGCGGAAATAAACTCCGTGGTTGAAGTGATTAACGCTATCTCTGAACAAACAAACCTATTGGCATTAAATGCGGCGATTGAAGCGGCAAGAGCGGGTGAGCAAGGGCGTGGGTTTGCGGTCGTAGCAGATGAAGTACGTTCTCTTGCAAAGCGTACTCAAACTTCTACCTCGGAAATTCGCGAACAGGTCACACGGTTACAAAGTTCTTCACTTCAATCTCAACAAGCAATCGCAGAAGGAACACAAAGTAGTCAAAAAGTGACAGAGCTCACTCAGGTTGCTGTATCTGCATTGCAATCAATTCAACAAAAATTTGAAGTTATTAGCCAAGGGAATCATCAAGTTGCAGCAGCAACAGAAGAGCAGGGTACGGTTGTTGAGCATATTAATCAATCAGCTCACGACATTTCAGACAGTGCAACATCAATTCATGACAATGCTGAGCAACAACAGCAGGGTACGCAAAGCTTGTTATCGCGTGCACAGCACTTAAAGGACTTAGTGAGCCAGTTTAAGGTGTAAAAATTTTAAAACTGACAGTGAAATTACTCAGCAATTTCTTCTATGCGGTTACGACCATTTTGCTTTGCTCTGTACAGTGCTTTGTCGGCCATAATAAGAGTATGATCAGCTTCGCTGTGTTCATTAGGTTGGCATGAGTAAATACCAAAACTTAATGTCAGTAACGAGCTTACTTTAGAATTAGGGTGTTCAATTGCTAGTTGTTTTATCGCTAGCTGTAATTTTTGGCAGAATAATGAGGCTTCTTGCTTATTAGTGGCGGGGAGAATAATAGCGAACTCTTCACCACCGTATCTGGCTGCTAAGTCTCCTGGACGCTGACAATTTTCTTCAAGCGTTTTAGCAACGAGCTTTAATGCTTGATCACCTTGTTGATGACCTAGCGTATCGTTATATAATTTAAACGAGTCAATATCACACAGAATTAAGCTTAGCGAGAGTTCACTACGTGCACAGCGTTTTAATTCCTGTTGTAGGGTAGAATCGAGCTGTCGACGATTAGCAATTTCGGTCAGACTGTCTCTATAAGCTTGCTCATGCAGCTCTTTATTAGCTGTCAGTAACAGCTTTTGTATCTTTTCAAGTTTATGTTTATATTGCATATTTTTTAATGCATTTGTGATCATGTCGCCGACTAGTTTTATTCTTAACAAATCCGTTTGAGACCATTGACGGGCTTTACTAACGCAGTCACAACCAATGAAGCCAAATAATGTTTTCTCGACGACTAAGCCAATACATAAAACAGATTGAATCCCCTCGTTAGTAAACTCTATTTTTTCTGCGCTGGCTTCAGGGGGTAATTCAGCTGTGTTTGATGCGTTAAAAATATGCTGTGTGTGCATTTGCTGGAAAAAATAAGGTAAAGAGTCTTTTGGGATATTCTGAAGGTGTTCCTTAAAGGGTGTGATACCGTCGTTTACCCACTCGTAGGTGTTACTCATCGATAATCCGTCATCACTAAATTCAAAAATGTAAGTACGGTCAGCATGGCAATTTAAGCCTATTGTTTGCAGTGCCTTCTCTATTTGCTGACTCATATTTTCGTTTTGGATATCGATAAGTTCTGTTGAAATCTGAGAAATCAGCTCATCGAAGTCTTGGCTTTGAGCTTGGCTAGGTAATGTACGAGGCTCACACACAGTGATATAAAGATAATCACAAAGTGTTGCAAATTTTAGGTCAAGCAGTTTGGCTGAGTGAGTATGTCGGTTGGTTAGCGTTACAAACAAGGGATGTGTGTTGTACGAACTTGGCAATAAGTCGGTAATGCCCAGAGATTCGCTGCTTAGCGCGTTATTAAGTGCAAGATGAGTTAGGTTGAGTTCATCTGAGCTTAGTTGCTCTTCAATTGAGAATAGCGACTGTGCCGGTAAGTTAAAATAGAAACGATTGTGATGCTGATCAAACATGATGATAGCTATCGGTAATGCAGCGAGAGTCTGCCATGTTTGCTCAATTGAACTCATTAAAAAACGACCTAAAACCAATACACGGTATAAGGTTACATATTTTAACAAAAAATTGATATAAAATTTTCTTTTCTCTTGATTTGAAAGCTTAAAATCCTCGTAAATTGAGCGATAGGTAAGTTTTTAGTGCGTTTAGTGGCGTCACGTATTACAATTGCGACTGTATATCATTACTCTTTTTCCAGCGAATAGGTTTTTCTTTTCTTCATGACAGATATTACGACTCACCAAGCATCTAGACGTCGCTTGTTAATTGCGTTAGCCATTACTTGCTCGTTTATGGTAATTCAGATCATTGGTGCGTATTTTTCAAACTCGTTAGCAGTGCTTGCTGATGCAGGGCATTTGTTTGTCCATAATAGTTCTTTATTCATCGCCTTAATAGCGTCGTCTATGGCGATACATTTTGCCAAAAACTTTAATGATGGCTATCAACGTGCAGAACTAACAGGCGGTTTAATTAACGGCATTTTATATTTAAGTATCAGCCTAGTTATTTTATATGAAGGTGGAGAGCGATACCTACACCATAATGAAGGTAATCATCTCGAAATTAATAGTTATTTAATGTCTGTTATTTCAGCTATTGGCTTTTTATTTCATGGTGCCGCAGCTTGGGTTCTTTATAAAGGTCGAAAAGCGAGTATCAATGTATACGCCGTATTTCTTCATTCGTTTTTTGATTTAATTTCAACGGTTTCAACTTTCTTTGCAGGAATTTTGATTTACCTTACTGGCTGGGCTGAAATCGATATTATTTCAAGCATGCTAATTGCTTCTTTCGTTTTATTCACGGGAGTTAAAGTAATAATACGTTGTATCAAAGGCTTAGCTGAAAATAACAGCAAACTGCCTAATGTGGTAGACGTTGAAAAAAGCATTGCCTCTATTGAACATGTTGAAAATGTGCATAATGTCACGGTTGTTCGTCAGGATAACGTTGTCATTGTTGGCGCGCATGTCGTGTTAAAACAACATTGTACAGTAGAAAAACATGATGAAGCGTGTCGTCTAAAGGTTGAAAAGCTTTTACTTTCGCGCTTTAAAGTTGCGAAAAGTGTCTTACAAATTGAAAGTCATGAATGCCACCCTATTAATTAAGGTGGCAAATTACCTCTTTTTCTTTTAATTTAAAGGTATCACTATAAGATAGGGTACCGCCTTTGCTAGTTCATAAACCGCCGTATTTTAGCTTTTTAGCTGCAGTGCTGTTAGGAGCCGTTGCGGGTGTAACTAATCTACTCCCTATTTTTTTCTTAGATAGTTCCGAATTTTTGCTTGGGCAGTTTTTTGTCATCTTAAGCTTACTGCTATTTGGTTGGCGATTTGCACTTATCACATTTGTAATAAGCACAGGCTTTATTTTTTATCGTTGGGGGCATGCTTGGCCTTCAGTTGTATTTGCCCTTGAACTAATTTTTTTGCACGTTTTCTGCTTGAGTAAAGCTCGGCCTGTATTCCTTCGCGGTATGATATTTTGGTTTATAGTCGGCTTGCCTTTGCTTTGGGGCTTTGGTCATTTCATATTGGGTTTACCTATTTTGACTATTGCGATTGCACTGGCAAAATACTGCCTCAATGCCGTAATTTACTTGTCAGTCATTGATTTATTGAGTTTCTTTTTTAGTCGCTATTCATGGCATAAATACTACTCGTCGTTATATAAAATACTGAATTATGTTGTCACTTTACTCATTATTTTAGTGGTTATTTTAACGTCTATTGTGTTAACCAATAATCATTATTCACGCATAGAATATGAAATAAATTCTCAACTTTACGAAAAAGCACAAGAAATATCGCAAACCATAGATACTCATTTAGAGCATCATAAAAAAGGTGTTCTTTTAACTGCTAGAAGTATAGCTTTGGGGGCGCCTAAGCAAGCAAGCTTAGAAAGTATGGCGCAGTTATACCCTGATTTTAGAACGCAAATCGTTACAAATGCAGTTGCAGACGTGACTCACTTTTTCCCTCAATCTTTAGCAATTAGTCTGGAGCAATCTATGATTCGGCCCAATGTTGCAGACAGGGATTACTTCATTAATGCACCAAATAATAGACAAGGCTATGTGTCTTCTATTTTTAAAGGGCGTGGGTTTGGTGCGCTTCCTATCGTGGCCGTTTCTGCCCCCATTTATATTGAAGATACTTTTATAGGGGTTGTTGAAGGCTCTTTGATGTTCGATTACTTCTCAAGGCTAAGGCCAAGTTTATTCAGCCATCAAGGTGAATTAGTCGTATTAGATTCAACAAACAAAGTGGTCTACAGCTCACTGGATGATTTTGTTGAATTACAGGAAATTACGGACGATGAGTTGAGTGGATTTACAGATGAAACCCGTTTTAAGATGTTCAACCCAGATAACGAACAGCAGTTTTATGCCCGTGTAGCACACTCATCAGAGAATAGCTGGGTTGTGTTGACCATGCTTAATCGTAAGTACGCTAACAATGTTGCGGTGCATGCTTGGGGGCAATCGATTGTTATGATTGTGTTTATTATTTTATTAACCAGTATTTTTATAACTCAGTTAAGTCGTTGGTTAATAAAACCTATTTTAAAATTAGCAGAACAAATCGATAAGTTTGAGCCTGAACAAGCAAATACAGATACCTATTTACCTGATACTTGGCTTGAAGTAAGTAGGTTACAATCACAATTTTCTAATTTAGCGAATAAACTGACACTGAGCTTTAGCCGCCTACGTCAAGTGAATCATGAAAATGAGCATCTTAACAGCAAGCTAAAGGATTTTAATGCGCAATTGGAACGCCAGGTTAGTGATAAGACGAATGAGCTGGTAAAGGCTGTAAGAGCAGCAAATCATGCTAACAAAACAAAATCGCAATTCTTAGCCAATATGAGCCATGAAATAAGGACGCCGTTGAATGGCATTTTAGGCATGACGCAGCTACTTTTAGACAATGAAACCTTACCAGAAAAAGAACGCGAAGAGCTGACAATGGTGCATCAAAGTGCCAATAATTTATTATTGATTCTTAACGATATTTTAGATTTTTCAAAAATAGAAGCAGGGGCGCTAAAACTGGAATGTCGTGCTGTGGAGGTGAAAAAGCTACTACATAAGTTAGCGCAAGTTTTTAGTAATACCAGTGTGAAGCCTAACGTTTCGTTTGCGCTTGATATATCAGATGATATTCCCGATTACATTAGTTTAGACCCGCTTCGCTTTAGCCAAGTTATTAATAATATTTTAAGTAATGCGGGTAAATTTACCGAATCCGGTGAAATTACTTTGTCTAGTTATTACAAAAATGGCACGCTTGAAGTATGTATTCGTGACACGGGCATTGGTATTTCACCCGATCAACAGGCTAAGCTTTTTACTGAATTTACTCAGGCTGATATTTCTACAACACGAAAATATGGTGGTACTGGGCTTGGTTTAACAATTTCAAAGCGCATTGTGGAATTAATGAACGGTGAGCTGAAACTTGAAAGCGAACAGGGTAAAGGCAGTGTGTTTACACTTTGTGTACCTGTTCAAATGAGTGAATCCACGCTTGTAGATAATCAATCTGCTCAGAAACCCGAGCTACAAGGTGTGAATGTACTAATAGTTGAGGATAACCCTGTGAACCAACTTGTACTCAATAAAATGATGCATGAAACTCAGTGTACAATTAAGCAAGCCAGTGATGGCGTAGAAGCACTTAAAGCCTTAGAGAGCTTTGTGGCAGACATTATTTTAATGGACTGTCAGATGCCGCATATGGATGGTTATCAGTGTACTCAAGCGATTAAATCTGAGCCAGATCGTTATGGCAAAGCAGTCATCATTGCTATTACCGCAAACGCTTTTGAAGATGATCAAAAGCGTTGCCTTGAAGCGGGAATGGATGATTTTATTTCTAAACCAATTAATAAAGATGAGCTGTATCATTGTTTAAATAAGTGGTTTAAAGCGCGTTTAAACGGCCAATAATCGCTTCAATTGTGGACTCTTTATTAAGCTCATCTACCAGCATGGGCTTAGCAAAATAATACCCTTGTAGGTCTTCACAACCCATTTTTTCTAAGAACTTAATTTGTTCTGTGGTTTCGACACCTTCAGCAATACAATAAAGCCCTAAATTTGTCGATAGCGCATGAATGGTTTTGATAATTGACTCGTTACTTTTATCTTGGCCAATGTTACGCACAAAGCTTTGATCTATTTTTATCACATCGATAGGAAATTGGCTTAAATAGGTTAATGAAGAATAACCTGTCCCAAAGTCATCCAGTAACAGTTTAAAACCCGCATTTTTTAATTTTTGTAACTGCTTTGACGCTTTTATTTTATCCTCAAGTAAGGTGCTCTCAGTAATCTCTAGACGCAGCTGAATTGGTTTTACCAAATGATTATTCAGTATCATCAATAAACGCTCAGTGAGGTTTGACTTCAAAATATGCACCGGTGATAAGTTTAACGACAAATAAAAGCGAGGGTTTGCCCGTAAAAGAGGTTTGAGCTCTGTTAAAGCGCGATCAAGGGCTTGCTCTGTTAAAACATCAATTAAACCGATTTCTTCAGCAATAGGAATAAATTCGGCGGGGGAGACAAATCCTTGCTCGTTTTTCCAGCGCATTAAAAGCTCAACACCATTGATAGTTTTAGTCCTTGCATTAACAATCGGCTGGTAGTTATTAAATAACTCGTCATCTTTGAAAGCATCTTTAAGTGCATTTTCGAGTAACAACTTCTTAGTTAGCTGATTATTCATTTGCTCTGTGAAATACTTAAAGTTGTTACGCCCAGACTGTTTTGCATGCATCATTGCAATATCAGCGTTTCGAATTAAGTCATCCGCCGTTGTCGCATCAAATGGATACAAAGCAACGCCGATGCTGGCCGATATATTGATAGAAAAATCTTCAATAACCACTTTATTACCTAGTTCATCGGTGAGTGACTTAACTAAAGTACTTAGGCTCTGAGGCGAGTGTAAGTCTTGCACTAGCACTAAAAATTCATCACCACTTTGACGGCCTATTATCGCATTGTCAGGTAAAATGAGATCAACTCTTCTGGTGATGTTGCACAGTAACTGATCGCCCACGGCATGGCCAAAAGAGTCATTAACAGGTTTAAATTTATCTAGATCGATAAATAACAAAGCGGCTAATTTATTCTCTTTACTGGCATTATCAATACACGTATTTATTTTAGAATGCATTAACGTACGATTAGGTAAACCTGTTAAAGGGTCGTAGTTAGCAAGGTATCTAAGCTCATCTTCGGCACGTTTTTGTTCAGTTAGATCTGATATTACGATAACGTAGTAATTAATCGTTTGCTGATCTTTTGCGACTGCTGTGACACTTATGTGAACAGGGTGCGCAGGGCTTTTCAATGTACGGATAAACGCCTCAGTTTTCCAATTTTGCTTGGGTTTGAGAGTTTTTAAAACGGTTAAAAATTCAACGTAGTGCGCTTTTCCTATCGCACCTAAGAAGTCTTTTAAGCTCAAATCAGCAATATTACCCGGTGTGGCAAAGGCTTCGCTGAAACTCGCATTAGCTGAAAATGGCTTTAATTGACTATCTAAAATAAGCAACCAATCGTTTATTTGGCTAAAAGCTTCCCCAAGCACGGCTGCTTGTTGAGCATTTGCTTTTTGCTCAGTTATATTAGTGTAAATTCCCGATATTTTAAGCGGTGTATTATTATCATCCGCCTCAACTACGCGGCCAAGATCTTGGTACCATAGCCATTGACCTGTTTTGTGTTTTAAACGGTAGGTTACATTCCACTGTTGTTGGTTAAGTTGTTTAGAAAAAGATTCCCATTGATTGATGAATAAGCGTCGATCATGAGGGTGAATGAGGTTTAAAAACTCGGTGAGTTTAATTGTATCTTCATATTCTTTATAACCTAACTCAGCCGCTATACGGTTATTGTGTATAGTCATTTTTTTAAGGTTAGCTTCCCAAACGCCACTATTATTGCTACTCAATGCAAGCTCAGTTTGTTGCTGGGATTTTACGATTTCATCATGCGCTTTTCGGATCGTTTGCTGACGAGCACGATACTGCCAAAAAATAATAAATAAAATAGCCAAAACAATCACCGTGTAGCAAGCGATTGCAAGCGGTGAGGACCACATTGCATAAGCAACGTTGAACTTTAACTGGCGGGTTGTAGTGTCAGCGTTAGTTAGCTCTGAAGTAGATGAAACCGACAATACATAATCACCAGGAGGAAGCTTTGTAAAAAGTACCTTATTGGTCGTTAGTTTATCGTACTGTAATGACGTAGGTCCTTCTAAAGTCACCTTATATCGTGTGGTGTCTTTATTTAATGTGTCAAAGTTAGAAAAAGTGACCTCTAGGCCTATATCATCTGCGGTGAGTTGCAGCGCATTATCAGCGTATTTATAGGGGTGATAGTTAAGCTCTCTTGATAAGAGTGAGACACTGGTAATTTCAACTGAGTTTTTCTGCGAACTGATTGGCGAAGACAGAAAATCTTCTGGCGAAACAAGTAACACGCCACGGGTTGAACCAAATGCAATTTGCCCATTGGCGAGTGTTGTATCTGCATCTATATTAAATTCATTAACGGATAGACCGTCTCGGATAAAATAACGATCTAACGCAAATGAGCTCAAATCTAAACGATATAAGCCGTTTTGAGAGCTAAACCATAAAAACCCAAAACGATCTATTTGAAGCCCAAAAACTGATTTAGCTTGAAGGCCTGAGCTCTGATTGATTCGATGCTTTATTTCATAGGTTTCAGCGTCTAAGCCAATTAACCCTTCATGTGATGAAGCCAGCCATAACACATTGTTGTGATCGATGACCCAGTCATCTACTAGAAAAAATGCTAAAGGGTTATAGTTTTCTACTTGATATATTAGCGTTAACTTTTCTGTCGATTCATTGTAACGATAGAGCTTACCGGACATATTCAGAACATATTCATCAGGGTAATTAGGTAACGGTTTTAAAAATGAATTTGCATTGATTATATCTACTTGCTCTTTAAGCCCTTTGATGACATTTAATTCGCCAGTTTTGCCGTTATAAGTGTAAAACTCATCATTTGTTATAAAAGCAAATTGATCAGGCTTTATAACGTGAAAGCCCCAGCTAGGCTCTGTTGATAAAAATGTCGTTGTTTTTTCACTGCCATTAATGGCTATTGTCTTGCCTGTTTTTTTGTCAAACAGCGTCAAGCCAACATACTTCATTAGCCATAGGTAACGGTTATTATCATCTAGTTGTGCTTTGGCAATACCATAAATACCATGCTCACCATGAAATGCTTTTTCGTCATTATTTACTAAGTATGCAGTGGTTTTTTTAGTTAACTGGTTGTATTTCATTAAGCCGTTATCGGTACCAATCCAAAGGGTGTTATTGTCATCTTGGACAATAGACCAAATGTTATTGTCGTAATAACTTTGCTCATTTTTTAATTGAATATGCTTAAAACGTTTTGCCAGAGTAGACCAAGTAAATACCCCTTGTGAGCGCGAAGCAAGCCAAAGAAGGCCTGTTTTATCTACCATTACATCAGGTATGGTGTTATCGGTCATGTTGAATTTGCTTTGATCGAAACGTAAAACAAACTCAGCGCTCAATGTTTGCCGATTAAATTCAAATAAGCCCTTTTCGGTAACGATGTACTCACCAAAAGGACTGTTTGTATAATCCCATATATTGAGCGTAGGAATGAGTAGTTTAGCTTTATCAAATTCAAGTAATTCCCTGCTATCAAAAGGGATGTTATACATTCCTTCCACAGTTCCGACTAGCAGCCCTAACTGTTTATCGACATGTAAAAATTTGACATTTTTGTTGTCATCGTTAATGGTTTTTTGATCTGCCAATGGAATATACGAAATATGCTCATCAGCGAGATTCTTAGAAAACAGCCCGTTAGAGGTACCAATAAATATAAAGTTTTCATGAAGCTTTAGGGAGCGAATAATGTGCTCTTGTTTATTGATTGAAAATTCATGTAAAAACTTTTTTGATTGCTTATGGTACGAGTAAACATGTTGGTTTATAGCAAAAAAGTAGTCGTTATCACTTTCATCTAAAGCCAGTATAGGAGAGAAAAAATTATCTTCAGGGTTTAGCTTTCCTGAATAGATTTTTTCAACATGCAAAGATTTTGGGTCAATTAAAAAAGCCCCTGAAAACTCGGTACTTACAAATAGTTTTCCATTGTTAGTTTTTGCCATGAAGGCAATTTGTCGCTGATCGAGTATGTGCTCTCCTGAAAATGGAGACACTTGGTAACCATCATAACGATTTAAACCTTGATAAGTACCAATCCATATAAAACCGAGATCATCTTGAACAACTTTAGTAACAGAGCCTTGAGTTAAGCCTTCATCTGTTGAAAGTCGCTGAATTTGCAAAGCATAGTTTTGCGCATTCGCAATGTTAGGGAATACTAATAGGATAAAAATGAAAACTAAGAGGAAGTGTTTAGGCACCGAATGTTGAACCCTAAATTATTATTTGCACAAAACTTTTAGTAAAATATAGCACAAATATGCACGTAATTAACGAGTAAGAGAAGATAGTTTAGCACAATGTTAATTAAGGTACACAAATGTATCTATGTGCTATAAATACTTTAATAAAAAAAATGACCAAGGCCTTTTATGCGTCACCCATTTATATGTCAAAAAACGCAAACTATTTTACTTATCATTGATGAACAAGCAGGGCTTTCTCCTGTTATTAGCGAGTTTGCAGAGGTTGTTAATAATACCGAAAAGCTTTTAAAAGGGGCATCTCTTTTTGATATTCCAGTGGTTTTTACGGAGCAAAACCCTGAAAAACTGGGCGCAACAGACCCATCGCTTGCCCACTTTATGGCAACAAGCTGTAACATAGAAAAAATACATTTTAGTGCCTGTTTAGAACCAAACTTCATAGAGTCGCTATCGCGCTTTAATCGTCCCCAAATTGTTGTTGCCGGAACTGAAGCGCATGTGTGTGTTTTACAAACGTGTTTAGATTTATTAGCTGCCGGTTTTAAATTGTTCATTGTGGATGACGCTATCGGATCGCGTAACTCACACCATAAAAACATAGCATCAAAGCAACTTACACAGGCTGGAGCTATAATAACATGTACCGAAAGTGTTTTATTTCAATGGTTAGAAAAAGCAGGAACTGAACAATTTAGAGCATTATTGCCATTAATAAAGTGAACCATGATACGCATCAAACCGTATAGGCTCGGTTAATTGTATTTTTGTAAATTATTTAATAATTAAGGCTTTAACTATGACGAGTGTGCGCCGTCTTTTTACGTATTTGTTTCTTCTTTTATTTGTAGAGTCTTTGGTCTTAGGGTTTATCTACTCAACCTTGTTAACCGGTGTGGTCACAGGCTTACTTTTGCTGTCTTTGCCGCTTTGGATGCTGTACCGCTACCCAGGTAGCAAATTGACCGCTCATGTGGTTGCTGCCGGCTGCATGATGTTTTCGTTTTTACACATCCAACAAAGCTATGGACTTATTGAAGTTCACTTTGAAATTTTTATATTGATGGCTGTGCTAATCATGTTTGTTGAGTGGCGAGTGTTTATTACCGCACTTGCATTTGTAGCCGTTCATCATTTGAGCTTTTATTTTTTACAAATCAATGAAATGGGTTTATATGTTTTTGACCCTGACCGATTATATTTTAGTACCGTACTTATCCATGCAGTGTATGCCATCGTGGAAGCTATTGTTGCGGGCTACATCGCTAAAACATTACACCGTGAACGCAGTGCAGGGCTCTCGTTAAGTAATACTACAGAGCAAATTATGGCGAATGAAAACAGCATTAATATTAGTCTAAGAGCCGATGAGAGTCACAGTGAAGCTGTGGCGGGTTTTAATCGTCTTCTTGGTTTTGTTTCAAGTGTAATTGGTGATGTACAAAGTCAAAGTAGCGTTTTAAAAAATCAGTCTAAACAATTACTTGAAGTACATGATGAACTGCACCAACAAGCACTGCACCGAGAGCAGTTATCGGCCGATATTGCACAATCAGGGGAGCGCGTTGCTGAAGGCTTTGCCCATGTTGAGCAACAAAGTAATGAACTACAAACCCAGTTTGAAAAGCTTCATTTAAGTGCGAGCGAGGCATTAAATGAGGTGGCGAATACAGACAATAAAACTGCTGAACTTGCTAAAAATCTTCAAGAGGCAGACCAGAACATCACACAATTAGTAAGTGCATGTAGTCATATTTCAGACTTACTGAATGAGATTTCATCGATTGCTGAGCAAACCAATCTCCTTGCTTTAAACGCAGCTATTGAAGCGGCTCGTGCCGGTGAGCAGGGGCGTGGTTTTGCTGTGGTCGCAGATGAAGTTAGAAACCTTGCAACGCGTAGCAAACACACCACAGATAAAATAACGACAACCCTTGAAAGTTTGATGCAAAATAGTGCTTCATCGACTCAATCAATGCAAGGGAGTGTCACTTTGATTGAGCAACTATCGGCAATTAGCACGCAAATGAAGCAACAAATTACAGAAATGACGGAGCAAGTAAACAGTGCCGCTACGAGCTCACAATCGGTTGCGCATGTAGTGCAAAACCAAGCGGGTAACACCCGTGCAATTGCCGAAAACTCACAAGCCTTAATTGCTAATCAAGAGAATGATAACCATATGATTGAAAAGCTAACCGATCGTGTGCAGTTAATTGATGTCAGTATTGATGTGCTGGAGCAAGGTATTGCTAAATTCAAATAGCATAAGATTAACAGTGGCAACCCTTTTATGGGTTATCATTGTGGTTGCTACTTTAGTCTTTGCTTACACCCTGCAAACAGACACATTTGACCCTGATAACACGCTGTCGCAACCAAACTGGTTGTCATTGTTTCAAAATACCGTTGGGCTTAATGCAGTCGAAGGCGATACTTTGTATATTGTGGATGAAAACACCTGTGTCTGTTCCGCGCGCTCACAGGCGCACATTCAGAGCTTAACAGACTATGCTATCGAGCAGGGGGTAAAAGTCGTAAAACTAGCCCCGAGTACGGCTTTGTCTTTACTTATACCCGCGCAACCCGCTGCTGTGCTTATTTCAGATAATCAAGAGCTGGCATATGCAGGCCCATTATCAAAAGGCTTAGCGTGCTCGAGTCAGAACGGTTTTGTTGAGTTGGTAATTAAAAATTTACGTGCTGGCTTTAATAGTCAGTTCGTTAATTCTAATGCCGAAGGGTGTTATTGTAAGATAGGTTGAATTCACCTTTTACGAAAAGAGGCCAAAGTTACATTGGCCTCAAAACAACTAGGATTAACAGGGTTAGGAATTGATTATTGGATCTGACCTCTAATTTCCCCATTCGGGTTAGCAGGCGTATGTACGTTTACATAATGACCGCCAGAAGCGAGTACTAAGAATATATCGGCATCAATCATCAAGCCGGTGCTGCTCATCCAGCGATTCATATCATCGCTATCTTGCACAAGGCCAACTAATACAGGGCCATTTTCACCGGCTACACCAGTATGAATATGCGCTGCGCTGGCGTCACTCACGCCAGAGGTGAGTATTTGTAATTCAACACTGTAATCATGGGTGTTCACTAATGCATAGCCATCACCAGATGCGTCTGTCACAACACTTGGTACTTCTTGGGCGCCGCTTAGTGGGAAGGTCACAAATACATAGTTATCAGTTAAAATTTGCCCACGTAACTCACCGCTAGGATTCGCCGGTGTGTGCACGTTAACGTAATGGCCACCTGATGCGAGTATTGCAAACGTTTCTGCATCGATCATGGTGTTTTCAGGTGTTTGCCATAGGTTCATGTTATCGCTTGACTGCTCTAATGCTGCAAGTACATCACCGTTCATACCAATGCGGCCAGTGTGGATATGCGCTGCAGTTGCATCACTTACACCCTCTGTTAATGCTCTTAACTCTATGTGGTAATTATCCATATTGACTAGTGCGTAACCGCTGCCTGACGCCATGGTATCGACTGCGGGTACTTCTTGCATACCAGTTAATGGAAAAGTCACTAATTGATAATTATCCGTCAGAATTTGACCTCTAATTTCACCACTTGTGTTGGCAGGTGTATGGACATTTACATAGTGACCACCTGAAGCGAGCACTGCAAAAATATCTGCGTTTATCATCGTATTGGCAGGTGTTACCCAAGTGCCGGCATCAGTTGTTGACTGCTCAAGTGCCACAAGTACATCACCATTTGTACCAATTCGACCTGTGTGAATATGAGCGCCTGTTGCGTCATCTACACCTGTTGTATTTACACGAAGTTCGAGGTCGTAATTATTCATATTAATGAGAGCATACGCTTCACCACTGGCATTGGTGGTCACAGCTGGTACTTCTTGCTCGCCATTGAGTGTAAAGCTTGTGAATGCGAAATTGTTGGTAAGTATTTGACCTCGTAGTTCTCCGCCAGCATTATCAGGTGTATGAACATTTACATAATGACCTCCGGATGCAAGTACAGCAAAAATATCAGCATCTATCATGGTATTTGCAGGAGTCATCCAAACATTACTGTCATCCATTGATTGTTCAAGAGCGACGAGTACATCACCATTAGTGCCAATTCGACCTGTGTGGATATGTGCTGCCGTTGCATCGTCTAAGTTTGAAGTAACAACCGTGAGTTCTACGCTGTAGTCAGTTGTATCTACTAATGCATAACCATCACCACTGGCCATGGTGGTCACCATAGGCACTTCTTGCTCACCACTAAGATCAAATGTTGCCACTGCGTAATTATCAGTCAGGATTTGTCCGCGAATTTCGCCATTTGCAAATTCAGGCGTATGAATATTCACATAATGTCCACCATCTAAGAGCACCGCAAGGGTATCACTGTCAATGGTGGTGCCCTCAGGCACAACCCAATCAGTCATAATTTCATCGTCTTGCTCTAAAACCACAAACACATCACCGTTTGAACCTAATTTGCCTGTGTGGATGTGCGCTGCTGTTGCATCATCTACACCCATAGTGACTGCGCGAAGTTTAAGTTCTGTACTGGCACTGTCGTAAGATGCGTAACCGTAACCCATCGCATCGGTGTCGTTCATGGGGACTTGCTGTTCACCATTTAAGGTGAAAGTGATGATGCTAGTTGTATCTGGCACTATCTGTGCGCGTAACTCGCCGTCTGCAAATGCTTCAGTATGGAGGTTGATATACCAATCACCCTCCATCAGATCTTCGATAAGGGATTCATTAAGATCGGTAATAGCCACTTCATACATACCTTCACTTGTGGCTTCAAATGCAAATGCAACGTCGCCATTCTCACCCAAATCACCATCATGAATGTGCGCAGCACTAAACCCTTCTACTGAACTTGCATCTAGCGTTGCACGAAATTGCATTAAATTTTCATCAAGCTCTACGGTTGCTGTGGCGGTTTGCATTGAGTTATTCATTGGTGCTTCTTGCTTACCGCTCAAAGTGACAGAGTAGGTCTTACTTGGGCTGAATTCTTGTACTGGGGGAGGGGTAATCACTTCATTATCGTCGTCATCATCGCTACACGCAGTGATGAAAAGTAAGCTGCTTACCAAGAGTATGTATTTCATCGTTCTTCCTTATATCTTTGTATGTTCGGACGGTACGACGTGTCCATTTCAATAAGGCTTACGACAGGTGTTTAAAAAGCGATCATAAAAAGTTATTAAAAAGTTAAATTTTGATTAGGTGTGGATTGAAATACATCAGATGGATATAAAATAATAGTGTTTTAGTCAAATTTTGTATAACTTTTATGCTAAAAGCTCTAAAAACTTTCAAGTTAATGATTTTATGGAGTTATAAAACCATTGAGCTAACCTGTTCAGATCTGAAAAATAAAAATATTATTAAATGTCTATAGATTAGATAAATGGTAATCTAGATTCGTGCCCACTGAGTTTGAAATTAAAGAGAAACTTTTAGGCTTATTGTGAAGAAAACGACACCTTTTATTACTTCAAATAGCTTACCTAAGATATCAAAGTTTCTTATCTCCATAACTTACATAGATATTTAGGTATTGTGATTGGTGTTATTTTTTCACCAGAAAAAGTAAGAAGATTATAGCACCTTCTTAATAATTGCTTATTTTAAATACTTATTTTTAAGTAAGCAGTTGAAATTGTCTATTTAAGTCAGTAACATTTGGTTATTAAAGGAGCTATGTACAAGGAAAGTTGATGAAATCACCTTATGTAACAGAACAGTATAAATCTGACCCTATTGGTTTTTTAATTAGTATTTTAGATGCTAAAAAAAATTGAAAAAAAGATCAGAAATGAAGATGGAATACTGCCTATTTTAACTGGATTAGTTGCTTATAGGCAATTGAGTCGTCACAAACAAACACAAGTGAACGGGGCTATTCTAGCTATCAAAAGTGGGCCAGTAAAAGACTATTTATACGGGCTCGTCTCACAGCTTGCATTTAATCCTCAATGGTTTAGTTGGAGCTTAAGTGACAAAGAATTGCGTTCTTTTTTTGAAACTAACAAAAGCTTAGCTACTGCGACCGCTGTGTTAGGGGTTGCATCAGTAGGGAAAAGTGTTCCTGAAGTTCTTGAATCACTCTTAAACATAAAAGAAGCCGGAGTGAAAGTTGCAGCTAAAGAAGCAATAGTAAAAGCTACCAAAAGCGAGGTTATTAAAACTGCCGCTTCACAATTTACTAAAAACCCCAAAATTCTTGCCGGTAGCAACTACGCCGCAGCTTATGTAATGGTGCTTTCTACTTTTCTTTATTATTGTTCAAGTACAAACCAAGCTGCTGCTAAGAAAGAACTAGTTTTAAGAGGCTTAATTAAGCTGGAAGATATTTAAAATGATTTTAAAAGGCTTCCTTGTAATTTTTTGTCTGGTATGTATAAACCTTTTTGCTCGTTACAGCTTAACTTTATACAAAACTAAAGGTTTTTCGCCAAAAGATTTATTGAAGATATCTTTTACTTTTTCAGTTTTACTAACTACACAAACTTTAGCTATGTTAGCTATTGGTACTGAGTTTTCTTCTTTAATTCACTCGGCAGGCTTATTTATAATTTATTGGAGCAATATCTATGGTTTGCTCAAAGTATGTGGGAGAGCTCATGAAAAAAATTAAATTTATTTTTTTTATGAGTATTATTTTTGTTTGTAATTACGCGATAGGTAATGATTTACACTTTCAGTTAGGCAAAGCGACTCCTTATCTTAGTGTTTGTTCTCTTAAAAACGACTTACATCAAACTAACACAATTGTTGACTTTACTAATGACGTATTGAGCAAAGCTTTTAATTCTTTCAATGAGACTCAAAAGAATGTCGCTGCTTTGGGTTCAAGCGAGTTTTTTGACCAACTAAGTTATCAAGCACAGCTTGGTGTCATTAAAGAAGAAGAAGTTTATTCCTTATCAAAATGTGAACGCTATGCAGCCAATGTTTTAAAAGAGATATGCTTGGATAACGCCAGTGAATTTACATTCTCTAAATTAACATGTAAAAAAGCAAAAAAATATATTTCTAGTTCTCTAGAATAATATTACTTCTCATACGGCTAAGCACAAGTCACCTATAATCTCAGTTTCTGCTCGGACAGCAAAATTGTTGTTAGCCTCATATCAAGTAACAAGAGCGAGCAATTTAAGAAATAGAATAAAATACAACACTCAAAATTGTAACTTTAATAGCCAATAATTAAAAAGACTATATAGCTCTAGAGTAACGCCTGTACGGTAAATAGAGAAAAGCCTTAGTCCAAATAAGGCAGCAAACCATCCACACCCGAAACAACAAGAAACTGATGTTGCTTCTGACTCAGAAACGCAAGCGAAATCAAAAACACAGCAAGAGTTAGTAGTTAAAATAAAGGAGCTACAAAATAAGATTGATAGTTTAACAAGTAACGAAGACCTAGCTCCAGAACAACGAGAAAGTCAGTTACTAGAATTAAATAAACAGCTTGATGAAGAAATTAATGCAGTTCAGCTTACAGTAAAAAGGAATGTTTCTACGATGATTAACTCTTTATTCGCACCTACGTCCAGTACTCACTCTGGCATGCTGTTTAATAATAAAGCATAAGTTTTAAAGTTAAGTGGTGGTCTCTTCAGATATGTTTTGTAAGAAAGCATTGTTTCAGCATCCAGCTACAAAATTTTATCGCTGTAACCGTAGGCAGAGTACTGGTAATTTGCAGTTGCTTAGCCAATTGCATATTTATACGTTCGCTAAATAACATATTTTATAAGTGAATGTATGAGAATACACATAAAAACAAATAGGAAGAACCATTTAGTGTGAATCGTTATAGGTGACCCGCGCTTGGCTGTTCTTATCATGGTTACTGGGTAATTATATTCAACAAGTGTTTTGAATAGTTCAGGATGCTCTATACTCCAGTCATTTAAAGGAATCGAGTTACCATAACGCGTTTTAAAAATAACAGAAAATAGGTAGGCGCGTCTTGGCTCTGGGTCGTTAATATCGTAGCCGCTTTTGGAGCGTGTGAAATTCCATACGGCTTCAACATTAAGTAAATCCTCTCTTTCAAGTATCCGTGCTTTTCTGTCATCAAATAAAAGAGCTGGTAAGTAAATTTGTTCTTGGTTAATTTTAATTTCGCATAGTGGGGACTCTTGAATAAAGTAACGTTTATTGGCGATAAACATCTGAATTAAAAAGTAACTAAGATAGGTAATGATTGCAGCGCCAATAGCGACTGCACCGGATTGTGTTTGCCAAACGAGTAGACATGCAATAATCAATATAGCGGCAGTGATTATTTTTGCTTGTAATCTTTGTGCTTTAGGTAAGGGCACAGCACATCTTAAAATAGGTATCTCAGGCTGCACTTTTGTTTTTATTAAAGTCTGAAAAAAGATGGATTTAAAATTGTCGCGTGTTAATTCAATAGTAGGCGCTTCCATGTGTCCTCATTTAAAAATCAAGCATTTGAGATAAAATAGCAAAAACAGAGTTTTAATATCAACTAACGTGTTAACTATCGTTTGTTATTTATAAAGAGTTTATTATCTTAACACTGAACCCTTGAAAGTGAGTATGCCTTGTCACTCAAAGTTGTTCACTCAAGCTCAGCTATTCGTTAAATCCTTTACAAAACCTGATAACCTCTTTTCTCATAAGCTAAAACATATCTAAACGTTGAAAGTTTTTTGTGTACTCGTCATCAACTAACCACTCAAAATATAAGAAGAAATTTTCAGCTGTATGCCATTTAGGAAGTGCCAGTATGAAAGTTATACAAATTTTGACTAAAACACTATTGCGAACTATTACCGTTTAGATTAATATGCTGACCATCAAGAGAAATGAGAGTGGTTTGCATTCATGTATATCTGTTTATGTCATGGTGTGACTGATAAAAAAATCGAACAAACAATTGATGATGGTGCAATGACGATGCGCGATCTGTCAAAAGAGCTACAAGTTGGTAGCCAATGTGGTAAATGTTGCGGTTGTTGTAAAAAGATTCTTAACCGTAAACTCATTGAAATTGCAGACATCACAGAGCAAGTAGCATAATTATTTGCTCTTAAACGTGTTTATTTAACTATTTTTCTTACCTTTCCTCCTTATCTTTATCACTTCCGTACGCGTTTTATTTGCTTTTAACCCCCTCATTTATTAGGGTTATATCAAAGCAATGTGTGTATCACACAGTCACTGGTAGGAAGCCATGATAATTGACTCTCCCAAATATCTTTTTTGTGCAATTTTTTTTATGATAGTGGCAGGTTGTGCGCAATTACCTTCTAGGGAGTCTATCCAACCAAGTTATGCTATTGCAGCTGATACACCCAGTACAATAGGAGATGCAGTGGGGAATGTTCATCCTGGTTTATCAGGATTTTATCCTTTAGTAGATGGAGTCGATGCCTTTGTTGCAAGGTTGGCGCTCATTGATTCTGCAGAGCACACCATTGATGTGCAGTATTATTTATATCACAGGCAGCAAACAACAATTTTATTCACTGCTTTTTTACTCAAAACGGCTGATCGCGGAGTGAGAGTAAGATTATTACTTGATGACCTATCTCAAGCCGATAGTGAAATTGATTTAGCAGCGTTGGCTGTCCATCCCAATATTGAAGTGAGATTATTTAACCCGTTTCCTAATCGCCGCTTTAGAGCATTAGGTTTTGTGAGTAATTACAGCCTGCTTTCAAGACGAATGCATAACAAAAGCTTTATTGTTGATAATAAAGTTTTTATCACTGGCGGCAGAAATATTGGTAATGCATATTTTTCCGCGGAAGATCACTCAGAGTTTATTGATTTAGATGTAATGAGCGCAGGTGACATTGTACCCAAAGCATCAAAAGCGTTTGATTTATATTGGAATCATCAATTATCGTACCCCGTTGAAGATTTGCATGGCAGTCGTGATGAACAATCTCTCGTTGATATCACAGAAAGCTTACGAACCTATGTTTTGCAAAACCAAGACAGCAACTATGTAGAGCAACTTCGTGAAAGTGAGTTTGTGAAGCGTTTACAAAACGATGAGATCCAGTTTGATTGGCAAGAGTCGACTTTATTCTTCGACCATCCTGATAAGCTGCTCAATGATGTGAGTGAAAAATCAGCTAATATGTCGCCATCTTTATTCAAAGAGATGGGTCAACCAGAGCATAAAGCAATTATAGTCTCACCATATTTTATCCCTAAAGAACAGGGCGTTGAGTTGCTTACCAGTTGGGTAAAAAAAGGGGTTGATGTTACCGTACTGACTAACTCATTAGCAGCGACTGATGTTTCTGCTGTGCATGCGGGTTACAAGAAGTATCGTGCAGATTTAATTCGTGGTGGCGTTAAACTTTGGGAATTAAAACCTAGCGACTTAGTTGCTATTAAACGCAAAGCAGGGCGCAAGGTGACAGGCTCATCACAGGCAAGCCTTCATGCAAAAACGATGACGGTCGATGATAAGAAAATTTTCGTTGGTACCATGAATCTCGATCCGCGCTCTTTTGACCTAAATACTGAAATGGGCGTATTAATTAATAGTGAAAAACTCAGTCATTTTTTAGCGCATTGGGTTGATAAAAAAATGCCAGACTACGCTTGGAAAGTAGAATTGAAGAATCCAAATGATGACCAGCTAATTTGGCTTGATACAGTAAACAACAAGCAGTTTGAAAAAGAGCCACAAACTTCATCATGGCGGCGTTTTCAAGTTTGGTTTATATCGCTGTTCCCGATTGAGGATGAACTCTAGTTATAACTGCAAATTTAATCTTCGGCCCAACTTTTTTAGTTGGGCTTTTTTGTATTCGTACTTTAGTTGTTAATATTTTCGGGATAAAAAATGCCAATTGAGCGTACACGTGTAAGTTTAATATATTCAAGTGCTTAGCACCATTAAGAAAATTAAATATAAAAAAATGTTAAAAAAAACTGGTTGGACCAATTGATCTATTGTTCAATTTATGACGTAATGTAGGTATTACTATCTGGTCGGATGAGTTTATTATGAGCTTACGTACAAAATTAAAAAAAGTATTACCTAGTATTTCAATTACAGAACAAGAAGCGTTAGATGCAGGTGATGTTTGGTTAGAAGGTTCAATCTACCAAGGTAAACCTGATTTCGATGCACTTCGTGACGTGCCAGCAGCTAAGCTGAGCGCTGAAGAGCAAGCATTCTTAGATGGCCCAGTAAAAGAATTATTATCAATGATTGATGATTCTGAAATTCAAAATGGTGTTCATCTTCCTGATTACATTCTTGATTTCTTGAAAAAAGAGCGTTTTTTCTCGCTTATCATTCCTAAATCATTCGGCGGTTTAGAATTCAGCCCTTATGCAAACTCAACAATTGTTGCGACTATCGCGACTAAGAGTTCTGCGGTTGCGGTAACCGTGATGGTTCCTAACTCATTAGGCCCAGGTGAGCTATTACTTCACTTTGGTACTAAAGAGCAACAAGATCACTACTTACCGCGTCTTGCAAATGGTCGTGATATTCCATGTTTCGCATTAACTAGCCCAGAAGCGGGTTCTGATGCGGGTGGCATTCCAGATATTGGTGTTGTTAAACGTGGCCAGTTCAATGGCGAGGAAGTGTTAGGGTTAGAAATTACCTGGGACAAACGCTACATCACACTCGCGCCAATTGCGACAGTGTTAGGTTTAGCATTTAAAGTAGTTGACCCTGATGGTTTACTCGGTGGCAAAGAAAACTTGGGTATTACCTGTGCGCTTATTCCTAAGGATCACCCTGGTGTTGAACTTGGAAATCGTCATGACCCTATGGGTATTCGTTTTTATAACGGTACGACACGCGGTGAAAAAGTATTTGTACCAATGGACTTCATTATTGGTGGTCAAAAGAACATCGGTCGTGGCTGGCAGATGCTGGTTAGCTGTTTAGGTGCAGGCCGTGGTATCTCGTTACCAGCGCTGGGTGTTAGTTCATCACAAGTGGCATTTAAAGGTGCTTCTGAGTACGCAGCAGTGCGTGAGCAATTTGGTCTGGCGATTGGTCAATTCGAAGGTATCCAAGAGAAGCTTGCTGATATCGCAGGTAAAACGTATCTTCAAGAAGCAATGCGTGTATTAACAACAGAAGGTCTAGGCATGGGCTTAAAACCATCTGTAGTCACGGCGATTGCTAAATACCACATGACAGAAATTGGTCGTAACGTGCTTGATTCAGCAATGGATATTCAAGCAGGTAAAGCGATTCAAAATGGTCCACAAAACACATTGGCAAGTGGTTATGTTGCACAACCAATCGCAATCACGGTTGAAGGTGCAAACATTCTTACTCGTAACCTAATGATTTTTGGTCAAGGTGTAATGCGTTGTCACCCATATCTACAAACTATGGTTGAGTCTATCCACAGCGAAGACAAAAATGCAGATAAAGAATTCAACAGCATTTTACGTAAAACAGTAGGCTACAGCGTAGCTAACAGCTTACGTGCTTTCCGTTTAGGTGTATTACCATTTACTGCGGGTGCAAAATCGTCATTACCAGAAGTACGTGAATACGAAAAAGCAGCACATAAACTATCTGCAAAACTTGCAGTTTACGCTGACTTCTCGTTATTGGTACTGGGCGGCAAGCTTAAACAAGCAGAAATGTTATCTGCACGTTTAGGTGACGTAATGAGTTTCTTATACGCAGCGATGGCGTCGATTAAATACTACGAGCAAAAAGTAGCAAGCAGTGAACGTGAGCAAGCTGCGCCTTACTTCCATTATGCGACTCGCTTTGCACTACAAAGCGCTGAAGAAGCATTGCATAAGTTCTTAGATAACTTCCCTGCAAGTGGTACTCGTAAGTTTATGCGTTTCATTACAATGAACTACTCAATGAAAATGCCTAAAATCAGTGATGACTTAATTCGTGAACTTGCGACTCAAGCGCAAATGGATACCGCGTTTAAAGCGCAAATCACTCATTTGGTTAAACCAATTGAAGGTGATGGTCATTACATCAATGAGCAAGCGTACAAAGCGAAAATGGCGTGCCTTGATTTACTTGCAAAAGTTAAAAAAGCACTGCGTGCTAAAACGATCAAGCCGGGCGTTCGTTTTGCAGAAACACTTGATAATGCACTTGTTGCAAGTGTTATTAACGAAGAAGAGTATGCAAAACTGATTGACTACAACAAGAAACGTGAAAAAGCGATTCGTGTTGATGAGTTCGACTTTGATATGAACTTACTGGATGACAATGCAAAGCCAGTTAACCCACTTAAAAGTGTGGTAAACGAGTAATTCAACAATGCAAGTCCTGAGCAGTATTAGGACTTTATCTTCGAAAACCCGTGTTTAGCACGGGTTTTTTATTATCTAAACTTCCTTTATAAATATACGCAATCTAGGTGAGTTACAAAGAGAATAGAAGCACTACAATCCTTACATAGAAAGCGCTTTAAAGTACGTGCATTATCACAGACTATACTGGTTGCGTGACCACTCAACGCAACTATGACCCATTTGGTAAACCACGTTTAGCCTGTGGTGGCTTAATGCCGGTTGGAAACTAAAAGTTAAACGACTTAGCAGATGCAAAAACACGACGTGGCTTTACTGATCACGAGCATTTGGATGATATTGAGCTTATTCATATGAACGGTCGGGTGTACGATTATAACCTTGGTCGGTTTATGTCAGTTGACCCTGTTATTCAAAGCCCAACGAATAGCCAAAGCATTAACCCTTATTCTTACATAATGAATAATCCATTGGCAGGGGTGGATCCAACAGGGTATTCTGCAGTCTGTGCTTCTAGCGGGCGTGCCCCATAGATACGGTTGTAACAACCGAGAGTGGCGGGAAAGTAGCAGTTATGATGACTGAGGCTGCTTTTAAAAAAGTTAAGTCTCTGATACAAAAGAATGGAAGTTTTTCAATAAATATTACAGCGGAGAATAAAGGAGCAATTAGTGATATTGGTAATCTCAAGGAAGGAACTCAAGGTTCAAATAGCGGCAATAGCATAGGCCAAATGAGTGCCTCTTCTAAAGACCAACCTCTCGATACTCGAATTCAATCACGACCTACAGAAGGTAAAATTGGAAAGTATAGCCAAGATCCAAATGCAGGAGATAAAGAATTCCAGAAAATTTTGCTTAGGTCTCGTGGAGATATTGCAGCTGAAATAGAAATGGCGGCAGCAAATAACGATTGGGAGCGTAAAGGTAGAGATATTGGAAGTGTAATTTATGAGCAAGATGGCAAATATTTCTCATCCAAACCGAGTGTTGATGTCCCGAGAGGTCAAGTAATTGGGAGTGATCACCTTAACTTGGTAGATGTTGCCCCTAGACCAATTAAAAATGCTAAGGCTATTGTAATTTATAATCCACATAAAGTTCGTTCTGTACAAGCTAAGTACAACCAATATATGAATCTATCTAAGCGTCTCAATGCGCCTGTTTATGTAACTTCAATGTATTCTAGAACTGAAGTTTTATACATTCAAATATCAACTCAAGGGAAGCAATAAATGAATAAATTTTTAGTATTTTCAATCGTTGTTTTTGTTTTAATAAGTTGTCAGAGTCAAGGAGCAATTTCTGTTAATGAGTTACTCAATAAGCGTGATAAGTATAATGATAATCAAGTAACGGTGGAGGGCTTTTTCGGTTTTGACACTATTTATAGTAATAGAAATGACTATGATAATTTTGGAGATCACTTCCTTTTTGTTTTAATAAAGGGCGAAGGTAATGAGCAATTTTTTACAGAATGTACTGAGCAGGAAGCAATATTGACAGGGACTTTCAGAAAAGGGAAATCAGATGGAGGTACTAGAAACTATTTACTCCATATTATTGAATTCAGGCCAGTAGATTCACCAAAAATTAATTGTTTGAAGCTTTTGGAATATTAAAAGTTATTAAGTGCACAACCAATCCCAGTAGAACTGTGCACCAACTAGCAGCAGGCCGTGCAATCTGTGTCAGTGCTACTATCTAGTGGCGCTGGCTCAAATAGCTAGCTCTGCTGTTTTAAAGTGACATGGCTTACTGAGATAGTATGATAACTTTGATACTTTTCTGCAATATAGCGATTCTGAAGTTGTACAATTTTCTTTAAATTATGAGGAAGTAAAGGAAATAAAGTGTTTTTCTCAAAAGAAGGTAACGTTGTGTGCTGAGCATTTAGAAAGTTTGGATTTTATGACGTAAAAAGCAGGGCTATCTTGACAGTGAATAAGGTATTCACATATTTAAACTTTAAGTTTTCAGTGCTCGAATTTACTGTTGTAAATAGCTTTTGAGAAAACTTTAAAAAAGAAGTGCAGCTGTTTAAAGATATCTCAAGTGCTGGGGATTTAGTATATGGTTATAGTCGAGTTTTGCGGAGTGACTATTTATCTATTACAGAAAACAAAGTGCAAAAAAACTATTTGGCGGTATATCGGTAACAGTTGAAAGTGAAGAAGCTAAGTGGTTAGTACACCCAGAAGACATAGAACAAGGAGCAATTAAAGGCTTATACCCTCTAAATTATTTGAATGATCAAGCTTTTAGTATCTTACAGGAATATTCAGGCGGCTTTTTTGATAGCCAAGATAGAGCTGGTAATATCTTATTAATAGATCAGCAATCTCAAAAAAAGTTGTCTGATATATCGTCATTGAAAAAGTTCACACATTTTTCTGAAACATAGTAATGCAAGGTATTTGAGCTACATTTATCTGTGCAAACCTAAACCACAGCTCAAGCCGATATCAAAGGTTCGCGGCTGATTTTTGGACTTCCCACACTTTCTCTATAAAAGTTATTACTAACTAAGTTCGTTTTTTGGTTTCATTTTGTCTCACATACCTAAAATAAAATTGAAATGATAATTATTTTTAATTAATCTTTTGGTCTTTTATAGGTACAAGGAAGGGAAATGAAAATTAAAAAATTGGCTTTACTAATATCAGCTGCATTTGTTACAACACAAGCTGTGTCGCAAACACAAAAGCAACCAAGCAAAAAAGCACTTTCTGATATTGAAGTGATAGAGGTTTTAGGGCGAAGCTCGCAAACAACATTCTCTGATTACAGTTATTCTGTTACCCGCACTGCAGCTGATATTCTTGAGATCCCGCAATCAGTCAGCGCAGTAACCAAGGAGGTGATACAAGATCAAGCAATGATGCGCTTAAACGATGTTACTCCTTTTATTAGCGGCGCGAATGAATACTCTGTGTATGATGACATTACAATTCGGGGGTTTCGTAGCCAAGACGATCGCCGCGTCAATGGTATGCGTACTCATAATAACTTTTGGAATCAAACCTTAATTGCTCATGTTGAACGTGTCGAAGTTATTAAAGGGCCTGCTTCTGCTGTATTTGGTGATGCAAGCCCAGGTGGCACGGTTAATACAGTAACTAAAAAACCGCTTGGTGAAAGCCGCCATAGCATTAGTGCCCGCCTTGGTAGTTATTCTGATAAATATGTCGCATTAGACACAACAGGCAAGATAGCTAGCAATGATCGTTGGCTTTATCGATTTAATGCTGGCTACGAAGATTCAGAAACGTTCAGAGATAATATTTTTAATGAGAGTTTATTACTCTCACCCAGTTTTACATATTTACTAAGCGACGATACTAAAATTAATGTTGAGGTGGTTTACTCTGACAGCAAGGGGTTACTCGACCGCGGTCAACCCAATTTACGTAACGCGACCGATTTATCTCAGGTGCCTATATCTTTATCGTCAAATCAGCCAGGGGATAAGCTAGATACAACCTCGTTATCATCAAGTGTGACATTAGATCATCATTTTAATGATTACTGGTCATTGGGTTTTAAATACATGCATTTAGATAGTGAGCAAAAGCTGGTTGAGCATCGTGCAGCGACATATGTAGATGGATCAGACTCCGTATTTAATGTTTGGTATACAGACCGTGATATTGATGCCGATTCAGATAATGTGACTGCTTACATAACAGGTAAAGTTTATACCGGTGATGTTGAGCACAATATTGTCATCGGTGGCGATTACATTGATAACCATAAACTCAATACGCAACGAATGAGTCGCTCAGCAGGTACATTTGATATTTTAAACTCAACCTATGAGCAACCCGACATAGCAAGTTACAATTTAGGCGACCGTTTTGAATTTGGTGGTGGATTAAAGAGTAACGGCCTTTACATTCAAGATCATATTAAATTCGATGACTGGTCAATTTTAGCCAGTGTACGTCGTGAAGATTATAAGTTAACAGATCTAAATGGCAATGAAAGTTCAGACAATGATTTTTTACCTCGCTTAGGTGTTGTTTATAATCTTACTCAAGACTCAAGTGTCTATGCCAGTTGGGTAACTGGCTTTGAACCCCCATCCACATTTTTAAATACCGAAGAGCAAGGTGGGCCATTTGGATCAATCGATAGTTACCTCTACGAAATAGGTTATAAGGCAAAGTTATTTGACGAAAAGGTGTTGCTAACAACGTCCATCTATCAAATAACAAAACAGAATGTGTTAGTGCAGGATTTTGCCCGTTCACAGCAATTAGGTTACCGTGTTTTTCGTCAAAGAGGTGAGGAGCAAGCCACGGGTTTCGAAATCGATATTAACGGACAGCTCTCTGATAATTGGTTAGTGATTGCTAATTACGCCTATAATAGGGCGGAAATAACTGAAGACACGAATACGCTTTTAATTGGCAAACAAAAAGAAAATGCACCAAAAAATTCAGCCACACTATGGAGTAAATATAGCTTAAACGATACATGGCAGTTAGCGGCGGGAGCAAGCTATGTTGATAAGCGCAATACAACCGACGAAGCTGTTTTGCCATCGTATACACTGTTGCAAGCAGGTGTATATTTCAAGAAGCCAAGTTGGAATGCTGCATTGCTTGTTGATAATGCACTCGATAAACAGCACTGGAGTGGTGGTTATGGTTACGGGCAGTTATTTGTGGGTGATCCACGTACCGTCAGTTTGACCGTAAACTACACGTGGTAGCACATAACGAATAGGCCTTAATAGGCCTATTTTTTTATTAGTTTGCCTGACATAATCTGGCTGTGTATTTTTATATTGTTTGTTGATGTCAGAATTTTTTTCTTTATTAAAAAATAACTATCAAGATATTGAAGTTATTAATGTGATTAGCACTCTATGGAGCGGCTGTGGCGAAATTATTCGTTGTCGATTAGACGGTGAAACACGGGTCATTAAATTGATTTCTATGCCTGATTTCATTGAACACTCGCGAATTGAGCAAAGTCAATTTGCCCTAGCCAGAAAGCAGCAATCTTATTTAGTTGAATACAATTGGTATAAGCAATACAGCTCATCTTTACCAGACCAAGCTGCCGCCATTCCTTGTTTTAATCAGATACAGAAGCAAAATCAATTTGCTTTAATTTTTGATGATTTTACAGCGCTTGGCTATCAACAAGCTCAAGCACACACTCAACATATTCATGCAATACTTAAATGGTTAGCGCATTTTCATGCTTTTCATTTATCAACGTCGGGCGAGGAGTTATGGCCTCGAGGCAGTTATTGGCATTTAGCCACGCGTCCTGATGAATACGCGCGAATGCCCGACTCGTCCCTCAAAGCCGCAGCTGTACATATTGATTGCGCACTTTATCAATGCAAATATCAAACACTAATACATGGGGATGCAAAGCGTGCTAATTTTGCTATCAACTCACAGACTAATCATGTACTTGGTTATGACTTTCAATATGTTGGAAAAGGGGTTGGCGTTATCGATGTAATGTACTTTTTGGGAAGTTGTTTAAATGAGAGCGCACTAAAGTTAAATGCGCATACCTACCTAAATCGATATTTCGCAGAGTTAAATACAGCACTTAAACAGTATCAGGGAACTATAAACGCAGACGATTTGATCAGTAGTTGGCGTGAACTGTGGTGTTATGCATGGGCTGATTTTTATCGGTTTTTAGCAGGTTGGAGCCCTCAGCATGTAAAGATAAATGGTTATATGCAAAACCAATTCAATGAATACCTCAATAAAAATAAGGAATGCGATGAATAAGCCTATTCGTTTTGCCATTATTGGCTGTGGAGCGGTAACTGAGGTAAAAAGTGGCCCTGCTTATCAGCAAGTAAAGGGTATTGAACTTATTGGCGTTACGCGCAGAGATTTAAACAAAGCGCATGATTATGCTACACGCCATACTGTACCCAAAGTATTCGCAACTAATAGCGAGCTAATAAACGATGAAATGGTTGATGCTGTTTATATAGCAACGCCACCCGATAGTCATAAAGACTTGGCGCTTGAAGTTGCCAAAGCAGGCAAACCTTGTTGCATCGAAAAGCCACTCGCTCCTAGTTACGAAGAGAGCTATGCAATTGTTGAGGCGTTTAAAGATGCTAAGCAACCATTATTTGTCGCTTACTATCGACGCTCTTTACCACGGTTTAATAAGGTTAAAGAACTTATTCAAAATGGTCAAATTGGCCAAGTACGCCATGTAAGTTGGCACTTAAGTAAAGTGCCAAGTGATCTTGATTTGTCCGGTGAATATAATTGGCGCACTGATAAATGCATTGCTCGTGGTGGCTACTTTGATGACTTAGCGAGTCATGGCTTAGATTTATTCGCTTACTTACTGGGCGAGTTTACTCGGGTTCATGGTTTTAGTTCAAATCAACAAGGATTGTACTCAGCATTGGATGCTGTTACAGCTCATTGGCAGCACAGTTCTGGTGTGACAGGTGTTGGCAGTTGGAATTTTGCCTCTGCTAAGCGTTTCGATGATGTGGTTATTTATGGCAGCAAAGGTGAAATACGCTTTAGTGTATTTGATGAAAAACCAATTGAGCTCAATAATCTTGCTGGTATGTGTAAATTTTCCATTGAAAACCCCGTTCATATTCAACAGTTTCATGTTGAAAATATAGCGAGGTTTTTTGACCAAGGGGCACCACACCCATCGACAGGAGAGTCAGCACTTCATACAAGTTGGGTAATGGAACAAATTCTAGCTAATTAATGCACGTAAGCATTATTAAATGCCTCAATAATGACTTTTTGTTCAGGAGCTGGAAACAGCTCCGATAGCCGTTTGCTAATAAGAGTTTTGACTCTTTCACTTTGAAGCGCACGGTCAAATAACGCAATGGCTTGCCTTCCTTGCGGTGAAGGTGAACATGCTATATAACCAAAAACAGCTGCTTGATCAGGCTCAATGGTTAAATAACGTATTTTATCCGTCCTAGCAGCGCGTTGATATCGGTTTATAAACACGTCTCTGTATTCAATAATGGCATCTATCTTGTTTTGAAAGAGCATCTGCCCCAAACGACTCGCATTGGTTGCGCCTTCAAGTTTAAAAAAGTGTTTTTCATTATTTTTAATAAAGGTATCAATATCCGTGGAATACGAGCGCCCACTTGTTACGCCAATCGTGAGGTCGTAGTCATTGATTGCTTTTTCCAGTGACAGTGAGTCAGGTAATGTAGGCATATTAAATACAATGAGCCTATTTGCAGGAAATGCCATAATTGGGTAGCGAGTAAATAGGGCATTAGCCTCTCGTTCAGGCGTTTTTAACTTGTTATACAAGCAAACATCAGGGAGCATGCTGAGTTGTTTCCACTCTCGCAATCTGCTTGCGGGAACAAACTGGATGTTTATTTCATTCTGTATTTCTTTTATGGCTTCGAGTAAGAAAATAGTTGCTTCATTTCTCGGCTTTCCATTTGCTTGCGGAATAAAGTCATCCATCACTTTTATTTCTAAAGGCTCAGAATTAGCTGTTGAACTTAAAAAAGCGAGGTTAAATAGTATTAAAAAAACGAGCGAATATGTTTTCATGCTACGTTGATACCCAAAAATTAAATAAACCATGATGTTGTACCACACCAGTTTGTTGCAAAAAAATTAATATTTTGGCCTTTTGATTAATATTAGACCTATTAACGAAATTAATGCAATAACAATGCATTTTTTGCGGTAGTGCGGCCTATTATACGCTAAAATAGGCGTAATTTATTTCATTTAGGTTCTACTTATGTCTATCCATGTAATTACTCATCCGTTAGTTCAACACAAACTTGGCCTTATGCGCGCAGAAGGTATTAGTACAAAAAGTTTCCGTGAGCTAGCGTCTGAAGTAGGTACTTTGCTTACTTACGAAGCAACTAAAAACCTACCATTAGAAAGCGTGCAAATCACAGGATGGGATGGTTCAACATTAGATGTAGAGCACATTAAAGGTAAAAAAATTACTGTTGTGCCAATTTTACGTGCCGGCCTTGGCATGATGGATGGCGTGATGCAATTGTTACCCGCTGCAAAAGTGAGTGTTGTGGGTCTTCAGCGTAACGAAGAAACACTCGAGCCAGTGCCTTATTTTGAAAAGTTAGTTGGCAAAATTGATGAGCGATTAAGCCTTGTTATTGATCCAATGCTGGCAACGGGTGGCTCGATGATTGCCACTATCGATATGCTGAAAAAAGCAGGCTGTAAAGATATTAAAGTGATTGTATTAGTGGCAGCACCAGAAGGTGTAGAAAAAACCCTTGCAGCGCACCCAGATGTTGAAATTTTCACTGCATCTTTAGACAGTCACTTAAACGAAAAAGGATATATCATTCCAGGCTTAGGAGATGCCGGTGACAAGATTTTTGGCACAGTGTAAGGCGCTCACGTGGAAAATCATCAACCATTTTCGTTAAAAACCATTCTAACCGGCGCGCAAATGCTGTTTGTAGCATTTGGCGCACTGGTACTTGTGCCGTTACTGACAGGGCTTGATCCCAATGTGGCTTTATTTACCGCAGGTTTGGGGACTTTACTGTTTCATGTGGTTACCAAAGGCCAAGTTCCTATCTTTTTAGCATCGTCTTTTGCTTTCATCGCACCTATTATCGCCTCGGTACAAATGTGGGGAATTCCCGCAACAATGGGCGGTTTAATGGTGGCGGGCTTTTGCTATTTTGCGCTTAGCTTAATTGTAAAATTTAAAGGCGTGAATGCACTGCATAAAGTGTTACCGCCTGTGGTTGTTGGCCCTGTCATTATGGTGATTGGTTTAGCATTAGCGCCCGTCGCTGTGAATATGGCAATGGGTAAAGCAGGGGATGGCAGTGCACAATTAATCCCTTATGAGCAAGCTATTTGGGTTTCAGCTTTATCATTACTGGTTACGCTGATTTTTGCGGTATGGGGCAAAGGTGTATTTAAACTTATTCCTATTCTTGCTGGGGTGGTTGCAGGTTACCTTGCTTCGTTATTGTTAGGTATTATTGAATTTAATGCGGTCACTGAAGCAAACTGGTTTGCGGTACCGGCCTTTACTTACCCTGAGTTTAAATGGCAAGCTATTTTGTTTATGGTGCCTGTGGCCATTGCGCCAGCTATTGAACATATTGGCGATATGATGGCTATTAGCCAAGTCACGGGTAAAGACTATTTAAAGAAACCGGGTTTACATCGCACTTTATTAGGCGATGGCCTCGCAACCTCTGCGGCATCGGTTTTTGGTGGTCCACCTAATACAACGTACTCTGAAGTAACGGGGGCGGTAATGCTTACGCGTAACTTCAACCCTCGCGTGATGCTGTGGACTGCAATCATCGCTATTGTGCTCGCGTTTGTGGCAAAAATGGGCGCGGGTTTACAAACGATTCCGGTGCCTGTGATGGGTGGCATCATGATATTACTATTCGGTTCAATTGCTGTGGTTGGTTTAAATACCTTAGTAAAATCGGGTGAGGACCTTACCGCGCCTCGCAATCTGACTATCATCGCACTGATTTTAGTGTTTGGTATTGGTGGCATGCATATCGGCGGTGATGAGTTTAGCTTACAAGGTGTGAGCCTATGCGCAATTTTGGGGATTATCTTAAATGCCGTCCTCCCCAAAGTAGTGCAAGAATCATAGTTGATATTAATTAGCATTGAATATTTGCACCAAAAAAGCGCATTTAATATGCGCTTTTTTTGTAACTAATTAAAAAGTAAGGAATTAAAAAACTGGTCTACTAACTGCATTTATCTCTATGTCATACTGGTAGGAGCGATTATGCAAGAGGCAAATGTTGTGGATATTACCCCGTTTTTAGCGAAGCATCAGTTACCGCTGAAGTATCAATATTTAAGTGAGCAATTTTTTATACCCCTCGCGCACGATATCTTAAGCGCAAAAATAACCGGCCAACCTATGCTGGTGGCTATCAACGGCTGCCAAGGCTCAGGAAAAACAACTCTCGCTGATTTTTTAGTGACCTGGGTTAACAGCAATACCGAATTTAATAGTGTGTCATTATCAATCGATGACTTTTATTTAAGCCGCGATGCACGCACTGAGCTTGCTAAAGATGTTCACCCTTTGTTTGCAAGTCGGGGTGTACCAGGCACCCATGATACGCAATTAATGGAGCAAACCTTATCAGCCTTGTTGGCAGGCAAGGTGGATGTGCCATTACCTCAATTTGATAAGCTAACTGATGATCCAGTGCCAAAAGACCAGTGGCCTCGTAATCAAAAACCGACTGATATCGTGTTTTTTGAAGGCTGGTGTGTAGCCAGTACACCCCAGCAGCCTTATCAACTACAAACTCCAATTAATGAATTAGAACAACAAGAAGATGCCGATGGCATTTGGCGCCGTTGTGTTAATAGTTGTTTAGCCAATGAATATCAACATGTATTCGCGATGGCTGATTACACCATTATGTTAAAAGCCCCTTCATTCGAAGATGTGTATGCGTGGCGTTTGGAGCAAGAGCAAAAGTTAATTGCTAAAAAAGGCCAAGGACAGGGCACGTTTGATGAAGTGAGTTTAAAGCGTTTTATCTCTCATTTTGAACGAATTACGCGTGAAAACTTAGCCACGCTTGCGCACAGTGTGGATGCGTTATTATTGCTTGATACTGAGCGTGATATTACCAAGATGGAACTATTGGCTGACCAAATTGCTCAACCACTAATTTTTACTGATTTAGACGGAACATTACTCGATCACGATAGTTACGAGTGTGAGGTGATTAAACCTTTTTTGGCAAAGTTGAATGACAGTGGTGTTAATGTCATTTTTAACACCAGTAAAACTTTTGCTGAAGTGACTGATATTCAAAAAGGGTTAAATCACCACCAACCTTTTATTGTTGAAAATGGCGCGGCCGTTTATATCCCAAAAGACTATTTTAAAACAAAGCCGATTGGCTGTGATGAATATCACGGTTATTGGCGCTTTGCTATGACACAAAGTACCGATAAATTGCATGAAGATCTTAAGCAATATGCGAGTGACTATAGCCATTGTGTGCGCTTATTTAGTCAATTTAGTGCACATGAAATAGCCGAGTTAACAGGACTCCCCGTCGATAAAAGTGAACTGGCTCTAAAGCGCCAGTACTCAGATCCGGTTTGTTTCTCGGGCAGTGATGAAGAAAAGCAAGGTTTGATAGATACTATGAGCCAAGCAGGCTACGAAGTGCTTGTTGGCGGACGTTTTATCCATTTAACCAAAGGTAACAATAAAGGTCTTGCACAAAAATGGCTGTTAAATCAGTTTAAAAAAGCCTATCGCAATCCATTTACTGTGATAGCCCTCGGCGACAGTCAAAACGATGTAGCCATGTTAAAAGCGGCCGACACCGCTATTTTAATCAATAACCCTGGCAGCCAAGTGCAATCACAAATATTACAAAAAGCCTGGCAGCTCAGCGAAAAACCAGCCCCAGCAGGTTGGGTTCAAGAAGTTTCTGCGTTAACTATCATCAAAGCGCGTTTTGCAGCAAAACAGGAGCAATCTCATGGCTGATTTTTATCAAAATGGCATTATCACGACCTTACACAATATTGCTGACCGCCCAGTAGAAGAGCTAGAAAAAGAGTTGTTGGACTTTTCAAAACAACGTCCAATGGGCCTGATTTTACCGTCGCTTTATAGTGAGTTAGAAGGGCCTGCTTTGCAAAATATTATTGCTGAGCTCAAACATGTGCCTTATTTATCGCAAATTACCATTGGCCTAGATCGCGCCGACGAAAGCCAATATCGCCATGCACTGCAGTTTTTTGCTGAGCTTGATCAGCCTCATAAGGTACTTTGGAATGATGGCCCGCGTTTACAAGCGCTCGATAAAGAACTCCAAAAACTCGGTGTTGCGCCACGAGAGCTAGGTAAAGGTCGCAATGTTTGGTATTGCATGGGTTATAAGCTGGCAACCTCAAAAGTAGAGTCAATTGCACTGCATGACTGTGATATTTTGACTTACGACAGAGCGCTTTTAGCACGCTTAATTTACCCCGTTGCTCACCCTCGTTTTAACTATGAATTTTGTAAAGGCTTTTACCCACGCACCGCTGAGGGCAAAATTAATGGCCGCGTGTCACGTTTGCTGGTAACCCCATTATTGCGTTCATTTAAAACAATTTTAGGCAGCAACGATTATTTAGAATACATGGATTCGTTTCGTTATCCTTTAGCGGGGGAGTTTTCGTTTCGCCGTGATGTACTCAACGATATTCGTATTCCAAGTGATTGGGGCTTAGAAATTGGCGTGCTATCAGAGATGTATCGCAACTACTCGCATAACCGTTTATGTCAGGTCGATATTGCAGATAATTACGATCATAAACACCAAGATTTATCGTTACAGAATCAAGCAACCGGTTTGTCGAAAATGTCGATTGATATCACCAAAGCCTTATTTAGAAAGCTGGCTACACAAGGGGTTACCTTTACAACAGAAACAATTCGTTCATTAAAAGCAACCTATTACCGTATTGCACTCGATTTTATCGAAACCTATCACAACGATGCGCTCATGAATGGCTTAACGCTTGATATTCACCATGAAGAAAAGGCCGTTGAAATGTTTGCACAGAATATTATGAATGCAGGTCAGCACTTTTTAGAGAACCCAATGGAAGCACCGTTTGTACCAAGTTGGAACCGTGTTGCCTCTGCCATGCCTGATGTGTTTGCTCGCTTAGAAGAAGCTGTAGAGCTTGATAATAAAGATTATATTTAACGGGGAAGGCACGTGACTTTAGAGCTTTTACAACAACGGGTTATACAGCATTTAACCTGTATTTATGCTGAGGTTGAACTACCAACAACTCTTGAACAACTTGCAGACAGGCTGATCAACACCATGCAAGGTGATGATCCTGTCCGAGACCCGACGCCCCATAAAAACCGTTGGGATGAGCAAGATATGATTTTAATTGCCTACGGTGATTCAATTATTCGTCATGCTAATACGGATGACGCAGTTGCTAAGCCTGAAGAGCCGCCTTTGCATACCTTGCATCGCTTTGTTAAAAACCAATGTTTGCCTGAACTTAATGCACTACATATCTTGCCATTTTATCCGTACAGCTCAGATGAAGGCTTTGCGGTGATGAACTATGTTCAAGTAAATGAAGCGCTTGGCAATTGGCAACATATTCGTGACATTTCAGCGGATGTCAGGTTGATGGCTGATTTGGTGATCAATCACTGCTCTAGCCGCAGTGTCTGGTTTGAAAACTTTATTCAAGGCAAAGAGCCTGGGAAAGGGTACTTTAAAACAGCGAGCCCAAGTGATGATCTTATTCAAGTTGTTCGCCCGCGCACATCGCCTCTTTTACAAGCGATTGAAACTAAAGACGGTTTGCAACATGTGTGGTGTACCTTTAGTCATGACCAAGTCGATTTTGATTTTGCCAACCCAGATGTGCTCAATGAATTTGTGAGCATTATTCGTCATTACTTAGACAATGGTGTGCGTATTTTTCGCCTTGATGCCGTGGCATTTTTATGGAAAAAGCTCAATACCCGCTGCATTAACCTACCCGAAACTCACGAGGTGATCAGGTTGCTTCGTACTCTTATAGAGCACGTTGAACCTAACGTGATTATTATCACAGAAACCAACATACCTAACCGAGAAAACCTGTCGTACTTTGGTAATGCCAACGAAGCGCACTGTATTTATAATTTTTCATTGCCACCGCTGTTATTACATACTTTACTCAGTGGTGACAGCACCGCTCTAAAACATTGGATGATGAGTATGCCGCCAGCTCAGCACGGAACGGCTTACTTCAACTTTATTGCTTCTCACGATGGTATTGGCTTACGTCCTGTTGAAGGCTTGCTTGATCAAGTACAAATAGCTGAAATGGTCAGTACGACCGCTAAATATGGTGGTAAAGTGTCATTACGAACTGCACCAGATGGCACCAATACCCCTTATGAATTAAACATCGCTTTATTTGATGCATTGCAAGGTACGCATCAAGGACCAGACAAATGGGGCGTTGAACGTTTTTTATGTGCGCATGCCATAATGTTTGCGCTTGAAGGAATTCCTGGTTTATACATTCATAGTTTGCTTGGCACTACCAACGATTACGAGCGCTTTGAAAATAGCCAGCATAATCGAGCGATTAACCGCCATCGCTGGCAAGAGTCAGATCTATTGGCAAAACTTAGCAATGAAAATGCCCATCATCGTACCGTGTTTAAAGCAATGAAAAACCTGATGGCTATTCGTAAGGCGCAAAGCGCATTTCATCCTAATGCAACGCAATACACCTTGCACATTAGTGATGGGCTATTTGGCTTTTGGCGACAAAGTATTAATCGTTCACAGAGCATGTTTTGTATTTATAACATTACTGATGAATCAAAGACCCTTACATTAGCTGATCTAAATCTGATTGAAACTGAAAGCTGGAAAGATTTGATTTCAGGGCAAGTTATAGAAGAAAACACGCGAAATATAGTGTTGTCACCTTATCAAGCTATTTGGCTAAGTAATAAGTAGTGTTTATAAGCTGTAAATGCCCTTTACAGCTTACTTTTGAAGGCTAGGGGAGGAGTGCTGCTATGGAGAACAGCTCAGAATTCTGCTCAGTTTTACTAAATTTCTTAAAATCTATCGCTAAACTATTGCTATGAATTTGCTCAACGAATGTGACTGTTTTAGCTGTGTGAGGCGTAAAAATAGCAATGCTTTGATGTAGCTCCAAAGGCTGTTGGTGGAATATGTCATATATGTTTACCATTGCTAAAGCACCAAGTGTGACATGCCCCCCGATACAAATGTCGATTTTTTCTGACGCGGCTTTGAGTGGCCAATTAATCGCGCCTACTAAGACTTTATCGCGTATCTTATTGTCATTGAGTGCGCTAATCGCTCCAAGTGCAATCGCATCATTAGCACTCCAAATAATGTTTATTTGTTTTTGGTGATTTAAAAAGCCAATGCTTTGGCGGTAAGCTTGCGTTGCAGACCAATTGGCAACACTTTGTGCGACTAATTTTGCGTTATTTGCTTTTGAAATATAATCAGTTATGCCTTGTTGTCTATCAATAGATGCGTGAGTTGTATAGTCACCATGAATTGCATAAATGTTAGCTTGTCCGTTATTTTTTTCTACGAGCTTTTGAGCTAACAACTTTCCTGCTTGAACATTGTTTGGCACAACACTGCCCGAAATATTAAGCCCTTTACTACTTAAGGCTGCAAGTTCATCGTCAGTAGGACGATTTAGTAAAAAATATATCGGGGTATCAAACTTTGGCAGATCTAATAGTAGTTGGCTGAGTACACTTTTTTCATCCACTAAAATCAGCATATCAGGTTTAGTGTCTATCGCTTCAACAACAAGCGATTTCATTAAAATATGATTACGATTAGCGTACTCAATTGTTAAATCTATATCTAAATCATCTGCTGCATCGCGCATGAGCTCAGATACTTCAAACCAAAATGGCCCTGTGGTATTGGTATCGGCGTAACCCGGATTGATAAAAATAACTTTATGCTGTGCTAAAACACTGGGAATGCAAAATAAACAAAATAAAAAAGAAAGGGCCTTTGGCATAAACAACTAAAAACAATACAACAATGAAGTGAGTATAGCGCTTATTGGCAGAAGTTTCGATTAGCTGTTTGGCTTATAAAATAGCTTGGCTCAGCTTTTGTAGTGATTTGAGATAGATATTAAAGAGTGTTCGATTGCAGGCTAATTTATTCGTTTCCAACCAGTAAAAAGGATATAATTAACGGCAAGTCGGTTTTAAGTGGATGTAGTATGAAAGTTGTTTTGAGTATCCTTTTTTTCGTTACCTCTTTATCTAGCTTTGCTAAAGGTATTGATTTGGAAGCTAACATGAAAAATATGGGGTTAGCATACAAAAATGCTGTGCAAGCGAGTGAATTGAGCGAGTTTAACCACGCAATTGATGAGTTTATTCAACTATTAGAGAAAGCAAAAACGGCTGACTTTAAACAGCATCAATCTGCTTCCATTGAGGGTATTGATAAAGTTATTCATAAAGCAGAAGATGCTAAAAAGCTCGCCAATAAACAGGGGATACTAGCGGCAAAGGCACCATTAAAAGAAATTGATACTTTACGCAAAAAGTACCATGAACTTCATGAGCCACCCGGTTTTTGGGAGCTACTATTTGGCAAATAAAAAAGGTGCTTTTGCACCTTTTTAACGTTTTTTCTTTTTCCCTTGTACGGCTTTAAAGCGTGGGTTTTCTTTGTTAATCACGTACACGCGCCCTTTGCGTTTTACGATCTGACACCCAGGTCTATTTTTTGCGCTTTTTAAGGAACTTAATACTTTCATTTAATTCTCCTTTTATTTGCTCGCTAAATTTTTAAAGCGGCGATTAAACGCAGCAACTCGACCATCACTTGCCACAGCTTTTTGTTTACCAGTATAAAAAGGGTGTGAGTCACTCGATACATCGATAGGCACATAGGGATAGGTCTTGCCTTCAAGCTCTACTGTTCGCGATGTTTTAATTGTTGAACCTATAATAAAGTAGCTATCTGCTGCTGTATCATGAAAGGCGACTTGCTGGTAATCAGGGTGTATATTCGGTTTCATTATATAACCTTTTGCTATGTGATAATGTATCAAATGGTAATCGTTCAGATTACTAAGATCAAGATAAAAATAATTCTTATTTAATGTTTGTGGTTCGATTTTAGCCAGTCTGAACAAACTCTGACCACTTAAATTCAAAAAGCTGGCTATTGTTAATAAGGCTGTTATAACTAGGTATGTGTGCTCATATAATAAGAAGGAGTAAGGCAGTGAACGATGAAATTCAAACTGAGCAATTGGACCAAAATGTAATGAATACGCTTCGTGATAAAGATCATTCAACACTTGCGAGCCATGTCGATACTTTAAGCTTCAGTCACAATGATATAATTGAACTCTTAGCACAGTACCTTGCTCTGGGTGAGCAAGATGATGATGAGCGTTTTGATACTTGGTTTGATAATCTCACTAAAGAGCAGCATACGGTAGTGAAAACCTTTGAAGTGTACCGCGGTCACTATGAGCACTTAGACTAATTTAACAAATAGAGGTGTATTAAACTCGCAATGAGGGCGTGTGTATTATCTACATACATGTTTATAGGTAATCTTGAGCAATTTAGGAAGTACTTATTTACGGTGAAAAATTTCCTGTAAAGTTAACTTATTTTAAATCCCTCCTTGAAACTCTAAAATTTGGCCTCAGTGAAGTAAGTAAGCTTATAACGAATTACTTCAAAAGGAGAGGTTATGTCACAACATGTTATTGAAATGCCAGATTTAGGTATTGGTACATTTCGCCTAGAAGGAAAGACAGCTTACAATTCAGTTCAAATGGCGCTTGATATTGGCTTTAGACACATAGATACAGCGCAAATTTATGGTAATGAAGAGCAAGTTGGTAAAGCAATTAAAGACAGCTCTGTGCCTCGCAGTGAAATTTTTATTACTACCAAGGTCTGGAATGACAAACTAAACAAAGCCAAGTTTGTTGATAGTGTTAAACAGAGCCTTGAAAAGCTTCAACTAGATTATGTTGATTTGTTACTTATTCACTGGCCTTCTCCCAGTAATGGAGAAAAAATGAGTGAATATTTAACTGAACTCAAAAAAGTAAAAGAACTTGGTTTAGCAAAACACATTGGTGTTTCAAACTTTACCATTGCCAACTTAAAAGAGGCGATGCAAACGATCGACGCGAGAGAAATTTTCACCAATCAAATTGAAGTTCATCCGTATCTTACCAATACTAAATTGCGTGCTTTTTGTGGACAACATGATATCCATGTTACAGCCTATATGCCGTTTGCCGTAGGTGAAGCCCTCAAAGACGATGTGATATTGGATATAGCGAAAAAACATAACGCCACACCTGCGCAAATCGTACTTGCTTGGGTAAATGCAAACGAGATGACGACAATTCCTTCATCAACTAAGCGAGAAAATTTGGCTGATAATTTTGATGATTCAGTGAAACTTGATCATGAAGACATAGATAGAATTAATGCGTTAGACCAAAACAAACGTTTAGCGAACCCTGATTTTGCACCACAGTGGGATCAATAAATAATAAGGTTAAGCCGCCATTTGGCGGCTTTGTTTATTTTACAGATAGATCATATTTGCAGACAACTTCTTCAATATATTTGTGACGCAGGGTGTTTTTACCTTCGTTGCCAGTACCGTGACTCAATGCTTTGTTCATAAGTTTTAAAGCTTTGTGGAGTGCTTGGCGCTCATCGACTGTTAAGCCTGTTTTCGTACGAAGTTCGGTAATATCATCAATGAGTAGTTTCGCTACATCAAGTTGCACGGCTTCTTCAATCAACCCATTTTGGGTTAACACCCCATATTTGCTGCATAAAAACTGCTGCCAAACTTGTTGTAAATGTTCGTCAATCTCAGAACCAAATAAGTCTTCATTAAGGGGGTAACCTTGCTCGGCTAGCTTACTAAGTTGAGTTGAATATTGTTGAGCAAAATGATTGAAGGCTTGGCATGATGATTTTACATCATGTTTAATAATGTGCTGTCCCCAGCTAGACGCACCACGAGGATAAAAGTCTTGATATTCCTCACATTGATAAATTCCTGAGTAAGAGCTGCATTCTAATTGGCTTTGTAAGCAGTAACTTGGTTTTGGGAATAGCCCTTTTTGTTGCCAATCAGTTAGTGTTTCCTCATCAATTGATAGTGCATGACAAAGCTCCTCTGTGGTGTAAAAGTAATTAGCCAAAAATTTTGAAAGTTGCATTATCAATTACTCGCAATAAATACTGTTTATTTATACAGTATTCAATTCTGGCTTACCCTAAACATTTTATCAAGTATTTTTATTTATTAGCATGTACTACTCGGAAAATGCCTGCATTTATGTTACAACTAGCGCAAATTTTCCAAACATAAAAATAGTTATGCGCAGCCTAGAAACAATTAAACAAGCAAGTTTGATCACAGCAATTAAAACACCTTATCTCAACAACGGTGATATTGATCTGGCTTGTTACGATGAGCTTGTTGAACAACAAATTTCAGCAGGAGTCGATGGGATTATTGTTGGTGGTACCACAGGTGAAGGCCAACTAATGAATTGGGAAGAGCACTTGATGCTTATTGCACATAGTGTAAGTAAATTTTCAGATCGTCTAGTCATTATAGGTAACACAGGTAGTAATAATACCCGTGAAGCTATTAAAGCTACCGAATATGGCTTTGCAACAGGTATGGATGCCGCGCTGCAAATTAATCCATATTATGGTCGTACTTCTCTTCTTGGGGTGAAAGAGCATTTTAAACGTTTATTAGATATCGGACCTGCGTTTATCTATAACGTGGCTGGCCGCACAGGCCAAGATCTAACGCCTGATATTATCGAACCTTTAGCAGCGCATGAAAATTTTATTGGTGTTAAAGAGTGTGGTGGAAATGAGCGAATCGCCCATTATGAACAACAAGGTATTGCGTGTTGGTCAGGTAATGATGATGAAAGTCATGATGCTCGCCATATCCATAACGCTCATGGTGTTATTTCAGTAACTTCCAACTTAATTCCAGGCTTGTTCCGTCAGTTAATGGATAACAAAAATGATAGCCTTAACACTCAGTTACAGCCGTTAATGCAGTGGTTATTCTGTGAGCCAAACCCAATTGCAATTAATACTGCCTTAATGATGACCGGCGCAGTAAATAGCGTTTTCCGTTTACCTTATGTGCCGTTAACGCAAGCACAACAAACGCTTGGTCAACGCCTTATTAATGAGCTTAATGTTGCTGATATTGTAGGCGATAAAGCTCAACTTTTAGACGAAAAAGCGGTTATCTTACGATAAAACTGAATTGACACTTAATTCTGGTTACAATTAAGTGTCAAAGTTTTACTTTTTTGTGGACAATGGGTAAAATTAGCAATCGATTAGCGCTAAAAAGAATAAACGTTTGTGAAATTTGTTGTTAATAATGTGTGTTTATGGGTTGCACCCGGGCAACAAATACCTGAACGATTAGTACCAAGCTCCAGCGAACTTGATTTAAGCTGGATCCCAGCCATGCAACGCCGTAGGTTAAGCCCTTACATGAAAATGGCATTGCATACCCTACGTAGTGCACAAGCCGAACATTCCCAGGTTGCTGTAAATTTTTCATCACGTCATGGTGACTTGCCTAAAACAGCTAAGTTACTTAACACCCTTGTTGAACAAGCGCCTTTATCTCCGACTGCGTTCGGGTTAAGTGTGCATAATGCGACGACGGGGATTTTCTCGATAACGGGTCAAAACAGGGCAGCAATGAATGCTATTGCCGGCGGTGCAGAGAGTATCATTGATGCAATCACAGATGGCTATGCCCGCGTAAAATCAGGTCTTGAAAGTCAAATTCTAATCAACCATACAGACAGTGTGCTACCTGAGGAATACCTTTGCTTTGCAGATGAGTTGCAGATTGATCATAGTGTGTCGTTTATGCTTTCAACACAACTTGGTAACGATGCATATTTTGAACTAAACAAGTTATCAAATCATGATGTGTCTCATTCTTGTGATTGTTTACCATTGAGCGTACAACTTGCAGATGCGTTTATTCGCAAGGAACCGAAAACAGTGCTTGTACATCAACAGTCGGCTTGGATGCTTCAATACCATGCTCATTAACTCACTGGGCAAAGCGTGGCGTATCTTTGCAACAGGGCTTTGTTTTACTGTTTTCGGTATTGGTGGCATTGTTTTAACTTTGCTGGTATTTCCGTTGCAGCGTTGTATTGAGCCCTCGGCCCTTAAACAAAAGCAAAAAGCACGTATCACAGTGCATTACACATTTAAGTTTTTTGTTGCTTTAATGCACTACACAGGCGCTATTCATTTTTCTGTGCATGATAGGGCGCGTTTTAAACAACTTAAAGGTCAACTCGTGTTGGCTAATCATCCATCTTTGATTGATGTCGTAGTGCTCATATCAGTCATTAAAAATGCAGATTGTGTCGTTAAAGCACACTTATTTAAAAACCCGTTTATGCGTGGAGTTATAAAGGGAACGGGTTATATTAGTAACGAAGATCCACAAGAGTTATTAGAGGAATGTGCGGCGTCACTCTCATCAGGTCATAATTTAATTATTTTTCCTGAAGGAACGAGAACAACGCCTAACGAACCACTAAAATTCAAACGCGGTGCGGCAAATATTGCAACGCGTTGTCGAGCACCCATAACGACGGTAATGATTAGCATGAAACCAAGTACACTAACTAAAGACACACCTTGGTATAAAGTCGCTCCCACGAAAGCGCATTTTATGATGCGTTTTGCTAATCAACAATTTACATACACAGGCTCATTTAAAGGTGAGCAACCTGCAATGCAAGCGCGACAATTAACCCGTGATTTACAGCATTATTTTACAGAGGAACTCAGGCAACTATGACTGAACTAAAGAATCAAATAAAACAATTAATCATTAGCAGCTTAGACCTTGAAGACATTAGCATTGATGATATCGAGAATGACCAACCGTTATTCGTTGATGGTTTAGGGCTGGATAGTATTGATGCGCTTGAACTAGGTTTAGCCATCAAGAAAGAGTTTAATGTGAAAATTGACGCGAACTCTGAACAAACAAAAGCGCATTTTGCTTCAGTAGATGCACTTGCTGATTTTATTAATCAAAACAAATCGTAATATAGACTTAGAAGTAGGAAAAAGCATGAAAACCGCTGCCGAAATTTACACCGTTTTACAGGGCATTTTAGTTGATGAGTTTGAAATCGATGCTGATGACATCAGCCTTGATGCAAATTTATATCAAGATCTTGACCTTGATAGTATTGATGCTGTTGATTTGGTCGTTAAATTACGCGAAATTACGGGTAAAAAAATTGAGCCGGATGCGTTTAAGCAAGTACGCACAGTGCAAGATGTTGTTAGCGAAGTAGAAAAACTAGTTTCTTAATTTAGCAACATGCTTAAAGCAATTACCACTACGTTAATTATCATCGGCTTATCTTTATACCCATTCATTGTGTATTTTGGTTTGCAGCACAGTTCAATTAAGCAGGTTAGTCTAGTACTGATTGCTTTATTAATTTTACGATTGATACTTAGCAAGCGCTTAGCGAATAAAATGCCATGGATAAAACCAGCCTCTTTACTAGCAATTGTGGCGTTAGTGGTAACACAGGTTTTTAATAGCGAATTAGGATTAAAGCTTTATCCTGTGATTATTAACAGCGTCATGGCAGCTACTTTTTTATATTCGCTAAAAAAGGGGCCTCCAGTCATTGAGAGTTTAGCGCGGTTAAAGGAAGGTGAGCTCGATGAAAACGGTGTACGTTACACGCGTCAAGTGACGAAAGCATGGAGTGTATTTTTCCTGCTTAACGCCTCAGTGGCTTTATATACATGTCTATTCACCTCGTTATCAGTGTGGACGCTTTACAATGGTTTAATCGCATACATACTTATCGCTGGTTTTATGCTAGTTGAGTGGTTGATCCGACAAAAGGTAAAAAATAATGTTGGCTAATAACTTACAATTTCACCCAAGCGGTGCTTTTGTTGTCTCAGATAAAATCGTTAACCACCAGCAATTTTTTGCTGACATAGCGGCCTTTAAAGCGAAATTACATACGTTAAAAAGCCCATGTCATGTTGTTTTATTTCACCCTGATACTTATCAATTTGCTGTTCGGTTGTTTGCACTTGCTTGTGCTGGGCATAATGTCATTTTACCGCCCAATGGACAACCTGAAACATTACGCTTGTTGTTGGCTCAAGCCCCTGTATTTGCAGGAGATACTGTAGATTTAGATACGCAGTTTTCTATTACGAACCTTGAGCAGCAAGCATCTTGTGCGCCTACACCGTTAACTCAGCTCCAGTGGCCTACAAACACCGCGGTGATTTTTTATACCTCAGGTTCCTCTGGGCAATCCAAGCCGATTGTAAAGCCATGGCGCGTGTTAAATCGTGAACTGTCAGTGTTATCTATGGCCTTTGATTTAAAGGGGCAATTTACATTTTTAGCAACAGTGTCACATCAGCATATTTATGGGTTGTTATTCAGGTTACTTTGGCCTTTGGCGAAAGGGCACATTATTGATAGTACACAAATCCAGTACCCAGAGCACATAGTGCAAAAGCTGAAAAAGATTCAACAAGCTGTATTGATTTCGAGCCCCGCACAGCTTGGACGCTTATGCTTAGACAATGTACTGATACCTGAGCGAGCACGCATAAAGTGGCTTTTTTCATCGGGTGGTCCGTTAAATAATCAGCACGCAGAGACGCTTTTCAATCAATTGGCTCGTCCAGTCACACAAGTTTTTGGCAGTACAGAAACGGGCGGCATTGCTTATAGGCAAGTTACTCAAGCAGCGGTTGAGGTTCCATGGCAGCCTTTTAGCGGTAATTATTTATCAATTAATCAAGAAGGTCGTTTAATACTCGACTCTTATATTCTAGAGCAATCTGGCTTTGCGCTAGATGACAGGGCACATGTGCACAGCAATGGCCAATTTAAATTATTAGGACGTATTGATAGAACCATTAAAATTGAAGAAAAACGCCTAAATTTAGACGACTTAGAAAATTACTTAATAAGTCATACTTGGGTGAAAGAGGCTAAAGTTGTCGTCTTACCTGCGAAAAGAGTACAAATAGGTGCTGTTGTTGTATTAACAGATGATGGAAATAGTGAACGCCTTAAACAAGGGAAACTAATTATAAACCGTACTTTACAAAATTATTTATCTAATCGGTTTGAACGCATATGCCTGCCACGTAAATGGCGCTATATCGATGCGCTTCCTTTTAACAGCCAAGCTAAATTAAGCATCAAAATATTGGAGCAGTACTTTGCCAAGTCTGAATAATGTTACGCCACAGGTGAGCGTTTTATCACAAGCAAAAGACAGCGTCAGCTTAGCGTTAACGATTACGGCTGATTTAGATTATTTTCGGGGACACTTTCCTGATGCGCCTATCTTAGCAGGGGTCGTACAGTTAGATTGGGCTGTTAAATATGCGCAGCAATACCTTGGTTTTGGTTCTTTAGTGCAAGACCTAGAAATATTGAAATTTCAAGTGGTTACTACGCCTGATATGACGGTTAACTTAAGCTTAGAACGCAATGCAAAAGGCAAATGCTTATTTAGTTATTCCTCTGATAAAGGTCAGCATGCATCTGGCCGAATCGTATTTTGTGATTAAACAATGAACCAGTTTTGTATTGTTATTCCAAATTACAATCACATCCATGCTATCGCTGCGGTACTTGATGAGTTAAAGGCATTACAACTGCCGATTATTATGGTTGATGATGGCAGTGACGAAAGTGCGAAACAAGTATTTTCAGCACTTGACGCCGAGTACGATTTTTTAACTTTGCTCACCCATGCTCAAAATCAAGGTAAGGGTGGTGCTGTTCAAACCGGTTTAATGTATGCACATAAGCAGGGCTTTAGTCATGCGATTCAAGTTGATGCCGATGGCCAGCATTCACTCGATGATATTACAAAGTTAATTGAGTTAAGTCACTGCGCTCCCAATAATGTGATCAGTGGTTGTCCTATTTATGATAGCTCTGTGCCAAAACACCGTTATTTAAGTCGCTACATTACTCATTTTTGGGTGTGGGTTGAAACTTTAAGCTTTGATATTGTCGATTCGATGTGTGGCTTTCGCGTTTATCCTCTTTCGGCTGTTGAAGAATTAATGTCTAAACAGGCGTTAGGCAAACGCATGGACTTTGATATCGAAATTCTAGTTAGGCTATATTGGCAAGGTGTGAAGGTTACTTTCTTGCCAACCCAAGTGATCTACCCTGAAAATGGCGTATCTCACTTTCGAGCCTTACACGATAATGTGGGTATTTCTTGGCTGCATACGCGTTTATTCTTTGGCATGTTACTGCGCTCACCTAAGTTACTTTGGCGTAAGGTGGTTGGCTGATGGCTGTTAAGCACTGGTCTAAAATGCAAGAGCGTGGTAATTGGCTCGGCATGCAAATTTTATTAATTTGCTATCGTGTTTTTGGCCGTTCAGGCTTATGGCTCGTATTGTTTCCAGTCGTGTTTTATTTGTTTTTAACAGGAAAAACAGCCCGTGAAGCATCTTATGCATTTTTAACTCAAGCACGTAAGGTAAATGGTAACCATAAAGCGGTTACATGGCGCGATAGTTTTCGCCACTTTCGCGCTTTTGCTGACAGTGCGTTTGATAAAATTGATGCTTGGCTTGGTCGTATTCAGCAAAGCGATATTATCTATACAAATGAAGCACTATTTAAAGAGCTTGACGAGCAACAGCAAGGGGCCATTTTTATTGGCTCACACTTGGGTAATTTAGAAGTTTGTCGTGCACTTAGTCAACATCGCTATCGTAAAGTTATCAATGTATTGGTATTTACTCATCATGCGGTTGAATTTAATAAATTACTCAAAAGCATAAACCCTGATGTAGGCATTAACTTAATTCAAGTCACTGATCTTGGGCCAGACATGGCGATTATGCTCAAAGATAAAGTAGAGCAGGGCGAAATCGTTGTCATTGTAGGAGATAGAACCAGTACTACAACGGCTGGGCGTGTGGTTGAAGCTGACTTTTTAGGAAAACCAGCGCCATTTTCACAGGGCCCTTTTATATTAGCAGCCTTATTAGATTGCCCTGTTTTTCACTTATTCTGTTTAAAAGATAAGTCGGCAGAAGGCAAGAGGGTTTATCGGGTGGTGTTTGAAAAATACGCAGACAAACTTACGCTGCCACGCAAAACTAGGCAGCAAACATTACAAAAAATTGTGAGCGATTATGCACAAAGGCTGAGCTATTACGCGGCTGCCTATCCATATCAATGGTTTAATTTTTATGATTTTTGGCAAAATGACGAGCAAGTGTCTCGCGACCAAAACAAGGAGAACTAAAGTGTCAGAGCACACGACTACATTATTTGGTGAGCAACGTTTATCTATTGAAGATATTGTTCATATTGCCTTGCAGAAAGGGGCTGTTGCATTAACCTCAGATCACCAATTTGCCAAAAAAATCGACAGTGCCGTAGCATTTTTAGATAAACTCTTAGAAGACGATGGCGTAATTTATGGTGTCACCACAGGTTATGGTGACTCGGTGACTGTAAAAGTACCTCTTGATTTGGTTAATGAACTTCCTCTTCACCTCACTCGATTTCATGGTTGTGGTCTGGGCAATACATTTAACTTAACTCAAGGACGCGCTATTTTAGCGACTCGCCTAGCTTCACTGTCGCAAGGATACTCAGGCGTTAGCTGGGATATGCTTAATTTATTACGTGATTTTTTAAATCACAATATCGTGCCAGTTATTCCCGAAGAAGGTTCTGTGGGTGCCAGTGGTGACCTCACACCGCTTTCGTATGTCGCGGGGGCTATGGTTGGCGAGCGTGATGTGTATTACAAAGGCGAAATTAAAAACAGTTTAGCAGTTATGCAATCACTTGGCTTAAAGCCATTAAAGCTTCGCCCTAAAGAGGGGCTTGCGGTGATGAATGGTACTGCCGTAATGACTGCTTTGGCATGCCTTGCTTTCGATAGAGCCGACTACCTTGCTAAATTAACCAGCCGAATTACAGCGCTTGCCAGTCTTGCTTTAAAAGGTAATAGTCATCATTTTGATGATATTTTGTTTTCGGTAAAACCTCACCCAGGCCAACAGCAAGTGGCTGCGTGGATCCGTGGTGACTTAAACCATGTAGAGCACCCACGTAATGCTGACCGCTTACAAGATAGATATTCAATCCGCTGTGCGCCACATGTCATTGGTGTATTACAAGATAGCCTCCCTTGGTTTAGGCAAATGATTGAAAATGAGCTTAATTCGGCGAATGATAACCCAATCATCGATGGTGAAGGTGAGCACGTATTGCATGGCGGTCATTTCTATGGTGGCCACATTGCAATGGTTATGGATAGTATGAAAACGGCGGTGGCTAATTTAGCTGATTTAGCAGACAGGCAAATCGCTTCACTTGTAGATACTCGTTATAACAATGGTTTAGCTTCAAACTTGTCAGCAAGCACAGATGAACGTCGTTACATTAATCACGGTTTTAAAGCGGTGCAAATTGGTGCCAGTGCCTATACCGCTGAGGCACTAAAGTTGACCATGCCTGCTAGTGTATTTTCGCGCTCAACCGAATGTCATAATCAAGACAAAGTAAGCATGGGAACTATTGCGGCACGTGATTGTTTACGTGTGCTCCAGTTAACCGAGCAAGTCGTTGCCAGTACACTGTTAGCTTGTATACAAGGTTTACGTTTGCGTATTAATAACGGTGAGCTTGACTACGCAAGTTTAACCCCTGAAGTGCAGAGTATGTATCAAGATATTAGTGAGTTTTTCCCACAGCTTGATGAAGATCGCCCACTTGAGGCGGTGTTACGTTTTACCGTTGATGCTATTCAAACTAAACGTTGGAGTTTATATGCATAGTCGTGGCTCTTTATTGAGTACTTATGTAGAAATTGAAATCCCTTTTCATGATTGTGATCCTATGAACGTGGTATGGCATGGTAATTACCCACGTTATTTAGAGGTGGCACGTTGCGAATTACTGCGTTTATTTGATTATGATTACGGGCAAATGCAGGAGTCTGGCTATGCGTGGCCTATTATTGATATGCATATTAAATATGTGGGTTCTGCATTATTTACGCAAAAGATACGGATTGATGCATATTTGAAAGAATATGAAACGCGATTGCGTATTGATTATATTATCAGCGATGTTGCGACGGGCAAAAAGTTGACGAAAGCGACGACTATTCAGGTGGCGGTTGATATAGAAAACAAAGAGATGCAATTTGTATCACCGCCTGTACTGCATGAGAAATTACAAAAGGTGATCTAATGCGAATGAGCATTTTTCTACTATGTAGTATGTTTTTTATAACGCCGGCTCTTGCTAAGAATGTGATAGAGCATGGCTCATTCAGCCAAGAAAAACACTTTAAGGGCTTTAGCAAGCCCTTTATTTCAAAAGGCATTTTTGAACTTAATGAAGAGAGCTTAACATGGCAAGTGCAATCACCGGTAAAAAGCACTTTATTTATTAAACAGGGCCAAGTTTATACTCTTGACAGTCAAGGAAACGAACAATTACAAAAAGGGGCTGAGCCCTATGTGAGCCTGCTACGAGCAATTTTAAGACACGACAAAGCGGCGTTAGCAGAGCAATTTACAATAAATAAAAGCGTTGAGCCTAATTGCGAAATCCTGTTGCCTAACCAAGCATTACTAAAACAAGTTTTTAGCCAGTTTGAACTTTGTTTTGATGCGAATAAGGTGGTTACCGTGCGCTTACAAGAGCCAAATGAGAATTTTACCTTATTGCGTTTCTCATATACTGAAAATGAGCAGCAAAAGTGAAAGCGTGGGCAATTACATTATCTTGGCTAACTTTACTCACTGTTATGTTAGTTGTTGCTTTTGTGGTAAAACAACCGGCTTTAAATAATGACATTTTAGCCTTGCTGCCCAAGTCTGAGCCAAGGTTACAACAGGTAGAAGAGCACTTTTTTTCAGCCAACAAGCAACAACTGAGCTTTTCATTTAGCGGTGAAAATAATACCGAAGCTTATGACGAAATGCTGAGTTGGTTAGCTGGCAAAAATATTCAACCGCGCTTTACACTGCCGAAGATTGAGACTCTTGCCGATTTTTATAGCCAATACGCGGGTTACTTGTTGGCACCCGAGTACCAACAAAGCCTACGTGAACCTAAAGTTTTCGAGCAGTACTATTTGGGGCAATTGAGCCAAATTGCTGATCCCTTCGTATCTAGCACCATCAATCAAGATCCTACGCTTAGTACCGCAAGTTTTTTGAGGCATGTTTTAGCCAATATACAACAATTTGAATTACAAGATGGCCGAATAACTGCTAACTACCAAGGCGAAGATTACTTACTTTTGTTTGTTAACAGCACCAATAATGCCTTTTCGATTAATAAGGCAATCGCTTTAAATGATGAAATATTAACTAAACTCACCCAATTAGAAAGTCAGTACCCAAATACAACTGTCCATTATTCAGGGGCTTTATTTCATACCGCTGCAAATGCTAAACAAGCAAAATTTGAAATGACTTTATTTGGCTCCTTGAGCTTAGTTGCACTGTTTATAATGGTTGTGTGGGTATTTAGATCAGTAAATGCATTGTGGCTTGCCTCGGTGACTGTGGTCAGTGCTGCACTTGGTGGCTCGATAGTGCTCGTTAGCTTGTTTAATCAGATCCATGTACTGACGCTTGTGTTTGCGGTCACACTGATTGGCATCGCTATTGATTATGCATTTCATGGCATGCTTGATTTAACGCAGCATAAGAGCGGTTTTAGTCGTGGACTCAAGCTTGCGTTAGCGCTCTCTTTACTGACTACGACGATGGGGTATGCAAGTTTATTTTTCTCGCCCGTTCAGCTGTTAACTCAAGTCGGTGTGTTTGTTGTTGCAGGGCTTGTAACTGCATGGTTTAGCACGCGATTTTTACTACCCCACTGGCAAAATAAGTTAACAGTGATTCAAAGTGCTAATCATCTTACGTTATCTCTTAGCAAGCAATTACAGAAGGTTAACGAGTATAAAACAGCACTAATAATAGGACTATTAGTGCTGTTAAGTGTATTTACACTACTTAAACCTCCAGTAGTAAATGATGATGTAAAACTATTAAATGCAAGCCCAAAAGCATTGATGGATAACGAAGCACTGCACATGGCGTTGCTAGGAAAAGACAATGGCCAGATAATGATTTTGTTTGCTGAAAATGCACAGCAACTTTTAGAAAAGCAAGAAACGTTAAAAAGCAAAATTAATGAGTATAAAGGCAAGGCTGTGATGCTCAGTGATCTTGTACCAAGTACTCATCGACAACGCGAGAATAAAGCGGATTTATTAACCCATCAAGCTGCTATAAATATCGTTAGCCAAATGACCGCCAATCCAGTGCAGTTTAGCCAGTCGACCTTAACTTTAGAGACCGCACTTGATTCAGCACTAGCACCACTGATACATAATCAAGTGTTTATAAACAACTCATTTTTGGCCAGTTGGTTCATGGTAACTGGCGTTGAAAAACAGCAATTAAAGCAGTGGGCAGCCGCCGACAGCGATTTAATTGTGTATGATAAAGTTGCGCTGATCACTGAGGGGCTGAGTCATTACTCACATTCATTATTAGTCACATTACTGATTGCTATGACCTTCGCTGTTTTGTTATTTACCTTTAAGTTTGGGTTTAAAACAGCATGTAAGCAAGGCTTGATACTCGCTTTAACTTTAACCGCAGTATTATTGTTGTGCAGTTTGATACAAAGCCAATTATCGATTTTTAACTTATTGGGCTGTTTATTGATTTTAGCGTTAGCAATTGATTACCTCGTATTTTATCAAATTAATAAACTGGTACCGAGTAATGTTTTGGCAATTAGTTTGTCAGCAGCATCATCAATGTGGGTATTTGGTATGCTCGCAGTGTCAAAAACACCAGCCATTTTTAGCTTTGGTTTAACGGTTTTAGTGGGGCTAATGTGTATTTATATACTCGCACCACTTAGTGTTGCATTACCTAATAATAAGGAAAAATAATAGGTGAATACGCAAATTCAACAGGCAGATGTGATTATCATTGGTGCGGGCCCATCAGGAGCCGTGGCAGCCAGTTTATTGGTTAAAAAAGGGTGGCGTGTTGTGGTATTAGAGCAACAAGTTTTCCCTCGCTTTTCGATAGGTGAAAGCTTGTTACCCCAATGCATGAGCTTTTTAGCTGAAGCAAACCTTGAAGAGGCTGTGCAGTCGCAGGCTCAAGATTTAGGTTTTCAGTTTAAAAACGGCGCGGCGTTTCAGCGCCGTGGCCAGCATACACATATCGACTTTACAGAAAAATTCAGTGCAGGCCCAGGCACAACGTTTCAAGTAAAACGTGCTGATTTTGATAAATGCTTGGCCGATGGTGCGATGCAACAAGGGGCAGAAATTCGCTACCAACATAGCGTATCAGCTTACACAGATTGTGAAGATGGTGCACTACTTAGCGTTATTGATGAAAATCAGCAAAGGTATCAAATTAAAGGCCGATTTGTGCTCGATGCCAGTGGCTTTGGTCGAGTGTTACCAAGACTACTTAACTTAGAAACACCATCAAGCTTTCCGGTGCGCTGGGCTTTTTTCAGTCATTTTGAGGATAATATTCGTGACGAGCAGTTTGACCGCGAGAAAATACTCATTAATATTCACCCCGAATTTAAAGATATTTGGTATTGGCTTATTCCATTTAGCGATGGCACAGCAAGCATCGGTGTGGTTGGCAAACCGAATCAGTTTGAGCCGCAAGAACCATTAACTTGCTTAAATCAGTTTATTGAACAAGATGCTTACTTAAGCAAATTACTAGCAAATCGTGTGGCAAAGGGTGAGGCGCGTGCCATTAAAGGTTATTCAGCGAATGTGTCGTCTTTATATGGTGAGCATTTTGCGTTACTGGGGAACGCGGGGGAGTTTTTAGATCCTGTTTTTTCATCTGGTGTCACTATCGCTTTAAAATCAGCTTCGTTGGTGGCTCCTTTGGTTGATAGCTATTTGCGGGGTGAAAAAGTTGATTTTGAAAAGCAGTACAGCACCCCTTTACAACAAGGCGTCAATTGCTTTAGAACCTATGTGAGTGCTTGGTATGATGGTTCATTTCAGGATGTCATTTTTTATAGTGAACAAAATCAACAAATACGTGAAATGATCAGTGCTATTCTAGCGGGTTATGCGTGGGATCTTGATAATCCATTTGTTAAACAAAGCGATAAACGTTTAAACACCTTGGTCGAGTTATGTCAGCAATAATGCGTTATGTAATTGTAGTTTTTAGCTTATTTTTAGTCAGCTGTGCCAGTGAGTATGCAGTTAAAACAGGGCTTGAGCTTGCACCAAATGCTGGTATTTATTTATCGGATCCGCCTGTTTCGTTAGACCTTGATAATTGGCAGCAAGTGCTTCAAGTAACCCATGATGCAGAGCAGCATACCCTGTTAGCACAGTTAAATTTGAGCAGTGAAAGGGGTATAAATTTAGTTGTAATGACGGTGCAAGGAATGCCAATTTTTCAACTCGAAAAAGCGCCATTAGGAGCGGTCAAAAGTGAAAGAATGTTGCCGATTGGTGCGGTTGATCCACGCTATATTTTAGCTGACATCATGCTTGTGCATTGGCCTATAGATGTACTTAATTCACAGCTTTATGGCCTGGTAATTGATGAGCAAGGGGCAACACGACGCCTTTACCAAGGAAAACGGCTGATCAGCGAAATTCAATTTTTAGACAGTCAAACCAAGCTTGTTAACTACGAGCGAGACTACTCAATAATTTTTCAAAGGGTTAATTAATTATGCCATTTTGGCTAAATGACTTAGGGATTGTTAGCGCGATGGGCGTAGGGCAAGAGCAAACTATGCAAAGTGTGTATGCTCAACCTAAGCAAACACTAACAGAAGTTACTTCACTGGCATTTGAAAAGCGACCTACCTGTGTGGGGTTAGTCAATGAGATACCTTTATCTGAATCGATGCGTTTTTATAAGTTAATTGACTTAGCCCTTGAGCAGTTATCCGATACTTTAGCAAAAATCATGTGCCCAAATGAACGTATTGCTGTGGTAATTGGTACCAGTACAGCTGCTATACAAGAAGGCGAAAGAGCCAGAAAAGTACATGCTGAAAAAGGGCAGTGGCCAAGCCAATTTGATTATTATGATCAGGCCTTAGTTGCACCTGCCACTTATATCGCAAAAAAACTAAATGCATCAGGCCCAAATTACAGTATTTCTACAGCTTGTAGTTCAAGCGCAAAAGCCATGATAAGTGCTCGCGCTTTATTGAGTGCAGATTTAGCTGATGTGGTGATATGTGGTGGTGTAGACAGTCTTTGCCAGCTTACTATTAATGGCTTTGATTCACTGTCTTCAATCAGTGATGGCATCTGTAAACCATTTAGCAAGGGTAGAAAAGGCATCAATATTGGTGAAGCTGCGGCATTATTTGTAATGAGTAAAGAAAAACTCAGTGATCACAGTGTTGCTTTTTTAGGGGGAGGTGAGAGCTCTGATGCCCATCATATTTCAGCGCCGATCCCTGATGGGTCAGGCGCCATAGCAGCAATGAAAGCAGCATTGACTGATGCGGGTATTACCCCCTCAGATATTCAATATATTAATGCTCATGGCACTGCAACACCGCAAAATGATGCCATGGAGTCACTTGCAATCAATGATGTGTTTGGCAACAATACGCTGGTTAGTTCGTCAAAACATCTAACGGGCCATACATTAGGTGCTGCCGGTGCGCTAGAAGCAGGCCTTTGTTGGCTCTACTTAGCGCATCCTGAATTTACGAGTATGGTGTTTAATCAAATCGAAATTGACGAAACACTAGCCGATATTGGCCTGATAACTCAGCCTACACACGTAAAGGTTAGCCATTGTTTATCAAATTCATTTGCCTTTGGTGGCAATAATGTCAGTGTAGTACTAGGACATCTGAATGAAGAATTATAAAATTGAGCAGGTTGTACCTCATAGTGCGCCTATGATTTTGCTCAATCGTCTTGCCAATTATACTGACGAGAGTGCTTGTTGTGAGGTGGATATTAGCCCTCAGAGTCCATTTTACAATGCGTCTTTAAAAGGGGTTGCCAGTTATATTGGCTGTGAGTATATGGCACAAACCATTGCCGCATATGCGGGTGCTCTGGCAAAAGATAAAGGGAACGATGTACAAATAGGTTTTCTAATAGGTACGCGTAAATACAAAACCTATGCACCGGTCTTTGCAAAAGGGCAAACGCTTAAGGTGACGGTTACAAAGTTGTATCAAGAAGAGTCAGGATTAAGCGTCTTTGAGTGTCAAATTCACCACGACGAAACGCTATTAGCCGAAGCAAAAATCAATGTGTTTCAGCCACAAGATCCAATGCAGTTTATAAGAGAAAGTTAATGACAAAACGTATTTTAGTGACAGGCTCAAGCCGTGGTATTGGTAAAGCAATCGCATTACGATTAGCAGGCGACGGCTTTGATATAGCCGTACATTGCCGAAGCGGTTTGGCTGAAGCTAAACAAACGTGCGAAGAGATTATCGCATTGGGTCGGCATGCCAGTTTATTACAGTTTGATGTATGTGACAGAGCATTGGCAAAAGAACAAATAGAGTCAGATATAGCTGAGCATGGTGCCTATTACGGTGTGATCTGTAATGCTGGGATAACCAATGATATGGCATTTCCAGCGATGCAGGGCGATGATTGGGATAAAGTGATTCGCACAGGGCTTGATGGTTTTTACAATGTGGTTCATCCAACCGTGATGCCTATGGTGCAAACACGCAAGGGGGGACGTATTGTTACTATGGCATCTGTATCGGGGATTGCTGGTAACCGTGGTCAGGTTAACTATAGCGCGGCGAAAGCGGGTATTATTGGTGCCACAAAAGCATTATCGCTAGAGCTTGCTAAGCGTAAAATTACCGTCAATTGTGTGGCTCCTGGTTTAATCGAAACGGCAATGACAGATGATTTACCTGTCGATGAAATGCTAAAAATGATTCCATTGAAGCGTATGGGAGCGGTGAGCGAAGTGGCTGGCACTGTTTCTTTTTTATGCTCTGAAGATGCTGCGTATATTACTCGACAAGTTATTTCAGTTAACGGTGGAATGGTGTAATGAAGCGCGTTGTTGTTACAGGTATGTCCGCAATTACTGCACTGGGTGATACTTGGGGTGAGTTTAAAGGTGCGCTTAAAAAAGGTGAGAACGCAGTTCAATACATGTCGCAATGGGATTGTGCTGCTGATTTAAATACACGTTTAGCTGCGCCTGTAACGCACTTTACAAAGCCTAGTCATTATAAGCGTAAGCAAGTACGCTCAATGGGCCGCGTTGCCATGATGTCTACGCGCACCACTGAACTTGCACTTGAACAGGCTGGACTTTTAGAGCACCCAAGTTTAACCGACGGTTCTACGGGTATCGCTTTTGGCTCATCAACGGGGTCAACACCGCCGCTACTTGCTTTTGCAAACATGATGCGAACAGGTGAAATGACGGGGGTGACAGCAACGAGTTATATTCAAATGATGGCACATACTGCACCGGTTAATGTGGGCGTGTTTTTTGGCTTAAAAGGGCGTGTTATTACAACGAGCTCAGCGTGTACATCAGGTTCACAAGGCATTGGTTATGCGTATGAAGCAATTAAATATGGACGTCAAAAAGTGATGGTTGCTGGTGGTGCGGAAGAGCTATGTATTACCGAAGCGGCTGTATTTGATACACTATATGCCACCAGTACTAAAAATGATGCCGCGAAAACAACCCCCCGTCCTTTTGATCAAGATAGAGATGGTCTTGTGATTGGTGAAGGGGCAGGGACATTAATTTTAGAAGAATATGAACACGCAATTGCTCGTGGCGCAGCTATTTACGCTGAACTAGTTGGTTTTGGTTGTAATTCAGATGGTCAGCATGTAACCCAACCGACTGCTGATACAATGCAAGTGGCCATTGATATGGCGATGACCGATGCCAATCTTACCGCAGATGATATTGGTTATATCAATGCCCATGGAACATCAACAGACAAAGGCGATATTGCTGAGTCTCATGCAACTTATAATGCGCTTGGTAAAAAGCCGATTAGTTCACTAAAAAGCTACTTAGGACATACATTAGGTGCCTGTGGTGCGATTGAAGCGTGGGCAAGTATTAATATGATGAATGATGGTTGGTTTGCACCGACTATCAATTTGAGTCAGGTTGATAGCCAATGTGCAGACCTTGATTACATAAAAGGTTGTGGCCGAGACATACAAACTAATTACATAATGAGTAACAATTTTGCATTTGGTGGCATTAATACTTCGCTGATTTTTAAGAAGTGGCAGGCATAACCTACTGCAATGTTAAATGAGATTTATCAACAACATCGAACCATATGCAAGTCTTAGTAAAACAGAATAACAACAACTCTATTTCACTAAAGCTTGCATGGAAACCACACAAAAGGAACTTTAAATGAAATTAATTATTACCACTTTTGCTCTTATCGGTTGTTTATTTTCTGCTAATAGCGCTGCGCGGGATGATCTGCAAACGCTACCAGTTGAAGCTTTATTGCAAACAACGAAAGCAAAAAATGCGCTGCTTGATATTCCTCTTTATTTTGCTAGTCAAAGTCATAGCAAAATCAAAAGCAGTTATGGTGAAGTGATAACAAATAAAAAAACCAATGCGTTTAACAAAAGTGACCGCGAAGCATGTGAGTGGGTAATGTTAAGTGCGCTTAAGGCTCTACAAGAGCGTGCTAAACGTGAAGGTATGAATGCAGTCGTGAATATTCAATCTTATTATAAAAAGCGCGAGTTTGTGAGTGAGACTGAATATCAGTGTGGTGCGGGTACTTTTATCGCTGGTGTAGCATTAAAAGGCACTTTAGTTAAGTTATAACTAACTAAAACCATTTTTTTTCTGTATAATTTGCGACCCTTGATAAGATGGCCGCAGGTTATACAGCATGAATTTTAAATCATTTAGTTTTTCTTCTGAGATTCTTCAGGCGTTAGAAGAACTTAATTTCCAAACGCTTACTCCCGTACAACGTAGTGCTATTCCTGCAATAAGAAAAGGCAAAGATGTACTTGTCAGTGCGCAAACTGGGACGGGTAAAACAGCTGCTTTTGCACTGCCTCTTATTCAAAAGCTGTCAGAGACCACACTGAGTGATAATAATGCACCGAGTGCCTTAGTGCTTGCGCCAACTCGTGAACTTGCAGAGCAAATTGCTAATAACTTTAAAGCATTTGCAAAATACACTGAGTTAAAAACAGTGTGTTTATTTGGTGGAGTTAACCTAGCCGGCCAAGCAAATGATCTTAAAGCAGGTGTTGATATTGTCGTAGCGACACCAGGGCGCTTATTAGATCAACTACGTTTAGGTAATATCAGCCTAGCAAGTGTTAAACACCTTGTGCTTGATGAAGCTGATCGCATGCTTGATATGGGCTTTATTAATGACATGCAAACAGTCATTAATGGCTGTGATGAAGCTCGTCAGATTTTACTGTTCTCGGCGACGTTCCCTGCCGCAATTAAGCAGTTCGCAAGTAAAATACTTAAACAACCTGAAATCATCCGCGTTGACCAAACTAATAGTACTGCCGAAACCGTTCAGCACGTGGTTTATCCGGTTGAAGAGCGTCGTAAACAAGAGTTGTTGTCTGAGCTTATTGGTAAGAAAAATTGGCAACAGGTTTTGGTTTTCGTAAACATGAAAGAAACCGCTGATGAGCTTGTTGAAGAGCTAAACCTTGATGGTATTCCTGCAGTTGTATGTCATGGTGACAAAACCCAGGGCAATCGCCGTCGTGCATTACGTGAGTTCAAAGAAGGTAAAGTTCGCGTATTAGTTGCAACAGAAGTGGCAGCCCGCGGTATTGATATAGAAGGCTTACCACGTGTTATTAATATTGACCTGCCTTGGCTTGCTGAAGATTATGTACATCGTATCGGTCGTACTGGCCGTGCTGGTAAACCAGGACAAGCTATCTCATTCGTTAGCCGCGAAGAAGAAAATACCCTATTCGATATCGAAAAGTTAATCGGCCAGCGTATTAAACGTATTGTGTTGCCTGGCTATGAAGTCAGTAGTCGTGATGTACTGATTGATAAAATTGGTAAAAAGCCATCGCATTTACGCCGCAACCGTACAAACAAGGCGTCTGGTCAGGCGACAGGCGAAGCACGTGCTAAGAATCGCTCGCGGATTGCCAAGGTACGTAAGTCGTTAAAAGGCGGAAAACTAAGCTTAAAAAAATAACTAATTGAATTTTGGTTAATTTTAAAAAGCCCTGTCGCGAATACGCTACGGGGCTTTTTGTTATCTGCTCAAAACTAATACAAATTGCGTATTTGTTAATTTTTATCGACAAAATTATTAACAAGTCTACCTCGTTGAATTACAATCGCTTTTCGATAAAATTAAATGGCGTGAAGGTCACGCTTGTATTTAAATGGATGTTTATGCAGTACGTAAGAAAAATAATTACCCGTGCTATTTTACCTGGCATTTTTTTTAGCCTTGTACATGTACCTCTAAAAGCTGTTGCTTATGATAAAGTCGAATTTTCATTAGCTCATATCAATGAGTCTATTCGTGTTGACGGTGTCATGGACGAAACACATTGGCAGCACGCAACCAAGATACCTCTTAAATATCAAAACGAACCCAATGAAAAAGGTGAGCCACCTGTACAAACTGATGCTTATATGTATGAAGATGGTAAGTATTTGTATGTTGGATTTGTTGCCAAAGATAATGATCCGAGTCAAATTCGTGCTGCACTTCGGGACCGTGATACGTTGTGGCAAGATGACAATGTCGCCTTAATGATCGATACCTTTAACGACGAGCGTACAGGGTATGAGTTTTATGTAAATCCGCTTGGTGCTCAAGGGGATATGCGTATGACAGACATTGATGATTGGGTTGAAGACCCTTCATGGGATGCAATTTGGGATAGTGCAGGGCAGATCACTGAAGACGGCTATGTGGTGGAAATGCGGATCCCTTTTACTGCATTACGTTTTCCTAAAAATCAAGAGCAATTAACATGGAGCTTTGCTGTTTGGCGTAACTACCCGCGAGACGTATTTTATCAAATGTCGAATGTCGGTTTTGACCGTGATGTTAAGTGCAGTTTTTGTCAATTTGATAAATTAACTGGTTTTAGGAATATGAGTGAGAGTAAAAATATTCAGCTCACACCGACATTAACAGCACTTCGCCATGATACGAAAGACACTGTGCCAGGAGATTGGCAAAATGGAGATATCGACACTAAGGCTGGCCTTGATTTACGTTGGGGGGTGACTCAAGATGCGGTCATTAACGCTACAATTAATCCTGATTTTTCGCAAGTTGAGGCTGACTCTCTTGAGCTTGATGTGAATACCACTTATTCAATTTACTACGCCGAAAAACGTCCATTCTTCTTAGATGGTGCGTCTTACTTTGACACTAACCAACTTGAATTACTGTATACACGTACCATTGCAGAGCCAGAAGTCGGTGTTAAGTTAACAGGTAAAACAGGGACGCATAGCTATGGCTTTATGTATGCGGATGATGAAAATACCAGCGTTTTGCTACCGACTAACCAAGGCTCTGGTTTTGCCAATCTTGGTGATAAAACACATTCAGCTGTAGGACGTTATCAACTTGATATAGGCCAAAAGGGGACGATTGGGGTTATGACAACACACCGTGAAAGTGGTGATTATCACAACACGGTTTTATCCCTTGATGGTAGCTATTGGTTTAATCAAACCGATAGTATTCAATACCAAGCTGTAACAACAGACACGAAAAACTCTGATTATTTAGTTGATGTGTATGGTCTTGAAAAAAATCAATCAGACGAAGCCTACAATATTGAGTTTAGCCGCAATAAACGTGACTACGAGCTTTACGCAAACTATGAAAATATAGGCAAAGACTATCGCTCTGACCTAGGTTATCAGGCAAAGGCTGACTATGAGCAAGTTCAACTTGGTGGAGGTCAAACTTGGTATCGTGACGCTGAGGATGTAATTACTGAGTACAGTTATAATGCTGAGTGGGATAAAACGTGGGCGCAAAATGGTGATTTACTCGAAGAAGAGTACGATGGCTTTATTACTTTTAAAGGCAAAATGCAGTCACAAACAGAAGTTGGTTTTATTCACCGTAATGAGTTTTATGCTGGTGAGTTCTTTAATCAAAATATTGGCTATATCTACGGTGGTTTTAGGCCAATTCGTGACGTGCGTTTCTTATTGTATGCGCAATATGGTAGCAAAATAGATTATAGCAATGCTGCCCTTGGCACCATGGTACGAATTGAACCAGAAATGACATGGGACATTAACGACCATTGGCAGGTTCAATTAGAGCACAGTTACAGTTATTTAGATAACGAACAAAACGACCGTGTTTATACCGCTAACTTAACGGATCTGCGAGTTTATTATAAATTTAATATGCGCTCGATGCTGAAACTCGTTTTACAATTTGAAGATGTGGATCGAAATCATGAAGCTTATCTTTATGATGTAAGCCAAACGAATCGTGACTATGGTAGTCAACTGGTCTATTCCTACAAAATTAATGCCCAAACTTTATTTTACTTAGGTTACTCAGATAGAGGGTATGAGGATGACTCTCTTAAAGGACTAGAAAGAGACCAACGAACCTTTTTTACAAAGTTAAGTTATGCGTGGCAGCTTTAGTTTCATTTAAAAGTTGGTCAGCTTAGGGCTGACCAATTTCTTCGTTTACTTTACTTCGTACAACCCCTTCAAGGCTTTTTAAGCCCCATTGCTTTCCAATCTCGACAGCTTCATCAATTGGCTTTTTCAAGGTAATAGCATTGTAAAGCGCAACAAGTGCACCAACACGGTTGCTGCTAGCACAATGAAGCAAGGTTGTTTGCTGTTGATGTTCATTGAGCAAGTTTTGTAGCTTAGTGGCATTTTCAATCGTAATATCAGCTTTCGATTGCACAGGAATATGGTAATAATTCATGCCAAGCTCAGTCACTAAATCCTGCTCAGACCAATTAGTTTCATTATCTCCACGTAGGTTAATGATGTTTTCAACCCCCAGCTCTTTTAACTTTGCAAAATCAGTTTGATTTGGCTGACCTGAGGTCAATACATATTCAGACTGAGCTTTAAGGTTTAAAATATCCAACTCTGTGGTGACTGTTTGTGTAGCCAGCACTGAAAATGACAGCAAAGCGGTAAATACTAATTGTATTAACTTGTTCATATTTTTCCTTCAAATGTATTTAATTTTTACTGTAGACGGTTTTACCACGGCTAATAGTTTCTAACACCTGTAAGTTATGGAGCTCTTCAGGTTTTATTTTCAACGGATTGTTATCAAGAATGATTAAATCCGCTTGCATCCCTTGTTTTAATTGCCCTTTTGAGGTTTCTTCAAAGTGTTGATACGCAGGCCATGTTGTCATTGCTTGCAATGCAGTATACACAGAAACCCGTTGCTCTGGACCTAATACTTGATTAGTACGAGTAGTGCGGTTAACCGTTGCATCTAATACGCGAAGAGCGTTGGGCAGTGCAACTGGCGCATCATGATGGGTGCTAAACATTAATCCTTGCTCGCGAACCGCATGAGTGGGTGAAATAAAATCTGCACGGGGGTGGCCAAGCACTGAATTTACATGCCAATCGCCCCAATAGAAAGTATGCATTGGAAAGAGTGATGGAAAAACGCCTAACTCTTTAAGGCGGTTAACTTGGTCCTGACGAATTGTTTGGCCATGAATGAGTACAGGACGACGGTCTTTTTTGCCAAGTTTGTTATTCGCATTTTCAACAGCATTTAAAAACTGCTCAATGGCGGCATCACCATTCGCATGAGTCATAACTTGCCAGTCATTGGCAAAGGCTGTTTCAACATATTCAAAAGCTTGTGCATCATTAAAAGTTGGATAGCCTGCATAGCTTTGGTCTTGGCCTTCAGGGGCTTTTAAATAAGGATGAGATAACCAAGCGGTTTTACCTTGCGGTGAGCCATCAAAGTTAAGTTTTACACCCCCAATGCGAAAATGGTTGGTGTAGTTTTTACTGTTATAGGTTGAGTCCATGAAACTGCTACTCGTAGCCATATCCGCATAAGCTACCACATCAATCACGAATTTATTCGCTTTTGATGCTCTTACCATTGAATCATAAGCTTCTTGGGTTGCACGGCCTTCTTGCGCCGTTGTGTAGCCGTATTTGGTATACATTTTCTGGCCTTTTTCAAGCATCATATCTTGTAACTCAGGATCAAAAGACTGCATGAGTTTAAACAGTAAACCAAAGTGTGCGTTTTCTTCGAGTACACCGCTTGGCTCTTGTGAGTTAGGCATTCGGCGTATCAGTCCTCCATCAGGGTTTTCAGTGCTGGCATCAATGCCAGCCATGGCTAATGCTTTACTGTTTGCAACACTTAAGTGGCCTGAGGCGTGGATTATAATCACTGGTTTATCTTTACTAACTAGGTCTAAATCCATTTTAGTTGGATACCTATCAAGCTCAGCATCATCGTAACCAAAGCCTAAAATTGCCCCCGTTTTTTCGATAAATGTAGTGTAGTCAGGGTTACTTTGTGCTGCTGTGAGGATATTGACTATTTGCTCAACGCTATTGGCATCACCATCTGGGCTAGGTAGGACATTGGCAACCATGGCTTGTAAACCAACACCATAGACATGGCTATGGCCATCTACAAAACCAGGCATTAAGGTTTTACCTTGTAAATCAACCAGCTTTGTTTTGCCAAACTTATGCTCAAGCGCTTTGTTTTTATTACCCACAAAGATAATTTTTTCACCTTGGGTAGCGATTGCCTGTGCATATTCTGGTTTATCGCCAGTCATAGTAAGAATGTCACCACCATAATAAATGACATCTGCAGCGCTAACTTGCAGTGGCAGTGTTTTAGCTGTTTGTTCTGGGGTTTTATCGCAAGCCGTTAAGGCAAGTAATGACCAAGCGAGTGCGAGGTGAGGCTTCATGTGTAGCGTCCTTGTTTATTAATTATGTCTTTGAGCAGTATAAGAATATAGCCTGTTTACATAGCTTGTGTTTAAAAAATGGGCTTAAATTTGATTAAAGTCAAACTGTATTTTCGAAGCTGCTAACTGACTTTTACTATAAAGCTGAGTACCACAAGGGTAATTACACAGGGGGAAAAAGCCAAGCGAGTGCTTGGCTTTTTCTTCTGAAGAGATGCTAATTAAGGCTGATAATAAATCGGTGATTCAGGGCCCACTGGTAATCCCAGTACAAACACCCACAAGTAGAATAACGCGACCCAACCCACAAAGAAGATCATGCTGTAAGGAAGCATGGTCGCAACCAGTGTACCAATCCCCATGTCTTTCTTATACTTAGTTGCAACAGCTAGTATTAAGCCAAAGTAACTCATCATTGGAGTAATAAGGTTTGTTACCGAGTCACCAATTCGATACGCTGCTTGAATAGTCTCTGGCGCATAGCCTATAAGCATTAACATTGGTACGAAGATTGGTGCAGTGACAGCCCATTGTGCTGATGAAGAGCCCAAGCTTAAGTTTACTAGCGCACACATTAAAATGAATAGCACGAAAACTTCAGGACCAGTTAGGTTTAGCGCTTGTAATAGAGCAGCGCCGTTAATGGCTAAAATTGTGCCTAAGTTGGTCCATTTAAAGAAGGCAACGAACTGTGCTGCAAAGAAAACCAGCACAATGTACATCCCCATCGAGCTCATGCTTTTACTCATGGCATCGATGACATCTTTATCGTTTTTCATGGTGCCAACAACGCGGCCGTAAACAAACCCTGGGATACCGAAAGTCACAAAGATAAATACTACAATGCCTTTTAAAAATGGCGAGTGTGCTACAAGGCCTGTTTCTGGGTTACGTAAAATGCCGTCGTCAGGAACAATTGTCCATGCAAGTAATAATGAAACCACTAACAATGAAACACCAGCCCACTTTAGGCCTGACTTTTCTTTATCGGTTAAACCGGCAATGTCGTTTTTTGGCAAATCATTACTAGCTTCTTCTGGGTTGTATTTGCCAAGCCGCGGCTCAACAATTTTCTCAGTAACGAGAGTACCCAAAATAGCGATTAAAAATACTGAAATCATCATGAAATACCAGTTTGCTTCAGCGCCAACTTGGTAGTTCGGATCAATCATTTGTGCTGCAGGCGTTGTGATACCGGCTAGCAAAGGGTCAATGGTGCCTAATAATAAGTTGGCACTGTAACCACCCGAAACACCCGCAAATGCGGCAGCAAGACCCGCAAGGGGGTGGCGTCCAAGGCTGTGGAAGATCATTGCAGCAAGTGGAATAAGTACTACGTAACCAAGCTCTGATGCCGTATTTGATAAAATCGCAGCAAACACCACCATAAAGGTAACTAGGCGTTTAGATGCGCCCATTACCATGCCACGCATAGCTGCCGAAAGTAAGCCAGAGTGCTCTGCAACACTAACACCTAACAAAGCAACCAGTACCGTACCAAGCGGCGCAAAGCTGGTAAAGTTAGTCACAAGCCCAGTAACAATACGTTGTAGGCCTTCGGCACTGAGTAAGCTGACAACTTCAATTACACCATCAGGGTCGCGACCTGCAGCACCTTCAGGGCGTGGGTCGATGGCACTTAGGCCAAACCAATCGGCAATACCACTGAATACGATGATCGCAACACAGAACATTGCAAATAATGTAATAGGGTGGGGTAACATATTACCCAGAAATTCAACGGTGGCTAAAAATCGGTTAAATAACCCATTATTGCCACCCTCATGGGTGTTGTGAGAGTTTATTGTTTTTGACATGTCCAGTTCTCGTATTTTCAAAATGGCGCTAACCTAGCATTTTTTGCCGGACAGATCATGTTTTAGCGGTGGGAATCGTTCTAGGTACGCTCAATGACACCCTTGTATAGCAAGGGGTAGCGGCGCAAACGTTTACCAATATAATCATCAGCTAGAATTTGCGCGCAAATTTGCTCTACATCATTGCTTGCTTCAAACACCCAATCAAAGCGCTCAATTGCCAGCAGAAAACCACGCTTAAGAAACTGTTGCTCACGATAGTAACTCAGATTATCGCGTATGATATCTAACTTATCTGGGTTAGATTTAAGTTCATTAATAACCTCATTGATAAATACAGCCTGTTGTTTTGACTCAGCTTTTACCCGTCGTTTCATTATGTATTTAGAGTTCCTTTTCTGCGATATAAAGCACTTTCTTTAAAAAGTCTTCTTTGTTTTTTTCGTGTTGATAGTCAAGGTGATAGGTATTGTGAAAACCAAAACGTAGTAATACACCGCTGCCTTTTAGATATACTGTATAACCATCAATATCTGAAAAAGCGCAAATACCTTCGTAGAGTTTCCCGTCTTCGTGATCTTCACCGTGTTGAATAATTTTCTCATACACAGAAAGAATTAATTTACCGTCTAACTCGTTTTTCATGATGACTCCTTTTTGATGTAATACGTTTACTGCCTATAAAAAGTTTAGTGCTATTCTTAATGTTTTGAGTGTTAATAAGCTTCACTTTGCGATTAATCAGTAAAATGACATTAGCATGGCTGATGTCGAAAATTTACAATCTTTTGGCTTACCTTACGCTTAAGCTAAGTTTTATTTGAGGATCGCACAATGAAATATAAGTTTTTTCCTTTGGTAGTGCTAACAGGCTTGTTACTTTTAAGCCAAAGAATATCGGCGAATACAACCCCCCTCGTTTTAGAAAATGAAGCAGGGCAAATTGTTAAACTTGGCAGTTACTTAGGCAAAAAACCAGTTTACTTAAAGTTTTGGGCTACGTGGTGCAAGCCATGTATGGAGCAGATGCCGCATTTTCAGCATGCTTATGAGCAATATGGCGATAAAATTCAATTTGTAGCTATTAATATTGACCTAAATGATGATGCACACGCTGTTGCTAAGGTTAAAGAACGTTTTTCACTTAGCATGCCTCTATTTACCGATCACACAGGCCAAGTTGCGAAACATTATGAGTTTATGGGCACCCCTTTTCATGTGTTAATTGATAGCGATGAGAAAGTGATTTTTCAAGGCCACGAAGCCGATAAATCGCTTGATAACACATTACGTTTGTTATCACACAATGGCAAAGTTGAAAAAGCACGACTGCTTAGCGAAAAACAAGGCCAAGCGACTCCATTGACTATTCCAAAAAAAGGCAAAAAAGCAGTACTATTTACCGCAACGTGGTGCGACTGGTACTTAGCCGACACTCGCCCTGCCATGGCAAAGCAGTGTGTATTAGCGCAGCAACATGTTAATAAGTTGGCAGAGCAAGGGATTGATGTAGAGGTTAAAGTGAGCCAGCTATGGACCGATCAAAGTGCAGTGCAAGAATATGTTGATAAATTCTCTGCAAGTATGCCGGTTTCAATCGATTATGGTAACGATTTATTTCTCGAAAATGGCATTAATTCGGTACCAACTTTACTTATCTACAACGATGGAAAGTTAGCCACTACACAGGCTAAATTTTAGCTAAAAACCGATTAATTTAGCTTTGTAATTATACAAATTTAGCCTATGCTCTAGGCTCATTACACAGTGAGCCTAGAGCATGATAGATAAGGCATTATTAGCAAAAACACGCGAGTTATCTGACCGATTAATCGCACTGCAAACACCCATTCGTATTCTTGATGCGATCAATTGGGATAAACAAATCAAAGAAGAGTTTTTTAAGCACAAATGCCAGAAAAACCCAACGGTTGATCAAGCCTATTACCAGCAACGTGATCTTGGTTTTGTGCCAAGCGAGTTACGCCGCGCGTTTTCTGATTTAAATCGCGATATCATCAGCCAGTTAGGACAACTCAATCCGATTGCCCAATACATGAGCAAGATGTGTACTGAATATAAAACTGTACTTAGTATGATTGAGTATCGTGGCACGCCTGAATTTCATGATCTTTCTGTTGAGCTATTTGGTCATCCAAAAGATTTATTTCATGCTGGAGAGCCTTCACTTGCCGAGCTTGCCACCATGCTTGAGCAGCCACTAAAGAGTATGCTTGATGCCGATATTTTACCGGATGATCCAAAAAACATAGATGCGCAAGATGCAGTGAAAATTTTAGCATCGCAAGTGACTCAAACGATGCCGGGCATCGATGTTGAGGTTATTCTGAGCGACGGTATTGTGAGTGATGCTGCGGCAGGTGCAAATAATATTAAACTTAATCAAGATGTTAAGTTTTCTCAGCGTGAGCTAGATATTCTTGAGGTGCATGAAGGCTGGATCCATGTCGGAACCACGCAAAATGGTCTTGCGCAGCCTTATTTAACTTGTTTAAGTAAAGGCACACCGAGCTCTACGGTTACCCAAGAAGGCCTTGCGGTGTTGACCGAAATTATTACCTTAAAGTCGACGCCTCGACGTTTAGCAAAATTAGTTAACCGTATTCAAGGAATTACCAAGGTTATTGATGGCGCTGAGTTTGTTGATATTTATCGTGACTATGTAGCACAAGGTTTGAGTAAAGACGACAGTTATACACTTACTCAACGGGTGTTTAGAGGCAGTACAGCAACAGGCTTACCTTTTACAAAAGATATCGCCTATATTAAAGGTTTCGTGTTGGTGTATAACCTTATTCGTGTTGCCATACAGCTAGGTCGAATTGATCAATTGCACTTGCTATTGGTTGGTAAAATCTCAATCGATGATTTCAGATTGATATCGCAATTGCATGACTTAGGTGTGATTGAAGACCCTAAATTTATTCCACCACACTTTAAAGACTTACGCGGCCTAGCAACCTGGCTAAGCTTTGGTCGTTTTATTGGTAACTTGTCGTTTGAACAATTAGAAAACGATTACAAACCATTGTTTATTTGATCTATGTATATGTGGAGCGACAATAATTTATTTAACTCCACACTTTCAAGTGTCTATTTAATTCAAGCTATAAAAATTATTGTTAACTTTATGTACTAAAAAGTCATTTAAAGCATAAAGTGACACCTACTTCATTAAAACACCCCCTAAAAAGCCCCCTTGCGTAAACCTTATATTTACAACTTTGACATTGTTTTGTTAATGGGTACAAATGGCTTTTTTTGAAGATGTTGTTGAATACAGTATGTTTTTTTCTTAATAAATTGTTATCAGAAAGTTTCAATAAATACTTGTATATACCACGTGTTAATGGTAAAAATATTTTGTTACATCGAAAGTACGAAAGTAACTAAAATAATAATTCAGGGAAAATTATGATACATAAAAACAACATTTTCAAAAGAGCGGCTCTATGCGTTGCCGTATGCTCATCTTTAACACTTTATAGTGCGCAATCACTAGCAAGTAACGTTGATGGTGCAATTAAAGGGGTAGTAACACAGCAACAAGGCGATGCACCAATTGCAGGTGCAACAGTTACAATCACCAATGAAACGAATGGTTTTACAAAGACACTTGTTGTAGATTCTAAAGGTCAATTTAATTTAAATTCAATTCCTGTAGGTGTTTATAACATCCGCATTGAAAAAAGCGGTTATCAAACATCTGAACTTAAAGACGTAACAATCGGAATCGGTAAAGTTGCAGCACTTGAAGTTGAGATGACTGAAGGTAACTTAGAGGTTATTTCTGTTACAGGTAGCCGAATTGCACGCGTTGATACAACAAGCTCAGAGGCTTCTTTCAATATTTCTGCTGATGAACTAAACCGTTTACCAGTTGCACCTGATATCACATCAGTAGCGTTACTTGCTCCTGGTGTTAACTTAGGTGATTCTCGTTTCCAAGATGCGAAAGGTAACTCACTTGCAAGCTTTGGTGGTGCATCTCAAGCAGAAAACGTTTACTACGTGAACGGTCTTAACATGACAAACTTCCGTAACGGTGTTGGTGGTGCGTCAATTCCTTTCTTAGCTTATGAATCTTTCCAAGTTAAAACCGGTGGTTACTCAGCTGAATTCGGTCGCTCTACTGGTGGTGTAGTGAGTTCTGTAACGAAGTCAGGTACAAATGAGTTTAAATTTGGTCTACAGCACCGACAAGACTTAGGTTCATTGTATGGTGATCGCCCTAGTTCGTATTATCAAGCCGACGATTGCCAACAAAATGTTGTAAATGGTGAGATAGTTGAAACGTGTTCAAACCGTGTTGGTGATATTATTTCCGATAACAGCCGTGATGCACGTGAAACAAGCAAAACAGATATTTTTGCAAGTGGTGCCTTAATTGAAGATACATTATTCTTCTATGGCCTTTATGAAATGCGTGACAATGATTACGAAGATCTAATCAATCGTGGTAACGGTATGCGTATCCGTAAAGATGATGACCCATACTATTTGGCACGCTTAGATTGGAACATTAATGAAGATCACTCTTTATCTGCATGGATGTTCAAAGACGAAAGCACCCTAGCAACTACAGATTACGACTTAGATGAAGATGGCAATATCATAAAAGATACGGCTTTAAATTCTGAAACGCTATCTGGTGGTACAAGTTGGTCTGTTCGCTATAATGGTAACATCACAGATTACTTATCAATCTCTGCAATGGCTGGTAAAGTTGAGTTTACTGATACTACAACGGCTGATGGCGCAGATTGTCCAGTAATTTATGACCTTTCATCTGGTCAAAACCTAGGTTGTTGGGCGTCTTTCACTATTGAAGATAACAGTGACGAACGTAAGCAATATCGTTTTGATGTTGACTGGTTAGTAACAGATAATCACAACTTGCGCTTTGGTTATGATGCAGAGAAAAATACTTCAACGAGTGTTGTAAACCTTTCTGGTGATATCTACTACGCATACCAAAACTATGAAGCAGGTGCTGTACTACCTAATGGCTACACAATCCAAGACTCTGGCCGTTATGTTCGTGTACGTAACTACGAAGTTGGTGGTGAATTCGATATTAACAATGAAGCGTTCTACATTGAAGATATCTGGAATGTAAACGACCAACTAACTCTAAACATCGGTTTCCGTTGGGAGAGCTTCGAAAACTTAAATGCTGACGGTGAGACATTTGTTGAGATGAGCAACCAGTTTGCTCCTCGTTTAGGCATCGCATATGACATCTTTGCTGATGGTGAGCACAAAGTATACGCTAACGCGGGTCGTTACCACTTACCAGTGGCATCTAATACTAACGTACGTTTAGCAGGCGCAGAGCTTTATACTCATGACTATTACCAAATTGACAGCATCGGCTCTGATGATGTTCCACAATTAGGTGGTAAGCTTGGTGATACAGTTGTATTTGGTGATGGTACAGCACCTAGCCCTGTTAGTGTTCGTTCTTCAAACCTTGAAGCAATGTATCAAGACGAATTCATTATTGGTTATCAAGGTATGATCAATGAAGATTGGTCAGCAGGTATCAAATATACACGTCGTGAACTTAAGAGTGTAATTGATGATGCGAGTGCAGAAAAAGCATTTGAAAGCATCGGTATTGATGATGATCACTTCTTACTACTTAACCCAGGTAAAGGCGCATCTTTCCAATATGACGCTGACGGTGACGGTGTTTTAGAAGACTATAACTTCACTGCAGAGCAACTAGGTTACCCTGAAGCAAAACGTAACTATAACGCTGTTGACTTGATGCTTGAAAGAGCATGGGATGGTCAATGGATGCTTAAAGCAAACTACACATGGTCACAAAGCTATGGTAATGCGGAAGGTTATGTGAAATCTGATAACGGTCAGGATGATGCTGGTTTAACAACAGACTGGGATTACCCTTACCTAATGGACGGTGCTAATGGTTACTTACCTAATGACCGTCGCCACTCACTGAAAATCTTCGGTTCATATGCTATATCAGACAACTTAGTTGTTGGTATGAATACGCGTCTAACTTCAGGCCGTCCTCGTAACGCACTGGGTGCTGGTTACTACCCAGATCAAGGAAGCTATCACTATGGTGATACTTACTATGTAGGTGACACTAAGTTCTCACGTGGTAGCTTTGGTAGAACTCCTTGGACTGCGACAGTAGATGTTAACTTCAAGTATGATCTTAGTTATCTAGAAATGTTTGATTCTGCTTTCGTATCTCTTCAAATTGAAAACTTGTTTGATGCGACTAACGTAACGAACTATGAAGAGGTTGCTGAAACAGAAGCTGCATTCAATGGTAATGCACAGTTTGGTTCACCAGTTTCTTGGCAGACACCACGTACTGTTGAAATGGTTTTCAACATGACGTTCTAAAACTTAAGCTTATTGCTTGATTTTTAAACAAAAAGCGCCTACTTTATAAGAGGGCGCTTTTTTTATGGAGAAAAAATATGATTAAACATTCAAGCCTAGTAGTTTCAGCAGTTTTAATGACAGCATGTAGTGCGTTGCCTATTAAAAAGGATATAGATGAAGGTAAGTTCAGAGTTGAAAACTTTCAATATGAGCATGGTAAGCAAAGAGATTATGTGTACTTAATGTGTAATAGCAAGTCTGTTTCAGCTTGGGAGCAAGCAAGGCAGTACGAAGCTGGCGAGCACGTTCTTTGGGTTAAAGCTGTAATTAGTGAAAGAGATTTCCCATCTTCTGAAAAGAATGCTTTTGCTCGATTTGATATGAACTTTAAAGAAGGCGGAAACTACACGTTAAACCGTGAAGTTAAGGGAGATAAAATTTCTATTTGGTTCGCAGATAAAGAGACGGGTAATCAAGCCTCAGAAGTAATTACCAAGGAGCTAAAACGTCCTCTAGTAATCGAAGATCAGCTAAGAAAAAAACAATGCCTTGAAGGTACGGTTTAACTGCGTTAAATAAAAACGCAGCTGGAATGAGCAGCTGCGTTTTGTAATGTAAAAGCATGTTGCCTTACATGCTTTTAGTCGAGGAAATTGTTAACCAGTGAGTGCATCAACCTGCACCACATCATTCAGTACGATAACTTCTGCACGTTTGAAAAAGTTAAAATCTGTTGCGGTTGCGAGTGTGTAAGCACCCATCATACGACTGATGATTAAATCGCCATTGTTTAATTTTGGTAGCATGATTGACTCACTCACCACATCGATGCTGTCACAAGTTGGGCCTGCCAATACTGATTCTACACGCTCGTTTGATTGTTTTAGCGACTCTATTGGGTATGCGGCTTCATCAAACATTAAACCACTGAATGAGCCATAAATACCATCATCTAAGTAGTACCAAGGTTTACCTTCACGTACAGCTTGACCCATCACCGATGCAACACTGGTTACAGCATTGGCAACAATAAAGCGACCTGGTTCAGCAATGACGCGAACTGTCTCTGGTAACTGTGCTAAAGCATCATTAATCGGCGCACAAAACTCATCAATTGGTAGCACGTCTTTATTGTACGGCACTGGGAAACCACCGCCGATATCAAGCGTACTAAGTGCAGGTAACCCCAATGCAGCTACGTCGTTAATCACTTGGTTACATGCAGCAATTGCGGTTACATATTTAGCTGGGCTCGCTGTTTGTGAACCAACATGGAACGACAAACCTTTGATACGAATACCTAGTTGTTGCGCGTAAGTAATGATCTCAATAGCCATTGCGGGGCTACAACCAAATTTTTTCGATAAGTCAGCGAATGACTCTGCATTACGAAAACTCAAGCGAACAAGTAACTCAACGTGGTCTTTGTATGCAATGAACTTTTCTAATTCATTGATATTATCAACCACAAACACATTACAACCATATTCAAAGGCATCACGAATATCACGGTCACGCTTGATAGGGTGCGTGTGAATAGTACGATCACTTGGCACACCTTGGCTGGCAACTAAGTCAATTTCACCGCTCGTTGCTAAATCAAAGCTAGCACCTTCTTCTAAAAGCGTGCGAACAACTGCTGCATGAGGAAGTGGCTTTAATGCAAAGTGTAAAACAACGCCTGGTAAAGCACGGCTTAATGCACGGTACTGGTGGCGTACAGATTCACAATCTAGCACCATTAATGGCGCACCATGTTGTGCAACAAGTTGCTCAATAAATTGATTTGATGGTTGTGCAGTAGACTCGTTTGCAGCAACCGACGCTGCAGGTACTTTGATTGTTAAGTCTTGTGTAAGTGTTGAAATAGCCATTTTACTCTCCGGCAATAAAGCAACTGCTCGGAAAAAATGGAAGTCCAAGTCAGTTGAGTGTTATTAAGCGCACAGTACGTTCTGTGCAATCAAATACACTCTTGGATAGTTGCTCTATCGCCTTGCTACAAACTAGATTTGTAATGTACTCGGATTGGCTATCATCAAGAAGCGGCGAGATAATAGATCTGCTTTTTTATTTGCGCAAGCATTATTTTAAAATTTTTTTGGTTTATTTTTATTCAGTTTAAGGTGTGTGATTAGTGACTGTTTTTAAAGTGTATTCCATACCTTTGTGTGTAAATATCAAGCATCGCTTTTGCATCATCTGGGTGATTATTCTGACGATGTAATTGTTGAAGGTAGGCTGCCATTTCTGCACTTTTCATAAAGTTATCAATCAGTGCAATAGCACGATAACCTATGGTTGTTTTACTACATGCAAAAAAGCCGTTTATAAACTCAGGGTATTCAGCAATACGTCGTGAAGTAAGTAAGTCTAATTCGTGGGCGGGTATGTGAGCCTCTAGCGCCTGTTTGTACGCGATAATGTAATCAATACGCTTATTGATTAGGAGCTGACTTAATTGTAAAAAGGCATTTTCGCCATAAATAGCTGCAACGTTGTGGTGCTTATTTGCAAAAATTTCATCGAGCTCGCGGTAGCTGGTTGAACCAATAATACCGAAGCTGCCTTTATTTTTGAGTAGCTCTGCTACAGATATAGGCTCTGAGCTAGGTTGCAACGTGCTTTTAAGTGCATACAGTTGACGTTGCAAATGCATATAGGTGGGAACTTTGGAAAACACCATGTTTTCTGCGCGTTCAGGGGTTTTGATTGCGTTAAAGGTGCAACTGGGCTCATTACTTGATAGGTGTTTAATTACGCGCGCATGATTAGTAAATTCAACTTCTATATTAAACGTCTTTGAAAGCGCTGGTTTTATGACAGCAGCAAGGTGGAGGTTAATGCTGAGTTTATCTGCTTCGCTGGCAAAATATGCATGAGACCAAATTGTAAGCTTGGGTTTTTCTGTAGCCGTTGCTGTGTTTAGGGTAAATAGAATTACGATAAACGCAATTAGTCTCATACATTTCCTTGTGTACCAACTCGCTTATTGCACTAAGCGAATTGGTATGTGCTATTTATCGAGCATTGGTGCTCTCAAAAATTTTGTCTGCTGATGCTGCAACAAAACCTGTGTATAGCTCGCCATCTGGCTTTGCATAACGCAGAGCGAACTCATAAAAACAACTCGGTACGGCAACAACACCATCGCTAAATTCAACTTCGCTGTCATCAGCAAGGGTTGAAGATTGCTCAAGTAAAACCTCTGGTGAACCTTTGATTTCACCACCCGATGTATTTAGCGCAAAACCCGCATCTTTAAGTGCTTGGTTTACACTTTCGATATCATCGAATTTAGCCAATTCATTGATGCTCACGGTAAAGTGATTAGCACGGTAACCCCACGCTGACATCCATGCTGCATATTCGCTTTCTGCTAGCAGTTTTTTGTAAGTGTCTGAACTTACTTGCCAGTGCGTACCTGAGTAAAGGAAATTATCCGCTGTTACAGCGTTTTCGTCAATCTGTTCAACCATATCGTTAACGATAGCTTGTAATTCTTCTGAGCATTGCTCAACAAGTAATTCAGAGATGAAAACTTTAGGTTGCTTAGGATCTGAGTGTTCGAAGTGTTTAGCGTATAGCTTTTTCGCTTCGAAGTGATACTCGCCGCATTCTTTGTAGCCAACTGCTAAAAAGTGCGCAGCTAGTTTTTCTAAACCAATTTTTTCATGGTTAAAAGTACGTAGAGCGATGTGATCGTTAATCACGTCATCTTTTTGTGTAGAGCCAAGTAACTCATGTACTTTAACCGCTGATGGCGTAACTGATAAATAGTTGTCCCATAGGTTTTCAAATAGGGCGTTTACATCTGTGTGCATGTTTAATTCCTTCAATTAAGGCGGCGAGGCCGCCAAACAATTATTCAATAATTAAGCCCGGCGCAAGGGTCTGTGGTAAGTTAACTTTATCGGCTTCAACAGAAGCAACAGGGTAAGCACAGTAATCAGCTGCGTAATAAGCGCTCGCTCTGTGGTTACCACTGGCACCAATACCACCAAACGGTGCAGCGCTTGATGCGCCTGTAATTGGTCGGTTCCAGTTAACGATACCGGCACGAATACGTTTTAAGAAATGCTGGTAGTCATCGCTATCATCACTTAATAAACCAGCAGATAAACCAAATGAGGTGTTATTTGCTTCATTAATCGCACTATCGAAATCTGTATAACGGTATACCTTGATAAGCGGACCAAAGTGCTCTTCATCAGGCATGTCTTTAACAGCCGTTACATCAATAATACCTGGGCTTACAAAACCAGTACCCGCTTCAAGATGCTTAAGCTCGACAAGCGAGGTTGCTCCCATATCAAGTAACTGCTGCTGAGCTGCAACCATACCTAAGGCTGCTTTTTCGCTGATCATTGCACCCATAAATGGTTGATCTTCGCTGAAGCTGTCGGCGACTTTAATGTGTTTTGTTGCAGCAATTAATTTTTCTAAAATTGCATCGCCATTTGCCGAGTTCTCAATGAATAAACGACGAGAACAGGTACAACGTTGGCCAGACGTAATGAAACCAGACTGAATAATATCGTGAACAGCGGCACTTACATCTGCGACATCTTTTACGATCAGTGGGTTATTACCGCCCATTTCTAGCGCTAAGATTTTACCTGGGTGACCTGCAAATTGCTTATGTAATAAGTGGCCTGTATTAGAGCTACCCGTAAAGAATAAGCCATCAATGTCTTGATGAGAAGCCAATGCAATACCTGTGTCTACTTCACCCTGTACAAGGTTGATAACACCGGCTGGTAAGCCTGCTTTTAGCCAAAGCTTTAAAGTGAACTCAGCAACATGAGGCGTTAGTTCTGATGGCTTAAATACAACTGTATTACCCGCTAAAATAGCAGGCACAATATGACCGTTCGGTAAGTGACCCGGGAAGTTATAAGGACCAAACACCGCAACAACACCATGTGGCTTATGACGAATAAATGCTTTAGCGCCAGGCATTGGGTTTTCTGTGGTACCCGTACGTTCGTGATAGGCTCTGATTGAAATGGCAATCTTACCCGTCATTGCGCCTACTTCGGTTCGTGTTTCCCAAAGTGGTTTACCTGTTTCACGGGCGATGATGGTTGCAAACTCTTCGCTGTGCTCTTTAAGCTGAGCCGCAAAGTTTTCAAGAATAACAATACGCTTTTCAAGGGCCATATCAGCCCAGCCAAGCTGAGCACTGCGAGCTGCTTTGATTGCATCAGCGACTTGTTCAGCAGTGGCTGTTTTACCTTGCCAAACAACCTCGCCATTACTTGGGTTGATTGAGCTAAAATCATGACCAAGGCCTGCTTGCCATTGGTTATCGATAAGTTGAGTTGTGACACTCATTTTAAACTCCTTAAGTGGTTACAAACGGAAGAACCGTGCTGCATCCCCTTGTTTTAATTTAAGTGCATCTGCCACTTCTTGGCTGATGATTAGCGTGTGCTTAGCGTGGTTATAATGAGCATGTTTGGTGAATGTGGCTCTAAAGTCATTCACGCCTTGATTACATATAGCTAATGTATCTGAGCTTTTCTCATTAATGTGTGCAAGCTCACCGATGGTGATAGGGCACACTTGTGACTCACGAACACTGCGAATATTGCCAAGTTTTGCTTCAACAGTGGGCCCTGCATCAAATAGGTCGACATACCCACGGTGCTCAAACCCTTCTTTTTCTAACAGTTTAAGTGCAGGCTTAGTTTTTTCATGAACCTTACCAATCACAGCTTGGGCTTTTTTGCTTAGTAAGTTGGCATAAATAGGGTACTTAGGCATTAATTCGCTGATAAAAACTTTATCGCCTAAACCCACTAAGTGATCAGCCTGCGGGAACTCAATGCTAAAAAAGTGTTCTTGTAACCACTGCCAAAAAGGTGAATGACCGTCTTCATCACTCACACCACGCATTTCTGCGATGATAGTGTCAGCAAAACGCTCACTGTGCTGGGCCATAAATAAAAAGCGAGAACGTGATAAAAAGCGACCCGTTAAACCTTTGCGATTTTGCTCACGTAAGAACAAGGTGCAAATCTCTGAGCAGCCTGTGTAGTCATTACACATACTCAGAATATCAACGGTGTTATACACGTTGAGAGTACGTGAATGGTGAACAGTTTTTCCAAGATGGTAATGATACAAAGGCACCGACATACCTACAGCGGCTTCAATAGCTGTAGTGCCGATAACGTCACCCGTTTTACTGTCTTCTAAAACAAATAAATAGGTTTCGTCTTGTGGTTTATTGATGTTTTTTGCAAAACTTTGCTCGGCGCGGTCGATTTTTTCTTGTAGCAAGGTGTCATCAACAGGTAATGAGGTAAACCCATGACCAGACTCCATCGCTATTTGCTTTAACGCAGCAAAATCATTTGCTGTGATAGGACGTAATACTTGCATTCATTGCTCTCCGATGGCGCACTGGTTTAACAGCACGCCAACTAGAATTAACCGTTTACAACGTCTGCAACCGCTTTTTCAAAGCGAGCTAAACCTTCTTTGATATCCTCAAGAGGGATAACTAAAGATGGCGTAAAGCGCACAACGTTTGTACCCGCAACAAGGCTCATTAAACCGTGTTTTGTGCTTGCTACTAGGAAATCACGTGCACGGCCTTCAAATTTGCTGTTAAGTACCGCACCTAATAATAGGCCTTTACCACGTACTTCACTAAATACGTCGTATTTTTCGCTGATTGCAGCAAAACCGTCGCGTAAAAGTTGTTCACGCTCTTTAACACCAGCGAGTACTTCTTCGCTATTAACAGTATCAAAAGCCGCTTCAGCTACAGCACATGCAAGTGGGTTACCGCCGTAAGTTGAACCATGTGTGCCTACTTTTAAATGCTCTGCAATGCTCGCCGTTGTGATCATCGCACCGATAGGGAAACCACCACCTAGCGCTTTTGCTGTCGTAAGAATATCTGGTGTTACACCTAAACCTTGGTATGCGTATAAATCGCCGGTACGGCCAACACCTGTTTGTACTTCATCAAAAATAAGTAAAGCATTGTGTTTGTCACATAACGCGCGAACACCTTTAATAAATTCGCTCGTTGGCGAAATGATACCGCCTTCACCTTGTAATGGCTCCATCATTACGGCACATGTGTTGTCGCTGATAAGTGCTTCAAACGCAGCTAAATCGTTATAGTCACAGTGATCAACAGCAGCAGGTTTAGGGCCAAAGCCATCAGAGTAAGCAGCTTGACCACCTACGGTAACAGTGAAGAATGTACGACCGTGGAAACCTTTGTTAAACGCGATGATTTGGTTCTTTTGCTCGCCGTGTACATCTAATGCCCAGCGACGCGCTAATTTTAATGCTGCCTCGTTGGCTTCTGCACCTGAGTTTGCAAAATACACTTTATCTGCAAATGTAGCGTCCGTTAACTTTTTAGCTAAGCGCAGTGCAGGCTCGTTTGTCATTACGTTTGATAAGTGCCAAATTTTTTCGCCTTGCTCTTTAAGCGCATTGACAAGAGCTGGGTGACAATGGCCTAAACAGTTAACGGCAATACCACCTGCAAAATCGATAAATTCTTTACCGTTTTGATCCCAAACACGTGAGCCTTCACCGCGAACAGGAATAACCTCTGATGGGTTGTAGTTTGGTACCATTACGTCGTTAAAAAGTTCTCTTGTTACTTGCATTTGTTGCACCTAAATATGGCTTAGTATGAAAAAAGTTAAATTGCAAAAAATAGGTCAGTTAAGCCGTTCCTGCCTAATTAAGCACGATGAAATTATTTTTCTTATCTATTTTTACTATTATCTGGGTTAGGAACTTAAATTTGCAGTGCTATTTTGTGAAAAATGACTAAAATAAAAAGCAAATTAACGAAAAGAGTAGTCAAAGTGATAACGACACAAGACGAAAAGCTATTATCTATACTAAGAACAAATGCCCGTGCGAGTATTTCAGACCTTGCCAGGGCGCTTAACTTATCGCGCTCAACAGTGCAAAGCCGAATGTTAAAACTAGAAGAAACAGGTGTGATCAAAGGCTATAGCGTAGATTATGGTGATGCTTATTTGAGCCAAATGGTATCGGCTCACGTTTCGATTAAAGTGAAACAAAAATTGACCACCAAAACGAATCTTGAACTAAAGCAGATTGATGCTATTTCACAGCTCTATGCAATTAGTGGTGAGTTTGATTTGATTGCCGTTGTGCAAGCGCAAAACCTTGAAAAGCTGAGCCACCTGCTAGATGACATTGGTAACTTAGATGGTGTTGAGCGAACAACGTCATCGGTGATTTTAGAGACGAAGTTTAAACGTTAAGGTTATTTAGAGTACGGTGCTTTGTTAATAATCACTTTTTTAACTTCGTCTAACTTAATCACATAAGCATTGCCACCAATACCTTTAAATTCTTCATCGGTAAACACGATGGTGTTGTCATCGTAAAATGTGATGGCTTCTTTTTGAGTGACTATGCCTAAGTCTATACGTGATACATCACCTGAGAAGAACTTGTCGCCTTTGAAGTTTTCAAATAACCAGATGCTGGTCGAGTCAAGTAAAACAAGTTTACTTCTGTCAGGGCTTAATGCGGCAGATGTGACCCAGCATAACTTTTCCATCGTTGTACAGGTTTTGAATGAGTCAATTAATTCGGCATCGAAATTTGCTGCATGGTCACCTACTTTATAAACATTGGTAATTCCATCGAATGGCTCGGTACGGTTTTTGGTAAATAAATACAAATGATGGTTAAAAGCAACAAATGCTTCTAAGTCAAAGTTACGTTTATTGGGGAGGATTGGGCTGCCATCCATTTCAGGGTAGGTGAATTTTATGATTTCAGCTTGTGTTGTATTGCCTTTTATATCAATAGGATTTTCTATTTTATAAATGGTTAGCCATTTTCGGTCATTGTTATTATTGCCAAAATCCCCTAAAAAGAAATGCCCGAACCTATTTTGAGTCATATCTTCCCAATCAATGTTTTTGGCATTGGTGACTAGCACTTCTTTTGCGATTGAGCCATCCTCATTTAAACGATACAGTTTTGGCTGGTCGCCACTGTCGTTAATTGCCCATAGGCGATGCTTTTTATCAAATTCTATCCCTGATATTTCTTTGACTTTAGGATCAACAGATAAGCGTTTTTTACTGTATAAAGTATAAATTGATGTACCGATAAAAATACCGGTAAGTGTCACGCACAGGGTTAGTGTAATTAATAGGCTTTTTTTCAACATTAACAAGGAATTGGGATTTAGATATTAAATGTGATTATAGCTTATTAATGTTGTCTCTGTATATTCCAAACACTTGTGCCTGTTGTTGCAATAAAATTGACGTTATCTTGGAGTACTTTATGGCCTACATTAAAAGATGATTCTGGTTGGCTAACTAAGTAACCCTGCACACTTCTAATACCCATTGATTTAACTAGCTCAAATTGTGCAAGCTCTTCAACGCCTTCAGCCACAATCTTTAACCCCAGTTTATGGCCTAACTCACTGACAGAGTGAAGTATTTTATTATATTTTGGGTTGTCATTGGCTTGCGCAATAAACAGTCTGTCCAGTTTTATTACATCAATCGGTAAGTCAGCAAGGGTGCTTAAAGAGCTAAAACCAGTACCAAAGTCATCAATGGCGATAGTGATACCCTCACGGCGTAATTTTTCTAGGTCGTTGATAATTTTTTTACTTGCGGTGATTAATGTCGACTCTGTTATTTCCAACATAACAGCAGTTGCTGGCAGTCCTGTTTTAGAAAGTTTGGCCATTACCCAATCATAAATTGCACGGTGTTTTAACTGAATGCCAGAAATATTCACCGATATTTTAACTTTCTTCATCCCCGCGTTATACCATGCAGCCATCTGCCGACATGATTCAAGCATGATCCAATCGCCGAGTTCTAGAATAAGATTCGATTCTTCAGCAATAGGAATAAACTCAACAGGTGAAATAGCGCCCTCAACTGGATGCTCCCAGCGTACCAAAGCTTCAAAATAATCGATTGCGCAATCGTCAACATCTACGATCGGTTGAAAGAATAAATGAAAATTTTCAGAGGCAATTGCAAGGCGCATTTCCTCGAGTAAGTAATGATAGCGACGCATTTTATTGCCCATTTCAGGCGAATACACTTTAAAAATACCACGGCCATCAGTTTTGGCACGATACATCGCCACATCAGCCATTTGCAGTAATGCGTGAGGTGTCGCTGCGCTGTCAGGGTAGGTTGCAATGCCTATGCTTGCGCTGATCTTAATCAGCTTATTACCGAGTACAAAATCCCTCTCGATTTCTTTTAAAACATTTTTAGCAACTTCAAGTGCTTGTTCTTTCGAGGTCAGGTGATTAATAAAGATAGAAAATTCATCTCCTCCCAAGCGAGCTAAGTTTTGTTCAAGCTGGCTGGTGGCAGAAATATTATTGAGCTTGTGATGGCGAAGCACACCCGTTAAGCGAGCTGCTACCTGAATAAGTACTTCATCGCCAAAGCTGTGGCCAAATGAATCATTTACCTGCTTAAAACCATCTAAATCGATAAATAAAAGCGCACAATTGAGTTTATCTATCTCTGCAACACTTAGTTGTCTGGCTAAATGCTCTAAATATGCATGACGGTCTATCAGTAGGGTCAATTTGTCTTGGCAAATACTCGCCTGAGACTCGCGAGTGTAGGTGGTAATGTGCGCGCTCAAGGCATGAACATTTGCTTGCAAATTACAAAGGGTAGATTGCGAAGCTGAATGTGTGTTAGTAAGGTTTAGGCTGGAGAGTAGGGCTGAAGTTTGAATGTTAAGTTCTTTAATCGTCTGTTTCATGCTATCGCTTTGACGTCTTAGGCTGACCAACCATGTGATAGCAATAATTAACAGCAACAAAATGATAATATTAATAGGTGCCATCAAAGTTGAAGTAATGAGCTGCTTTGTCTCAATTGCCGTGACTGTTTGTGTGTCGGCTTTAACGACAACGTAATTTTGGTTGTTATGAGTGAGCGTGTATTGACCACTTAACAGGATGTTGTACCAAGGGGCAGGCTCTATATTCGATGAGGTGCTTGCAAAAGTTGAAAGCACAGTTGTGCTTGGTTGATAAGAAAGATCGTTAACTTGTTTAACTAATAAAATATTCAAACCATACAAGAAAGCTACTATGGTTATCATACAACTGCATACTATACGAAGAGCATTGGCCATTATTCACTACCGTCCTGGGCACTATTATATTGTTTACCAACCCATAAGTTAATTTTTTCAGTATATGGCTTGTCACTAAAATAGACAAACCTTTTGTAATGTAATTAGATTGTTAATGATTAAACAAGAAAAAAGTTGTACTTATTTAGTGCAATAATAAGCTCCCTGAGTGTTTAGAAAATGCTTTTAATTGCATCGTTAACTTCAATTTTATTCACTTTACCAACCTTTACTTATTAACTACTTTTTACTGAGAAATTACTTAAGTTTAGTACTAAGAGTAAATAATAACTTTAACTCTCAAATTGGTTCATTTATTGCTGACTTAAGGTTAGAAGTTTGATTAATCATGTTTTTGTTTGTTTTATGCACTGCTATGGTGCGTATGCAAATATTTTGCACTGTCATAATGCGTAAACAAAGATTTGATTTACTAAGTAAGGTACATGTTCTTTTAGGCAGTTTTTAGCGCATGTAATACACAGCCCCGACTGTTGAGTAGTTGAACACGGCACTGTGGCAAGGATTAATTAACCATTTGGTTGAATTGGAGCCCACTATGTTAAGTAAACGTTTTTTTAAAACCAAAGACGAAACCGAAGTTACTTTTGAATTTCAGCACCCAGACGCTGAAAATGTGCAATTAGTTGCAGAGTTTACAGATTGGCAGCCAGTGCCAATGAAATACAACAAAAAAGAACAGGTTTTCAAGTGCAAGCAGCGTTTACCGCTCGATAAACAATTTCACTTTCGTTACCTCATTAATGGTCATGTTTGGGATAACGACCATCAAGCTGACGCTTATACTCCTAACGTTTTTGGTACTGAGAATAGTGTTGTAAACACTCAACGCGCTTAATAGGTGCATTAATGCAGTCACTTTCGCAGTTATTTTATCTTTATGGTATTGGCTACGAGTATACAAAGTACACAGGTGAGCATGTTGTTTTCGATGAGAATACTCGCGCTTCTGCCTTACGTTGCTGCGGTATTCATACTGACGACATAAATACAATTGAACAGCTAAACTTTACGCTTGATGCAGGTAATTGGCTCAATTTATTGCCGCCGGTAAGCCTTGTTAACGCTGAAAACCGACTATTAAAAGTGCGTATAGATGAGCGCTTACTTGAGCATCATTGTGAGCTATCAATCCCGTCACTCGGAGTAACCGCTCACAGAGAAAGCTTTGTAGGTTTAGATGTATTAGGTGACTATGGCTTAAATGGTGTTCGTTATATTGAGGTTGCACTACCTGTGCCGCATATGCCTATTGGTTATCATGATGCGTATATATCTGTGGCAGATCAACACGGTTGTAGTCAACTTTGGATAACCCCTCAAACATGTTATCAAGTTGAAGATAAAAGACGTTTGGGTTTATCTATTCAGCTCTACAGTTTAGTGAATCATGCAGGCTTTGGTATTGGTGATTTTGCTGACTTGGCTTCCCTTATTCGTGATGCGGCCAGCCATGGGATGGATTATATTTTACTAAACCCACTACATTTACTTTTTGAACACACCCCAGAGCGGGCAAGTCCATACAGCCCAAACAGCCGTGCTTTGTTAAATCCGCTGTATATAGCGGTGTCTCTATGTGAGGACGCAAAGCACAATACTGAGCTTGAAAAATTAATGGCTGAGCTGCCAATAAACTCAGAACAGTTCATAGATTACACCTTAGTCTCTGATTTTAAATATAAAGTATTCAATTGCTTATACGCACACTTTTGCAATACCGCATCGGACGAACGTAAAGCCCAATTCGACGAGTTTTGTAACGTACATAGCCAAAGCCTAGCAACACTGGATGCCGAAGATAGCCGATACGCAAGTTACTTACAGTGGCTTGCGCACTCTCAGCTAAACTTTTGCCAACAGTTAGCAGTTGATTGCTATATGGATATTGGTTTAATAAACGACTTGGCAGTGGGCTGCGCTGGAGATGGCAGTGAGTTTAAAAGTCAATATGCGTTATTTTCTCATGGTGCTTATGTTGGTGCACCACCGGACCCTTGGGCAGAGCAAGGCCAAAACTGGGGGCTACCTGCATTAGACCCACAAAAACTCAGCACAGATCACTTTGCATTTTACCGTTCTTTAATTCGCGCCAATATGGAAGATGTAGGCGGGCTGAGAATTGACCATGTTATGGCTATACGCAGATTATGGTGGTGTTTTGAGAGTCAAGGACAGCAAGATGGTTGTTATGTTTATTACCCATTTGAGCACCTTCTTGCCATTTTAAAAATAGAATCTCATCTTAATCAGTGTGTCGTAATTGGTGAAGATTTAGGGGTTGTCCCTAATGAAGTAAGAGAGGCACTTGCAGCAAGTGCTATTTATTCAAATGGTTTGTTTTATTTTGAAAAAGATCAGGATGGGGAGTTTCTCTCAGCTGAACATTTTTCGCAGCATAGTTTATTAATGATTGCTAATCATGATGTCCCGCCATTTTCTGGTTGGTGGACTGGTTATGATATCACTGTAAAACAGCAATATGGATTGATAGATGAGGCCGAGAGCTATGAACTCACTACAGCGCGAGACATTGAAAAGCAAAGGATGTTGCATTTTATTAATCGTCAAAGTGCTAAGGAGTTAAGCTCTAATGCACAGGCACAAGAAGTGTATGAAGCATTAGCGACATGTCTTGCTAAGGCTCCTGCACAGTTATTTACCATTCAAATAGATGATTTAGACGAGCAAGTATTGCCCGTAAACATCCCAGGCACTGATCAAGAATACCCAAATTGGCGGCGTTTATTGTCACGTCCGACAAAGCATATCATCGATTCTAAAGCATCATTGTTAGCCAATTTAATCTCCATAAGGAAGCAATAAATGCAAAGTCGTGTCCGCCAAGAGCACATTGAACAACCACTGATTTATCAGGCACAGATCACGGCTTTAACTGCGGGCTGCTTTAAAGATCCATTCAGCTTTTTAGGGCCACATAAAGTGAATAGTGAAAGTTATGAGGTACGTTGCTTTTTACCAGGAGCAAAAACAGTATCCGTTGTGCTCGACTCACTTACAGTGCCTGCACACAGACAAGGGCAGAGTGATTTGTTTGTTGCGACAATCCAAACAGAGTCTGCTCCTGAGTACAAACTTGACGTCAACTATGAGCAAGGGGGCGAGCAACAGTACGATGAATATAGCTTTGTCAGTACACTCGACGAGCAGGCAATGTATTTATTCAATGAGGGAAGCCTTGAGCATGCTTATAAACACTTTGGTGCTCATTTTACAGATCAGCAGGGTGTACAAGGGGTCCGTTTTGTAGTGTGGGCACCTAACGCCGCGAGTGTCTCAGTCATTGGAGATTTTAATTATTGGCAACGCAGCCGCCACTTTATGCGGTTTCATCCTGCAAGTGGTGTGTGGGAGTTATTTATTCCTGCACTTAAAGTAGACCAATGTTACAAGTTTGCGATTACCACTCTTAGTGGTGAAGTACTTGAAAAAGCGGATCCATTTGCATTCAAAATGCAACAGGCACCTGGAACTGCTTCTGTTTTACAGTGTATCAAGGCAGAGGTGCACCTTGACAAGCACGCACTGGCAAATCGTGCCAAGCGCAATAGTATTGATGCGCCAATAAGTATATATGAAGTGCATGTAGGTTCTTGGCAGCGTCAAGATAATAATCGATATCTAACATGGCGAGAGCTTGCAGATTGTCTGATCCCTTACACCAAAGAGCTTGGTTTTTCCCACTTACAGTTAATGCCAATTAGTGAATACCCATTTGATGGTTCATGGGGTTATCAACCGGTAGGTTTATTTGCGCCAACAAGCCGTTATGGTAGCTTTGAAGATTTTGTTTATTTTGTTAATCAATGTCATCAAGCAAACTTAGGAGTTATATTAGATTGGGTGCCTGGGCATTTTCCAAGTGACCCGCATGGTTTGCATTGTTTTGATGGCACTCACCTTTATGAGCATGCAGATATTCGTCAAGGGTTTCACCCAGATTGGAATACCTATATCTACAACTATGATCGGGCTGAAGTGCGCAGTTTTTTGATTGCGAATGCGATGTATTGGCTGCATGAATTTGGTATTGATGGTCTGCGTGTTGATGCTGTGGCGTCAATGCTTTACTTAGATTACAGCCGTGAAGAAGGACAGTGGGTTGCTAATCAATATGGCGGCCGTGAAAATCTCGGGGCCATTGAGTGTTTAAAACAAGTGAATATGCGCTGCTACGCAAATAATCCTGGCATCATGATGGTGGCAGAAGAATCAACAGCATGGCCTGGTGTTACACGCCAAGTTGATCATGATGGCTTAGGATTTGGCTACAAATGGAATATGGGCTGGATGAATGACAGTCTGCACTACATGCAGCGAGACCCACTATACCGTGCGCATCACCACCATGAAATGACTTTCTCAATGGTTTATGCCTATAGTGAAAATTATATTTTGCCACTCAGTCACGATGAGGTTGTACATGGCAAAAGGTCGCTTATTGAAAAAATGCCCGGCGATGACTGGCAAAAGTTCGCTAATTTAAGAGCATATTATGCCTTTATGTGGGCTCACCCAGGCAAAAAGCTCCTTTTTATGGGGGCTGAAATAGCGCAACGTAACGAGTGGAATCACGACCAATCATTAGATTGGCACTTACTTGAACATATTAGTCACCGTGGTGTGCAGCAAACCATTAAAGAGTTAAATGAGCTCTATCGCAACACGCCCGCACTGTACGAACAAGACACCACCCCTGCAGGGTTTGCTTGGCTCGATAGCAACAATGCAAAGCAAAGTATTTTTAGTTTCATTCGCTATGCAAAACAAGCCGATGATTTTGTAATCGTGATCAGCAATTTAACCCCGCAGGTCTATCATGACTTCATCGTTGGCGTACCAAAAGCGGGTGATTATCAGGTTATTTTTAACACCGATAAGCAAGATTATTTTGGCTCAGGTGTAGAGGTGACAGGCGAGGTAAATCAAACAATAAGTACGCAAATGACGCTAAGCCATGGTTTTAAACAAAGTTTGAGTATTTCTTTACCAGGCCTTGCCACAATTTACCTTAAAAAGGTGAATCATGAGTCATAGTGTACGATTGGAAGTCGGTTCTACGCAGCCTTTGGGGTCAGCCGTTGTTGAAGAAGGTGTAAACTTTGCTGTGTACGCGCCACAGGCAAAGCATATGTCACTGTGCCTGTTTGACAGTAGTGGTCACTCGGAAGTATTAACGCTACCGATGAATATGAATGAAGGGGGTGTGTGGACACTTTTGGTAAGCCCATTAAAAAAAGGGGCGTTATATGGCTTTCGTGCCGATGGTGAATATGCACCTGATAAAGGACTGTTTTTTAATAAACACAAACTCCTGTTAGATCCATATGCGCAGGACTTTTACGGTGAATTCACTTGGAGTGAACGCCACTATGGGCAAATGCCGGTAGGCACCTTAAGTGAAGTGAATAATGCCATTGATATGCCAAAATCGCGTGTCGGAGAAGTTACGCCATATTCGGGTAAAAGGCCAAATCACAGCTGGGGCAAAACCGTGATTTATGAGTGTCATGTTAAAGGGGCAACATGCAGACACCCAGACATTCCCAAATCATTACAGGGAAAGTTTTTAGGGTTGAGCCATCCTCGTTTCATTGAGCATTTACGTACGTTGGGCATAACTTGCTTGGAGTTATTGCCTGTACAAGCCTTTATTAGTGAACAGTTTCTTACTGCCAAAGGGTTACAAAATTATTGGGGTTATAACACCTTAAACTTTTTTACTCCCCACAAAGATTACTTGGTTAAAGATGATGTCAGTGAATTTCAAGATATGGTGGCAGCCCTTCATAAAGCAGACATTGAAGTTATTTTAGATGTTGTTTACAACCACACTGCCGAGGCTGGCACGGATGGACCTTTATTATCACTGCGAGGCTTAGATAATCTAGGCTATTACCGAACAGTGGCTGATAAACCATCACATTATATTAATGATACGGGGTGTGGCAATACGCTCAACATCGACTCTCCACGCACATTACAATTGGTACTCGATAGTTTACGCTATTGGGTTGAAATAATGGGCGTAGATGGTTTTCGATTTGATCTTGCGACTATCTTAGGGCGCAACCCACATGGTTTTAATCAAGCTCATTCATTTTTACAGGCAATAAACCAAGACCCTGTACTTAATAAAGTAAAGTTAATTGCTGAGCCTTGGGATATTGGGCCTGGAGGCTATCAACTTGGTGCTTTCCCTGCGCCTTGGCGTGAGTGGAATGATCAATACCGCGATATCGTTCGACGTTTTTGGAAACAAGAGCTAGGCTTAATAGGTGAACTTGCAAAGCGTTTGCATGGTTCTTTCGATCTATTTGAGCATAACTTACGAGGCCCATTAAATAGCATTAACTTTATTACTAGCCATGACGGATTTACGCTTGCAGATTTAGTCAGTTACGAACAAAAGCATAATGAAGCTAATGGTGAACAAAATCGTGATGGTCATAGTGCTAATTATTCATTTAACTGTGGAGTTGAAGGCTTTACTAACGATGCAAAAGTAAGCTCATTACGATTACAACAACAAAAAAATATGTTGCTAACGTTATTGCTTTCCAAAGGCGTGCCTATGCTTGCGTCGGGCAGTGAAATGGCTCACTCACAGGGCGGTAATAATAATGCGTATTGCCAAAACAACCGCACCAGTTGGCTTGCTTGGAAAGATTCTCAATTAAGCCACCCATTGACTCGATTCATTGACGATGTGCTGCGTTTACGCAAACAATTTAGTGTCTTTAAGCACCGTTTCTTTGTGCACGATGATGACACGCGGTATGACGTAGCATGGTTTACCGAAGAAGGTATCGCGATGCAACAGGACGACTGGCATGAAGCTGAGCGTCAGTTGCTAATGTATAGCTTAACCGATAAACATACACATCAAGCACTCTTAATCATTCTAAATGCAGGATCTGAGGCTGTTAGCTGTCAACTTCCTCATTTAGAAAAAGCGAAGTGGCAGCTCGCTGTTAGCAGTATTCATCCAATATCCGCCAATGAAGATATGGAACAACAAATAGCTGCAATGAGTAGCTGGGTTTTTACCGCCAATTCAGAGGACTAAAGTCATGACTAAAAATGCTGAGCAAGCATGTGTTGTAAAAGGGTGGCAAGACGCGCCAATTATTGATGAAAGCACCTTAGAGGATGATTTATCACGCCATTTTTACTACACCTTAGGGCGTGACAAAGTCGGCAAGTCACAACTGTATTTATATCATGCGTTAGCATTAACAATACGTGACAGGCTGGTGGCTCGCTGCCGTGTTACCAAGCAGCAAATACATGAGCAAAAGCGTCGAAAAACTGCCTATTTATCACTGGAGTTTTTAATGGGACGGGCACTTGGCAATGCAATTTTGAATCTTGATTTAGATGAGCAAGTTGAAAAAGCATTGCAGCAATATTGTACTGAGCTTGAACAAGTTGCAGAAGCTGAACACGATGCAGGGCTTGGTAATGGCGGTTTAGGGCGTCTTGCAGCGTGTTTTTTGGATAGCTGCGCCAGTCTTGCTCTGCCTGTTATTGGTTATGGTATCCGTTACGAATACGGTATGTTTAATCAGGCACTTGAAAATGGCCATCAAGTTGAGCAACCAGATAACTGGCTACGAGAAGGGCATCCGTGGGAATTAAGCGCACCAGAGCAGTCAAAACGGGTTAAATTTTTTGGTCACCTAGAAAGCTATACAGATAAACAAGGACGAGTGCATCGTCAGTGGCTTGATACCCAAGACGTACTCGCCGTACCTTATGATGTGCCAATCCCTGGCTATAAAAATGACATAGTTAACACCTTGCGTTTGTGGAAGTCAGAAGCCACTGATGAGTTTGACTTAAGTGAGTTCAATGCAGGTAGTTATTCTGAGGCAGTGGCACGTAAGAACTTAGCAGAGCAAATTACCATGGTGCTATATCCCAACGATAGTAGCGAAAACGGTAAAGAGCTGCGTTTACGTCAACAATATTTTTTATCGTCGGCCAGTATTCAAGACATCATTGATATTTGGGTTAATCAGTACGGTGAAGACTTCTCTGACTTTGCCGATCATCATGTATTTCAGTTAAACGACACTCACCCTAGTATTGCGGTAGCAGAGCTAATGAGACTACTTGTGGATGATTATGAGCTTGATTGGGATGAAGCGTGGCTAATTACCACAAAAACAATGGCATACACAAACCATACACTTTTACCTGAAGCACTTGAAAAGTGGTCGGTGTCATTATTTTCTCGTTTACTCCCCCGTATATTAGAAATTATTTATGAGATTAATGCACGTTTTCTAGCTGAGGTTGCACAAGCGTGGCCAGGGGATGTTGGCAAGCAACAAGCTTTGTCGTTAATTGAAGAAGGTAGCGAACCGCAAATTCGTATGGCGTATTTAGCGATTGTTGGTAGCTACTCCGTCAATGGTGTAGCAGCCCTGCATACTGAGCTGTTGAAAGCTGGCTTATTTAATGACTTTTATCAATTATGGCCTAACAAATTCAATAACAAGACAAATGGTGTGACTCCTCGTCGTTGGCTTGCTCATTGTAACCCTGCGTTAAGTACATTAATTACCAGCAAAATCGGTGATGATTGGGTTGCTGATTTCAGCAAAATTAGCCAGCTACGTCGTTATTACGACGATGAAGCCTTCCACAAACAATGGCAAGCAGTTAAATGCATTAATAAACAGCGTTTAGTTGACTTAGTCAAAGCTCGCTGTGGTGTTGAGTTTGATTCTTCAATGATGTTCGATGTGCAAGTTAAGCGTATTCATGAATACAAACGCCAGCTTTTAAATGTACTGCATATCATTCATTTATATGATCGAATTCGTCAAGGTCACACAGACAATATCGTGCCACGCTGTGTGTTACTTGGTGGCAAAGCAGCACCTGGTTATTACATGGCGAAGAAGATCATTAAGTTAATTAATAACGTTGCTGAGGTTATCAATAAAGATCCACTCGCTCAGCCCTACTTACGAGTTGCGTTTTTGCCTAATTATAACGTAACTGCTATGGAAACTATTTGTCCTGCAACGGATTTATCAGAGCAAATTTCAACAGCAGGTAAAGAAGCATCTGGCACGGGTAATATGAAGTTCATGATGAATGGTGCACTGACCATTGGCACATTAGATGGTGCAAACATTGAGATTCGAGATGCGGTTGGTGCAGACAACTTTTTCTTATTTGGTGCCCGAGCAGAACAAATTGATGATATTAAAGCCCACTATAACCCTGAGCAAATTATCCAACAAACTGACAGCTTATATAAAGTGATGCAGCTCATTGAAAGTGGTCATTTTAATCTTTTTGAACCCAATTTATTTGACGACATAATTGCCGCGATTAAAAGTCCACACGACCCTTGGTTAGTCGCCCATGATTTTGCCAGCTTTGTACAAGCGCAAGAACATGTTGAGCAAGCCTATTTAGACACATCACATTGGACCAAAATGAGCATTTTGAATACGGCCGCCAGTGGTATGTTTTCGAGCGATAGAACCATAAGCCAATACAGTGACGACATATGGCATTTGGAGCCACTTTTGGATACTCGCACACAGCAACACACAGAAAAAAGTAGCTAACTTAAGACGGAGAGAGTTATGCCAAGTTATGCAAATCGATATATAAGTAGTTTAACAAGAGAAACGTATGCCCTAATTTTAGCGGGTGGGCGAGGTTCACGTTTACACGAATTAACAGATTGGCGAGCGAAACCGGCTGTGTACTTTGGTGGTAAGCATCGAATTATCGACTTCCCATTGTCCAACTGTATAAACTCAGGAATTCGTCGAGTGGGGATTGCTACTCAGTACAAATCACACTCATTAATTCGTCATGTGAATCGTGCTTGGGGGCACTTTAAGAAAGAGCTTGGAGAATCAGTTGAAATACTGCCAGCATCTCAGCGTTATGGTGATGAGTGGTATTGCGGTACTGCCGATGCTGTTTTTCAGAATATGGATATTATTCGCCATGAACTACCTAAGTATGTAATGATTTTATCTGGGGATCATGTTTACCGTATGGACTATGGCGGTCTGTTAGCAAAGCACGTAGAAACAGGGGCTGATATGACAGTATGCTGCATTGAAGTGCCTTGTGAAGAAGCCGCAAATACTTTTGGTGTGATGACAGTTGATGATACTAAACGGGTTCGCCGCTTTGATGAAAAGCCAGCAACCCCGAGTTCTGTGCCTGGCAAACCGGGCACTTGCTTAGCCTCAATGGGAAATTATGTTTTCAATACTGAGTTTTTGTTTGAACAGCTAAAAAAAGATGCTGAAACAGAGGGCTCTGGCCGAGACTTTGGTCACGATATTATTCCTGCCATAATCGAAGAGCATAATGTGTATGCTTACCCATTTAGAGATCCAGGCTTTGAAGGTCAGCCGTATTGGCGCGATGTAGGCACGCTTGACTCGTTTTGGGAAGCCAATATGGAGCTAGTGATGCCTGAACCGCAACTTGATTTATATGACCCAAGTTGGCCAATTTGGACATACCAAGAGCAACTACCACCTGCTAAGTTTATTTTTGATAATGATGACAGGCGCGGCATGGCAGTGGATTCCACTGTTTCAGGTGGATGTATTATTTCGGGCTCGTTAGTGAGAAAGTCACTGTTGTTTTCAAATGTGCATGTACACTCTTATTGTGAAATAGAACAGTCGGTGATTCTACCCGGTGCAAAAATTCAGCGTAATTGTCGAATCAAACGCGCAATTATTGACCGTAGCTGTGAAATTCCGGCAGGGCTGGAAATTGGCTACGATCATAAGGTCGATAAAGAGAATGGCTTTAGGGTATCCAAAAAAGGCATTGTGCTTGTTACCCGTGACATGTTGCATGAACTTGCAAAGAAACTAAAGCAACAAGAGCAGGATAACAAACGTCTTGCTTAATGCCGTGCTCATGCAGTTAGCGCGTATTGCCGTGGCTGCATGATTTAAATATATTCAAAAGGAGTACTGCAAACATGCATGTGTTGATGGTGGCTGCAGAGAATGATGCTTTACCCAATGCCAAAGTAGGTGGTGTAGCTGATGTTGTTAGAGATTGTCCAAAGGCTTTGATTGAAAAAGGCTTAACGGTTGATGTTGTTATACCTGATTATGGTTTTCATTATTTGGAGCGTCACCACCTAGGCAGTATCTCGATTTCATTTGCAGGCAAAATAGAGCAATTAGAAGTTTGGCAGCTAGCTCAGTCGGAACAGGGCATAAAGCAACTTGTTATTTCGCATTGGGAATTTAGCCGACATCATGGTGCTGTGTATTGTAATGATGAAATAGGCCGCCCATTTGCAACAGATGCCAGTAAGTTTGCTCTGTTCAATGCGGCAGTCTGTGAGGCTTTATTACAAGGAGTTATTAACCCCCCAGATGTTTTGCACCTACACGATTGGCATAGTGCGTGTGTTGCGTTGTTACTTAAAACAGATAAGCGATTTAATCGGTTTTCAAACCTCTTTTTAGCCTACACGGTTCATAATTTAGCTCTACAAGGTATTCGTCCATTCAAGGGGGATAGCTCGAGCTTAGAAGCATGGTTTCCAAGTTTAGGCTACGATGGTCAAAAATTGTGTGATCCTCGCTACCCAGATTGTTTTAATCCGATGCGCACAGCGATTAATTTAGTTGATAAAGTTCACTTGGTGTCTCCAACTTATTGCCAAGAGGTCCTTAAAGCAAGCGATGCTGACAATGGGTTTTTTGGTGGCGAAGGATTAGAGCAAGACTTACAGGCAGCTAATAAAGAAGGGCGAGTAGTTGGCATACTCAATGGCTGTGAATACTCAGTCGCAGAGCCAGATAATTGTACTCTGGCTAGCCTGTATCAGTATGCCGAGTTGGCATTGTTTCAATGGATGGCAAAAAGTCCGATACTTGACTCAACCCACTACATTGCGCATCAACGGCTTTTACAGTTTAAAACACGTCCCTTTTCAGGCCCATTAGTAACCAGTGTCGGCCGTTTAACGGATCAAAAAGCCTTGCTGCTGCGCCAACCTTTTAATCAACATCCTGTTATTGATGAATTGTGTGCTCGTTTAAGCACATACCATGGCTATATGATTATATTGGGCTCGGGTGATGACTCGCTTGAGCAATTAATGACCGCGGCGATGGCGCGAAATACTAACTTATTATATTTAAAAGGGTACGCACACTTAACAGGCGAATACCTATACCAGTTAGGCGATTTATTTTTAATGCCTAGTTCGTTTGAACCATGTGGTATAAGCCAGATGCTAGCGATGCGAGCAGGCCAACCATGCCTTGTTCATAGTGTGGGTGGGCTTAAAGATACGGTCGTTGATTCAGAAAATGGTTTTAGTTTTGAAGGTGCTAATCTTAGCGAGCAAAGTAGTGCACTCATTAATCGTTTTAGTGAGGTATTAGCGTTAAGAGAAACAGACTCTGAATTATGGTGTACAATTTGCGAGCGAGCGAAAAGTGCTCGTTTTACTTGGCAGCAAGTCGCCTCAGATTATTTATCGAACTTATATCAATAAAAAGTGGACTATTATTGGGAATAGGGTGACTTTTGTTTCAATTTCAGCTATTAATTACTTAGTGTTACATAATAAATAAAAAGTAGGTAAAGTGGCTGTATTTGTTGCTAGGCAAGCTGTCTTTAATCGTCGTCAACAAGTTGTCGCCTATGAGTTACTATTTCGTGATAGTGAAAAAAACTGTTTTCCGAATGTTGCTGAGAGTACTGCGACAGCGCGACTCATTATGGAAAACCAGCTCAACTTAGGTACACGTCATATTACATCGGGGAAAAAAGCGTTAATTAATATTGGTCCAGAGTCTTTGAAACTGGATTTATGCGCTTTTTTGCCTAATAAGGATGTTGTTATCGAACTGTTGGAAACCATGGAGCCAACAGACGAAAACTACGCTTTTTGTCGTGAACTTTTTCATAATAACTTTAAGCTTGCTCTGGATGATTTCGTTTATCAACCAGAATGGGATCGTTTTTTAAAATTAGTACGATTGATTAAGTTTGATGTAAAACAAACGCCTTTCGAAGAAATTTCTCCTGTTGTTAATAAGCTAAAAAAGCACAAAAAAATAAAACTACTCGCTGAAAAGCTTGAAACAGAAGAAGATTATAAAAAAGCCTATGAAATGGGTTTTGATTTTTTTCAAGGCTACTTTTTTGCAAAACCAACCATGATCCAACAGCGAGACATTAACTATAACTACGCCTTAGTATTGTCGATTTACGCCGAAGTTATGCGACCTTCACCTGATATTAATGAAGTGGCAGGTTTGTTTTCTCTTGATACAGCGCTTGCCTATAAGCTGTTGCGACTGATCAACAGTGGCGTATTTCCAATAAAAAGCAAGATAGGTTCTTTGAAACAGGCACTTGTTTATTTGGGTAATGAACGACTGAAAAAGTTTGTAAGTCTTATAATTACCGCCCATAGTGCGCAATCAAAACCAGCCGAGTTAACTCGGCTTTGTGTTGTTAGGGCACGCTTTTGTGAGTTAATAGCCTTGCAAGTCGCTAAAGAACACACTGGCGAAGCGTTTCTAACGGGCTTGTTTTCTTTGCTGGATGCTATACTTGACCAACCGATGGAAAAGCTGCTTGATAGGCTACCTTTTCCTGAGGATATCCATGCGGCATTGATGCAGGAAAAGAATATTCTTTACTATATACTTGAGACTGTTAAAGCTTACGAAACGGGCAGTTGGTGGGCATTAGAGCAAGCTGTCGCTTATATTAATATTGAGAGTGCAGATCTTCCCAAAATCTATGAAAATGCGGTAAATTGGAGTGATAGCTGTCGGCAAAACTTATAAGTGATTTATGCGCAATATAAATATGGATGTTTTACGGGGTATTGCGGTACTTGGCCTGATGTTTATGAATGCCTATTTTTTCGGTGTTTTTGAATATGGATACGTGCCAAGTACACAACCACCTTTATCTGATAATATAATTCATACTGCCGATCTCATTTTTGTTGATGGGCGATTCAGAACACTCTTTTGCCTGTTATTTGGCGCAGGCTTAGTTATTCAACGGCAGCATCCTCAGTTACATGATAAACAATATAACCGTTTAAAAATACTTGCCTTTATTGGTCTAGCACATGGCCTTCTACTTTGGGCTGGCGATATTTTATTAATTTATGCGTGTGCAGGTTGGTTAACGTTAAAGTTTATTGACCAACCCTATAATCAACAATTAAAACAAGGCATTGGATTTTTAGCGCTTGGCGCAGTCATTTCATTTTTACTGGCTTTTATTGAACCTGATATGAGCCCTTTAACACGTGAATCAGATACTTTTGTAGAGGCTTACCAAGACTGGCATTCATCATTTTTTTCTGGGTTTATGAGTAACATACTTATGTTTGTTGTGATGCTAATAGCGCTCCCGCTTATAACATTATGGATGGCAGCGGGTATTATGCTTATTGGTGTAGCACTCTATAAACAAGGCATTTTTGTAAACGGCTTAACAACAAAGCAGCTTAACTTTATTTTACCAGCTGCCGTTGGATTTACGCTTTTAAGGTTAATAGTTGAGCCTAGCACAAGCGTTTTAACATATGCTTTAGCTGAACCATTTAACTGGTTTGCAGCCCTTAGTACTGCTTTACTTTATATTCATTTAATTGTGAAGCTTGTCGGAAATAATAAAAATAAATTTACAGTCTTACAAAATGCAGGTCGTATGTCATTGACCTTATACTTGATGCAAACAGTCATCTTTTTGTTGTGCTTTCGAGTTGTATTTCCTTCGTGGGTACTTACCTTTAATCGGATTGATTATTGGCTACTTAGCGTTTTTATTGCCGTGCTTCAGCTGAGCTTTTGTGCCTTATATTTACGTTTATTTAAGCATGGACCATGTGAATATGTATGGCGTAAATTATCGTCATAGTCGCATTGTGTGTACTACACTTAACTTAAAGAAAATTGTTCGGGGATGTTATGCGGTTTTGGATAATTAGCTTACTAATGTTATGCACAATGCCACTGTGCGCAGTCGAGCAATTTAATGTGTTATTTGTAAATCCATCCATTAAAGAAGAACCATTTTGGCAAAAAGTGACCGACGTAATGCAGGCGGCCGCAAAGCAAACTAATGTCGATTTGGATATTATCTATGGCGGGGCGAATCGCCATATTCAACTGGAAGAACTCAAGCAATACCTCAAATACAATGCGACACCTGATTATGTTGTCTTAATTAACTATCCAGGTGGCGCTGAGCAGTCGATGAGTTTGTTAGAAAAACACAAAGTTAAGTTTATTACCCTAGAAGAAACTATTCTAGGGGCTGAGCGAGATCAAGTCGGTGAGCCAAAACAGCATTTTAAATATTGGTTAGGCGAAGTGTATCACGACAACTTTAAAGCCGGTGAACAACTTGGCAAAGCTCTGCTAGACAGTGCTCAAAAAGCAGGTCAAACAGCGCATTTTGTTGCTATTAATGGCCACTATGGCACCGAATCTGACACACGTAGTAACGGCTTAAAGCACTTTTTAAAAAATCAGCAAGTTGAGCTAGAGCAGGTGGTGTATGCTAATTGGAACAAAACTGAAGCTACCGATAAAGTGCGCAGGCTATTACATCGCTACCCTCAAACAAACGTTATTTGGTGTGCTTCTGACTTAATGGCGCTTGGTGCACTGGATGCTGTTAAAGAGAAAAATAATAAACAGTACTTTATTGGTGGCATGGACTGGCTTGATGATAACTTAAGACTGATTGAACAAGGACGATTAACCGCAAGTGCCGGTGGGCATTTTATGATGGGGGCATGGGCATTAATAAGTCTGGTCGATCATCACAATGGTCACTCATATTGGACGAATAATAATTCTATAAAGTTTTTATTAGGCGTGATCACCAATCAAAACGTAAACGATTACAATTGGATAAGAGACATCGAAGATTGGTCTACGGTTCCCTTTGACGCATTTTTGCTCAGCGGTTCAAATAATACTGCCTATCAGCTCGATTTTGAGCGGCTGCATTCCTTATTGCTGCAAAAAAACGCCGATGTGGCTATTGATGAATCCGCTTTTTAGACGGCCTCTATTGCGTCTGGTTTGCCTAAGCGTTCTGGTATAAACTAGCGGCTTTACAATTCTAATAGAAGTACGTTATGACACAGTTAAAGCGATTAAATAAATTTATCAGTGAAACAGGGTTCTGTTCACGTCGCGAGGCCGATAAATATATTGAAGAAGGTCGCGTAACTGTTAACGGTAACTTACCTGAAATGGGCGTTAAAGTCAGTGAATCCGACGACGTACTTATCGATGGCAAAGCACTCAAAGCAAAGCCTAAACTTGTTTATATCGCTTACAACAAACCTGTGGGGATAACTTGTACCACAGAACGTAAAATTCAAAGTAATATTGTAAAAGCAGTAAACTATCCTGAGCGAATTTTTCCTATTGGTCGTTTAGATCGCCCATCCGAAGGGTTAATATTTCTAACTAACGAAGGTGACATCGTTAACAAGATTTTGCGCGCGGGTAATAATCACGAAAAAGAATACGTCGTCACCGTTGATAAACCGTTAAACCGCCAATTTGTAAATAAAATGGCAAATGGTATTCCCATCCTCGATACGGTGACAAAGAAATGTAAAGTCACACAAACTGGCCCTCAGCAATTCACTATTGTATTGACACAAGGGCTCAACCGCCAAATTCGCCGCATGTGTGAATACCTAGGCTATGAAGTTGTGACTCTTAAACGCACGCGCATCATGAATGTGACGTTAAAAGGCTTGAAAGTAGGCCAATGGCGTCACCTGACAGAACAAGAAATGGCTGAAATTAATAACTCCATTGCAAATTCAGGTAAAACTGAAGAACGTTCCATAGATGAAAACAAACAGCAAACCAAACCTTCGCCAAAACCTCGCGCAGAAAACGATAAAAAGCGCGACTTTTCGAAGTACGTAAAAAAAGCGCGCACAGACTCAAAACAAACGAAAACTCATTCTGCAAAAAATACGCAAACAAAGCGCAGTAGCACTAAACGTGTAGGCACATTGAGTCTTAAAAAATAACTAATAACATAAAGCGTATTTAGCTTCGAATTCAGAACTAACTAAAAAATTTTTAACTATTTTTTAGCGGCAAATAAAGCTAGGTGGACATTTACTACTAAAGCCCATCTAATCAATACTAGATGGGCTAACATTAACTAAAAAGTAGCTCGTACGCTAAGTGCGTAAATACGATCAGTCGTAAAGCTTAGGGCATCTGTGCGGGTGCCTGCTTGGTCCATTTGATATTCTGTTTTAGTTTCTGTGTCGAGTAAATTACTTGCTTCGAAACCAATTTTCCAATGTTCATTTAGCGTGTAGTAAATACTCGCATCCATCATGCCTGCTGGTTTTACATAGGCTGGCACGTACTCTTCTGACTCTCTTAAGGTCAACAGGTATTCTGAGCGCCAAGTATAAGCTAGACGAAACGAAATGTTTTCGTACTCGTACATACCGACAATATTCATGTTTTGGTCTGAGTAGCCTTGAAGTGGCAAACCACTAAATACACGGAATGTATTTCGGTTGTCAGTGATGGGGTTACCGTTTTCATCAAACCCGAGTGTGCCGGTCGATACTTCATTGGGATCTTCTAAGCCGTTTTGGTCGATGTAGGTGTAGTTAAATTGTAAACCAAGTCCGCTCCATGCACCTGGCAGCATATCGTAAAATTGAGAGTAAGCGAATTCAGCACCACGAATAGTACCTGAACCTGTATTGGCTGGTCCGTAGGCCGAAATCGCATAGTCTTCGCCATTGAAGTTTGCATTTAAATCAAATGCACGGCTGCGAATTATGTCGTCGAGTCGTTTATGGAATAAACCAACAGTAACGTAACCGGCAGGGGCAAAATACCACTCAGCAGAAAGGTCTGTATTGATTGACTTTTCAGGTTTTAAATTGGGGTTACCAGATAGGGCTGTCAGTTCAATATCATCCAAAGCTACAACAGGATTATTAACTTCGTCATAATCAGCGCCAGGGGTTTGCAGGCGGCGAGTATAATCAAGGTTTACGATGTTTATATTTCGGGTATCAATCAGGTTAGGAAAGTAAAGTGCTTTGGAGGCACCAAAACGAATAACCACATCATCTGTTAATGCCACGCTAAAGTTAAAACTTGGTAGAACGGTACTGTAATCAGTGCCTTCGACTGTACTTAAAGTAGACTCCCCAGTTGCAATATCGTAGTAGCGTTTATATTCAGGTTGTTGCATTACTTCATTTAGTGAGGTGCCAGGCTCGCCACGCTTTATTTCCATGGGTTGTACAAATGCACCGGTTGACTCTAATTGGTAGTTCACGTAACGCAGTCCTACATTACCCACAACAGGTAGGTCTTGAACGAGAAAATCAAAGTCTGCACGCACATAAAACTCGCTACGTTTTTCATTGGTTGAGCTAATATTATGAGCTGCAAACGCACCTTCAACACGGTTAGGTTTGTCTTCATAAGGCACATATGTGCCACTGCAAACACCGTTATTGGCTGCGCTATTGGTAGCATTATGCCAACCATCTTGGCAGCCTTGACGAAGTGAGTCAGCGTAATTTTTTACCAGATCCATACTAGGGAAAAGAAAGCTATTCACATCGCCTTGCAGTACTTGGCCATGATAATAGTCTGAGAAATCAACACGTTCGAAAAGTTCGGGGCGGTTAATAGCTGCTGCAGCATTTCGGTCTGCTTGTATCCATGGCGTGCCGATTGCCGACCAGCCTTCATAAGCAGTATCGCGTACTGTTAGGTCTTTATCTGAGTAGTAGGCACCAGCTTGCACATTGGTAAAGCTACCATCAAGTTCGTATTTAAAATCTAATTTATAGCTGTTTGCTTTAGCGGTATTGTGCTCTTCTTGCTCCATACCACTTCCTAGAAAAGTATTCGGAACGGGTCCGTCCCAATCTTCATTGGGTGACCAGCCCGCAGTTAAAATATTATCACTTAAAAATTCAACGCTTGGTCTTGAGCCTCGTGTATCAAGGTAATAAGGAAGTACCGCATGAACATGGTTTCCTCGAGTTTGTGCCGACATACTGTAGTTATGGACTACTTTTTCAGAATCGACGTGCTGGTAATCAAACTCCATGCTTAATCTGTCTGTTGGTTTGAGCTTTAAATTAAATGAAGTGTCTTCAACGGTATTTTCATTATGGTTCCAGCGACTACGGTAAAAGAATGGGGTTTCAGGGCTAACACCAAGTACAACTCCCGACGTAACAAAGTTATCGTCTACCGTGAGCGGGTAGCCATTCTCGCTATCATCTTGCCAGTTTTGAGAAGACCCCATGAAGCCTTTAAAACCTTGTGCGGCCTGACCCAATTGTCTTTCATTCCATTCTAAAGAAGCTTTTGAACGAATATGCTCAACGGTTGCAATAATTGTGTCATCACTATTTGCCCATTGAAAAGAGGTTGTTAAGCCTTTTCTTTTGCGATCATTTTCTGCTGTGCTCATATGAATAGCTACCGGTACATGCCACGTGCTACCAGTAGGTTGTCCTGGCAGTGCAGGGCCATCTACGGGTGAATTTGGATCAACCCCCGTAATACCCCCCCACTGGTCAAGAGTAGGTACAAATGAGTCACCACGAGAGTGGTAGTTTCCTAAGCCAACACCGTCACCACGGGTTTTATATTCACTCGATGAAACCGCAATTAAGAAACCAAATTTACCTGCTTGTGTTTCCCAGTTATCTGAAAATAGCGCAGAGAAAGAGGGCGTGGTTTCTTCTCTAAAATCGCCATAATTTGCTTTGGCATTAAATGATATTAACTGATCTGTAGAATCAAAAGGTTTTCTTGTAATGAGGTTTACGGTTCCTGCAACACCACCTGCTGTTAGGTCGGCGGTTTGGTTTTTTACAACTTCCACTGCGCCTAAAAACTCCGCAGGAAAGTCTTCATAGCTTAGCCCGCCAGAAGAGTTCGCGCTAAACGCATCTCTGCCATTGACCTCAGAACGAACACGGTCTAGGCCACGAACAAGTACGCCAGTTCCTTCATCAGCATAATGTTTAGGATCGTCTGAAGACGCAAATCGCTCGATGGTCACACCGGGAACACGCTGTAATGCTTCTGTAACCGATTTGTCAGGTAGCGCGCCAATATCCGATGCGGTTATGACATCTTTAACCGTGTCTGCGTAACGTTTAAGGTTTTGCGCACTATAAATGCTTCCCTTAATACCAGAAACCTCTATTACTTCCATTTGCTCATCTTTTTCATTAGTGACATCGCTGTCATTTTGTGGCGCATTTTGCGCAAAAACAGACAATGAGCTTAGGCTCAATAGAGCGGTAGAAATGGCAAGGCTGAGCTTGGTGCGTTTATTACAGTAAGTAGTTATGTTGTTCTGAGATGCCGACATGTTTATAGTCCTTTGATTTTTATTATATTTACTTTGTTGCACGGTAACGATTTTAGGCATAACTACAGACTATGCCTGTCTGTGAAAAAAAAAGCGATACTAAGTAACATTGTTTTTATATTCACCTGTTAATTTTTAACATAAATTTCAAAAAAGTAAATATTATGGTCATAATTTCTTATTAGACACTCGATTTTCGAATTAAAAATAAACCTCTCAGAGCGAGAGCATCCAAAAGAGCATTGTTATCAGTTGCTTGGTTTTATGGGGGGAATTTAGCTGGAAGCGATTATATGGTTTTTATAAATAAAGGGTTTGCTGCTGGTTAATATGTGTGTTCCTTATTTAGGCTATTTTCTAATAAAAACATAGTTTTATTGAAATTTTTGTCATTTTTTTATCAATCTTTGTCTATAATCTTTTTCGTACTGAATTTATTAATGGATACGAAAAATTGACTATTAAACAAAAACTTTATGCAATGTTTGCCGCTGTGTTGTTTTTAATGTTGGGGTTGGGTGTGTACGCTTCATTTTCATTAAAATCTCAAGCAACACAAACAGACATAATGTTAAATCTCACATTTGCTGATGCAAGTTTATATACATCACGATTGGCTCAAGCTGATTATATGATTCAGGAAAACCCTGATTTCACCAAAAAAGTATTGAACGAAGCGCAAGAAGCAATTAGCACATTGAATGCGGCTAAAAGTCAAATGGCAGTTGAGCAGAGTGTGACTCAAGTCAATACAATAAAACAGGGAATTAACGATTTCACGCAATTGTTTGAACGTTTCGTATCTGCTAAGAAAAAACAAATCAATGCTCGCGATGAGGTTAATCAAGCAGCTCATTCTGTCATCAATGGCATAGACGAGACGCTAAACAGTATTGAGCAATACTTTTCAACTCATCAATCAGATTTTTCGGAGTTTGGTCGTTTTTTAAAAGCCAAGCAAGTACGGGATGATTTTGCAGAAATTCGTGTCAATGTGTGGCGTTATAATACTGCGCCTACTAAGCAACTAGAGAGCGATATTTCTAATCAAATTAGCCAACTTAAAAGTAATGTTAATAGTCTAAAGAAAATAATGCTTGCTGCCAGTACACAAGCCTTACTCAATGATTTATTGGATGATATAGCTCATTATTATCAAGTGTTTAAATCGACAGTTGCTACTTACGATGAATTAAACACTATTCAAGCTGATATGCTACGCGTTGCTAACAGCGCTTCAGAGGCAGCATCAAAACTTGTTGAAGAAGAACAAGTGATTGCCAGTGAGCGAGAAAACGCCGTGCAGTTGATAATGGCTATTGTTGTTATGATTGCGTTTGCCATTGCGATATCTGTTGGCTGGTGGATTATTCGCAGCATTATGGGGCCGTTAAATCTGTCTATTGATTTTGCATCTCATATAGCGAAGGGGGATCTGAGCCAAACTATTCAGGTTACAGGCAGCGATGAGTTTAGCCAGTTAAATACCGCGTTGAGCGAATCGGCGAATGCGTTACGTAATGTTGTTGATCAAGTTGTTCAAGTTACCAAAGAAATAGAAGCATCAAGTTGCCAAATAACAAATTCAGTATCGGGCGCAACAGATTCTGTTTCTCAACAGCAACTTGAAACAGACATGGTCGCAACTGCTATAAACGAAATGGCTGCCGCTGCGTTACAAATTGCACAAAGTGCAAGTGGGGCTTCACAAACAAGCCACAATGCAGAAGAGGGCGTAGAACAGTCTAAAGCTGTGGTTGGCCAAACCGATGTTGCAATGAGTGAGCTTGCGGATGCGTTATTAAATGCGATGGAAGTAGTCACAAGTTTAAGCTCAAATACAGCTAACATTGAAGGGATATTAGATGTGATCCGCAATATAGCAGATCAAACCAATCTACTTGCCTTGAATGCAGCCATTGAAGCGGCCCGTGCCGGTGAGCAAGGGCGCGGTTTTGCGGTAGTTGCTGACGAGGTACGCACACTTGCACAGCGCACTCAAGACTCTATTAGCGAGATCACCAACATTATCGAAGCAATCAAGCTTGGTGCTGACAATGTCGTTGATGTTATGAAAACATCAAATGAAAAAGGGCAAATGGTTGCAGCTTTAACAAATGATTCGACCGCATCACTTGAGAAAATTGTGTATTCGATTAACGATATCGTCGAGGCCAATAATCAAGTTGCGGTGGGGGCTGAAGAGCAGTCATCTGTTGCCGCAGAAGTCGATGCGAATGTTGTGAAAATAAAGGCGCTTGCGGATGATAACGCATCGAGCTTAAGTGATATCAGCAAACAAACGCGACTACTCGAAAATCAAACACAAGCTATGGTTAAACTTATAAGTTTCTTTAAGGTTTAAGCCTACTAAAAATGGAGCAATGCTGGGTGTTTCTAGCATTGCCCCAATTCAGCATATTTTAATATAACAGCCCACACCCATTCGTTATTTACTTTTCGATATTTAAAGCCTAAAAACTAGCGCCCTTCATTCTAATCAGGGTAGACTATAAATCGGTACTGATACTAATCTGCAAAAATACTTAATCATTTTAGAGGGTTAATTTTACACTCACTGCGTTAAAAGTTGCAGATTGCTCTTGCATGAAAGTAGAACAATGCAGCAGTAATTGCTAAGAACAACCCTATAAAAATTATAAAAAGGGGTAAAAAATGTATATAGGAAAAAACAAGGTTAGGCGTATGCTCATTAAGTTAACATTAGGCTTATCTTTAATGACAATGTGTTTGAGTTTTAAATTATCTGCAAACGAAAACACACCCGTTACAGAGCAAAGGTCTCAAGCGATAAAAGAAATTGTTCAGCAAAGTACTATTCCACAACTCATTCAAGCGATGAAAGCTAATCAGCTAACTTCAACTGAATTAACACAATTTTTTATTCAACAAGTAGAGACACTTAATCCGCAACTCAATGCAGTGATTGCAATGAATCCAAACGCTTTAGGTATTGCAAAGCAACTGGATGAAGAGTTAAGTAAAGGGAAAATACGTGGTCCTCTACACGGCATACCTCTGTTAATAAAAGATAACATTGAAACTAAAGAGATGGCGACAACGGCAGGCTCGTTGGCATTAAAAGATAACTTGACACATAGAGATGCGCCGATTATCGCCAAGCTTAGAAATGCAGGTGCCATTATTTTAGGTAAAACAAACTTAAGCGAATGGGCTAATATGCGCTCAGAGCGTTCATCATCTGGGTGGAGCGCGATTGGTGGCCAAACCCGTAACCCACATGATTTAAATCGCTCTACATGTGGTTCTAGTTCTGGCTCTGGTGCAGCTGTTGCGGCATTTTTAAGTGTTGCAGCGATTGGCACTGAAACCAATGGCTCAATTACTTGTCCGTCTTCTGCAAATGGGATTGTTGGTATCAAGCCCACAGTGGGTTTGTTAAGTCGCACTGGTATTGTGCCAATTTCACATACGCAAGATACCGCAGGCCCTATGACTCGCTCTGTGGTTGATGCGGCTATTTTACTTTCAGTGATGCAAGGTGTTGATGATAAAGACGCTGCAACAAAAATAGCCAAAGAGCGTATGAACGATGACTATATGCCTGAAACTTCAAAACATTTTCTAAAAGGAAAACGCTTAGGCGTGCTTTATGCTGCGCCACTCGCTCATGAGCACGTTGAGTTACTTTTCAATAAGACTAAAAAAGTACTTGAAAAAGAGGGAGCGGTATTAGTGGAGGGGTTATCGACAGAGCCTTATGCTAATTTTTATCAAGATAGCTATGATGTATTGCTGTATGAATTCAAAGCGACGTTAAACGACTACCTCGCTCAATTACCAAACGAGTACAATACACTGACACTGAAAAAATTAATCGAATTTAATCAAACACACGCAGCCCTCGAAATGCCTTATTTTCAACAAGAGATCTTTGAGAAGTCTCAGAAAAAAGCCAAGTTGACTGACCCAAGTTACATAAAAGCATTGCAAAATGTTCACCAAGCGACCAGAGAAGACGGCCTAGATAAAATGCTCAAGGAGCATGACCTCGATGCCATTATTACCGTTACTTTAACGCCCGCTTGGTCGATAGACCGCATTAATGGTGATCACTTTACTGGCAGCTTTTCTAGTTTTCCTGCTGTTTCGGGATACCCTCACTTAACTCTCCCAATAGGGAAAGTGCACCATATGCCAGTTGGGCTATCTGTTACAGGTGGCTCATTAAGTGAGAAAGAATTAATAGCGATTGCTTATCGTATAGAGCAGTTAATTGGCTATAAATACCATTAGTTTTTAGTGTATCCCTTGAAAATAACTTTTCAAGGGATACCTTAAGCAAGCGTATTTAGCTGCTATGACGCTGTTTAGGCACCTTGATTTTGAACAGCATAGTGTATAGAACAGGCACGACGATAAGCGTAAGTACTGTCGCAAAACCTAGACCAAACATAATGGTTACTGCCATTGATTGGAAGAATACATCAAATAACAGTGGGATCATCCCTAAAATGGTGGTGATCGCAGCCATAGCAACAGGACGAACACGACTCACGCCTGAATCGAATACCGCTTTGTATGGTTCTTTGCCACTATCTAGTTCAATATTTATTTGATCAACCAAGACGATACCATTTTTAATTAACATACCGCTTAAGCTGAGTAAGCCCAGTAGAGCCATAAAGCTAAAAGCCGCATTCATTAGCAATAAGCCTGCGCTCACACCAACAATGGCAAGCGGCACGGTTGCCCAAATTACGAGAGGCTGCTTCACTGAGTTGAATAACAATACAGTAATGGCAAACATAGCTAGATAGCCAAGCGGCAATGAGCCAAAGATTGCTTTTTGGGCGTCTGTTGATGATTCATATTCACCACCCCATTGCAGCTCATAACCACGTGGTAAATCAATAGCTTCTATATCTTTACGGACACGGGCGAACAGCTTGGCTGGGGTTTCATCGCCAATAACATCATGATCAGCCATGACTGTAATAGTTCGTTTGCGATCGCGACGCATGATGAGGCTGTCTTCCCACTCAACCACAAAGTCATCAACCACCTGTGTCACTGGTACAAATACACCTAGTACAGGGCTGTAAATTTGTAAGTCACGTAAGCTCTCAACGTTTAAACGCTCTTCCGCAGGTGAGCGAGCAATGATAGGTAGCATTTGTGTGCCATCTTTATAAACACCAACTTGCTTGCCTGATAAACTGGTGAGTAGTAGCTGGTCTAGATCAGATTTTGCAATACCCAAGCGACGCGCTTTTTGCTCGTTAAACTGTGGGCGGATAAGTTTCGAACGTGCTCGCCAATCATCACGAATATTAAATGCACCTGCATCTTGATGCAGTATATCTTTAGCCTGCTTAGCCAATTGACGAAGTATGACAGGATCAGCACCCGAAAAACGCGCTTCAATTTTAGCATCAGTCGACGGGCCAATTTCCATGCGCTTAACCTTTAGTTGAGCGTCAAGCACATGTTTGTGTTGATAATCTCGCACCTTCTCGATCATGGTTGTAACGGCTTCTCGATCTGTTACGCGAATAATCAATTGCCCATAGGCTGGGTATGATTTTTCTGGTGCGTAGGTCAACATGAAGCGCGGTGCACCTTGGCCTACCGTGGTGGTGATTTCTTCAACTAGCGGGTCTGCTTGTAAGAATTTTTCAAGCTTAGCAACACCGTCTATCGTACTGCGTATATCAGCACCTTGTGTTTGCCAGTAATCAACATAAAACATCGGTGTGTTTGATGCTGGGAAGAATGATTGCTTTATAAACTTAAAACCAAACACCGCACTTACTAACATCACAACCATCAATAAAAGGGTGGTTTTCCGATAACGCATAGAGGTATGAAGAACACCCTTATAAACGTTAAAAATAACACCTTGGTAGGGGTCTTCGTCATGGTGCGGTTCTTTCTCTTTGGCTTGCTTAAACATTAAGTCAGCAAAGAAAGGAGTGAGGGTAATTGCGGTAATCCAACTGAGTAATAATGAAATAAAGAGCACCCAGAAAAGGCTTCCGGCAAATTCACCACTTGCATCTGAGCTCAAACCAATCGGAGCAAATGCAGTGATAGCAATAACCGTTGCACCTAACAAAGGCCATTTTGTTTGATTAACAATATTGGTTGCGGCTTGTAGTTTTGTTTGTCCGCGTTTTAGGTTGATGAGTATGCCTTCGGTGACAACAATTGCATTATCAACCAACATACCGAGTGCAATGATTAACGCACCTAGTGAAATACGCTGCAAATCGATGGCAAATAACTTCATGAATATGAAAGTACCTAGCACGGTCAAAAGCAAAATAACGCCAATTAACACACCACTTTTAAAGCCCATAAAGAGCAGCAGCACGACAATTACAATGGCAACAGCTTCAAGTAAGCTGATAATAAAGCCACTGACAGACTTTTCAACTTCAGCAGGTTGATTATATACACTGTTAATTTCCATACCATGGGGGCGTTGGTATTCTAGTGAAGCTAAGTGCTCATCAATGTTCATGCCTACATCAACAACGTTTACACCTGAGCTGAAAGACACGCCTACCAATAAAGCCTGTTGTTGATTGTAGCGAATGATGTTGGTGGGGACTTCGGCATATTCGCGAAACACGGTTGCTACATCACCTAGGTAAATAAGCTCGTTTTCACCTGGCTTTGAAATAAGCAGGTTTTCAAGCTCTTTAACATCTTTAAATTCACCTGTTGGGTGTAAGCGAATTGATTCATCACCGACACGTACTTTACCCGCATTAGAGACGCTATTTTGAGTCTGTAACAGTTGATAAATACGGTTTGGTGAAATGCCGAGTTGGGCAAGTTTACGCGTAGAGATTTCGACCATCACTTGGGCTTGTTGCTCACCGCCTACGGTCACTTTGCTTACACCCTCGACTAGTACAAGTTCGCGTTTTAAATAATCAACGTAATCTTTGAGTTCATCATAAGAATAGCCGTCACCGGTTACGGCGTACATCACACCGTATACATCCCCAAAATCATCCATGATTTTGCTTGGGTATACCCCTGAAGGCATTGACGATGCTTGATCATTAATTTTTCGGCGTAGTTCATCCCAAATTTGACGTAGGTCTTGTTTGCGATAATTACTTTTCATCTCAACGGTTATTTGCGACTTACCAGGAGATGAAATACTTGTTACATAATCAACATAGGGGAGTTGTTGAATGGCATTTTCTATAGGGAAGGTGACCTCTTCTTCAACTTGCTGGGGAGAGGCCCCTGGGTATAGGGTGATCACCATCGCTTTTTTTAAGGTAAACTCAGGGTCTTCAAGCTGTCCTAAACCAAAATATGCCACTGTGCCACCAATTAGCAGAAACAGGGCAAACATCCAGCTTACGACTTTACGTTCAATGGCCAGTGCTGCAAAACTCATTATAAGCCTCGCTCTTTTTGCCATGGACGAACTTTCATACCTTCTTCTAAAAAGTGTACGCCAGCCGCGACAACTGTTTGGCCTTTTTCAATGCCCGAAAGCACTTCAATTCCATCGCGGTGTAATTGCCCGACTTTAACAGCTTGTTTATGTACTTGGCCGCTATTTTCATCAAAAACCCATACATAACTATTCTTTCCTTCAGGCTCTGTAGGCTCAGAGAAAACCGCTTCAACTGGCAGTAATGTGTAGGCTGATTGTGAGCTAGTGATTTTGCTTAAATCAATATCCACACGACCTGTCATACCTGCAAGTAGGTTAAAATCTTCTGGCACAGGTAACGAAAATACCACTTTATAGGTCAGCGTTGTCGGGTCGGCTTGGGTATCAAACTCTTTTATTGTCAGCTGATAAGATTTATCTGGATAACCATCAAAGACGACTTCTGGTTGGTATTGCACGTCTTTGTCTATACGAGCGATAAGCTTTTCAGGTATTTGGATAACCACATCCATTAAGTCGCGGGTTTCAAGTCGTAAAATATTTTGTTTAGCTTGGATATTCTCAAAGTTTTTCACAAATACTTTTGCGACAGTGCCTGCAAATGGAGCGCGTAATTCACTGTTATCTAGGTTGGTTTTGGCAATTTTCATTGCAGATTCTGCCACTTGTTTATTGGCAATGGCCTGATCTAACTCTGACTGGCTGGCAATGGAGCGGTCAAATAATTTCTGTACACGTTCAAGTTGCGATTCAGCAAGTTCAAAACGTGCTTTACGCTCTTCATACTGAAGTTCGAAATCTTCTGGATCGAGTTTGGCTAAAAGCTCTCCTTTTTCAACATGTTGACCTGCAAGTGCTGGAAACTCAAGTAACTCTCCGTTAACTCTAAAAGCGAGATAAGAGCCTTGGTTAGCCACAACTTCAGCTGGAAAGCTGCGGATTGCTTGATCTGAGTTACTGTTTATATTGAAAAGTTTAACTGGGCGAACAACTTGTTCAACGTCACTTTGTGCTGCTTGCTCTGTACATGCCGTAAGTAACAAAAACACGCTGCTCATTAATACGGCGGATGCCAATCTCATTGTCTTCTCCATAGATATGAAAGCATAAATTTGATGCAGGATACGCTGCAAAGATATAAAATAAAAATTATTAAATTTTAGAAACATCATTAGTTTTTTTAATGGTTTTGGCGATTAATGAATTTAAATCAATTAACAATTTTAGATGCAATCGTGCAAAGCTCTAGTTTAAGCCAAGCAGCTGTGGCATTACACAAAACACAACCTGCATTGACGCTTGCTATAAAGAAGCTTGAGTCGGAGCTTGGTTTTGAACTGTTAGACCGAAATCAGTATCGCTTAGGTTTAACAGAGAAAGGGCGCATTTTTTATCGTGAAGCACGCCAATTACTCAATGCAAACAGTGAGTTGGCTTCTTTAGCAAAAGAACTTGCGCTGGGTAATGAAGCCAGTTATAGAATTTGCTACGAGCAACTGTGTCATCAGCATAGTTATAATCAAGTGATAAGCGAAACCTTTAAGTGCTTTGCAAGTACTGAGTTTAGTATTTCTTCAGGAAAACGATTTGTGTCTTTAGAGCAAGTCAATAGCTTGCAGGCAGATTTAGGTATTGGGCCATGGTTTGATTTGTTTCATGCAACAGGGGATCTCGAAAGTTTACCGATAGGTAAGTTTGATATTGGTATTGTCAGTGCTCCTCATGTCGTGCCAAGAGAGATTAGTTTTGCCGAGATACAAAATTACCCATGTCTGGCTATGTTTGAAAGTGATCTGAGTTTTGACTCTGACAGGCTATCTTACAACCTTGGCTCAGCTTTAATGAAAATAGATGATATTACCAGTGTTAAGTCGTTTTTACTCTCTGGTGCTGGCTGGGCAATGATAAGTCTGCAACATTGTCAGGCTGAAATAGAATCAGGTTTGTTACAGCAAATAAAAATTACGGATAGAGAGCACCAGTTTGGCGCAGAAATTCGCGTGTTTAGGCAACATTCAGTGCATCATGGTCCAGTTGCAAGATCAATTTGGCAAGCCTTTAGTGAGGTAAGTAAAGAATATACGGAGCAAGCCTATGCAACAGGCAACTAAAGAAGAGTTAATTTTTACAATAATAGCCTCTATTCCTTCAGGTAAAGTAGCAAGTTATGGGCAAGTTGCTACGCTTGCGGGTTACCCGCAAAATGCCAGACTGGTTGGCCGCTTATTAAAAGAAATGCCTAGTGATTCAATTATTCCATGGCATCGCGTTGTGAATAGCCAAGGTAAAATCTCTTTTCCAGAAGGGACGAGTAAACACCTTGAACAACGGCAAAAATTAATCAGTGAAGGGGTGAGCTTTAATAAAGCTAAAATCAATATGCGTTTACACCAATGGGATTAAAAAACATATAAACTGATTGATAGGTAGTGACATACACACCCAACAAGTACAAATACGTGCCAAATAGCATGGCTATAGTGGCGTGTTTTAGCACTGTAAAAAAAAGTACCAAGACTGTAAGCAATGCCTCCTGCTAATAACCACCACAAGGCGCTGTGATCTAAATTTAAGTACAGGGGGTAGACAAGGGCTAGGGCAAACCAACCCATTAATAAGTAGGTTGCGAGTGATACTTTTTTATTGCCATTTTTTACCGCCAATTTATAAATGACCCCGCCTATTGCTAAACTCCAAATAAATACCAGCGCTGCAATTGCCCACATTCCCGATAATGATATGACGAGATATGGTGTGTAAGTGCCAGCAATTAGTAAATAAATAGCGCAATGATCACATTTTTTATAGATGGCACGCAAACGCGCTTTGGTACTTGCATGGTAAAGTGTTGATGCCATAAAAAGCACCAGCAAACTTGAACCATAAACAATCGCACTGACTGTTGCTGACACAGCTTTTGATTGCGAAATCAAATCCCACAGTACGTAAAAAGCAAATAACACGCCCAAGCTATGAGTGAGTACATTGAGTTGTTCTTCTTGACGTGAGTAGGGTAACTGAACAGTCATAAACTCTCTAAAAGTGATTGTAAAAAACAATTTCAGTGTACAAGTGTACGCTGAACATATCAACGTTTATTTTTTCGCTAATAGTTAGTCAAAAATATTAAGGTGATTGGTTTTATTAACCAATACTGAATAGGGTGAAAAAATAAAATTAATTAAAAGTCTTTAAAAATTAAGTGGTTGTAAAATATTTTCATGCTGGCACAACCTTTGATTAAGTAGTTACGACTAATTACTTAAAGAGACAAGGAATATCATTATGAATAACTCACTTAAACTTACGACAGCTGCGTTACTTGTATTAGGGTCTACTCAAGCAAGTGCGACTGACTTTGAATTAGATATTAGTAACACAATTACTCAATCGCTAAAAAGTTATGTTCAACAAGCGAGTAATGAGCTTAAACAAAATGTGACAAACAGTATTGAATTTGATGCTCAGCAATTACTCAATGAATACATGAGCGAAGAGGTTATTAAGGAAAATGACAAATCAACCGTTATTGCTAAAGCACCTGTTGTAGAAAATAAGCAGTAAGGAAACATCTAATGAGTAGTGAAATCAGTTTATTTTTACTTATGGTTGCACCCGTTTTGAGTTTACTGAGTGCGTACGCGTCAATCGAATTATTTAGAAACGTTGCACAATGGTTCAACTTTTAATTTACTGGGCATAAATGAAGATTTCATGAAATATTGATCGGCAAATGAAAAGCGCACGTAATTAGAGGCATGTGGTATTTTGAATAGTAGACTTTATGAAGCGTGCGATTTTTCCCCTACCGGTTTTTATTCTTCCAGAGGGGGCAACTAAACTTAGAATATTTGAGCAGCGTTATCTTGACATGGTTAAAGAAGCCGCGAAAGATAACACGGGATTTGTGCTTTGTACTTATCAGCACGATACTGAGTTCAACTTGCCTAACCTAGGTTGTTTGATGCAAATTAATGACTTCAATCAAGACGACAGCGGTCAGCTCTTGATAGATGTTTATGCACAAACTGCTGTCACAATTCACAATCCATTCCAAGACAAAAATATGCTTCGTTATGCTGATGTTGAAGCAATAATTGAGCCTGCTTGGTATAAAAAAACACCTTTGGATCAGAACAATGCTTTATTAAGCGAGACGCTTCGTTCAGTGTTTGCTAATCAGCCTGATTTATCTGCACTCTACCCAGCGCCACACTACGATGATTTGGCTTGGGTTGCTGCGCGTTGGCTTGAAATTTTACCTATTTCACTAGTTAAAAAACAACAACTTGCCTTTGAATCTAACTTTGAAAACTTACTCACTTTCCTCCATACTCTAATTAATACAGAATTTACTGATTAATATGATCCGAACCCAGTCTGAATGCGTATTGCTTTTTACGACAATAATTGGATGACATTAAAATGGTAAGTCAACAACTTCAAACAGGTTGTAAACCTAAAACAGGTCAATTTACTGCCATGCCAGAGACACCGAGCAAAGAGCTTGCTGATTCGCTATTCGCTGTTGCCACTTCCCGTGACAAGCGTGCATTTGCTTTTCTTTTCCAATATTTTTCGCCAAAAATAAAGCGTTTTGGAATCAAACAGTTTGGTTCTGAGGCTCAAGCTATGGAATTGGTACAGGAAACGCTCACTTCGGTTTGGAGAAAGGCACACTTATACCATCCAGAAAAAGGTGCTGCGACAACGTGGGTATACACAGTGATGCGAAATGCATCTTTCGATATGCTCAGAAAAATGAAAAGCAGCAAAGAAGAATGTATTAGTGAAGATATTTGGCCGCTCATTGACGAAGCCGAGCCTGGGCAACATGAGTTCAGCGATCATCTTGAAGATAAGCAAATTAAACAGTATCTAGATCGTTTACCACAAGCTCAACGTGAAGTAGTGCGTGGCGTTTATTTTCAAGATATGTCACAAGAGCAACTTGCAGAGCATTTAAACATTCCCGTAGGTACGGTGAAGTCTCGACTTCGTCTAGCCTTGCAGAAGTTACGCAACGAAATGGGAGAGCAACATGATTAAGCATCATCCGAGCAACGAATTATTAGTGCAATTTAGTGAGGGCAATTTGCCGGCTACGCTAAGTGTCGCGGTTGCTATTCATGTTGAGATGTGTCCTGTTTGTCAAAAGCAACTCGCTACACTTGAAGCTAAAAATGCAAACACTGCATTTGAAGACGTCGTTAACGACGATGACATTTGCTTTGATCAAATCATGTTCGACAACATCACCTCGGATGAGAGTGTTGATGAAGTATATGAACAACCGGCTATCAAAGTAGAGGTGAAGGGAAGAGAGTACACCTTACCTAGAGCGCTAACTCGCATTGGGCACAGTAGCTTTATGCAAATAGGTAAATTAGCACGTTCACGAATTGCATTGGATGATGGGGCGCTCAGAGCAAGTCTTTTACATATCGACGCCGGTGGTGAAATTCCAGAGCACACTCACACAGGTTTTGAGCTAACCTTATTACTTGATGGTGAGTTTAGTGATGAAGATGGCAGTTATGTACCAGGAGATTTTATGATGTTGGATGGACGCCATAACCATACACCAAAAACGGCTGAAGGCTGTTTGTGTTTTACAGTGGTAAGTAGTGCGCTGCATTTTAACAAAGGTATTAGCAAATTACTTAACCCAATTGGTAATTTAATTTATTAGGGATCCTATGCTGCAATCAACAATTAAAATAGGTATTAGTGCCTGTCTTGCTGGCGATAAAGTTCGTTTTGATAGTGGTCATAAAAAATCTAACTTTTGTATGGACGAGCTCGCTAACCATGTTGAGTATAAGAAGTTTTGCCCTGAAGTGGCTGTCGGATTACCTATTCCACGACCAACTATCCGCCAAGTGAGAGTGGGTGACACAATTAAAGTTTGTCGCCCTGACGGCACGGGGGATGTAGGACCAAAACTTACAGAATACGGAAAGCGAGTTGCTACAGAGCAAACAGCTGAGTTAAGTGGTTTTGTTTTTTGCGCCAAAAGCCCTAGCTGTGGTATGGAGCGTATCAAAATTTACAACGAAGAAGGTACAGGTAACACCTCTGAAGGTGTGGGCTTTTTTGCTGAGCAAATAATGGCGCATAATCCACTATTGCCATGTGAAGAGAATGGGCGCTTGAACGACATGCATTTACGAGAGAATTTCGTTATGCGTGTATACACTTACAAACATTGGCAAACGCTGAATGAACAACCTTTAACCGTGCATCGTTTGACCCAATTTCATGCTCAGTATAAGTATCTTTTGATGGCTCACAACTACGAAGCATACCGTAATTTAGGCAATTTACTGGGCACATTTGATGGTCACGACATTCAAGCATTAGCAAGTGATTACATCCTTGGTTTGATGACAGCTTTGAAAAAGCCTGCTTCTCGCAAAAATAATGCGAACACGCTTATGCACTTGCAAGGTTACTTTAAAAAGTCACTCTCTAAGATTGAAAAGCAAGAGTTACGCGATGCAATAGACGAGTATCGGCAAGGGTTAGTGCCACTGTATGTGCCATTAACGCTGATAAAGCATCACCTCAAAGTTCATCCAAATGAATATCTAAGTCAACAAGTGTACTTAGACCCTTATCCGAACGAACTTAAACTACGCTACGGAATTTAATGAACACACTATTCTGGTTTAGGCGCGATTTGCGCCTTTTTAATAACGACGCTCTGTATCAAGCGATCGAGAATGGCTGCCGACATGCTGTATTTTTTATAACTGAAAAGCAGTGGCAAGCCCATGATGTCGCTGATATTCAGCTAGATTTATTAAAACGCAGGCTTGCCTTTTTAGGCGAGTTATTAGCAACTAAAGGTATAAAGTTGCATCTCATTGATGCTGGAGACTATGCCGGTTGCGTTGAGAAACTAGCCGATTTTTGCGAAGAAAATGCAGTAAAAAATGTTTACGTTAATAACGAGTATGAGCTAAATGAAGTTGAGCGTGACCGTGCCTTTGTAGATAAAGCCGACAGCCTTGGGGTTTCATTTTACACTTATGATGGTGATGTGATTGCCCCCCCGGGTAGTATCAAAAACCAAAGTGGTGAGATGTTTAAGGTTTATACTCCATTTAAAAATGCTTGGCTTAAAGAGTATCAAGATACACATTTCTACTTTGCTGAGCCGCCTAAAATGCATGACAAAATCGACTGGCAAGAAAGTAAATTACTCAAGTCAGATGGAAGCTCGCAAAAGTGGCCCGTTGATGATGAGACCTTAAGTCATGTTTGCGCCCGCTTTATAGATGAAAAGCTTGCCTCTTATCAAGAGCAGCGAGATATCCCCAGCATTAAAGGTACATCAGGTCTGAGTCCTTATTTAGCGTTAGGTATTATTAGTGTTCATCAGCTTCTTGCGCTGATTCAACAGCGTCACCCAGATATATTAAAAAGTGCGAAAAGCAATTTGTTTTGCTGGGTCAATGAGTTAATTTGGCGAGAATTTTACCGACACCTCATATCGGTTTATCCACGCCTAAGCAAGTACGCAAACTTTAACGACAAATATAATGCGGTTGAGTGGCGTAACGACGACAGTGACTTTAAAGCATGGTGCGAGGGGAAAACGGGTTATCCTCTTGTTGATGCTGCAATGCGCCAGTTAGTGCAAACAGGCTGGATGCATAACCGTTTACGTATGGTGGTTGCGAGCTTTTTAACAAAGCACCTACTTATTGATTGGCGAAAGGGTGAGCGCTTTTTCATGAAGCACTTGATTGACGGTGATTTGGCTTCAAATAATGGCGGTTGGCAGTGGGCAGCAAGCACTGGATGTGACGCACAACCTTATTTCCGTATTTTTAATCCAATTACTCAAAGTGAGCGTTTTGATCCAGATGGTGAATTTATTCGTAAATATCTACCAGAGTTGGAAAAAATACCTGCGAAGCAAATTCACTTTCCTCATGATTATTTAGCTAAGCAAGGAAAGTCTAGCAGTTATTGGCCAGCAATTGTTGATCATAAAGCTGCACGAGAACGTGCGCTAAACGCATTTAAGGTGTGATATGGATAAGGTGACTCTCGATAGGTTTATTGAAATTTACCAATCACTGAACAAAAATAACGTGCAGCTACTTGATGATATCTATCACCCAGATATCCAATTTACTGATCCACTGCATACCGTGAACGGTCTTGAGTCACTCCATCATTACTTTGAAAATTTATACGCAAATGTGTTGTCTTGCCAGTTTTCGATAAAAGACACTGAAAGTAGCAATAATAAAGCCTTTATCTATTGGACGATGCATTATCGCCACCCAAAACTAAATAATGGCAATAGCATTGCCGTTGAGGGACACAGCCGTTTAGTTTTTGAGGGAGATAAAATAGTTAATCATCAGGATTACTTTGATGTAGGCGCACTCCTATATAGGCATATTCCGCTTCTTGGTACAGCAATACGTTATATTGATAAAAGGACAAGTGCATAATGACTACTTTAATTACAGGAGCAACCTCAGGGATTGGTGAAGCACTTGCTAGGCTATACGCAGAGCACGGAGAAAACGTTATTGCCTGTGGTAGAAATACAGAGAAACTTACTAAGCTGAGTCAACATAGCCACATCGAAAGCTGCCAATTTGATGCTACAAACTTACAGGATATACGCTCCAGTACAGTTGCTTATAACGAGTTTGACCGCGTTATTTTAAACGCAGGTAATTGTGAGTACATTGATGATGCACGTCACTTTGACAGCAGCTTGTTTGAGCGTGTTGTTACCACCAACTTACTGAGTATGGGATATTGCTTAGAGGCATTGCTGCCAAGAATTAAATCTGGTGGCCAGCTTGTTATTGTAAGTTCCAGTGTGACATATCTTCCTTTGCCTCGCAGTCAAGCATATGGAGCTTCCAAAGCCGGAGTGAGTTATTTAGCCAATAGCCTCGCGGTGGATTTAACTGATGTAGATGTCACTCTTGTTCACCCTGGTTTTGTGAAAACGCCATTAACAGATAAAAATGACTTCCCAATGCCTATGGCTGTAACGGCTGAACAGGCTGCAAATTATATTTACAAAGGGGTTAAGAAAAGGCGCAAAGAAGTGCATTTCCCCCATCGTTTTACCTTCATTTTAAAATTTTTAAGAATGCTTCCAATGCCATTATGGTTGAAGCTTGCAAAAGGATTATCACGTTGAAAAAAGTGGCTGTAATTGGGTCTGGCATAGCGGGATTAAGCTGCGCACACCTACTGCATAAACATTACGATGTAACTGTATTTGAGAAAAACGATTACATAGGCGGCCATACTGCAACCATCGATGTTAACCTCGGTGGCGTTGAATATGCTGTTGATACGGGGTTTATTGTATTTAACGACAGAACATACCCGTATTTTGAAAAGTTATTAGACCGTTTAGGTGTCGATCGACAAAAGACACAAATGAGTTTTAGTGTGCATAATGAAGGCACGGGCTTTGAGTATAATGGTCATACTTTTTTCAGTTTATTTGCTCAAAAGCGCAATATTTTCCGCCCTAAATTTTGGAAGTTATTGAAAGATATTGTTCGCTTCAATGATGTCTGTAAAGCGCTGCATGCCAAACAAACTTATACAGAAAATCAAACGCTGGGCGAGCTTTTAGATGAGCACAATTTTGATGAATTTTTCCGCTTACATTACATTTTACCGATGGGCGCGGCTATTTGGTCGACTAGCATAAAAGAGATGACCCAAGTAGGCGTTGAGTTTTTTGTTAAGTTCTTCTATAACCATGGTTTATTGGACATTACTAATCGCCCACAGTGGTACGTAATACCAGGTGGATCGCGCGAGTATATTAAACCTATGATACAAGGTTTTGCGGAAAAAATTCGTTTGAACAGCAACATTAGCTCGGTTTCACGCACTGAAGACTGTGCTCATATTCATTTTGACGATGGTCATACTGAAACCTTTGATAAAGTGGTGTTTGCCTGTCATTCAGATCAAGCCCTCAAATTATTACTAGACCCAAGTGAAGATGAAAAAGCAGTGCTAGCTGCAATGCCATATACAGCTAATTCAGTGGTGCTACATACAGACACGGCGCTCTTACCTAAACGTAAAGCTGCTTGGGCCAGTTGGAATTACTTACTGAATGACAACACGGATAAAGCGGCTGTAGTAACATATCAAATGAATATATTACAGGGCATCAAAAGTGATACGCAATTTTGTGTCACGTTGAACCACCTTGAAGGGATCAGTAAAGATAAAATCCTCAGAGAGTTTACATATCATCACCCTGTTTTTAATAAACAATCTATTGCGGCCCAAAAGAAAAAGTCACTCATAGACGGAAAAAATAACAGTTATTTTTGTGGTGCCTATTGGTATAACGGCTTCCATGAAGATGGTGTTAGAAGTGCTGTAAATGTCGCAAAGCAGCTCGGAGTAGAGTTTGAATAGCGCAATTTATGTCGGTGATATTCGTCACCGACGATTTGCGGTGAAGGAGCACCACTTCAAATACCCACTTTATATGATGTGGGTTGATTTATCACGGCCTGAAGAATTGAACGGTATTCATCCTTGGCTCGGCTGTGATGGTTTTAAAGCGCTGAAGTTCAATCAAAGCGACTATTTTAACTATCAAACTGACATGCAATTACCTGTAAAACAGCGAGCACTCGATAAAATCGCACAGCTCGGTGTCACGCAAACATTCAGTCATGTTTTCATGCTTGGGCAAATGCGCTGCTTCGGAATTTATTTTAGCCCTGTAAACTTTTTCTTTTATCAGACACCGAATGGCGAATTTAGTCACATGCTTGCTGAGGTAAGTAATACCCCTTGGAATGAACGTCATTATTATGTCGTACCCCTGCAAAAAAAAGTGAACTTTAAAAAGGTTTTCTCCGTATCACCTTTCATGAACTTAGATATGAACTATCATTGGAGTGTCAGACAAAGTTCTGATAACACCATGATTCATATTGAAAATAAAAAAGACGAAAAACTCTTGTTCGATGCAACATTGAGACTGCAAAGGCAGCCGCTTACTAAACAACAAGTAAGTGCTGTACTTAAACGTTTCCCAGCGATGACCCTTAGTATTTTCAAGGGGATTTATATTCATGCGCTGAAGTTGTTTTGTAAACGTGTGCCTTTTATTGGTCACTCGGGCAAGCAAGAGAAACAAACTAGGTGATGTGATGGAAAAGGTATCAAACTTAACACAGACTCATACAACGAGTTGGTTAACAAAAATCTACAAAAAGCTTGTAACCGGTGCTTTTAATAGTATCAATATTGGTTGCATCACACTTGTTGAAGAAAATGAACGTATTCAATTCGGTAACCCAAGTAGCTCTTTAAATGTGACCGTGACTGTCAAAGATCCTGCAATGTATAAGCTGTTTGCATTATCCGGTAGTGTAGGGGCTGGGGAAGCGTATATTCTAGGTTATTGGGAGTGCGATAATCTAACACAGCTGATTGAAATATTTGCATTAAATCAAGATCAGCTTGACGCGTTTGAGAAAAAATTTGCCTTTTTAAGTGGCTTAGCGCATCGCATTAATCATTTAAAAAATAAGAACTCATCAAGTGGTTCAAAAAAGAATATTGCTGCTCATTATGACTTAGGCAATGATTTGTATAGCTCTTTTCTAAGTGACGAAATGCTTTATTCTTGCGCTGTCTACCCATCCCAAAAAGCAACACTAGAGCAAGCCCAGTCGCACAAGCTAGCGCTTATTTGCGAGCAAGTTGATTTGCAAGCGGGCGACAAGGTAATTGAAATTGGTACAGGGTGGGGCGCATTTGCAATATATGCTGCCACCCATTACGATTGCCATGTGACAACTACGACGATTTCTGATGAACAACACGCTTATGTGGCTGAGAAAATTCAACAGCTAAACTTAGAAAGTAAAATTACGTTACTCAAACAAGATTACCGTTTGCTTGAAGGGCGTTACGATAAGCTTGTCTCCATAGAAATGATTGAAGCAGTGGGTCATGAGTATTTACCAGGCTTTTTCGCTAAGTGCCAATCACTGTTAAAAGAAAACGGCGCTATGTTAATTCAAGCGATTACCATTGCCGACCAACGCTACAAACATTATCTAAAAAATTCTGACTTTATTCAGCAGTATATCTTCCCAGGTGGTTGTTTGCCGTGTTTAGACGAGATGAACAAACAAATAAAGCTGAAAACGGACATGGTCGTACACAGTGTAAAAGATATTGGAGTGCATTATGCCCGAACCCTTGCTGATTGGCGTGAACGTTTTATTGCCAGTTGGCCCGAAATAGATAAAGTAAAGTTTGATCAACGTTTCTATCGTTTGTGGTTATTTTACCTTGCCTACTGCGAAGGGGCGTTTAGAACGCGTGCGATAAGCACGGTTCATCTTGTTGCCCGCAGACCACGCTTTGTGCATTCCGGCGATGACATTGCGCTCAATTATTAATTTTGCCTTGTTCCAAGGGGTTTGGTTTATGGCCTTACTCCTTGAACAAAAGTCTATTTTACCGGCCCTTGTTTGTGTTTCACTGATGATGTATTTGTCATTGCAACGAAGACAAGATGCTTTTTTACTGGTTTTTGCCCTACCTATTGCACTGACTTTTGAATGGTTGGCTACATCATTTAATTTACTGAGTTTTAAAGTGTCCCCCTTTCCTTTTTGGCTGGCGGTGCTTTGGGCTGCTTTACTGCTTACCGTTAATACTTCAATGCAATTTTTGCAAAAGCTTCCTTGGTACTTAGCGTGGTTAATTTGCGCTGTATTTGCGCCAGCCAGTTACTTTGCTGGTGCGCGTTTTGGTGTGCTTAATATCGAGTTACCTGTATGGCAGTTTTGGATTATGTATGGCACAGGCTGGGCATCAATGTTTCTCGTTATAATTACTTTAAATAACAGAATGCTTGCCAATAAATGATCAACTTCTTAGCTTAAGTCGTAATGTCTATAAATTCACTTTTAGGCAAGCAATTATGAAGTTAATACATGTAACGCTTTTATTCATCACGTTGACCTTGTCAGCGTATGTCAATGCTAACGGCTTCAAGACAGTCGGTGAAGCGAAAATGGAGTATTTATTTTGGGATGTTTATGACGCGAAACTAGAAACTCCCACAGGAAGCTATGAGTTTGGTGAACATCCGGTGAAATTAACACTTACTTATTTGCGTAATTTTGATGCAAAAGACATCGTAAAAGCGACCAATGAACAATGGCTGCATCTCGGTTTGGTCGATATGGTTAACACTTATGACGAAAAATTGTTAGCGCTTTGGCCAAATATCAAAAAAAATGACTCTTTATCATTTGAAACGAACCCACAAGGCATAGGTACTTTTTACTTTAATAACGATAAGCTAGGTGTTGTTGAAGACAAGAAGTTTGCAGACCATTTTTTAGCAATTTGGCTCAGTAGTGATACCTCAGAGCCGTCACTTCGAAAACAGCTTATTGGAGGGAAACATGATTAAGCTCAAAGCAATTTTTATTTTTATCATGGTAATGTTAGTCACCAGTTGTTCTGCACCTGACGTTGATTATTACCAAGGAACAGAGCCACAGTTTGATTTTAAACGCTTCTTTAATGGCGAGTTGAAAGCCTATGGTGTTGTCCAAGACCACAAAGGCGAGTTAACGCGTAAGTTAGTGGTTGATATGCAAGCAAGCTGGCAAGGTAATCAAGGAGTTATTGAGGAGCAATTTGTCTATGATGATGGTGAAACTCAAACGCGTACTTGGTATATCACTCTAAAAGAGGATGGCAGCATTGAGGGGACAGCATCTGATGTTATCGGTACGGCTTACGGTGACAGCAATGGCAGTGTTTTTCATTGGACCTACTCGGTGGAATTACCTTATGATGGTAGTACTTTAGTAGTGAATTTTGATGATTGGATGTATTTGGTAACACAATCACGCTTGATTAACCGTACTGCTATTGATAAGTTTGGCATCGAGGTCGGGGAAGTGACCTTGGTTATCGAGAAAATCGAACGATAGTTTAATTGTCTCTAAGCCATTTGAAAGATGGTTAAATTCAGTCTTTATTAACCCTGAAGTCACTAGATTAGTGACAGATAGTTAAAATGTAGTCATTTTTGAAGAATTTACGTAAAAATAGCAATTTGCTGTTGCTAACTTTTCAAAAATACATAAAGATAGGTTTTGCGAAGGCAAAATAATAACGAATAGGAATCTAACAATGAATAAAGCTCAATTAGTTGAAAAAATTGCTACTGATGCAGAAATCTCAAAAGCGGCAGCAACACGTGCACTTGATGCGTTCACTGGCGCGGTTACTAACTCTCTTAAAGAAGGTAACTCAGTAGCATTAGTTGGTTTCGGTACATTCTCAGTAAAAGAGCGTGCAGCGCGTACTGGCCGTAACCCACAAACTGGTGCAGAAATTCAAATCGCAGCAGCAACTATCCCAAGCTTTAAAGCGGGTAAAGGTCTTAAAGATCAAGTTAATCCTTAATAAGACTGATTGCTTATTATTAAAAAAAGGGCTAATAAGCCCTTTTTTTGTTTCTTTGATTTAGCTTAAAAACGTTTACGCTTTTAACGCCTTGTCACCTCGACCAATGCCAACCGCACCAGAACGTACAACTTCAATAAGATCTGTTTCATGGCGAAGTGTATCAAGGAAAGACTCTATTTTTTCAGTACTAGCCACTAGTTGTAACGTGTAGCTATGGCGACCCATATCAAGAATCGCACCTTGAAATACATCAACCACACGGGTAACCGCTGCGCGAGTGTTTTCGTCTTGGGCAAACACTTTCACAAGTAACAATTCGCGCTCAATATGTGCCATTTCAGTTAGATCAATGACCTTAAGTACATCAACAAGTTTATTAACTTGCTTAGTGATTTGCTCAACGATACGGTCATCACCCATAGTTGTGATGGTAATTCTTGATAATGAGTGATCATCCGTTGTGCCGACGGTTAGGCTGTCAATGTTGTAAGCTCGCTGTGAAAACAAACCAACAATGCGTGATAACGAGCCTGGTTCATTTTCTAATAAGATTGATAAAATACGGCGCATTATGCTTTTACTCCTTTACGTAACCACATGTCGTCTACAGCTCCTAACTTGATTTGCATAGGGTAAACATGTTCTTTCTCATCAACACAAATATCTAAAAATACGAGCCTGTCGTTGATTGACATAGCTTTGTCGATTGCTGGCTCTAGTTCATCGATATGGTCAACGCGAATACCTACATGGCCGTAGCTTTCTACTAGCTTTACAAAGTCAGGTAATGATTCCATATAAGAAGACGAATGACGTCCTGAATACATCATATCTTGCCATTGGCGAACCATGCCAAGTGAACGATTGTTAAGTGAGACTACTTTTACAGCTAAATTGTATTGTAAACAGGTTGATAGCTCTTGAATATTCATTTGAATAGATCCATCCCCTGTCACACAGATTGATTCTTTATCAGGGAAAGCAAGCTTTACTCCCATTGCAGCTGGCAACCCAAAGCCCATGGTGCCTAAGCCACCTGAATTAATCCATTGACGTGGGTGTTTGAACGGGTAGTACTGAGCTGCAAACATTTGGTGCTGGCCTACATCAGAGCTTACATAAGCATCGCCATTGGTTGCTTTATAAATGGCTTCAATTACAGCTTGCGGCTTAATTTTATCGCCATCTGTGCTGTAGCTTAAACACTTTTGTTCACGCCAGCTAATGATTTGTCGCCACCAATCTTCTTGTGCTGAGCGGTCGATCGCAATAGAACTTTTATCTATCGCTGTTTGAAGTTGTTCAAGAACCGTGTTTAAGCAACCAACCACCGGAATGTGGGCTTTAATGGTTTTAGAGATTGATGTTGGATCTACGTCTACATGGACAATCGTTGCATTTGGGCAAAACTTTTTAACGTTATTAGTTACCCGATCATCGAAACGGGCGCCAAGCGCTAAAATAACATCTGCGTTGGCCATTGCTTTATTGGCTTCTAAACTGCCATGCATTCCAAGCATACCAATAAAGTTCGGATGTGTGCCGCTAATGCCACCTAAACCCATTAATGTATTCGTAATAGGCGCATTGAGTGACTCAACAAGTCGAGTTAACTGCTCAGAGGTATTAGAGAGCACAATACCACCACCTGAATAGATAACTAATTTCTTGGCTTCTAGAATCGCAGTAACGGCTTTTCTTATTTGCTTTGAATGCCCTTTCGTATTGGGGTTGTAGGTTCTTAGCTCTGTTGCTTTGGGGAAATCAAATTCAAAAGTAAGCGCAGGGTTTAGCATATCTTTTGGTAGTTCAACAACAACAGGACCAGGACGCCCCGTGCTGGCTATATAGAATGCTTTTGCAAGAATGGCAGGGATATCTTTAGCACTACGGCAATTAAAGCTGTGCTTTACTATGGGCCTTGAGCAGCCAACGATATCTGTTTCTTGGAAAGCGTCGTCACCAATTAGGCCTGTGGGCACTTGACCAGATAAAACCACCATAGGAATAGAATCCATATAAGCGGTAGCAATACCGGTAATACAGTTTGTCGCCCCTGGGCCTGAAGTTGCAAGCACAACACCGACCTCACCCGTAGCACGGGCATAACCATCTGCCATATGTGTAGCGGCTTGTTCATGGCGCACTAGGATATGTTCAATATCGTCTTGTTGAAAAAGTGCATCATATAGGTCTAGTACAGAGCCACCGGGGTAGCCGAAAATATACTTAACCTTTAATTCTTTTAATGCCCGAACTACCAGTTCTGACCCATTGTATTGTGTTTTACTCATCCTCATTCCTCTGTGTGCTAGCTGCGAGAGCATAAAAAAAACCCCCGCATAGGGCGGGGGTTTTTTAAAAGCATGCTTTCACCTTTTAATAGCTCCCCGCTGGGCTTGTTAAAAAGACCAGTACGAGAACGTTGACGACTAAAAGGTGACTGCGAATATTCATAGTTTTAAAATTCTTATAAAAGGGCAACTCCTAAATAGAGTTGCTGCCTAAAAAATGATTGACTTATTTTTAAGCTTTTTAGCAAGGGATGTCAACTGCAAAAGGTGGTTTTTGCATTATTTTTTCTTATTTTTATTGTTGTGGTTATTTTTGTTCTTTTGTTTGTTTTTATTGGTGGTTTTAAGGGAATAACTATGCATTAATTTGATTATGTTGTTTTATGGCTTAACAGTAATAAATAATATAACCACTCCTTAGTTATGCATAATCTAGCCATAAAAAAAGCCAGTCGGGTGACTGGCTTTTTAAAATGAGTTTGTGACTAAAATTACAGGCGGTCGATTACTGCTTGCGTGAAGTCAGTTGTACCATGGCTACCACCTAGGTCACGTGTAGTACGGTCACCTGTCTTAATAACGTCTGCTACAGCGTTACGAATACGCTCAGCTGTTTCACCCATTTCAAGGTGCTCTAGCATTTGAATTGACGCTAAGATAACTGAAGTTGGGTTAGCAAGGTTCTTACCTGCGATATCAGGAGCACTACCGTGAACAGCTTCAAAGATAGCTGCATCTTCACCGATGTTTGCACCTGGTGCCATACCTAAACCACCAACAAGACCAGCACATAGGTCAGATAGAATGTCACCGAATAAGTTCGTTGTAACAATTACATCAAACTCGTCTGGCGTCATTACTAGCTTCATACATGTTGCATCAACGATCATCTCAGTTGATTCGATTTGCGGGTAACGCTCAGCGACTTCACGCGCAACTTTTAAGAATAAACCAGACGTTGATTTAAGGATGTTAGCTTTGTGCACCGCAGTGACTTTTTTACGGCCTTCGCGTACTGCTAATTCGTATGCAAAAGTAACGATTTTTTCTGCACCTTCACGTGTGATTTTCGACATCGCTTCAGCTTCGTTACCGTCTTCAGACACAACTTGGCCAAGACCTGAGTACATACCTTGTGTGTTTTCGCGAACCGTGATGATATCGATGTCATCGTAACGCGCTTTTGTACCTGCAAAAGACTTAACAGGGCGTACGTTTGCGTATAGGCCAAACTTTTTACGTAATGTAACGTTGATAGATGTGAAACCTTCACCCACTGGTGTAGTTAAAGGACCTTTTAAAGTGATCTTGTTACGTGCAATAGTATCAATGGTTTCTTGCGGAAGTAACTCACCAGTTTTTTCTAGGGCAGCAAGGCCAGCATCAACGAATTCATAATCAAAATCGCAACCTGCAGCTTTAAGGATCTCAAGTGCTGAATCAATAATGCTAGGACCAATGCCGTCGCCTTTGATCACTGTGATGGTTTGTTTAGCCATTTACTTTTCCTATTTATGAGTAGATATACACGTAAATACATCGCGAAATTGAGCACGACTTTGCTTGTTAGAAACTTTACGTGGATGTGTTTGAAAATTTAAGCGGCTTTTATAGCAATTTATTCAGCTTTTTGCCAGTTTATCCTGTGAATACTGACTATAAATAGGCGAAAGTTCATAATTATTTAACGATTTTGCACGTTTTAACAACACAATTTAAAAATTATCGGCAAACTCGCAGGTTTGTAGATATGAATAAAAATCCGCTTTTGATTGCCAGCCAACTAGATTAAGGCTTTGCGCCATAATTTGTTCTTGCCAACTGCTGAAAACTGCGTTGGGTTGAAAGACATAGTGAGCAAATAATTTTATTGCAATCCAGTGTCTCTCCTCGATACTTAATTGCTGTTTTTCCTTTTGTTCGCTGTTTAGTAAGTATCCAGTCCATGGATTATCACCGAGTAATTGCGTGAGGTATTCATTGATTGATGTTTGATCAATTGCACTTACGCCAAATAAACAGGCTAAAGGGGCACTAACTATGTTTGATTCGGCTTGTTCAAATAATGTTTTTCGGGATAAGGCAGTAGCATGATTTTCGCATAAAAACACACAGTACGCGTATAAGGGCAGGGTGACTTGTTCAAACTGTTGAATCGTTGAGTGCTTAAAAAAAGCTTGAATAATAACAGCAATATTTTCTAGTCGCTTAACTATGTGTAGTTCTAATGGGTGTGAAATGGTTGCGACTAAACGTTGAAAGAGCACCTTTTGAATAATAGCAGGGGCATTGTCGTAACCCACCATCGATAAACAATGACGTAAGTCTTTAGCACGTTGATGCTCTTTATTATAGGGTTTAACGGCTAGAGTTAATTGCAAAATGAGCTCAGGAAATGGGCTTAGTAACTTATTAAGTGAACTAAAGCTGTATTCTTTCGATATTTTTAACTGGCGAATGAGATTGAGGTATTTTTGTCGCTGAGATTTAGCAATGTCTTCAGGGTGCGCAAAATTTATATTGTCGCTGAACCAAACCGTATAGAGTAAGCGGTTATCACTACATGCTCGTTGTTTCTCAAAGGTATTAAGCGTTGCTTTCACTCTATGCCAACGCACTTTTTCAGGGCGAGAAACATCGACAAGTATATGCCGTGCACGATCATCCGTTGCTAAATAAATGAGTGACTGCTCGGCATAATTTACTTCACTGGCTGGCAGGTATGAGCCGGTGTGGGCAATAAAGTTTTTTATCGCTTTTTGAGCAAATTCATTTGGGGTTCGTAAGTAAATGTCAGCCAGTGCTTTATGTAAACTAATGTGCTCGCCTGTTTGACGATAAGTTATATTCATTGCAATGATATTAGCTAAGGCAACAAGAGTCGTCGCACCATCGTAAATCATTGTTTTTGGAGCACTTAATAAGGCTTGTTTGTATTTATTAAGGCGCGCAAGTATATGTTGCACACTCAATGTCATAGGGCCAGAGGCATGCAATAACTTTACTGCGAGCTGGTGGCGACATTGCCACAGTTTTTTATCTTGCGCTGTAAGAGTTTGTGCACACGCTAACTTATTGCTTTGTGATTGCACACATAAATAATTAGCCAAGCAGGTTGCAATAATTTGTTCGCTGATCGCTTGGTTGTAGTTAAGGGCTCGACATAACACACAGGCGAGTACACATTGGTTTACAACTAAATTAGTTGTATAGCCATAATCTGAAACGTATAAGCTTAGTTGGGCTTGCAGGCCTTTAGGACAAGCTTGATAAATGAGGTAGTAACGCTCAGCAAGATTATTTAATAGGGGATATATTTGTGGCCATTTATTTTTGTGATGATAAAGCTTTAATAATTGGTGTGTGCTATCAAACAAGCGCGCCAACTCCCGTGGCGTGACTGACTCCATCATAGCGTGTTAGCCTTCTTGTTGATAGCTTTCATAGGCACTGGGTCCCCATAGCACAAGTTGACCGTTTTTAAATAATAGACCAGTACACTCATCAATTGTTGTAATGCCATCAGATTTAACATGTTGCGTGCGATAAAAAACAATTTGCCATACAACATCTTCTGCTCGTTTCGCATAGGTTAGGTCTGGACTACCTAAATAATCAAGTACGGCATTAAGGTTTTCAGGTTTATCGATTGAAAGCTTGGCAATATAACGTTTATTGAACGCTTCACGATCTTGCCAAATCATTGCTTGAGGGTCATCTTTATAAAAAGTGATAACTAAGGCTGCTATGAGTGCGTAAACACCCAATCCTAGTATCAGATATTGGAAAACCTTTTTAAACATGTGTCACTCTTCAATACGAACGCTGTTTTCAGTATACGATCAGTTGTTCTACAGTGCTAATGGATTGCGACTAATTGAGCCTTAACTGCTTTAAACTAAAGCCTAAGTTTATATCTGTTCGCAAGGTAACCAAGTTTTTGGAAATGATAAACAAATCCATTTCGGCAATGAGCTTACGTTTTAAAGTCGCGTTAAGCGTTTCATCGCCTATGGCATCATCAATCACATTATATTGATTTATCAATTGTTGTGCGGATTTATTGCCAATCCCTTTAACGCCTGGGATATCGTTGGTTTTATCACCTGCTAAAGCCCAAAAATCAATTAGCCTGTGCTGTGGCACTGAAAAACGCGTATGAATATCATCTTGGCTGATAAAGTGTTTTTTGAAGTAGTCAAAAACGCTTATGTATTCAGATAAAAATGGTAAAAACCCTTTATCAGTTGAAACGATGGTTGAGGGCACTTTATTTGAGGCGGCCTTGTAGGCGAGAGTTGCGATAATGTCATCTGCTTCGTCGTTATCAGGGGAGAAAACAACAATGCCCGTTTGTTCTATCGCTTGCTTAAATAATGCAAGGTTCTTCTTAAGTAAATCAGGCATTGGAGCCCGAGAAGATTTGTAATCTTTAAAGTAATGGTAGCGCCAGCTTCTGTCGCCATCAAACACTGCAACGCCGTGGGTGGCGTTACATTGCGCACGTAACTTTTTGCAAGCATGAGCTACACGGGCACAACTTGCTTTGATCATATGCTCTTCACTGTGGTGACTTTGATTACTATCAACAGCATAGATGCGCCTGATTAGATTAAGCGCATCTATTAAAAGTAACTGGGTGCTCACAAAGTCTCCTTGTTAGGCTTTAATCTCATAACAAGGAATATACTTGCTGCCTGGTAGCTTCATTCGGCCTTGGGCAACAAAGGCTGCAAGCAACTTGTCCATGTCGGTCATTAATGTAGGCTCACCGCTGAGTATAAAGCGGCCATGCTGTTTTATAGCCTGAATACCTTCATCTTTAACGTTACCTGCCACAATACCCGAAAAGGCACGGCGTAAATTTGCTGCTAATTGTTGTGTAGGTTGATTTAAATGCAAGTCCAAACTTGCCATGTTTTCGTGCGTTGGTACAAAGGGCTGCTGGAAATCATTATCAATTTTCAATGTCCAATTGAAGTAGTAGGCATCACCTTGGCTCTTACGGTAGTCGCGAACTTCGGCCATTTGGGTTTTAAGCGATTTACCTACACGGGCAGGGTCATCAATAATAACTTCGAACTTTTCAAGAGCGACTTTACCGAGTGTTTTCTCAACAAATTTGCAAAGCTCGATAAAGTAATTTTCACTCTCTTTAGGGCCGGTAAGTATAACAGGTAAACGTTGTTTTTCGTTATCAGGATGGAGCAAAATACCGAGCAAATACAATAGCTCTTCAGCTGTTCCTGCACCGCCTGGGAAAATAATAATGCCATGTGCCGTTCTTACAAAAGCTTCGAGGCGCTTTTCGATATCGGGTAAAATAACTAATTCATTTACAATCGGGTTCGGTGGCTCAGCAGCAATAATGCTAGGTTCTGTTAACCCTAAATAACGGTTATCTGAAATACGTTGTTTAGCGTGTCCGATAGTGGCCCCTTTCATTGGCCCTTTCATTGCGCCAGGACCACAACCTGTACAAATGTTTAAACCACGTAGGCCAAGCTCATAACCCACCTGCTTGGTGTATTTATATTCAACTTCGTTAATTGAATGACCGCCCCAGCAAACAATCATACTAGGATCACTGTTGACGCGGAGCGCACCCGCATTTCTTAGCATGTCAAACACCATATGCGTGATGGCTTTTTGTTCGGTCAGGTTTTTTTCATATTTTTGGCAGATAAACAAAATATCGCGGATAACTGAGAAAATATGTTCATGAATACCGGTGATAATTTCGCCATCGACAAACGCCGACTCAGGAGGGTTTTCAAGTTCTATTTTAATACCACGTTCACGGCTTAAAAGGCGAATATCAAAATCTTCAAATTTATCGTATATCTCAGAGCTTGAGTCGGTATGACTGCCCACATTTAGGACGGCGAGCACACAGTTTCTAAATAATTTATAGCGCTCGCTGGTGGATGATTGTTCGAGTAAGTCTACTTCTAGTTGTGATAATAAATCCAGTACGCCTGTAGGATTCAATTGTTTTAACATAAGCACTCTCCTAGCTCATCTATGAGCCTATATCATTGTGTATGTACAAGACTTAAACTAATACCTGTCGCAATAATACTTAATCATTTTGAGGTGTAGGTTGCTCAATTAATTAAGTAAATTGGTATAATTAACTTATCGACTGACGCACACTCTATTACGTCCTTCGTTCTTGGCACGATAGAGTGCATCGTCAGCACGGTCGAATGCGATAATAGGTGTGTCACCTTTTTTAAGTTGTGTAGCACCGATTGAAATGGTTATTTCAACTTGAGTATCTTTAAATTTAAATGGAATGGCTTGTATCGTTTTACGCAGTTTTTCAAGCGGCAATGATGCATTATCAAGAGACATTCCGGTCATTAACATGACAAATTCTTCACCGCCATAACGGGCAATAAAGTCAGATTTACGAATTGATTTTTGTAGTGCTTTGGCTATCACTTGTAGTGTTTTATCACCGGCACTGTGACCATATTTATCATTAATTGATTTAAAATGGTCAACATCAATCACAACTAATGTGAGGTCTGATTCCTGGGCATCAAACAGATGAAACTCATGGTTAAAGCGCTCATCAAATGCAGCTCGATTTGGTAACTTAGTTAACCCATCAAGCAAGCTTTTGAACCTTTGTTCATTCAAACGCTGCTTGTAGGTGGTCAGTTTAGATTCTAAATGACCAATTCGACTATTTATGTCGTTGAAACTGGCTAATAAGTTTTCACGCTCGGTATGCTCAAGCTTTTCTTTTGCAATTAAGTCGTCACTTAGCGATTTTAGCTCTTCTTCTACCAGCTCCTTCAGCGCTGAAATAGATGTCGCATCTTGTGTTTTTTTATGCAAATTCTTAATTTTACTTTCTATTTGTTTATTGAGCGTTTCATATTCAGCACTGAGTGATTCTGAATGCTTACTGGTTGATACAATCGAGTGATGTAGGTCTTCGATTGTTTGGTTTAATGAGATTAAAAAGCTTTGCGCAGATTGGCGCTCTTTGCTCATATTACGTGTAATGATAGTGATAATATCGATTGCTGTATCTAGCAGGTCATCGACACTGTCATTGTAGGTAATTTTATTTTTTATACTCTTTATTTGTTCTGCACTTTCATCTTCTAGCACAAGGTCATTGGCAAGTAGCATTAACTGTTTGGCAAGTTCTGGCTTTATGAGTGCTTCAGCTTCATTTGCTGCGGAGAGTTTCGCTTGCAATGCTTGATGGTAGATTACAATCAACTTTGAAAGTAATGGAACAAAGTCATGATTTGACTGGATATTATTTAATTCATGATCAAGCAGATGACGAAGTGTTCTGCGCGCATCGTCTGGTAAACCTTTTACTTTTTGAAGTTGCTTACCGGCATCAAGGACAGTGTCATTCAACTCGCGTTGTAGCGCCATTTGTTTCGTTTCTTGGTTTTTTAACAGCCCAAGAATATCGTTAATAAAGGGCTCTAGTAGCTGAAAGTCTACTCCTTTTCTTAATGCATTACGGTATTTTGCAAGACGGTTGTCTAGTTCAATGTCTAGCCCTTTACAGCTGAGCGATAATTTCGCCGCAAACTGTGAGAGCAATTCAACTTGATGCTTACGAGCGTCTTCGACGACCATGCGTGCGTCGATCGCTTGTTTTAACTTTTTATTAAGGACATCATGCTGCTGTTGCACCGAGTAATACCGCCATTAAGATTCAAATTTCAATACCCTAAGTTTACAACAAATTAATGCGAAATGTAGGCGCGAAGTCAAAAACTTAGCGAATTTGTTTATCAAGCTTATTGCATTGGGGCTTTATCGGTTTTTAATTCACATTTTTTTACTCAGTTGGTAGGCTAGCTCGTAATTTTGATACTAAGAAAAAAGAGTTATTATGAAAAAGTTGTTGGCCATGTCAATATTAGCGGCGTGCTCAAGCAGTGCATTTGCTGATGTTAATTATTCACTGTCTATTACTGAACCTGAACACCATTTAGGTAATGTGAGTGTTGAGTTTCCTGAAACTGCGCAAGCACATTTAGATATTAAACTTCCCGCTTGGCGTACAGGTCGTTACGAAATTTTAAATCTTGCCAATGGCGTACGCTTTTTCGAAGCAAAAGATGATGACGGTAAAGCGTTAAAGTGGGAGAAAATTGACCACAGCACTTGGCGTGTTCACCTAAACGAGCCAACGCAAGTAAATGTTGATTACCAAGTATATGCCAATGAGCTTGGTAAGCGTGCTCGTCACATTGATGATAGCCATGCCTTTATTGATGCCTCGGGCTTTTTCATGTTCAGTGAATCATTTCGCCAAGACTCTGTTACTGTGAATCTAAACGTACCAAAAGCGTGGCGTTCAGTGTCAGGTATGGAAAATGCGGGTTCTAAACACAGCTTTAAAGCCGCGGATTACGACATTTTAGTAGATTCGCCAATTGAAAGTGGTATCAATGAGCTACACAAGTTCACTGTTGATGGTCGTGAATACGAACTCGTTATTTGGGGTGAGGGCAACTACAACGTAGAGCAAATGCTAACCGACCTTAAAAAGCTAGTGGCAACCGGCAATGTAATTTGGGACAGCTATCCGTATGAACGTTATGTATTTATGGTACATGCTACATCAGGTGCAGGCGGGGCAACAGAGCATTTAAACTCAACCATTATCCAGCGCCCACGTGACCGTTTTGGTTCTCGTAAAGATTACCTCGCGTTTATTAGCACTGCTGCCCACGAATTTATTCATACGTGGAATGTTAAAGCGTATCGTCCAAAGGGGATTGCCCCTTACGATTACACAAATATTAACTACACGAAAACGTTGTGGATAGCAGAAGGTTCAACCAGCTACTTTGAAGATCACTTAATGGTGCGCTCGGGTATTGAAACAACCGATGAGTTTTTTGGTACGTTAACGAAAACAATTAATCGTCACTTACAAACACCGGGTCGCGAAGTCCAAAGCGCAACCGAAACCAGTTTTGATAAGTGGATCAACCAAGGCGGCGACCACGCTCGCAACTACAGCACTAATATCTATCTAGAAGGGTCATTGATTTCAATGGCGCTTGATATTGATTTACTTGAAAAAAGCGATGGAAAAATTAGCTACCGTGATGTTCACCGTGCACTTTACAACAAGCACCGTTTACCAGATGGTTTTACACCAGATGATGTTAAAGCGATTTTAAAAGAGCTAACAGGTCGTGATTACAGCGCTTGGTGGCAAGCGAATGTGGATGAGCCAGCAGCTATCGACTTTGATGCATTACTTGAAAAAGTAGGCTTAGGTTTAATTCGCCCAGAAGGGGCAAAATCAGTACCGAGTATTGATTCGTTCGCTAAAAACAGTGGTGAGTTACTTACATTGACTCACGTTCGCCGTGGTGGCGCTGCTTGGCAAGCGGGTTTAACGACAGATGACAAAATCGTCGCGTTTAACAAAAAGCATGTTGGTAAAGATTTAACAGCTAGTCTTGAAACATTTAAAGCAGGCGACACTGTGACTGTTGATTTCATTAGACGTGATGCCCTGCAAAGCACGACGCTGACACTGAGTGAAGACTTTGATAAAGAGAAAAAGGTAAAAGCATTAAAAGATGCAACACCCGCTCAAATGGCATTGTTTAAAGCATGGATGGGTGTTGACCACCCAAACCAAGAAAAATAACAGCCAATCTAATGTTTAATGATTTTTGACTGGTAAGAGAGGAGCTGCGGCTCCTTTCTTTTTGTTTGGTGTTTGCTGCGCTTTCACAAACTGCTTAGTGTACTTTGTGTTTAATAATGCACTGTAAAGTTGCTGCTTTTTACGTCGCCAAAATGATTTTTTAACCTTGTTTGATCTATCCCTAATATCGCTTTGTGAATTTTTAGGTTGCGATACCGGGTAGGGTAGCAAAGAGTAGCCATAAACGCCCGTTTCCCAAACATGTTGTAAATCGCAATCAACGGGACGGCCAAATGTGGCAGTGGCTTTTAACAGCGCTTTTGCGCCTGCCAAGCTAACAGCTGTTGCACAACAGCCAGACATCAGCTTTTTGTGAATGACTAAATGCTGCTCATCAGCAAGGGGTTTGGTAAAAGCAATGCCACGCTGACGGTCTTTATAAGCCGCCAATTTTATTAGCTGCCAAGGCTGCTTTAACGAATTAATGTTTTCAATTGCACTGTGAATAGAGCGGTCGATAACAAAGTCATCTTCTAAAATAATCGCGTAGTTGAGTTGTTTATCAACTATTGTTTGCCACGCTTTTCGGTGGCTCAGGTAACAACCAATTTCACCTTTACTTAACGGCTTGTGGTATTTTTTCAGGTTTAAATCAGCACTGTAATGCTGAGCAATCGCTGATTCAGACAGTTCTCCACCATCAACTGCATTAATGCGCTCAAAGGGTAAGTTTTGTGCCTTTAGCTCTTGGCTTACATGATTTAGCCGCTCAGTTGAGCTTGCTAAATTAATTACAAAAATAGCTGTCATGATAATTACCTAATTAGCCGTTTTAAACAGGCTAGCAATCGTCAATGACGCTTAAGTGTCAGTACTATTTATTTTTTATGTCAGGGCGAGGGGTATTTAAAATTGTTTGCTTTTCTTGCTCGGATAAAATGATCCAATCAAAAATTTCATCATTGCTGCGACCACAGCCTGTGCAATAGCCATTAAGGCGATGACACTGACCTACACAGTCTGTTTTAAATTGGCTATTTTCTTTATGGGAATTTGTCATAGTGTTCTGAAGGCTAATTGTCTTAGCCTTCAATAAATCAGCTATTTACCTTCAACTGGTTTACCAATTTCGAGCGTTGTAGACCATTGTTTTTTACGTGAAAGGGTTTTACCTGTATGAATTGAGATAACAGGATTGTTTTCGTCAAGCACAAAAGTTGTGCGCAACGATTCTGCGGACTCTTTTTGTGTTTGGTGCCAATTGTTATCTGCTAAACATGCTTGAGTAAAGTTAACTGCACGAGTGTGATCGGCGACAGCTTGTTGTTGTTGCTCATAACTACCTACGCAGCGGTAGGTAACATTGTCTTTATCAAGCGCGGTAATTTGGCAGTTATCACTAATTAGATTGTATTTTGCTGTCCATGTTTCCATGTACTTAGTATTTACACGGCTACGTTTTAAGCCTTCAAAGCGGTTATCATAAGCACCTAATAGTGCGTTAATTTTCTCGCAAGGAGTTAAGTTATCAATGGCAGCTTGTTGCTCAGTTGTCAGTCCCGTACATCCTGTTAAAACAAGGCTAGTTAGTAAAGCGGCGAGTGGCTTTTTCATATCAGGCTATCCTTTTAAATAGCAGTTCCTTAAACGTTTTATAAAGGATACCTAAGCCCTTGTAAAAATGCTATGAAAGACATAAAAATATTAATTTTGAATTAATTAGGCTTGATCTAATGCACAGATATCAGCACTCGATTTTTTCCAGTTATCCTTTTTATTTGATGGGCTTCTTTTTCTTCATCATTTATCTAATAAAACAATCTTAAAATCTAATCCAACTCTGTCAATTGAAGATGCAAATAAAAACAGTTATCATAAATTATAATATAATAACCTTTTCTCATCTCGGAGTTCCCAATGAATTTACATAAAAGTGCCTTAGCAGTAATGGCTGGCCTTGTTTATGTGAGTGCGCCTGTATATGCCCAAACACAACAATCTAAAGAAAACAATAATGGCGATATTGAGCATATAACTGTTAATGCATCTCAAGTTGAGCTACGCGATAGCTTTGCTGGTGGACAGGTATCTCGTGGCGGTAGAGCAGGGATCTTGGGTAACCTTGATATGATGGATTCGCCATTTAACAGCACTAACTTTACTGCTGAGCTTATTCGTGAGCAACAAGCGAAAAGTGTGGCTGATGTGTTGCAAAATGATCCTGTGGTGAGAGTTGCGAAAGGCTTCGGTAACTTTCAAGAACTCTATGTCATGCGTGGTTTCCCTGTTTACTCAGATGATATGACCTACAATGGCTTATACGGTATTTTACCGCGTCAGTATGTCGCCGCTGAGTTATTAGAACGTGTGGAAGTATTTCGTGGCGCAAGTGCCTTTTTAAATGGCGCAGCACCTGGCGGTAGTGGTTTAGGTGGCTCTGTAAACATTGTTCCTAAACGTGCAGGTGATGAGCCACTTAATCGCGTGACACTTGGTTATGAATCGCAAGGCCACATGTATGGCGCAGCCGATGTTAGCCGCCGTTTTGGTGATGAAGAAAACAGCACCGGTGTCCGTGTAAATTTAGTTCAGCGTGGCGGTGAAACCAGTGTTGATAACCAAGACCGTGACTTGACTGTCGCGTCAGTCGGAGTTGATCACCAGAGTGAGAATTTTCGCGTGTCGTTAGATTTAGGTTTTCAAGATCACCAAGTTGACGCTCCGCGTCCTGCCGTGACTCCATCAGGTGTTATTTTAGACGCGCCCGATAGCGACACTAATTTTGCTCAAGATTGGACCTACACTGATGAGCGCCAATTATTTGGGGCTGTACGTGGTGAATACGATTTTACCGATAATATCAGCGGCTGGGCCGCTTACGGTTTTAGAAGTGGCGAAGAAGATAACCGCTTTGCAAACCCAACCATGCAAGACAACGGCGACTTAAGCGCATACCGCTTTGATAATGTGCGCAATGAAGATGTGCAGTCGGGTGAAGTGGGCGTTAATATTCAGTTTGATACTGGCTCAGTTGGCCACACGCTGATTTCATCAGCATCAGTGTTTTCCCTAGAAGCAGAAAATGCGTATGCATTCTCAAGTTTTACGGGCTTTAATGCTGGCACCTTATACAGACCTGAAACTGCCGATATGCCTGATGCCGACTTTTTCATTGGCGGTGACTTAAACAACCCTTTGGTTACTGAAAAAACCGAACTTTCAAGTTTTGCACTCGCTGATATGTTGTCATTCAACGATGGAAAACTGCTTGTTACCTTAGGTGGTCGTTTGCAAAATATTGAAACCAATACCTATGATTACAATAGCGGCGACGAGTTATCAGGCTACGATGAGTCACAATTCACCCCAGTTGCAGGTGTCGTGTACAAGCCGTCAGAGCAGCTTTCGTACTATGCAAACTACATTGAAGGTTTATTACCAGGTGAAGTTGCACCTACCACCAGTGGAGGCGAAGCTGTTGTAAACGCTGGAGAAGTATTTGACCCATACCGTGCTGAACAAATTGAAGTTGGTTTAAAATACGATGCGGGCCAATACGGCGGCTCAGTCAGTGTGTTTAATACTTCAAAGCAAACATCTGTGATCAACAACAATGTATTTAGCATTGATGGCGAACAACAAAATCAAGGTCTAGAAGTCAGTGTATTTGGTATGCCAGCAGATAACCTGCGTGTGATTGGTGGTTTTACCTGGATTGACGCTGAAATGAAAAAAACGCAAGACGGCTTACTTGATGGTAATACCGCCATTGGCGTGCCTGACTTACAAGCCAACGTAAACTTTGAGTGGGATGTAACTGCACTACCAGGCTTAACCCTCGATGCTCGTGCAGCTTATACCTCAGAGCAATACGCAAGCGCCGATAACAGTTTAGAAGTTGATGCATCAAACCGCTTTGATTTAGGTGCACGTTATAACTTCTTAGTTGGTATGACTGATATAACAATTCGTGCCCGTGTCGATAATGTTTTTGACAACAACTACTGGGCATCAGTAGGTGGCTACCCAGGCTCAAATTACCTTGTTCTAAGTGAGCCTCGCACCGTTAAATTATCTGCATCATTCAGCTTCTAATAGGGTAATTTATGTGGATGTCTATCGCTGCCTTTATTGGCAGCGCAATGGCGATTGGGTTGTTTTACCGTGCTTGGCAAAGCAACCTTATAGCCTTTAAATGTATAGCCAAACTCGGTGCGCTGGCACTGATGTTTGGCTCTTTTATGTTATGGGTTCAGCAGCATGGTCCAGAATTGGGCATATGTTACGGCGTTGTAGCGTTTTCTTTGCAGGCATGGAGTTGGATTTATTTTGCTCGCCAACGTATCGATAAAGATATAAAACGCATCAGCTTGCCTTTTGTCAGCGGCATTACTCAACCTCGTTTAGTGATATGTGTTAACGCGTTAATAAAAGCCGCTGCATGTGTCGGGTTAAGTGCCGTTTGTGCCATGTTAGTGACAGTTATCTGGACCACGGCATTGAATATGAGCAAAGTGAATCAAATCGCCTTAGGTATTTATACTATGCCTATTTTATGGGGAGCTGCGGCTTATTGGTTATGTGCCGATAGCAAATTGTGGCGACCTATTTGTGTGCTAGCGGGCCTCAGTGCGCTGAGTTATTTGTTTATTTATAGTGTGTAGTATGAGTTTATCTATTTCCCCAAATGCCAATAAGAGCGCGTTAAAAAGTCATGCATGGATCGGCCTTGCAGTGAGCGTGCTGATGTATTGGGTGTGTTTTTCCGGTGCTTTGTCTGTGTTTTCTCAAGAGTTGTTACGTTGGGAGCAACCACATATTGCAGATGACTTAAATTACACACCAAGCAGTATTCAAACCGCTTATGAGCGCTTTTTAGAAATGAAAGGCGGCAGCACTGACGGTAACATTGTGGTGCGCTTGCCGACGCAAGATTTACCCCGCGCGCGTATTAGCACTGAGGGAGAGGCCTGGAATATATCGCCAACAGGTGAGTTAAGTGAACCCTCAACAACCCCCATTACAGATTTAATTGTTGATTTGCATACAGCCCTTCATTTACCTGAAGATCTCGGCATGATGATAGTTAGTACGCTTGGCGCAATCTTAAGCGCGTTAATTATTTCAGGCATTATTGCCCATAGACGCATATTTAAAGACGCCTTTCGCCTGCGTACAGGTAATAACGAGCAGCTTACACAAGGTGATTTGCACAACCGTATGAGTGTATGGGGTTTGCCATTTCACTTAATGATAGCGCTTACTGGGGTGTATTTTGGTTTAGCATCATTTCTAACCTCGATTTATGCCGACACCTTATATGACGGGAACAAAATGGGTTTATTCTCTGACATTTATGGCTCATCTATTGTTGTTGAAAATCAGCCTAAAGTGGCCGACATAGCTCGCGCTATTAATGAAATTAGAGCCATGGAGCCTAACACGCAACCTGTTTTCGTTACGCTTGAGAATGCCACCAAAGACAATCAATACATTTTGCTTGGCTCGCAGCACCTAGATAAGTTGATTTATTCTGAGCAATATCGTTTTGATTCATACGGGCAATACATAGACAAAGTAGGCTACTCAGACGGTGAAGTAGGGCAGCAGGCCATTTTTTCTGTGTACCGTATTCACTTTGGCCATTTTGGCCCTGAAGCTATGAAAATCTTTTTTGGTTTAATGGGGTTTGCACTGACCATAATCTCGGTCACAGGCATTAATTTATGGTTGGCGAAAAGGCAAAAACAAGACGCCCTCAACCAATTATGGATGGGGTTTGTTTGGGGCACCCCGATTGCGTTTATTTGTGCGGCGTTGTTAGAGCTCACGCTACATATTCCTACTAAGCCGGTATTTTGGTTGGTGTTAGTGGTTATATTAGTCGCTTCGTTAATACAAAAGATGCTGGTAAAGACGCACTTGGCTTTGCTTAACGTGTTGACGATGTTGTTAGTTATATTGCCAATAACGCACCTTTTAGTGCATTACCCTGATGCCTTAGTGCCTAACTCAATTGCCATAAATATTGCGTTTATCGTATTCGCTTTATGTGTGTGGCGATACCGTTATTCACGCGTGAAAAAAGGCTGGGATAGCTAATTAAAAAACTGTATCAATGCCCCCAATTCCAAGAGGGTGTTAGCAGCCCTTTGCTGCTGGTTTTATATGTAGTGTATTTTACCATAGGGTTTGCATGGATATAATTTAATCCCTAGGGCAGACAGAGTTAATTGTAAATGCGGTGCCTCTAATTAGCACCGCTTTTTTAGTAATACTATGCTTACATCTTGGTTTTTCCAGCAATGTTGGTTACTTTTACTGAGCCAGAACCATCACTTAGTAACTCAAAGTTTGCCGCAGTATCAACACGAATGCTTCCTGAACCATCTGAAACGACAACATCACCCGAAATATCATTTAAGTCGATACCGCCTGAGCCATCGTGTACTTCAATATTGCCCTGTGCGTTAGCAACGTTAATATTGCCAGAGCCGTCATGAATTTTAATATCATGGCTGATATTACGAACATCAATGCTACCCGAACCATCATTGATTTCTAATGTGCCTGTAATGTCATTCGCGGTAATTGAACCAGAACCATCGTTGATCACTGTATCAGCAACTTTGCTAATGATAAGTTCGCCAGAGCCATCGTGTACATCAAGATTAAATGAACGAGGGATCGAAACAGTTAAATCAATGCGAGTTTGTTTGTTAGTGTGATATTCACATTGACCTGCACTAAGCGCAGCACGCTTACCTTTAGCTTCAAGCGTTAGGCAATACTCATCATGAGGCTTTTCTTGATAAATCTCGGCCTTAACGGTCACTTGATCACTGTCACTACCGGTAATGTGTAAAAAACCTGAGCCTGCTTCTACTTTTAAAGCGCTTAATGAAGCTGCATCTAGCGTTAGGTTTTTAGTTGCTTGTAGAGGCATATCACCCCACGCAAAGGTGTGTGCTGATAATAAGCCTGCGGCAATGAGTGAGAGTGTTTTAACTGTACTTAACATGGTTCTTCCCTTTCATATGTATGGTGTTATTAGCTTAGTCGCAGGTGCTGATAAAAAAGGTTTAAAGGGTTTAAAAATTTTTTACACAAATAGGCAAGAATGCGCGAGCTTCAGGCATTTATGCTTTCTAACTATGCTTTAGACTGAAATAGTAGACGAAAACCAAAGCCAGCCAAGGAGAAACACATGAGTGATTCAGCGCAAACAAACGATATGCAAGTGATTAAGTCAGGTTCTCAAGATCCAATCGAAGGGCCAGCCGAATGCTTCACAGGTAAAGTGCAAATTAGTACTTTATTTAATGCCCCCGCACCTGCTCGCGTTGGTGTTGCTGTGGTGGAGTTTTCAAAAGGAGCTCGCACAAATTGGCATTCTCATCCACTCGGCCAAGTTTTATTAGTGACAGAAGGTCAAGGTTGGACACAGTGCGAGGGGGGTGAGAAAACAGTCATTAATCCAGGTGATTTAATTTGGTGTAATTGCGGGAAGCGACACTGGCATGGTGCGACAACAGATAGCGCAATGAAACACGTAGCAGTTCAAGAAGCACTGGATGGTAAACCTGTTGATTGGTTTGAAGCTGTTTCTGATGAAGATTATTTAGCATAAGGTACATTGAAATGTGTGACAAACATGAAACGCAAGACTTATCACGTCGTAATTTTATTAAAACAAGTTCAGCTTTAGGCGCAGGTCTTCTCTTAGGCGGCTTTGCGGCGCCTTCATTTGCAGCATCATCTGAGCAGCTTGCAAATGGCAATATAAAGTCTCGTGGCTATGCCGCTTTTGATAATTCAGGCTTATTAAAACCATGGGAGTTCGAAAGACGCCCAGTTGGCGATAACGATATTTTAATCGATATTAAATTCGCCAGTATTTGCCACTCAGATATTCATCAGATGAAAGGCCATTGGGGCGCACAGCAATACCCTCAAGTGCCGGGTCATGAGATTGCAGGTATCGTGACCGCTGTTGGTAAAAATGTGACTAAGTTTAAAGTGGGCGACCGTGCTGGTGTAGGCTGTATGGTTGATAGCTGTCTTGACTGTGATAGTTGTAAAGATCAAGGCGAGCAATATTGCCCAGAAACCAAATTCACTTATGGCTACCCTGATGAGCGCTCACCGACGGGTATTACACAAGGTGGTTACTCAAATAACATTGTTGTTCGCGATCATTTTGCAGTGCATATTCCTGAAAACATAAGTTTAGAGCATGCTGCGCCTTTATTATGCGCCGGTATTACAACGTATTCTCCGCTGCTTAAATTCAACTTGAAAAAAGGCGATAAAGTCGGTGTTGTAGGTATTGGTGGGCTTGGGCACTTAGCTGTTAAATTGGCTGCGTCGCAAGGTGCGGATGTCTACGCGTTCACTAGCTCTAAAGATAAAGTAGCCGATATTAAAGCCTTTGGCGCTAAAGTGGTTGTTGTGGATGGTGAAGACGCTTACAACGAGCATAAGTCGCAGCTTGATTATTTAATTAATACTTTGCCTGTGAAATATGATGTCGCTAAATATGCTTCATTAGTAAAACCATTTGGCACGTACACTCAAGTGGGGATGCCAGAAGAATTTTCACTAAAGATGAACGCATTAGCCTTGGCTGCAAGCCGGGTAAACTTTAATGCTTCGTTAATTGGTGATATGCAAGAAACGCAAGACGTTGTTGATTACTGTGCTAAGAATAATATTCTGCCAGCAACCGAGTTAATCAAAGCGTCTGAAATCAATAATGCATGGCAAAGTGTGGTGACTAAAAAAGCACGCTATCGTTATGTAATTGATGCCTCAACATTTTAATTTTTGTTTAGATTGAGTAAGCCAAACGCCATACTAGCTATGGCGTTTTTTATTGTTCCTTTTATATTCGGTGATTTATCGCTTAAAGAGCGAATACTGCCGTAAAAACATATCAATATTTTTTTCTTTTGCTAATTTAAACTTTTTGGCCCCCAAGGAGTAATAATGAAAAAAATAACCTTCCTGAGTACGTTGTTGTGCACCAGCTTTTTTGTTTGTAGCGAAGAAACAGATACAACCCTAAATGCTTATGCCGCTGGGTACGTCGCCAATTTTACCTGTAGTGCCACGTTTAACGCTGGTAAAAGCAAAGATCAAATCGCTATAGATGAACTTACCGGTATTTATCCTTTAATTGCAGATTCGGTAAAAACACTGAAAGCGAACATTGATAGCGAGCATAAACGAGTCACTGTTGAATACGATAACGATAAGCAACGCATATCGGTGTGGCGTCCACGTTTAGGCTGTGTTGATTTACCAGTAGGGGCAAGCCTTAAAGCTGCATCACTTGTGCAAGCGCCATTTAAAGAAAACTTAGCCTACCAAAAGGATGACGGTAAGCCTTGGCAAACGCTAAATGGTGTTAATCAAGCAACGGGCAATAAGGCACTGGATGAGGTCATTGCTCAGGCTTTTACTCGTCATTATGGTGAAGGGGCACGTACTTCGGCAATATTAATAGCCAGCCCTCAGGCAATTTTAGCAGAGCAATATACAGCCGGTTTCACCCCTGAAACCGCCCAGCGAACTTGGTCTGTTGCAAAAAGTATTGGCGCGAGCATTATAGGTGTAGCGGTAGCGCAAAAACGACTTGATGTCACTAAGCCTGCGGGGCTTGAAAGCTGGTCTCATCCGCTTGATCCGCGTGGTGAGATTACCCTTGAAAACTTACTTCACATGGCATCAGGCTTAGACAGTAATAAAGCGGGCAACCGCACAGATCGGGTGTATATGGGGGGCGGTTTAGTGTCTGACACTGCAACGCATACTGCATTAGAAGTAAAGCCAGGTAGCCGCTGGAAATATGCCAATAACGACACCATGTTAGCGCTTCGCACGTTACGAGAAACGTTCAACGATGAGGCGAGCTATTTGCGTTACCCATATGACAACTTACTCGATAAAATCGGTATGCAGCACACATTTTTAGAGTCAGACTGGCAAAGTGACTTTATTTTGTCATCGCAAGTGTGGACTACTTCAAGGGATCTTGCTCGCTTAGGGCTATTACACCTCAATAATGGCCGCTGGCAAGGGGAGCAAATATTACCAAAAGACTGGTTAAGTTATATTAGTAAACCAGCCCCTGCTCAACCCCCTGTAACGTCACCAGGATACGGCGCACAGTGGTGGCTTTATAACGAGCGTTTTCCTGAGTTACCAAACGATACCATTGCAGCGCGAGGCAACCGTGGTCAATTTTTAGTGATCATTCCAAGCGAGCAGTTAGTGATTGTTAGGCGAGGGTACGACCTTGCAGGGCTTAAAGGCTTTAGTGAGCATGATTTTGCTCGTGATGTTTTAAAAGCACTGGGCAGATAAAGTCAGGCAATAAAAAAGCTGCTTTGTGGCGTACAGAAGCAGCTTTGCTAACTGGAGAGTTAGTATCTACTACAAAGGCTCTATAGTGACATTCGCTTGGCCTAAACTTTTAAAAAACTGACTATCGCCCGTTATTTTGCCAAGTTTTATCAGACCATTTGCATAACTTTGCTGCTTATAAAAGAGCGCAAGGTTACCCTAAGGTGCGTAATAAGTAATGTCTCCTGCGTCGGCATCGGTGCCAGCAGGTAAGCCTTGTAGATTTAATTTCTCTGGTAAAGTGGCAATTTTCTCAGCATTAGCGAAGTCTTCTACTTTTAGAGTCAGTGGTAGAAGTTGGTAAAAATGCTTAGCGGCATTGTTACTTTCTAGAGTCGCTTGCATAGTTTTGCCGTTACTGGTGAACTTTATTTGCATTTCACTTACCATCTTTACTGCTTTTTTAAATATTGCTTATCTGTTACTGGCTCTAACCAATCAACAACCTTACCGTCTTTTGACTCTTGAATAGCTAAGTGCATCATGGCTGTTTTATCTGTAGCGCCGTGCCAATGTTTAACATTAGCTGGGATATGTACAACATCACCTGGTTTTATAACCTGAGGTTGTCCATGCCACTGATTAACCCAACCCATACCTGATGTAACAATTAAGGTTTGGCCAACAGGGTGAGTGTGCCAGTTTGTTCGAGCGCCGGGCTCAAAGGTTACCATGGCACCAGCGGCTTTCGCCTCGCCATGAGCTTGGAAACTAGGCTCGACGCGTACTTTGCCCGTGAAATACTTGTCGAGCCCAGTCATTGGGTACTGAGTGCCATTTTTTTGCACTGTGATTTGCGGTAATTCTAAACGTTGTGAAGAGGCGTTTTCTGCATGACTAAATGCGCTCATCGTTAAGATAAGGGTGCCGATAATATACTTCATACTTTTCTCCATGTGTTTGTAACCGAATGAATCTTCATTTTGGCTAATAATTGTGCCTTTAAAAAGTACAATGCACGCAAGTTATTGCCTATTAGTCCGAGGTGGCAAATTTATTACTAGTCAATATTGTATAACCGAGCGTATAGTTAAGTATCTTAAATTTAATAAGGTTGGTTATGCATTCAGATCATGAAGCTGTTGCTAAAATGAGCGCCGCTTTAGCAGATAAAATTGCACCACTTATCGGCCAGCAAGAAACCGCTGATAGTGTAATTGAGGATTTGTTTTTTTATCGACAAACTCAGGCCGCCACCTCTTGTTCTATGTGTGTGGTTGAACCAAGTATTGCACTGGTTTTACAAGGGGCGAAAAGCATGACCTTGGGCGAAGATGTGTTCAAGTATGACCCACACAAGTATTTGATTACTTCTATAGATTTGCCAGCAAAAATGCAAGTCCTTGAAGCGAAAGACGACGCACCTTATTTAGGTTTAGTGTTAAAGCTTGATTTGGCTATGTTAGGTGAACTGATTTCGCAAATACCGCTCGACAAATTAAACAAGCAATCACTCAATAAGGGAATGACCTTAGGTGAGATGACAGAGCCGCTACTTAACGCTTTTACACGATTAATTGAGCTGGTTGATGATCCTGAGTCTATGCCAGTGCTGGCGCCATTAATAAAGCGCGAAATTTTTTGGCGTGTACTTAACAGTGAGCATGGGGCGGAGCTTCGCCATATAGTGTCAACAGGTAGCCAAGGACTTAGAATTGCACGTAGTGTTAAGTGGTTAAAAGAAAACTATGATCAACCCTTGAGTGTAGAGGACTTAGCGGGTCTTGCGAAAATGAGTAAATCGACTTTCCACCATCATTTTCGAGATCTAACTTCAATGAGTCCGTTGCAATATCAAAAGCGTTTAAGGTTAATGGAAGCAAGAAGGTTGATGGTTGGCGAGAGTATGGACGCGTCAGGTGCTGCTTTTAAGGTTGGCTACGAAAGCCCCTCACAGTTTTCTCGCGAGTATTCCCGGTTTTTTGGTTTATCACCAAAACGAGATGTTGAAGCTTTTTTAGCAACGGCTAAATAGCCGGCTACTTATAATACCAATGGGCAATAATAGTTAATTAAGCGAATTGATATAAAAAACGAATGGGCATATCCCTATGTCCCATTCGTTACCATGACACGTTTTAGTTAAAGACTTGCTGTGAAAAATTCAGCAATTTTAGTGAATGGAATTAAACCCACATCATCATATAAATCAACATGACCTGCATTTGGTACAACCAATAATTGTTTAGGTTCAGCAGCTAAATCATAGGCTTGTTGGCTAAACTCAAATGGAGTGAGCGTGTTCACCAGCAACAAACAGTAATGGACGTGGTGAAATAGTCTCAATATCGTTAAATGGATAAAAGTTCATAAAACGCACATTGCTGCTTAATGTTGGGTGTGTTGTTAAATCTGCTGATGAGCGCTCTGGTGTATATTCACCACGCTCAGTGCGGTAAAAGTCATAAAACTCTTTTGCAATTGGGTGTGAGCTTTCATCAATGTGATGCGGGCAGCCGCCGGTGTATTGTACTTCGCCACCAAGGTACTCAACATTACGTTGCTCTGCAGCCTCATCGAGCATATCTTTACGCATATCAAGATCAATAGAGTTGCCTAAACCATTGCGCGTTGCGCCACCCATGTCATACATACTCACTGTTGCCACAGCTTTGATACGTGGGTCAATTTTTGCGGCACTAATGATGAAACCACCACTACCACATACACCTAAGCCACCAATACTTTCTTTGTTGACGTATGAACGGCTAGCAAGGTAATCAACACCCGCACTGAATGACTCTGCGTATAAATCAGGTAGTACAGTATTACGAGGTTCGCCGTCACTTTCGCCCCAGAAGCTAAGATCAACTGCTAAAGTTACAAAGCCTAGCTCTGCAAGTTTAGTTGCATATAAAGTAGCACTTTGCTCTTTTACCGCACCCATAGGGTGACCAATTACAAGTGCCGGAAGATGCGCACCTTTCTCTGCATTTTTAGGTGTAAAAAGATTACCGACTACATTCATTTGTAATTGGTTTTTGAAAATTACTTTTTCAAAGTTAACAGCATCGCTTTGGTAAAAATTATCAGTTGAGGTTGTCATAACACTCTCCTATTTTTTGATTAACAGGGACTGCAATTTGTTTTCACAATGCAGCTTTGATGAGGTTATTGTCGGTTATTTGTGCAGTTTGGCGTTATATTAGAACAGTCGATTTATTGCCTAAAAGTGTCGAATGTATTTTTAGGTGCTTAAAATGAACATTAGGTAGCCCAAGTATGAGCTACCTAATGGCTTTTTAGGGTGTTTTTATAGTGAAATAGCTGGTAATGGCAGCAATCAATAAAATAAATGCACTAACAAAGAAGGTAATAGAGTAGTCATAAACATCGAATAATATACCGCCAACCGTTGAGCCTAGCGCTATCGAAAACTGAATCATTGCGACCATCAATCCTCCTGCAACTTCAGCATCTTTTGGTAAAGCACGAGCTACCCAGCTCCACCAAGCAACAGGCGCTGCAGTTGCAATTAACCCCCATAATCCAAGTAATACGATGTTGATGTAAAAAAGGGATATTTGATTAGCTAAACAAAATGCAATTAAAGCCATAACCGCAGGAGCAGCTATTAATGCAAACGCTAAACTGAGTTCTATGACCTTGCTGATCAATAAGGTGCCAATAAAGCCTGCAAAACCAATAACAAATAACACCATAGAGACTTGTTGGCTGGTGGCTTGAAACGCTGACTCTAAAAAGGGTCTTACATAGGTAAATAAAGTAAATTGCCCCATAAATAGCAGCGCGACAGCTAGCATACCAAAACAGACAAGTGGCTTTTTAAATAACTTAAATGCAGAAAAAGGCCCTTTTGATTGCTGCTGGGCTGGCATGCTAGGCAATGCGTGCCATTGCCAAAATACAGCAATAGCAATAAATGGCACTAAACACATAAACGCACCTCGCCAGCCAAGAACACTGCCTAAGTAACTGCCAAGTGGTGCTGCAATTATCATGGCAAGACCATTGCCACCATTAAATACTGCCAGTGCTTTAGGCACTTTGTCCTCAGGAACTAAGCGCATTGCAGAAGCAGTTGAAAGTGACCAATAGCCACCAATGACTAAGCCGATTAACGCACGACCAAGCATATAAACAGTGTAACTATCAGCTACAGAGATTGTTAAAGTTGACAGTAGCATTATCAAGGTCAGAGCGACTAGTAAGGTCTTTCGGTCACTTTTAGCAAATAAAGGACTCATGAATAGACTCGTGATCACCGCAAAAAAGCCCGATATTGCTAACCCCTGACCAACCATGCCTTTACTAATTGATAAATCTTCAGCCATAGGTGTTAATAAGCTTACAGGCATAAACTCGCAGGCGATTAAGGCGAAAATACATAATGTCATCGCAAAAACCCCACTCCAATTAGCTTGCTGCTCCATAGGCTGATCATCTTGATAGGTTGAGTAATTTGTCATGCTAGTCCATACAGTTAAATGTGATGGAGTATTTTTTCAGACATAGGTTGAATAGACTAGCTAATGAATACTAATATGCTTTATTAGTAATACTTATTAATAGGCTGATGGATGATCAAACAAAACCTCAATGAATTGAACTATTTTGTCATTGTGGCAAGAACTGGCAGTTTTACGCGTGCTGCTGCGCAGTTAGGAGTAACTCAGTCAGCTTTGAGTCAGACTATTCGTTCACTAGAAGCAAATTTAGATATTCGTTTGTTAACCAGAACAACTCGAAGCGTATCGCCTACACTCGCCGGGGAGCGTTTACTCAATGCAATAGGGCATCGTTTTGATGATATTGAAAATGAGTTAGAAGCGTTAACTGAACTCAGAGACAAACCTGCGGGTACGGTAAAAATTACTTGTGGTGATTTTATCATTCAGAACACATTACTCCCAAAACTGGCCAATGTATTAAAGCAATACCCCGATATTAATATTGAATTTAATGTTAACTATGGCTACACAGACATTGTTGCTCAGCGTATCGACGCTGGCGTTCGTCTTGGCGAAACTATAGATAAAGATATGATTGCAGTGCCTATTGGTAAAGAGCTCAATATGGCAGCCGTTGCAAGCCCTGAGTATTTTGCTAAGCATCAAAAGCCTAACACGCCAAAGGATCTTACTGCACATAATTGTATCAACATTCGTTTTCCGACCCATGGCGGTTTGTATGCGTGGGAGTTTGAAAAAGAGGGTGAAGAACTTAATGTGAATGTACGCGGTCAATTAATCTTTAATACCTCTCATCATATTGTTGAGGCGGCGTTACAGGGGTTAGGTATTGCGTTTCTACCTGAAGAAGAGTTCGGTGAGCATATAAAAAATGGTAATTTAATTAAAGTGTTAGCTGATTGGTGCCCCGCATTTCCCGGTTATTATTTGTATTACCCGAGCCGTAGACAACCGTCTCCGGCATTTAAAATTGTGTTAGAAGCGTTAAAACAGCAATAGAGTGCGGTATTTAGATGCCACACTCTATATTTATTACTTATGGCGGCCTTGTAAACAGCTAACCACATCAGCCAGCGATAGGCCCTGGCGCTGTAATAACACAGTTAAGTGATACAGTAAGTCTGCCGATTCATTGGTTAATTCATCGTTATCATGTTTCATGGCTGCAAGGGCAACTTCAACACCTTCTTCACCTACTTTTTGGCAACTACGGCTTAAGTCTTTTGCAAACAAAGACGCTGTGTAGCTTTTGCTTGGATCGTCGTCTTTACGCGAGACAATCACTTGTTCAAGCTCAGCTAAAAACGACAAGCTAGGTTTAGCATCATCGCCGAAGCAGCTTTGTGTGCCTAGGTGGCATGTTGGCCCAAGTGGGTTTGCCAGCACTAATAGTGAGTCGTAATCGCAGTCGGTATGCACCGAAACGACTTCAAGGTAGTTTTCTGATGTTTCGCCTTTGGTCCATAAACGCTCTTTAGAGCGCGAGTAAAAGGTTACTTTTTGTTTGTCGAAAGTGGCAGCTAATGCGTCTTGATTCATAAAGCCTTGCATTAAAATCACCCCAGAGCGCGCGTCTTGCACGATAGCTGGGATCAATTCGCTTTTGGCAAAGTCGACTTGAGAAAGAGTGTCTTTGGTTAATTGCATAGTCTTGCCGCTACATTATTATCAGTTAAAAATTGTTTTAGTTCGCCAATATCAATGACGTTCTTGTGAAATACGCTGGCAGCGAGCGCGCCATCAACTTGGCTTTGTTGAAATACATCAACAAAATCTTGCATCGTCCCTGCGCCACCCGAAGCAATCAGAGGAATATCGCACAGTGCACGCATTTTTGATAGCTGAACATTGTCGTAGCCTTTACGCACGCCATCTTGGTTCATGCAATTGAGTACGATTTCACCAGCACCGAGATCTTGCACGCGTTTAACCCATTCTTCGGTTTTATAGCGAGTACGGCTTGATGCATTTGGATCACCTGTTAGTTGGTACACTAAATATTCGCCAGTGTTTTCATCATAAAAGCTATCAATACCCACAACCACGCATTGTTTACCAAACTCATCGTGTAATTCTTTGATTAGCTCTGGGCGAGCAATTGCAGGGCTGTTAATACTGATTTTATCTGCGCCACGCTCTAAAACACGTGCTGCATCGGCAACAGATTTAATGCCGCCCGCCACACAAAATGGAATATCAATATGGCGCGCAATGTTCTCTACCCAATTGACATCAAGAAGGCGTTTTTCGACGCTGGCACTGATTTCATAAAACACCAGTTCATCCGCACCGGCATCGCTGTAAGCTTTAGCAAGCGTTAAAATATCACCAACCACTTCATGGCCTTTAAATTTAACACCTTTAACGACTTGGCCGTCTTTTACATCTAAACAAGGAATTATGCGTTTTGATAACATGCTAGCGCCTCCTCAACATTAAAGGCACCATCGAGTAATGATTTACCTAAGATTACACCGCCAACACCCAGTTTTTTCAGCTTTGCAATATCATCAAGAGAGCTTACACCGCCTGATGCTTGAACTTTAATCTCGCTGTTGTGGTTGGTTAAATCTTCATAAAGAGCAAATGAAGGGCCAGTCATGGTGCCGTCTTTACTGATGTCAGTACACAGAAAATCAACCACACCAAGTGCCACGTAAAAATCAACAAGTTCGAACAAACCAAACTCAGATTCACTTAACCAACCATGTGTTGCTGGTGCCCAGCCGTTGTCAGTTTTATTAACATCCAGTGCGATAACAAAGTGAGAGCTGCCAAACTTTTCAATCCAAGCCTTTACTTGCTCGCGCTTTTCAACAGCCATTGAGCCAATCACGACTTGGTTAGCACCGGCTTCAAGCCAGTCAGCAACATCTTGCTCAGAGCGAATACCACCGCCCACTTGATAAGGCACATTAAGCGCTTTGGTTGCAGCTTGAATATGCTGCCACTGTTTTTTATTTGGATCGCGCGCGCCTTCTAAATCAACTAGGTGCAGTTTACCTGCGCCGCTATTTGCGTACTCTTGTAAGCGGGCGCCAAGTTCGTAAGGGTAAAATTGTGCGGTATCATACTTACCTTGGTATAAGCGCACAATTTGGTTTTGTAATACATCGAGTGCTGGAATAATCACGTTTATTTCTCTTATTTTTTGCTGCGCTTACAGCTGCCAATCTAAAAAGTTTTGTAAAAGTCGGGTGCCTACTTTGGCGCTTCGCTCTGGGTGGAACTGCATGCCTGCGTAGTTATCTTTGGCAACAATTGCTGAAAAAGCTTGCCCGTATTCACCGCTAACTAGGGTGGCATCGTTTACTGTGTGAGCAAAGCTATGCACAAAGTACACTTGATCTTGCGCTGATAACCCTTTGGTAAGGGCATGCTCTTTTAACACGCTTAGGTCGTTCCACCCCATGTGCGGTGAGGTTAATGTACCCACATCTAAGTGCTTAACAATACCTGGAATTTTGCCAAGGCAATCAACGTTGCCTTCTTCAGTGCTGTCGCAAAGTAATTGCATACCTAAACAAATGCCCATCAGCGGGCGCTGATATTCATCAATTGCTTGCTGCCAACCACCGTCTTTTAGGCGTTTCATGGCAACAGAAGCATGGCCTACGCCTGGTAAAATAGCACGTTCAAAGCCTTTTAGTTGCTCAGGTGAGGTGATCACCTCAGGTTTTTCGCCCAAGCGTTCAAAGGCAAAACGAACAGAGTTAATGTTGGCACAACCGGTATTAATTATGGCAATCATAAACACCCCTTAGAGCTTGCTGTTTGTTGTGAAGCATCTTTTGCAATCGCAGCGCGAAGTGCTCTTGCAAACGCTTTAAATAGACCTTCAACTTGGTGGTGACAGTTACCATCGCTAACCGACAAAATAAGGCTCATGGCGGCATTATCACTCAAGCTTTTAAAGAAGTGTTCAACCATTTGCACGTCTAAGTCGCCCACTTTTTCACGACTAAAATCAGCGTTTAATACAAATGAGGCACGGCCTGATAAGTCAATTTGCGCTTCTGCTTTGCATTCATCCATAGGGAGTGCAAAACCATAGCGACCAATTTGCGTTTTTGTTCCTAGCGCTTGTTTAAGGGCAAGGCCAAGTGCAATGCCGATATCTTCAACTAGGTGGTGCTCATCAATGTGTAAGTCGCCACTGGCTTGAATATTAAGTCCGATATTGGCGTGTGTACGAATTTGGTCAAGCATGTGATCGAAAAAGCCAAGGCCAGTGCTAATTTCGCCATTTTTTGTTTGGTCTAAATTAACTTGCACATCGATTTGCGTTTCTTTGGTATTGCGAGTGACACGGCCTTCACGGTTCGCGGTTGTCAGCTTAGTGACAATGGCATCCCAACTGCCATCATACAAAATGCCTTCGCAGCATAAGTTATTGGCAAGTCCAATATCAGTTTGGCGGTCACCAATCACAAATGAACGCGCTAAATCGACTTTACCCGAGCGCATAAGCTCAGTAAGTAAGCCTGTTTTTGGTTTACGGCAGTCACAATTTTGTTCATCAAAGTGAGGGCAAATCAGAACTTCATCAAATTTAATCCCTTGGCTATTTAAGATATCCATCATCTTGTCTTGAGCAATATCAAAATCAGCCGTCGGAAAGCTATCAGTGCCTAAACCATCTTGATTAGATACCATAACAAGGCGGTAACCTGCCGCTTGAAGTTGTAATAGAGCAGGGATCACATTTGGCAAAAACACTAATTTTTCTAGGTTATCAACCTGTTTGTCGGTGATAGGCTCTTCGATAATCGTGCCATCGCGGTCAATAAATAAATACGGATTGCTCATGATAATTCCTGTTCTACTGTATTGCTGGTCAGTGATAAGCCATCTAACCAAATTTTTACTTGTTCTAGTTCTTGCTCGTTACCGATAGAAATTCGTAACCAATCATTTTCGCCATATAAAGTGAAGGCGCGCATCACGAGTCCTTGCTCAAGTGCGATATTAAATGATTGTTTGTCTTTTAATTTTAAGGTGACAAAGTTACCTTCACCGCTCAGTACTTTGATAACGGCAGGTGATTGCTCAAGCCAGCTTTTCAGTTTGGCTTTTAAGCTATTTAGAATCGTCACCTGACGGCGCATTGAAGCGATGTTGTCGCTACTTAATGCATCTGCGGCAATGCTCGCAACCACCGTTGATACAGGGTAAGGCGCAATCACTTTACGAATAGGCGCAAGTAGCTCGCTGTTGGCTAGCGTAAAGCCTGTTCTTAAACCCGCAAGTGCAAATGCTTTTGATAAGGTTCTTAGTACCACAAGGTTACTAAACTCGTTGATCAGGCTTGCTGCTGTTTGTTCTGGGCAAAATTCTATATAAGCTTCATCCACCACTACAATCGCTTTACCCGCAAGTTGCTGGGTGATTTTTCTGATTTTGTCTAGGCTTGTCATGCTGCCGGTAGGGTTATTTGGATTACAAATAAACACCAGCTTTGAATCAGCAACCGCAGTGACTATCTCATCAACCGTGCCTTTTAATAACAGCTCTTGAGTTAAACCGTTAATCGCAATGTTGTGGGTATCAGCAGTGACTTTGTACATGCCGTAAGTTGGCAAAAAAAGTGCAATGCTATCTTTAGCAGGGCTACAAAAAGTACGTACTAATAGTTCGATACCTTCATCAGCTCCACGAGTCATCAGTACTTGCTCTGGCTCTAAATTAGCATAGCAAGCGTAACGATTGATCACTTGCTGAGGCTGTGGATCTGGGTAGCGATTTAAATCAGTTAAATTGATATTTGGCGTACGTGAATACGGGCTTTCGTTGGCATTTAACCACGTTGTGCCTGTTAGCTTTTCACTTTTCGCCGAACTATAGGCTGTAAGCGCTGCAATGTTATCTGGCAACAGCGTTGTTATTTTTGAATTATCGCTCATTGTTCATAGCCTCAAGACGAATTGAAACAGCATTAGCGTGAGCATCAAGTCCCTCTGCTGCGGCCAAAGGTAAAATTGCTTTAGATAATTCACGTAAGCCATTTTTACTGATGGTTTGCACTGTGTAAGTTCTAAAGAAGTCCAGTAAGTTTAAGCTCGAATAGGTCGCACTGTAACCATACGTTGGTAGTACGTGGTTCGTGCCAGACGCATAGTCACCGGCAGACTCTGGGGTGTAATCACCCACAAATACTGAGCCGGCATTTTTCACTAAGCTTAAATAAGGCTGCGCATCAGCAAGCTGAAGAATAAGGTGCTCAGGGCCATATTGAGCAGATACCGCAAAAGCTTGCTCAACCGAGTCAACTAATATCAAGCTTGAGTTTGCAAGGGCTTGCTCGGCAGTATCTTTACGACTCAACTTTGCTAGTTGCTCTGTTAATGCTTGCTGTGTTTTTTCAATAATGCGTTCGCTGTTACACAGTAAAATAACCTGTGAATCTGCACCGTGCTCCGCTTGCGATAATAAATCTGCCGCAATAAACTCTGGGTTTGCACGCTCATCAGCAATTACTAGCACTTCAGAAGGGCCCGCTGGCATATCAATCGCCATGCCCGGAATAGTTTGCGCAACAAGTTGTTTTGCCATGGTGACAAAGCTATTTCCCGGGCCAAAAATCTTGTTCACTTTAGGCACTGACTCTGTACCGTAAGCCATAGCTGCAATCGCTCCGGCGCCGCCACTTTCTACAATGGTTTTAATACCACATAGTTTTGCCGCATATAAAATGGCAGGGTTGATAGTTTCATCGGCTTTTACAGGTGTAGTTAGTACAACGGTTTGTGCACCACTTAACTGTGCAAGCACCCCTTGCATAATCACTGACGATGGCAATGGTGCACTGCCACCAGGTACGTAAATACCTACCGCTTCTATGGCTTGATATTTAAGTTCACATAACACGCCAGGTTGCGTGGTTAACTTAATGTCTTTAGGTAATTGTGCTTGGTGAAAGCGTTTAACATTGGCATAGGCCGTTTCGATGGCGGCTTTTAACTCGTTTGATAATAACTGCTCAGCTTGATTAATTTCTTCAATTGGCACTAATAAGCGAGGTGTTTCGCGCTTATCAAACTCTTTTGCCATCTTTAATAACGCTGCGTCACCTTGTGTTTTAACTGCATTTAAGATGTCGATGCAAATTGCTTCAACCTCTTTACTTGCAGTAACAGCAGGGCGGGTAAGTACCGCCTGCTGTGCTTGTTGATTTTCCTCATTCCAGCGAAGCATGGATAATTACTCCATCATTTTTTCAATTGGCATAACAAGAATTGAGTTGGCACCTAGTGCTTTTAACTGTTCCATTGTTTCCCAGAAAAGGGTTTCGCTGCTAACCATATGAAGTGCTACATAATCGTCGCTACCAGCAAGTGATAGTAAAGTCGGTTGGCCTGTGCCTGGTAATAAGTCGCATACTTCATCAAGCTTTGCTTTTGGTGCGTGTAGCATGATGTACTTGCTTTCTTTTGCTTGGCGCACACCACGTAAACGCGGCATTAGCGTATTGATTAAATCAAGTTTGCTTTGATCAGTAAGGTCCTTGTTTTGAATTAAACATGCGTTTGATTCTAAGATGGTCTCGCCTTGCATTAAGCCGTTGGCTTCTAACGTTGCACCGGTAGACACTAGGTCACAGATTGCATCAGCTAAACCAGCACGCGGTGCAACTTCAACAGAGCCCGTTAACATTACCGTGCTTGCGTTAATACCTTCGCGCTTTAGATATTGGCTTAAGATTTCAGGGTAAGTAGTGGCAATGCGTTTACCTTCGAACCAGCTTTTTTCCTGAGGGCCAAGTTCTTGTGGCCATGCAAGTGCTAGGCGGCAGTAACCAAAATCAAGTTTAGAAAGTTTATTTACTTCGAATGCCACACCTTGGCGTTCGCGCTCGGCTTGTACTTCAACAAGTACGTTTTCACCAACGATACCTAGGTCACACACACCGTCCATAACAAGGCCCGGAATATCGTCATCGCGTACACGAAGTACATCAATTGGCATGTTGGTAGAGTGTGCGATTAAACGTTGTTCACGAAGATTTAATTTAACACCAAGTTGCTTTAGTAACTCTTGGCAGTCTTTTGATAAGCGGCCGCCTTTTTGAATGGCGATTCGTAAACGGTTGGTATTGCTCATTATTCATTTTCCTTTAATTCAAAAACTAAAAACCCCGAGGGAACCTCAGGGCGAAAATAAATAATTTGGTTGATTGCTCGCCAGAGGTTCCTTTTAGGAATAACCTCTCAGCGAAAAACCTGACAGGCTATTCCGGTGAATGATGGTGATGATGGATAGTTGTCAGACTGAAGCGCATAATTTTTCCTGTGTTGCACTCGTTTGTATAAACCAGTGCGTAAATCTGTTTAAATAAGTCACGTATATAGATAAACATGCTTTGCTAATCTTTGGCAAGCATTTTTTTGCGAAATTAAAGTATATGCTATAACTGCCGATAATAAATGGATTGATAGGAGGTACAAATGGATATCATGATCCCCTTTTTAGGTCGAATTACGCGCTTACAGTTGGAAAGTAAAGGTGCATTTCACATTGCGGGCGTAAAAGACGCGAATGTGCAGCGAATTGAGCTTGAAAAGCGACAAAAGCGAGAGATTGAGTTACGAAAAAAAACAGCCCAAAAAGCGGATAAAAATAATAAAAACACCACCGAAGAAGATGAAGAAGGCAATCAGCATCTCGACACCTGGGCATAGCGAATTTTCTCGTCTGCGGTCTTATTTAGTAACTAAAAAGTTAGCTGGTGGTGGTCGTATGTGCAAGAAGCGTAAAAAGGCTCGATAAACGAGCCTTTATGGTTTTAAAGCAGTGCTTAATTTTTCGCTTCTGCTGATTGAATACTACTTTGGATCAGCGGCGATATTGTTAAGCCTTGTACGATAATCGAAAAGATCACTACCACGTAGGTGACAATAACAATTAGGTTGTGAAGGTCAGAGCCTGCAATCATCACTTGATCGCGTGGGATAGCTGCAGCCATAGCTAACGCTAAACCACCCCTTAAGCCTCCCCAAGTGAGAATTTTCACTGAGTGCTTGTCGTATTGACGGTATTTTTTAAAGAACACAAACGGTGCACCCACACTTACAAAGCGTGCCAGTAGCACCACAGGTACCATAAGTAAGCCAAGGCCAATCTCTTCAAGAGTAATAGGCATAGTGACAATGAGCATACCGATGATCAAAAACAGCAAGGCATTTAAAAAGCTATCGGTGGCATGCCAGAAGTCTTTTACGTAGCGAGTATCTTCAGGGCCCGTGCGCTCTGTTGCTTTTGAGCGAGTGATATTACCTAGTAAAATCCCACTTGTTACCATCGCCAATGCGCCTGAGATTTCCCAAATGTTTGCAGCAGCAAAGCCAGCGGTTGGAATGGTCAGGGTTAGTAGCAAACGAATGTTCACATCACGGCTATTAATAATTAAAAAATGCCCGACTAAAGCAATCACTAAACCAAATACAATGCCACCAATTGCATCAACTAAGAATAGCTCGGCAACATCGGTAAAGTTTGCTTCGGTACCATAAAATGCAACTGAAAATATAGTAGTAAAAATCACCAAACCAATACCATCATTAAACAAAGACTCACCTTCGACTTGCACAGAAATACCTTCTGGGGCTCGCATTTGTTTAATAATGGCTAACACTGCAATCGGGTCGGTTGGGCTGATTAATGCACCAAATAATAAGCAGTAAATAAATGGCACCGGCCAGCCAACAAAAGCAAATAAGTAGTAGCTTAAGTAACCAACGATGACCGTGGATGTAATGGTTGAAAATAGCACTAATGCGGTTATTTCCCAGCGTTGTTTACGAAGGGCTGCTAAGTTGATTTCAAGTGCACCTGCGAACAGTAAAAACCCGAGCATGCCTTTTAATAGCAACTGATTAAAGTTGATACTAGAGACTATTTGGGTCATTTCGAGGGCGGTGCTATCACCGAGCATTTTAACGGCAAGTATAAGCAGTAAAGAAATAACAACAGAGCCTGTTGTTATAGCAATTGTGGTTTGCATTTTGAGGATATATTGGTTAGCAAAAGCAATAAAAATAGCTAATGCTGAAAGAAAACAAATGAGGTACCAAGCATTCATTGTTTGACCTTAAATATTTGTATAACAAGACGCAGAAAGCTGTCACTTTCTGGCCGCATATGGTACGCCTCTATCTCACGTATGTCACAGTGTTTATGCGATTTTTATGATATTTTAGAGTAAAAATTCAGGTGGCTGATTGCAATTGTATAATTGCTGTTAAAAATGTCTCAAAAGAGACAAAATAAACCTGATTAAAAGTACGCTGAGGATTAGTTTAGCTAGGTCAATCAACTTTTTTTAATTGCGTCGATTCCTGACTCGTATTAATAGCCCTTATTGGATAAGGGATCACAATTCCTTCTTCAGCGTAACGCTTGTGCAGTGCCTTAATAAAAGCAGATTTTACCCAAAATCGATTGAAGTATTCTTTTGCTCTTAGCATCACGGTAAAATTGATGCTTGATTGATCAAAGGTATGAAATACCACAAATGTATCGTAGTCAGCCACGCCCCATTTATGACTTTTTAAAACCTGCCTTGCTACATCCAGTGTCACTTGTTCAACTTTTTCTAGGTCCGACCCATAATGAACACCCACTTCAACAGGTACACTGAGCTCTTTTTCGGGGTAAAAGTAATTAATGATGCGTGATTTAGACAGCTGACTGTTTGGGATGACTATCATGTTATTCGGCAACATTTTTACCCAAGTTGAGCGCCAACCAATTTTCTCGACAAAGCCTTGGTCGCCACTTTCAAGCTCTATAAAGTCACCCACCCGAATCGGTTTATCAATCACCAACTGAACGCCGGAGAAGAAGTTTTCAAGTGTAGGCTGCAAAGCGAGTGCAACAGCAAGAGACGTAATACCAAGTGATGCAATTATAGGTGTGATTGATATGCCCAAAGTACCCAATAAAACCAGCAGGCCAACACATACAATTACACAGCGTATGAGTCCTTTAATAATGCTATGACTATTCGATACCATTGCTGAACGCGCACTATAATAATCAACTGTGCCAAATAAAAAATGATCTAAAAACAATATAAACGCAATAATACATATTGTTTTAGCAGTGGTTGAAATAGGCAAGGGGTGCTCTGTCATAAATCCGGTAACACTTAATAACTGCCCAAATATGATCACAAGCACCATCATTGTGCACAAGGTCAGCGGAGTAATAAGTGAGTCAACAAGTAGTGAATCGAATACAAAGTCTGTTCGTCTTGTCCATTTCTTTAAACAGTAAACAATTAAAAACCTTATTATAAACAAGATAATAGCAGCTAGGGTTGTGCCACCAATTATTAGCAACCATGGTTTGTTTACCCATTCGCTTTGCGACAGCTCGCCTAACATAGTTAATCCTATAAGCTAAAGTCTGTGTCGTCGTTGCAATTTATGTACCCAGCTTTAAAGTGCTCAACGAACAGGAAATGAATGGGGAGCTGATTAAACAACGCTAAGAAATAATCAATAAAAAAGGGACTAATGTAGTAAAATTGTTAACGATCTGTAATTATTTTTTTACAATTTCACGCCGATTCTAAGCTTTATCTATCATGTCTTTTTGTTAACCTACTAAAAAATAAGCGCTTTGAAGAGATCTTGTAATTTCAATTGTTAATTTATTGTTTAATTTTTGTTTTCTTTTTGATCGCGCTAGGCTGGTTAGCAATCGGGAACGTGTGTAACCCGATTATTAGGAAAATATTAAATAACAATCTAACGGAGCGTAAACGTGAATTTATCAAAACTCACAATAGCTACTCTTGCTGCTTTGGCATTAGCTCAAGCAACAAATGCAGAAGCTGCAAATAAAAAATATCTAAACAAGCAAACAGGCATTAATAAGGCATTACAGACTAATGCTGCATCAGTATTAATGTCTAATCCGAAACATTTAATTGGTTTGGAAGCTGGAAATGAACTAACTGTTTTAAAAGAAATAAAAAGCAATAACGGTACGACAACCCGCCGTTACCAGCAAATGTATAAGAATATCCCCGTTATTGGTGATACAGTTATTCTTACCTTTGATGATGCGGGGCAGTTAAAAACAGCACATGGTGCTGCGGTCTATGATATTGCTTCAGATATCGGTTCTGTTTCGCCTGCTTTACCAAAACAAAAAGCGCTAGCGCATGGCCTTGCTAATTCAGCCGTTGCAAAAAAATCGTCAGGCCTAGAGAGACACAATGAGCAGTCTCGTTTAGCTATTTGGCTTGATGAGAATAGCGTTGCGCATTTGGTTTACGAAGTGTCATACGTCACTTATGGTGAAAACCCGTCTCGCCCTTATCAAATTATTGATGCGAATACTGGTGAAGTACTCTTTAGTATGGATAACCTCCAACATGCAAGTGCAACAGGCCCAGGCGGTAATTTAAAAACGGGTAAGTACCTCTATGGCAGTGACTTCAGTAGCCTTGATGTTTCTCAGTCGGGCAACACATGTACGATGAATAACGCCAACGTAAGAACGATTAACCTCAATGGCGGTACGAGTGGTTCTACGGCTTATTCGTTTACGTGCCCTGAAAATACCTTTAAAGAAATTAATGGTGCATATTCACCACTCAATGACGCACATTATTTTGGTAACGTTATTTTTAATATGTATAACGATTGGTTAGGTACTGCACCTTTAACTTTCCAATTAAAAATGCGTGTTCACTATGGTAATAATTACGAAAATGCATTTTGGGATGGCAGTGCTATGACCTTTGGTGATGGCCAAAATACGTTTTACCCTCTAGTAAGTCTAGACGTATCAGCTCATGAGGTGAGCCACGGCTTTACTGAGCAAAACTCAGGACTTGTTTATTCTGGTAAATCGGGTGGTTTAAACGAAGCTTTCTCTGATATGGCTGGTGAAGCCGCTGAGTTTTACATGAAAGGCTCAAACGACTGGTTAGTTGGTCAGGAGATCTTCAAAGGTAATGGCGCACTTCGCTACATGAATAATCCAACTCAAGATGGTAGCTCAATTGATCATCAAAATGATTACTACTCTGGTATGGATGTTCACTACAGCTCAGGCGTATTCAATAAAGCATTTTATAATCTTGCAACCACATCGGGTTGGGATACGCAAAAGGCATTTGTGGTTATGGCACGCGCTAACCAACTTTATTGGACAGCAAGCACTAACTGGGACCTTGCAGGTAATGGCGTTATGGATGCGGCATGTGACTTAAACTACGATCCTGCCGATGTTCAAGCAGCGCTTGCTGCGGTAGGTGTTAGTTCAAACTTAAGCGCAGGTAGTAGCTGTGGTGGTACAACTGAGCCACCGACTGACGAAGCGTTAACAAATGGTGTTGCGCGCACAGGGATTAGTGGCGCAGCCAAAGAACAGCTGTTCTTCACTTTAGATGTTCCGAGCGGTGCTACAAACCTGCAATTCAATACCACAGGTGGAAGTGGCGATGCCGATCTGTATGTAATGTATGGCTCTAGACCAACACTTAACAACTTTGATTGTAAGAGTACATCATCTACTAGCACTGAAAGCTGTGCAATCAGTAATGTACAAGCAGGCACATACTATGTGATGGTAGAAGCATGGAACCAAATCTCTGGTGTGTCTTTAACAGGTAGTTTTGATAATGGTTCAGGTGGAGTGACACCTATCAATCGTACAGAATCAAATGTGAGTGTTGCATCAGGTAGTTGGACACGCTTCACACAAGATTTAACGGCGGGTTATTCATCATTGGATGTCACTATTTCAGGTGGCACTGGCGATGCAGATCTTTACGTTAAGTTTGGTTCGCAATCAACAACTTCTAGCTATGATTGCCGCCCATATAAAAATGGTAACAGCGAAACGTGTACCTTTACCAATCCTCAAGCAGGCACTTGGTATATTGACTTACGTGGTTACAACGCAGCGAGTGGCGTAACACTCTCCATCTCGGCTAATTAGCCAATCATAAAAAGGGAGCATTTGCTCCCTTTACTTTCCCTCACAAAGAAAAGGACCCATTATGACAACCCTTCTTAAGCAGTGCTTAGTCGGTGTAGCCTCACTGTCGTTAAGCCAAATGTGTTTCGCTCAAGATGATGAAACAGTTTGGGTGACAATTGATGCCCTAGCCGCAAAACATTTTCAACAAGATGCGCTAAGTAAACAAAAACAAACACGTAACCTCGCTTTGCAATCGTCAGTTATAAATGATGTAAACTTTATGCGTGTCAATAAACAAGATATAGCAGGGTTAAGCGAATTTATGCACGATAACTACCATCGCTGTGGTGGTTTTGTGGCTCATGAATCTCTAGCCGATGCCGAACTGTATACTCAAAAGCTAAATAGTGTTTCACAACTTGCTTCGACGAGCAGCTTTGCAAGTTATACTATTGATAACGCTACGACAGTCAATGCGTTGCTTTCATCAATTAATGCAAGTGAGCTGACTGATACAGTGAATAGTATGATGAATTTCCATAATCGATACTATTCAGTGCAAAGCGGTGTAGATGCAGCTCAGTGGTTAAAAAATCACTGGCAACAAATAGCAAGTAGCCGTAGTGATATTAGCGTCGAATACTTCAATCATAGCTTTTCACAGTCGTCGGTTGTTGTGACTATTCCAGGTGCTGAAAAAGCCGATGAAATTGTCGTGATTGGTGGTCACCTAGATTCAATAAATCAATCAAACCCAAGCAATGGGCGTGCGCCTGGTGCAGACGATAACGCATCAGGCATTGCTGTGCTTACCCAAGCCTTAAAAGCGATTGTTGATAATAACTATCAACCTCAACGAACTATCCAAATTATGGGGTTTGCTGCAGAAGAAGTCGGCCTTCGGGGCTCTAAAGATATTGCCCAGAGTTATAAATCACAGGCTAAAAATGTGGTTGGTATGGTGCAATTTGATATGACAGGTAATAACGGCAGCAGTACAGACATTGTGATGATGACAGATTACACCAATTCACCACAAAACCAGTATTTATCGCAATTACTTGATGCTTATCAACCAAGTGTTAGCTACGGTTTTGACCAATGCGGTTATGGCTGTTCAGATCATGCATCTTGGTATCAGCAAGGTTTTGCTGCATCAATGCCATTTGAATCAAGAATGAGCGATATTAACCCTCTCATCCATACTTCAAACGATTCGCAGTTCGACGCGCAACATGCCAGCAAATTTGCCAAACTGGCTGTGAGCTACCTTGCTGAAATGGCAAAAAACGCCGGTGATGTTGTGAGCGAACCAAGTAATGAACTTGAAAATGGTGTAGCAAAAACGGGTTTATCTGCGGCTGCAAAACAGCAACTATTTTTTACCCTTGAAGTGCCAGCAATGAGCAGCAACCTAGAGTTTACGACACAAGGTGGTACAGGTGATGCCGATTTATATGTCAAATTTGGCAGCAAGCCGACTTTACAAGATTTTGATTGTAAAAGTACAACATCTTCAAGTAACGAAAGCTGTGCGATTTCATCAATACAAGCGGGGACTTATCACGTTATGGTTGAAGCATGGAATGAAATTGCTGGTGTTGCATTAACGGGAAGTTATAGCCAAAGCTCTGGCAGTACACCTATAGACCGCACAGAAACGAATGTTAATGTACCCAGTGGTACTTGGCAGAGGTTTACTCAAGCGATCCCAAGCGGTATGAGTAATCTAACAGTGACTATTTCTGGGGGCAGTGGTGATGCTGATTTATATGTTAATTACGGCTCACCTTCGACGAGTTCAAATTATCAATGTCGACCTTATAAAAATGGCAACGAAGAGACATGCCAGATTAGTAATCCTCAAGCGGGTACTTGGTATATAGACTTGCAAGGTTATAGCTCTGCATTGGGTGTGACACTCACTATAGAAGCACAATAACCCATGTTTTTAATAATGAGGAAGCCTTGGTTCCTCATTTAGTCTTGCCCTAGGTTAACCAGTTACGTAAAATCTGCCCACCACTTTTAATCTTATTGGCGAAGTTTATCAAACAACTTTTCAGTGCCACGGGTCCGCTTGCACTTTCTCTTGATGGATACACTCCAAGACAGCCACAAATTGATATGGCTGTTGCGGTTGATGATGCCTTGAAAAAACGTCACCAATTAGTGGTTGAGGCGGGAACAGGTACAGGTAAAACTTATGCTTATTTAGCGCCTGCGTTAAAATCAAAAGGTAAAACTATCATCTCAACGGGTTCAAAAGCACTGCAAGAACAGTTGTTTCATCGTGATTTACCCAATTTAGTAAAAGCACTCAGTGCCACGAAAAAAGTAGCCCTATTAAAAGGCCGTGCAAATTATTTATGTACCTATCGCTTAAGTCAGCACGTTGCGCATGTACCAACAGATGATCCAGATGTCATGCATCAACTGGCGATGGTGGCAAAGTTTGCCAGTGAAACGCGTTCTGGCGATTTAGCAGATTGTGTTGGTATTGAAGAAGACGCCAAAGTACTGCCTTATGTTAGCTCAACTGCAGATAATTGCTTGGGTAAAGAGTGCCCCGATTTTCAAGATTGTTATATTCGTAAAGCGCGCTTAAATGCGATGGAAGCCGATGTGGTGGTGATCAACCATCATTTGTTTTTTGCTGATATGGCCGTGAAAGACACGGGTTTTGCTGAATTGATGCCCACTGCCGATGCCTATATTTTTGATGAGGCTCATCAGCTCAGTGAAATAGCCAGTGACTATTTTGGTGAAAGTGTTAGTACTAAAAAGCTGGTTGATTTAATCAATGACTTACGCGCGATTTACCGTGCAGATATCCCCGATATGCTGCAATTAGGTAAAACCCTCAATAAGTTAGAAACTAGCGTGGCAGATTTACGTCTGCAGTTTGGCTTAGATGGCAGTCGCGGTGACTGGCGTGAAAAGTTGGCCGATAAAGCTATTTGTGCAGCACTGCACCGCGTGATAAGCGACCTCGACTTTTTATATCAAGTGTTGAAGTTATGTTTAGATCGTAGTGAAAAAATAGAGCATCCGTTTGAACGTACACTCGCTTTTAAAGGTCAGTTAGAACGTGTATTTGATACCGCACAAACAGGCTATAGCTATTGGTATGAGACAACTCGCCGCTATTTAACGGTAAACATTACACCGCTCAATGTATCAGCTAAATTTGCGCAAATGATGAAAGACACAGGTGCAGGTTTTGTGTTTACCTCGGCGACTTTATCGGTCGATAACGAATTAGCGCACTTTAACGCTAGCCTTGGTTTGAAACCTACGCAAAGCATGATTGTTGAAAGTCCGTTTGATTATCAACAACAAGCACTGCTTTGCTTACCGCGCTACTTACCTGAGTCTCACGCGAATAATATGCCCCATGCTATTATCAAGCTAACCCTTGAGTTGATTAAATCAGCAAAAGGTCGCTGCTTTGTGCTGTTTACAAGTTATCGCATGATGCACTTAGTGGCGGAAGGTTTAACCACGCAAATGGATTACCCTGTTTATATGCAAGGGCAGATGTCAAAGCGCATTATCCTTGAAAAGTTTACCCGCCATGGTAATGCCGTTTTACTCGGTACAGCCTCATTTTGGGAAGGCGTGGATGTTAGAGGCAGTACATTAAGTTGTGTTATTATAGATAAATTGCCGTTTGCCGCGCCGGATGACCCATTGTTGCAAGCAAAAATGCAAGATTGCCAGTTGCAAGGTAAAGACCCATTTGCACATATTCAATTACCCCAAGCAGTGATTGCATTAAAGCAAGGAGTAGGGCGGCTTATTCGCGATAGTAAAGATAAAGGTGTGCTGGTTATTTGCGATAACCGCTTAGTAACGCGCCATTATGGCCAAGTATTTTTAAAAAGTTTGCCACCCATGCGCCGCACGCGTGATTTAGCAATGGCAAACGCGTTTTTAGAACAGATCAATTAGAGTAACTTAGATGATTAAACACAATATTCTTGCCTTAGATGCATCAACTGAAGCTTTATCGCTGGTGCTACATTATCAAGGGCAAACATTTCATCATTTTGAAGAGTGCCCACAGCAGCACAGCCAAAAGATCTTGCCTTTAATTGATGAGTTACTCGCAAAGGCAGAATGTAAATTAACCGATTTAGATGTGATTGGGTTTGGTCAAGGGCCTGGAAGCTTCACGGGCGTGCGTATAAGTGTTGCGATTGCACAAGGTTTAGCTTATGCCGCACGCTTGCCTTTGGTTGGGGTATCAACATTACAGATGATGGCGCAACAAGCGTTTGAGCAACATCAAGTATGTGATGTGTTTTCTGCCATTGATGCACGTATGGGGGAGATTTATTACGCTCACTATAAAGCGAATGAACATGGCTTAATGCTACTTGTTGATGAAGAGCAAGTTATTAAACCTGAGTTGCTAACGCTACCTGAAATGGCTGCAATAGCGGTGGGTACGGGTTGGCAAACCTATCCTTCGCTTGTTACAGAACTTGCAAATGTAAGCTTGTGTGAAAACATCTTATTGCCTGATGCGAAATACATGCTGGCCTCTGTTGAATCTGCTTTTGCTAACGGTGAAACGGTAACTGCTGCGAATGCACAGCCTAAATATGTTCGCGATACAGTGACTTGGAAAAAGCTACCAGGCCGAGAGTAATTGAAAGAGCAACGGGACTTGCGTGCCCGTCAGTTATGGCACATAATTTAGTCATGTTTGATGTGGAAATACTCGTTTGACTTTACCTATTGGCTCAGGCTTTTATACCGGTGACATCCCTGGTCAATATAGCCGTAAAAATACCGTTACTGATACGTCCAAGGCGATATCAGACCGAACGGCTGAGCAAAAATCGTCAACAGAGTATGTTAAATCGAGTCCTCAAGCTGTTGTTATTGCCGATAAGTTTAAAGCTGAGTCGCAAAGCTATCAGCAAACAATTTATGACAAACCAAGCAATCCAAAAATAAGCCGTGCAATTTCAACCTATACAGAATTTGCTAATTTAGATCGCCGTGCCGAAGTGCAAAGTTTAATTGGCGTTGATGTGTACGCATAATTAATAAAATAACTGAATTAAATGAAGAAAGCCTAAACAGTGTTTAGGCTTTTTTATGATTAAAAGATTTACTCTTTAATAAAATCAATCAACTTATTGGCAATCGCGGTATTGTTTTGCGAACCGTAGAAATCTTCAGCACGTTTACCATAGGCAAACACTTGCACATCAATAGCGGTGTGGCCGCCAGTAGTCCAACCCGTGAAGCTGGCATGATTGATGATATCTTTTACAGCAAGTAGCAGTGCTTTCTCGCCCATTTTCTTAGCTTCGCTTAGCTTAATGCTGTTAGCATCAGTGAATTCGATATCAGAATACTTTTGCCATACTGCTTTTAAGTCATCGCTTTCAAGTAGATCTTTTGTGATAGTGCCAGCTGTTGCTTTAACACCTTTAATTATGTCAGTTTCCCACTTATATTGACCATGAGCACCAAGTGTTAAGCCACCTGTTGAGTGGTCGGCAGTGATAACAAGCAGAGTATCAGGGTTTTTATCTACATACGCTTTTGCTTGTTCAATCGATTTAGCAAAGTCGTCCATTTCACCCATTGCACATGCGATGTCGTTTGCATGGCCACACCAGTCAATTTGGCTGCCTTCGATCATCACAAAGAAGCCTTTGTCGTTTTGACCATCAAGTAAATCAAGCGCTTTAGTTGTCATTTGCGTAAGGCGCGTTGGATTTTCGTCAAGCGCAAACGGTAAACCCACTTCAGCGAATAAACCAAGTGCTGGAACCTGTTTTAAGTCACTCATTGCTGCGAAGTTATCGCTGTACTGATAACCTGCAGCTTTGAATTCTTCAACTAGGTTACGGTCTTCACGAACGTAATATTTCGTGCCGCCACCTAACATTAAATCAACCGGTAATTTACCCGCGATTTTGTTATCGATATAGTCGTTAGCAATCTCGTCGTAGTTACGGCGTGATTCGTTATGTGAAGCAAAGCTTGCTGGTGTGGCGTGGTTAATTTGCGAAGTAGCTACGAGTGCCGTTGTCATACCGCGCTCTTTGGCAACTTCAAGCATGGTTTTTACTGGTTTTTTATCAGTATCAACAGCAATTGCGCCATTATAACTCTTATGACCACTGCTCAGTGCTGTTGCACCAGCAGCGCTGTCTGTTACATAGGTATGATCGTCAGGGTAGGTATGAGCCATACCACGTAAAATCGTATCGAAAACAGTTGGGTCAACAACTTTAGTATTTGGATCATCTTTAAAGTAACGATATGCAGTTGTGTATGCTGGGCCCATACCATCACCAATCATATAAATGATGTTTTTTGGTGCTGATTCAGCCATTACAGAGCCTGCTGAGCATAATAATGCTAAAAGACTTAATTTTAATTTCATTGATGTAACCTTATTATTGTGCCCTTATTTATACTGCGAGGATTATTGTATACTAGCTAGACGATAAATAAACGCCTTTAAGTTGAAACGCTTAATAAATAGGAGTAATTGTGCAACCTTTTTCTTTTCAAACTGGCACTCAGACATTACGTGGCCTAACCTTTGGCCATGGTGAAGAGGCTGTTGTTGCCTTACATGGCTGGCTTGATAATGCACACAGTTACATTCCTATGTTAGAGAATGCCAAGCTCAATCATACTTGGTACTGTATAGACTTCCCTGGCCATGGTTTATCTGATTGGCGAAGTAACGATGCCCATTATTACTTTATTGACTATATTGACGACGTATATAAGTTTATTGAGTCACTTGAAGTGAGCAAAGTGCATTTAGTTGGCCATTCAATGGGCGCTATGGTTGCTGGCGTTTTTGCCAGCTGCTTCCCTGAAAAAGTGGCATCGGTGAATTTTATTGAGGGAATCGGGGGCGTTACAACAAACAGCAATGACGTTAGCAGCCAGCTTCGTAAAGCAATTTTAAACAGAGCAAGAGTCAGTACTAAAGGGCCAAGAGCATTTGAGTCCAAAGCGCACATTATTAGTGCAAGGCTTGCCAGTGGCGACCTTGAATACCCACAAGCAGAGTTACTGATGAGCAGAAATAGTTACGAGAAAGCAGGTAAGTGGTATTTAACAACGGATCCTAAGCTTAAAAATCACTCAGGTTTTCGTTTTGATGAAGCACAATGTATTGCAACCATCAAACAAATTCAGGCACCATGCCAGCTAATCCTTGGTGAGCAAGGGTTCCCGTTCGTTAAGCAAAACCTAGAAGCATATGGCAAATATTACAAGGAGTTGAAAATTCATCAGATACCTGGCGGCCACCATTGCCATATGCAAAATCCTGCATTAACCTTAGAGCACATTCATGCATTTATTGAGCACTATAAAGCAAGTTAATTGTATAATTGCACCAAATGTGGGATTATCTGCACCATTAGAGTATTTACTCCATTGTGAAACAGCCTTAGTTAGATTAAGGTTATTAAAAAATATAATTATAAACAGGAGCTAAGAGTGGAAAAAATCTGGCTTAAGCGCTACCCAGAAGGTATGCCTGAAACAATCGACCCTGAGCATTATCACTCGTTACTCGACTTGTTTGAAAAAAGTTTTGCTGACTATAGTGACCTTCCAGCCTTTACCAACATGGGTAAAGAGTTGACCTACAGTGAGCTAGACAGTGCTACAAAACGTGTAGCATCGTATATTCAAAACGACCTTGGTCTAAAAAAAGGCGATAAAGTAGCGGTGATGATGCCGAACTTACTACAAACGCCTGTGACTATTTTAGGTATTCTTCGTGCTGGCTGTGTGGTGGTTAACGTCAATCCACTTTATACCGTACGTGAATTAGAGCATCAATTAAATGACTCAGAGTCAGCAGCAATTTTCATTCTTGCCAACTTTGCCGATACTCTAGAAAAAGCCCTTCCAAAAACCAATGTTAAACACATTGTTGTTACCCAAGTGGGTGATATGGTAGGTGGTCTTAAAAAGCACATTGTTAACTTTGTTGTTAAATACATCAAAAAAATGGTGCCAAGTTACTCACTACCAGATGTAATCAAGTTTTCAGATGCATTGGCAGGTGATGAAGCAAGCTATAAAAAGCCTGATGTAGATTTAAACGATTTAGCGTTTTTACAATACACAGGTGGTACAACGGGTGTATCAAAAGGCGCAATGCTGTCGCATGGCAACATGGTTGGTAACCTTGAACAAGTTTCGGGCTGTTTAGATACTGTTCTTGAGCGAGGCAAAGAAGTCGTTATTACGGCACTGCCGCTCTACCACATCTTTGCACTGACTGCGAACTGCTTAACCTTTATGAAATACGGTGGTTTGAACGTGCTTATTACGAACCCTCGCGATATGCCAGGTTTTGTAAAAGAGTTAGCACAACACAAATTTACTGCGGTGACGGGGGTAAATACGTTATTTAACGGCTTACTAAATACCCCAGGCTTTGCTGAACTAGATTTCTCAAGCTTAAAAATGTCACTTGGCGGTGGTATGGCGGTACAGCGCCCCGTTGCTGAAAAATGGCAAGCTGTAACGAAAACCAAATTAATGGAAGGTTATGGCTTAACTGAGTGTGCTCCACTTGTAACAGTGAGCCCATATGACCTTGAAGGTTATAATGGTTCCATTGGTTTACCTGCACCAAGCACTGATATTAAGCTTATGCTTGAAAATGGTGAAGAAGCAGCGAAAGGTGAGCCTGGTGAGCTTTGGGTTAAAGGTCCGCAGGTTATGCAAGGTTACTATAACCGCCCTGATGCAACAGCCGAATGCTTAAAAGATGGTTGGTTTGCAACAGGTGATATTGCAACTTACGATGATGAAGGTTTCTTCTATATTGTTGATCGTAAGAAAGACATGATTATCGTATCTGGCTTTAATGTTTTCCCAAATGAGATTGAAGAAGTTGTTGCAATGCACGATGGCGTGCTTGAAGTGGCAGCGATTGGTGTTCCTCATGAGGTAAGTGGTGAACAAGTTAAAGTTTTTGTTGTGAAAAAAGATCAATCTTTAACTGAAAAAGATATAATAAAGCACTGTCGTGATAATTTAACGAACTATAAGGTGCCTAAACTCGTTGAGTTTAGAGATGAATTACCAAAAACAAATGTTGGTAAGATTCTAAGAAGAGCCTTAAAGGACGAAAAGAAATAATTAAAGCCGGCATCAGCCGGCTTTTTTATGTTTCCTATAGGAGTGTAAGTGCAATATCAACTGATCGAAACACAAAACCAATTAAATGATTTTGTAGAAAAAATTACAGGTAAACCGGTACTGGCAATTGATACCGAGTTTATGCGTCGTCGCACACTGTATCCTGAAGTTGCACTTATTCAAGTATATGATGGTGAGCATTTAGCGTTAATCGACCCACTGGCTGAGTTGTCGCTTTTTGATTTTTGGCAAGTACTTAAAAACCCAGAAGTGCTAAAAGTACTGCATTCACCATCAGAAGATATTGAAGTGTTTCAAAAGTATGCTGGCTTTGTACCAACGCCGCTGTTTGATACCCAATTTGCACTGCAAATTTTAGGACATGGCAATTGCATGGGCTTTGCGCACATGGTGAGAGAGTTGCTTGATATCGAAATTGATAAAAGTGAATCGCGCACTAACTGGTTACAACGTCCACTCACAGAAAAACAGCTAGATTACGCCGCTGCCGATACGTATCATTTACTGCCTTGCTTTGAAATTATCAAAAAACAAATTGATGAAGCTGGCTTTTTTGACATAGTGCTCAGCGAAAGCGAGTTAGTTGCGCAAAAACGTGCCTATCAAACCCCTGCAGAGCAGCTTTACAAAGACATTAAAAATGCATGGCAATTACGACCGCATGATTTAGCTGTATTACGCGAACTTGCTGCATGGCGACGTGAAAAAGCAGAGCGCAAAAACCTTGCTCTTAACTTTGTGGTAAAAGAGCATAACATGGTCGAAATTGCCAAACGTAAGCCAACAAGCTTAAATGCACTTCGCAGAGTCCCTGGTGTTGAGTCGATGGAAGTTAACCGCTCTGGCGTCGAAATTTTAAAATGTATTGAACGTGGTAAAGCCATCCCTGTAAGCGAGCAACCAGCTCAATTAAAACGTTTAATTGATTTTCCGGCATACAAAAAAGCCGCTAAAGATATTAAACAAAAAATTACTAAAGCTGCAAAAGAGCAGGGTATTCCTGAAGATGTATTAGCCTCTAAAAAACAAATTAATCAACTTATCAGCTGGAATTGGAAGCTCGATGATGAAGAACGTAAAGCTGCGTCAAAGCCGGACCTTTTTAACTCATGGCGCTATGAGTTGGTGAAAGATGTACTCTCTGCTTGGGAAAAATAAGGCTCGTTTAGTTTAAAAGAGCTTTGTTGTGGCTTTGTCTGATATGTGGCAGAGCCAGCTCAAACACTATAAGTCCATTATTATAAAGTGTTTTTTTAGAAGCTAGCTCTTTACTAAGCGCCTAGTCGCTCATTAAGAAAGCGAATTAATCCACCTTGTTTTTCTTATCCATTCTCGCATAATTGGAAAGCCAGAGTTTGGGCAAGTCATGTCCCACGCTTGCAATAACGGTTGACCAAACAATCCGCCATTTTCAAATAAATCGAAAAGGTTTTGTGCAGATCCTTTGTAAGATTTTTCATGGAAAATGAGCTCCATAGGTAAGCCTAAATATTTTACTGCAGCAACTGACCAAGCTGTAGCGGCGATTTCTTCACCATGCATTGCTTGAGGCTCTCTCTTAATCGATAGGCCATTTTTGTAAACATCACCCGTTAGCTGCTCGCGAAAAATAGGTTCGCACACAGCGATATGGCCTGCCTCGTGTAAAATATCTCCGGGATACTTAAGCTTATTTATATCTATTTGAAGAATTCCATTTTGAATAAATAACCCAGGTAAAAGGGTTTTATTTTTAAGATCAGTCATTTCATAAGCTATTTTTATTTTTGTTAAAAAATTTAAAATAGTCTCAATATAATTTTTCATATTAGAGATCCTCTCTAAAAAATAAGGGAAGAACAGTGAAAACTTTTTGGAATGCTATAAACGTGGATCTCGAAAGTTTATTTTCGAGGATGAAATAACAAGCTATTTTCCATCTGAAAAGATATTTTTTCAAATTTGTTCATGGCAAGCTTTTCTGTGATTTTCTCTTCAAATATTGGCTGAACCCTAGGAAAATAAATACGGGTAATAATATTTACCACACCTAGATAGTATTTTAATTTTATCAATTTATTTTATGCCATTTTTTCAAAATACCACCAGGTAATTGGTAATGCAATATCCTGTAATAAAGTGTAATAAATAATTTGTTGTTTTAAGTGTACCCTTAAATTGTAAATAACAGTATTAAAACTATACTGATGTAACTCGCTTTGATCTAAAACAGCGTGACATTGTTTAGTTAAAGATAAAATTATCTATAACTATAGGTATTGGCAACTTAACAAATCTGAGTTTTTATTACATGGATAGAATAGACGGTACAAACAGTAAGACTTTATACGATTACGCTAACCCTGAGATAGACACGTTACTAAAACACTCTGTCAGAACACAGTTGGAATCATTGCTGAAGACTTCTATTAGTGTTGAACAAAGACTCGTTGTATTGCAACAGAGCTTTGTTAAAGCTATGACGTTGGTACTTTCTGAAATAACTGCCCCTCACACTCAATTAGTGAAAACATTTGAAAAAATGTATGACCAAGCAGTGCTGTCTATGGCAGTTGCGGGATTAAGCCAAGAGCAACTTACGAATCAGTATATTTCAGCGACGGGTTTGATTATGTCACCCTATAACTGTAAGCACACAATAAAGGATATATACCGGATAAAGGGATATGCACGCGGGCTTGATAAAGCAATTCAAGGTAAGTTAAAAAATAAACCCTCAATTAATGTGTTGTATCCAGCATGCGGCCCTTTCGCCCCTTTATTACTACCTTTACTTAGTTATTACAAAGAGACTCAAACTATCAAGCCGAGTCAAATCCAAGTGACACTTGTGGATATTCAGCCCGGTGCAGTATTAACCCTTAAACAGCTCGTTAGTGACTTGCAGCTAGAAGAGTATATATCACTTATTGAAGAGGCTGATGCGAGCATATTTGAGCCAGAAAATGCGATTGATCTTTTAGTGTTAGAAGCGATGCAACATGGTTTTACGAAAGAGGGCCAATTAAGTATTGCTAAACATTTAGTAAAATACTTATCCATAGACGGTTGGATGATCCCGCAAAATGTGTCGGTAAAAGGCATGATGGTTGTTGGGGAAACTGAGTTTAATCAACAATGGAAAACTCAAGAGTTTAGTCATTCAAGTAATGTAGCTAATGAGGCACAACAAGACCGAGTGGAGCTAGGCGAAATCCTTAAGATCAATAAGTCTAGTTTGTTAGAAATGCAAGAGCTTGAACTTGAAGGCGGCATAAAAGTGATCCCTGCGAATCAAATTGTATTACCTAAGGGTGTCGAAGATATGAGTAAACGTATTTTTGCGGTCTATGCTCACATAGAAACCTTCGCGCAAGAAGAGGTTGGCCAATATGATTCAGGGATCACACATCCAAGACCAGACAATAGCGTCTACATAGATCTTAAACCTAAAGATATTGAACATACTCACTTTGTTGCTAGTAGCGGGGATACCATTCAGTTTTACTATCAACTGACTGGGCTGCCGGGTTTTGTGCCTGTAAAAGTACAGGAGAGTATATGATGCAAAGGTATGCGGTGTTTACGGGTAGCTGCCAGAGTTTATCGGCGATCCAATACCTCCAACAAACTCATAAATTAGCATGTGTAGTTTTGGTGGATGCTGAGCCAAATCCGGATTTAATGCAATTGCAGCAGCTACTACATCAAGCGCAGATCCCTACTTTAAAGTATAACCAGCATGACGATACGACTCTTATAGCGGATTTGGACAGGCTAGGTGCTAATCACGGTGTAATTTATCTATTTAGACATATTATAAAACAAACTTTGATAAGCTACTTTGATGGCAGCTTAGTCAATATTCACCCTAGCCCTCTACCTGAATACCGTGGACCTTTCCCGCTTTATTGGCAAATTAGAAACGGTGAACAAGCCACTAAGCTTACGTTGCACCGTGTTACGTCAGAAGTGGATAGCGGAGATATAGCTACTGATATTGACCTTATTATTCATCCTTTCGATACGATAAGTGTAGTAAATCAAAAGGTCTCGCAGGCTTTACCTCATTTGCTCAATACTTTTTGTCAATTAGAAGAGCAAGAAAATATCTCTTGGCGTGAGCAAGATACATGCTTTGAGTATTTTGCACCCATGCTCGAACCGCAGCAGCTGGCTATTAACTGGTGTAAACAGCCAACTTCGGAAATTGTGAACATGTGCCGTGCTGGCAATGTCGATGTTGGTTGTGCCACCTTTCGTCTAAGAGAAGAGATGTTTCAAGTACTACAAGCGACTGAAGTTGAATGTGATATCAAAGGCGTACAAGCAGGTACTGTTATTCAACTAAGTCGTCGAGAAGGTTTAGTTATTAAAACCCTTGATGGTGCTGTTTGTCTAGATGTTATTGGCACACAGCAAGGACTCTTTGATGGTTATAGATTTGCTGTACTTTTTGGACTTGATGCAGGCTTTTCTTTGATTTAGTGGAGTTGGCTTCTCAGGCAACAAGTTAAGAATAATATTAAAGATGGTGAGCAAAGTCGCATGAAAGGCAATAGAAGTTGGGCTGTTATCGTAATTCCATGTGCGCGGTGCTCTAGGTAACACTTCAGATGCGAGATAACAAATGAAGATAAAAATAGAACTTACCAATAATTATGGCTATGACCTAGCAGCATATCCATATAACGATGGTGCTGTGCCTAGTCCTGAATCGGCCCAAACTATCGCCAAACTTGAGGGTAAAGGGGAGTTAATTGTAGAGCGTGGGCAGTCCGCAATTTTAAAAGTGCCAGGAATGGGGAGCGTGTTGGTGCAGTTTTTGGGTGAGCAGCGGCTGTCTGAATACCACGATAAATTTTGTGAACAGCCAGATGAATTTGATCAATACGAGCAAATGGTATTGATACGCTATAAGACTTCTGAGCTTTATTGGCGTTTTACTACACATCCAGAGCATCCTTCAGTTAACTTAGGTGTTAATGATGTCGGTACTGTTTGTTTAGGTAAAGTATCCTCTGGAAGTGTTCGTCAGGTGGCATTACCAGAATTGTTTGTTCCCCCAGTGTTTTCTGCTCACCCTGTGGGAAGTAAACCAGAAGATAACGAATAATCTCAATAAACGAGGTGACTTTAGTTGTACAAAATATATCTAATTTAATCGCAAGTAACCTAGTTGGTGAGGCATTTGAAAGCAGTTATAAAGTCATTTTTTCGCCAATTACAACTCAAAAATTATTAAGGACCAATTATGTCAGCAGATTCATATATCGGCACCATGAGACCATTTGGTGGCAATTTTACAATTCGTAGCTGGACGATTTGTCAGGGCCAGTTAATGGCAATATCTCAAAACACAGCCTTATTCTCTTTAATTGGAGATTTTTATGGTGGTGATGCAAGAACGACGTTTGGTATACCTGATTTACGCGGTCGAAGCCCGTTAGGTATGGGCAATATGCCTGGTGGTGCTACTTATAATCTTGGCCAACGCTTTGGTTCCGAATATAGAACCTTAACTTTATCGCAATTGCCGCAGCATACTCATACTGCAATATTTGAGTCTACAGGTGCTTCGCAAGCAACTGGGCGACTACAGGTTGCAACAAACGGCCCCAATACACCGACGCCGGATGCTGAGTCTTACTTGGCAGCGAATACAAGTAGCGAAATGTACTATAAAGAGCAAGGCTTTTCGCCAGCTCCAACATTGACTGATATATCGGGGTTAACTGTCGAGGGTGGTGGTGTGTCAGGTAATGTCGTTGTGGGGAACACTGGCAACTCAGAATCATTTAGCATTGTTAGTCCATATCAGGTAGTTAACTGGCAAATGGTACTGGAGGGAATATACCCATCTCGTTCATAAATTAGAAAGAGCGAGCTTTGCAAAGGCTTAAGCAAAACTCGTTCTTTAGATTCGAAAATTGAAAAGCTTTTTGTTCAACACCTCCAAAAAGTGTTGTGTAAGTAGTTATTAAGTATGGAAAAAAGCAGAAATTGCTTCAAATCATGGGATTTTATGCGTATCAAGCGCAGGTTAGGGGTTGAGTATCATGCGATTAAATAAAATAACTAATTCTATTAGGCTTGTTGGTTTATCAACAACCTTGACTGCATCAATAGCAACCTCGGCTGCAACAATTGATTATACCAATGTAAATACAGGGGGGGCAGTAAACGACTATACCTCAACAGTCAGTCTATCTACTAGCACAAACTTTACAATTGATTGGGGAACCGGTCTACAAGGTAGTAACGTATACACCGATGAACAAGTATATGCAGCGAATGCTGCAATGTTGCCATTTGACACGGTATCAAATATCGCTTTCAATGCTTCTACAGGTGGTTTTCAGCTATTAGCTACAAATAACTTTTCATTAGACTCTATGTACTTAGCGCGAAGAGCTACTGGTAGCACTAGTGATAACGTTTTTACTATTACAGGCTACCGAAGTGGTAGCGCGGTTGTTACCGATGATTTAACATGGAGTGTTTTTTCGGCAGGCAGTGCTGAAACCTTTACCAGAGGCTCAGGTACTTGGTCGGATGATGTTGAATGGCAAAATATAGATACATTAGTTGTTACTTGGGCTACAACCTCAGATGGTTCTGGTGGTGTGGTTGGCACTACAGACTTTCAGGAGATAGCTGTTCTGAATATGGTGGTAACTAACCCTGTAGCCTCCGATTCAACCCCACCAACAATCAGTGAAGTGACATCTGTTACTACCCCAACGAACGATAATACGCCTAACTACACCTTTACTACCGATGAGGCTGGTACCTTGTCTGTAGGTGGTAGCTGTGGTACGTCGACATCTACAACTATCGGTGGTACAGGTAATCAAACTATAACTTTAACTCAAACTGATAATTCAACTGCTTTGGCTGACGGTACTTACAGCAACTGTACTATCACTGTGACCGATGCAGCTAATAATCCTAGTTCAGTTTTGAATATAACCAGTTTCACAGTGGATACTTCAGCGCCAGCGGTTGCAGAAGTGACCGCAGTGACCACTCCAGGGAGTGACAGTACTCCAAGCTATACATTTAGTACCACTGAAACGGGCACACTTTCAGTAGGAGGGAGTTGTGGCACCTCAAGCTCAACAACGATTAGTTCAACAGGTAACCAAACCATTACTCTGACGCAAACCGATAACAGCACACCGCTCGTCGATGGTACATACAGTAATTGTACGATTACAATAACGGATGCTGCGGGTAATACTAATACGCCACTGGCGATAACTGCTTTTACAATTGACAGTATAGGGCCTACGTTTGATGGGGCAAATTCGACGCCAAATGATGATGCTACAGGTGTTGCAGGAAATGCGAATATCGTTGTCGACTTTAATGAAAATATATCCCTTGGAACGGGGAACATTACTATTCGTGACGTCAGTAGCAATAGTGACTTTGAAGTATTTAATGTAGCAACCGAGAGCGATGGTACAACGACAAGCCCAAGTGCCGGTCGTATAGGCATTACAAATGATAAAATTTATATAAACCCTAGCAATAATTTAACGGGTAATCGTAACTACGCTATTCGTATTGACGCAACTGCTGTTGATGATTCTGCGGGAAACAGCTTTCCAGGTATAAATGATGATACAAGCTTTAATTTCTCGACAGGTAACACTGCACCTGAAGTTGACTTAGATTCAACGAGCGGCAGTGACGATAGCAGTGTATCATTCTCTGAAGGGGCTGGTGCGGTCAATATTGCAGCGAATGCGGCTGTGACAGAAACAGATGGCGACACGATAACAACCATTACCGTAAGTCTTACAAACGATCAAGATGGTGTATCTGAAGGGTTAAATATTAGTGCATCAGCCCAAGATGCATTGACGGGAGTTTCAGGATCGTCTGATATTACGCTACAAGATACAATATCTATAACTGGCGCAACTGCTTCTGCAGCAGAAGTACAAACATTTCTACAGGCCATCACTTACAACAATACTTCCAGTTCACCGAATCAAACGTCTAGAACCGTCACCGTTGTCATAAATGACGGTACAGATAATAGTATCTCTCGCACAGCGACTGTTTCCGTGAATAATACCACAGCGGCGATCAGTACTGCAGCCAGTTTTAATACAACAAACGGCACGAATTTATCTCCAGCAATTACCTTCACCAGTGATGATGAAACACTGACTATTGCTGATCCCAGCCATATTGTCGGCTCAATTGCAGATGGTGGCGCGGGTACTGATATCTTGTCTGTAGCAACAGGCTCTAATCTAGCTAATTTTACGACATTAACTAATTTCGAAACATTAACGCCAGAAAATGATGGATCTCTGACACTTACAGAAACGCAGCATGATGCGTTTACCACGATCAATGGCTCAGGTACTAACCAATTTACAATATCGAGTGCTGATGGAGATCAAACCCTAATCGGTGATAGCGATATCGAGTCTTATGTGCTGGGTGCGGCAATGAGCTTTACACTGGCTAGTTCTGCGCAGAGTGTTACGGGAAGCACTGGAGTTGATACTATAGATGTTGCAGGTTTTACGACAACAGGTACGCTTGCAGGTGGTGCGGGTACAGATACGTTACGAGCGGATACTGGCGCAAACATCAGTGGTGCAACGCTTAGCAGCTTTGAGTCATTGACCTTGAGTGATAATGCGTCAGTCACTATGACGGAAGCTCAGCATGACAGCTTCTCAACAATCACAGCTGCGGCAACCGAGACGATTACAATCAGTGATGTGAGTGATGGTTTAACGGGTAATAGTGCAATTGAAACTTACATACTTTTAGCAGCTAACTCCTTTACGCTCGGAGCTGTTGGGCAAAGCGTAACAGGAAGCAGTGGTGACGATACAGTAAATATAGGCACATTGAATGCAACTGGAACGCTGGCTGGAGGAAGTGGAACAGATACACTCATACTCAGCAATAGTGGGAATATTGCTGGCGCAACGGTTAGTGGTTTTGAAAATTTATCAGTAGCAGAAAATGGTTCAGCTACAATTTCGGTAGCGCAATTATCGTCGTTTACCGGAACAGTTTCTGGTAGTGGAAGTGAGTCTTTAACACTGTCAGGCGACGGTGATATTACCACTATTTCTGCAATTGAAAGTTACACACTGTCTGATGATTCTACAAACGCACGAACAGTGACAGTAAGCAACACTAACCACTCTGTTACAGCTACTTCAACTTCAGATGCAGTGACCTTCGATTTAGGTTCGCTTACTTACACAGGCACAATCACGGGTGACAATACGACTGCGGACACATTATCTTTGGGTTCTGGTGCTGATATTACTGCTGCAACTATCAATGGAGTAAGTAATTTAACGGTAGAATCGGGTGCCAATGTTGCAATGACAGTCAGTCAGCACCAAAACTTTAACGGTACATTGACTGCCAGTGGGTCGGAAACTATTACGCTAAGTGGTGACGGGGATATAACAGCACTAACAGGTATCGAAAACTATCTGGTTGGTGATGATAGTTCTAATACTCGAACAATCACAATTTTAAGCGGTACGACATCTGTTACAGCTAATTCAACCTCAGATGCTATCACATTTGCTATCGGCGGAAGTGCTTACAGTGGCACATTAACTGGCGATAGTAGTGTTGCTGACAGTCTATTAGTAACTGATGGTGCAGACGTCAGTGGTGGTGTATTTAATAGTATAGGAACGCTCAGCTTAGCGAGTGGTGCAAGTGTTGCTATTGATGCTGAAAATTTAAATGATTTTACAACTGGGATTACTGGCAATACAGGTATTGAAACACTAAACCTTATGGATGGGGGAACCTTTGACTTTGCTACAACTAATGTTACTGGGATCGAAGGGATCGCAATTGGCACTAATAATTTAGCAACAATTAATTTAACTGATAACTTCAATGCAGATACACAAACAGTGTCTGTTACTAATACCACTGGCAGTGCAATAACTGCTGATCTAGTAATTGATGCTTCAGCGTTTGTTGGCGATGTTCTTGAAATTACCGCTGCTGACTTCGATGGAGCAGATACGATGATTGGTGGTAGTGGTGCAGATACTTTCCGCCCCGGTGGGGGAACAGATACCATCACAGGTAATGGTGGAAATGATAACTTCATTGGTGAATCAAGTGATTTAAATGGTGATACACTGACAGATCTGAGTATTGGTGACGTAATAACGATTACTGGTATTACTGGATTATCAACCAGTAATGTGCGTTTTAATGGCAGCAGTACTCTCGAGATTGATACTGATGCTACTGACTTCTCAAGTCCTGAAATATCACTCTCACTTACAAATGCTCCAGCGAGTGATCTTGTGTATACAGTCGCTGACTCGGGCAGTGATACTGTGATTACTTTTGGATCTTCAAATAGTGGCCCTGTTTTTAGTGGCTTGAATGGAGGAAGCACGTTTACTGAGGGCGGTTCAGCGATCGTAATTGATGCCAATGTCACAGTCGCAGATAGTGAGCTAGACGCACTTAATAGTGGCAATGGTAATTATGATGGCGCATCGGTAACTATCGCGCGAGCGGGTGGGGCCAACAGTAATGATCTCTTTACTAACACAGGGTTGCTGGGAGCCTTAACTCAAGGAGGTGCGCTGAGCTATAATAGCAATGTGGTGGGAGCGGTAACCACTAATTCAGCAGGAACATTACAACTTACTTTCAACAGTAATGCGACTTCAGTTATCGTTGATAGTGTGTTGCAAGCAATTGGCTACATTAATAATGCCAATAACCCTGCCTCACCAGTCACGCTTAACTATACTTTTAACGATGGGGTGATAGATAGTACGGGCACCAATCAGGCGATTGTAACAATTGTACCTCCAAGTGTTCCGTCGAATAATGCCCCTGTCATTTCAGGTCAACCTATTACTTCGATAGATGAAGACACACTTTATAGCTTTACGCCTTCTGCGACAGATTCAGATGGCGATAGCTTGGAGTTCAGTATAACGAACTTACCATTATGGGCTAGTTTTGATAATACGACGGGAACAATCTCAGGCACGCCAATTGAGGGACAAAGTGGTAGTTACGATAATATTGTTATTACAGTCTCCGACGGTGAACTTGAATCAGCTCTAGCTGCATTTAATATTAGTGTGAATCCAGTTAATGATGCACCTGTTATTTTCGGTGTACCGCCCATCGAGGTGAAGCAAGGTGAAAACTATAGTTTCACGCCTACCGTTGAAGATGTTGATTCAGACACATTCAGCTTTTCTGTCTCTAATCTACCTGCATGGCTGAGTTTTGATACGTCTACGGGCAGACTGTCAGGCACGCCTGATATTACTGACGTAGGTAATTATGAAAATATTGTCATTAGTGTCAGTGATGGTTCATTACAAGCAAGTTTAGAAGGGTTCTCTATCCTTGTTACTGCGACTAACGCAGCGCCAGTAGCCAATAACATGCAGAGAAATGTCCAAGAAGATGGGACAACGAGCTTTGTGGCAGATGTTCAAGACGCCAATGATGATCCATTAGTTATCGAACTTATCTCGCAACCTGAAAATGGTAACGTACAAGTACAAGGGACGATTTTTACTTACACACCGAGTCCAAATTTTCATGGCAATGATACATTTACTTATCGTGTTTCTGATGGACAATTATCATCTAATGACGCTTCAGTGGTGATAAATGTAAGTGCGGTAAATGATGTCCCTGTGGCGAATGACGATAACTTTAATTTTGCAGCCGTATCTGATAATCAATATACATTATCAGTACTTGAAAATGACACCGATGCTGATGGCGATGCATTGCGTATCATTGGTGCAAAAGCGTCGATAGGCACAGTATCTATCAACAATAACACGTTGAGTTATCAAGCAATTGAGAATACTCAAGGCCCAATTCTTATTCATTATATTATTGAAGATGAGAATAAAGCTCGAGCTGAAGCGACCGCAACGATTGCTATCAATAGTGATGACTCGTCTGCAATGCCAGTAATCACAGCCCCTGCAGATTTAACTGTCAATGCAACGGGTTTATTCACCAAAGTTGATTTGGGGATAGCAATGGCGTTTGATAGCTCAGATAATCCTCTACCTGTTTCGCTCGTACGTGGAGCCCCCATTTTTGCACCGGGTAAACACTTAGTGTACTGGCAAACCGAGGATAATGAAGGTCAACAAGTAACGACAACTCAGCAATTAAACGTCAATCCTCTTGTATCATTACAAAAAGATAGTCGAGTTGCTGAAGATAAAGAGCATGCCGTTAAAGTGTATTTAAACGGACCTGCTCCAAGTTATCCAGTGGTAATTCCTTACACTGTATCTGGCACAGCGGACAGCGCTGATCATGATTTACAATCTGGCGAACTGGTTATTAGCTCTGGCGTGTCGGCGAGTATTCCACTAATGATTTTTGCCGACAGTAGTGATGAAGGTAATGAAACTATCGTTATAACACTTGGTGACTCCGTGAATAAGGGCGCAAAATCTACTTCAACGGTGACAATTGTCGAAGACAATGTCGCGCCAAACATTGAGACCTTAGTTTTACAGAATAACCAACAACGCAGCATTATTACTGCTTCAGATGAATTGGTGACAATTACCGCAAACGTATCAGATCCAAATCCAACGGATGAAGTAACTGTTGAGTGGGATTCTGCGCCAGAGTTTGTAAACACTTCAAATGATCCGTTCATTTTTGAGTTTAATCCAGCCGTTGTAGCTTCTGGCATTTACAAAGTACGTGTTACTGCAAAAGATGATGCTGTACAAAGTTTGTCGACTATGAAAGATGTTTATATTGAAGTAATACCGTCACTACCTGAACTGACTGCGGTTGATAGCGATGGCGATTTAATACCTGATGATCAAGAAGGGTATGTTGACTCTGATAGTGATGGTATTCCTGATTTTATGGATGCAATCTCTGATTGTAACGTAATGCAAGAGCAAGCATTAGAGTCGTCAAAATTTTTAGTAGAAGGAGACCCTGGAGTATGTCTACGCAAAGGGGCTACGGTCCCGCAAAATAATACGGGCGGTTTGCAGTTGCTAGAAACAGAATTACCGGAAGATCCAACTGCAAGCAACACTGGTGGGCTATTCGACTTTATAGCAACGGGTTTACCACAAGTTGGTGATACCTACAGTATTGTTTTACCGCAGAGACAACCTATTCCTGTAAATGCTGTTTATCGGAAATTAATTAATGGAGATTGGCAGAACTTTGTAATTGTTGACGACAATGAAGTACTGTCAGCGCAAGGTGAAGTAGGTTTCTGTCCTCCGCCTGGTAGTAATGAATGGACTACAGGGCTATCTGAAGGGGATTGGTGTGTACAACTACGTATTGTTGACGGTGGTCCAAATGATGATGATGGTGTTGCCAATGGTAGTATTGTAGACCCTGGTGGTGTTGCTGTACCAACCACAGGAAATAACGCCCCAATCGCGAATGCGGATGCTGTGACAATTATGGCTGAGGAATCTGTCGTTATTGATGTGATCGCCAATGATGAAGACATCGACAATGATACCCTTACCATTACTGGTGCAACGGTTGATTTCGGTACTGTTGTCATTGAGAATAATCAGCTTGTTTACACGCCTATAGTCGGGTTTATCGGGGATGCGAATATTCAATACAGTATCTCTGATGGGATGGGAGGAACGGCTAATAGTACTGCAATTGTGACTATTAAAGTTAATCAAGCTCCAGTGACACAAAATGATAGCGCATCTACCAATGGAGAAACCATCACAATTGATGTTTTAGCTAATGACAGCGACCCAGAACAAGGTGAACTGTTCTTAGTTTCGGCTACTACAGAATTTGGTACCTCCGTTGTTAACAGTGATGGTACGTTGAGCTACTCACCAGCGAGTGGTTTTGAAGGGGTGGATACCATTAACTATATTGTGAGAGATGCACAAGGTGCGCAATCTCAGGGAAGCGTTTCAGTAACCGTTGAGTTAAAACAAACTGTTAATGTGAGCAATAAATCATCAGGTGGTGGCCTTGGCATGATCACTTTGCTCGTTGTTTCTGCTTTTGTTGTGAGACGTAGAGTGTCTAGGTTACCGAGTTTTGCTTTTCTATCCGCTAGTTGTGTATTAGCAAGTTCAGCAGCCGCGGAAGATTGGCAAGTGTCTGCAACCCTAGGTCAAGCGACAGCCCAAAGTTCATATTCATCTGAGCAATGGGTACAAACCGCGATTGATGACGAAAGCGTTAGTTGGTCCGTTGGTGCTTTTTATAATTTAAAACCTAATTGGAAGTTGGGTATTAGATATATTGATTTAGGCGAAGCGAGTGTTAATTTTTCTAAAGAAACGAGTAACCCAGAGCAAGCGCATTCAGAGGTTTTAGACAAAGCGCCAGCCTTACCTAATGGCCTAGCAATCCAAGCTAACTACTTAGTTGATTTAGCTTCATCGCTCAAAGGGGAATTGTTTCTAGGTGCGTATCACTGGAAATATAAAATAAACAGTCGTAGAGATAATTTAAATACTATCGTCAAACGGGATGAAGGAACTGACCTTTTTATTGGCGCAGGTATCAATTATCAAATACTTGATTCGGTTAGTATTGGTGTTGACTACACACGGTATTTTGTTTCTAAGAATGATATTAATGAAATTGCTTTTTTAATGAACTATCAATTTTAACTGTTCAAAAGCCAGCACTTTTGTGCTGGCTTTTTTATTAGAGTTAGCCGGTAGAGCAAAAAAACACGTGGAGTTGAATTAGCAAAGCCATACTTATTTTTACAAAAAGTGTGGGCCTATAATACCAAGCTCTTTAGCGATTATGTAAAAACTTATCCAAGTTCTGTTTTGATTTAGCAACGCTTTGTAGTGGGGTTAATCCGCTCGGATATTCTTCTTGTTCAAGCACTAACCACTTGGTGTTGCCGTGAGACTCTAAAGTATCGATGATGGCAGGCCAATCAATGTTGTTTTCACCAATAATCGGGCTCATGTTGCTGCCCTCAGTCGTGCGTACTTTAATGTGCGTTGCAAGTGTACGGTTAGGGTACTTTTTAATAAAGTAGATTGGATCTTTATCTGCGTAATTGACCCAGCCAATATCTAACTGCAATGGCATAGTTTTGGGTGTATTACTGGCAATATAATCCCAAAACGTTGCGTTATTAAAAGCATTAAACTCTTTATTATGATTGTGAAAACCGATCTTCATATCAAAGCGGCCTGCATAATCACTGACTTTAGTAAGTTCTTTAACCAGAGATTTAACACCTTCTGGGTGCCATGCTCGCTCATCCCAAGGTACATAAAGTGTCGTAACGCCAAGAGTCTTGTAAAACAGCAGGGTGCTATCAATTGTGTTTTCACTGAGTGCATCAAAGCCTATATGGGCACTACTGGCGACTAAGCCTAATTCACTGAGCTTTGCTTTTAAGGCTGCTGGGTTATTTGAGTATGGGCCAAAATCTCCGGCAAACTCCACGCCGTCAAAGCCCATTTCTGCAAGAGACTTAAGCGTACCATGAAAGTCATTTTTTAAGGTGTCTTTGACTGACCATAACTGCACACTCACTGGCAGTTTTGCGAATAATTGACCACTAAATACAAGGCTAAAAATGAGCAATAAAATGCGGGTTTTAAACATACTTAAATCCTAAAAAAGCAGGGGAGAGCTCCCCTGCATTAAACTGTGTTATAAAACAACACAAGGGGGAAAGTTAATCGGTATAGGCGTACTCGCTTAAACCAAGCTCAGCTAAAACCTGATCTAAATGAGCTTTTGCTTCATCAGAAGGGCCTGGGTAATCACCTGCAATAGGCACATTGCCAAGGTAACCTATGTCTTTACAGCCTTCAGGTGTACAGAAAAAGGCTGCGAGCACTAACTCTTTAAAGCGTAAAAAGGCTTTACCAATACGCTGAAATTGCAGAGGTGTTTGCTCGTTTAAAAACGCAATATCGTTTAAAATCTCGCGGTGTTGCTTTTCATTAAGTGCAACAAATTGCTTTTTAAAACGAAGCTGTGCTTCATCGTTAAGCCACGCGAGTGAATTTAAAATTTTAATTCTATCGCGTTGTTGGCCTTCATAAGGCGCGCTTACCCACTCATTAATAACTGCCGGTACTTGTAGCTCACTGGCTGAAGGAATAGCGCCTTCACGCGGCACAATGTAATCAGATAAAAGCGCTACCAAAGTGAGTTCATCCGCCGTTAAGGTCAGCGGCCAAGGTGATTCTGGTGGCATCACCAAATTAGGATCTTGACCATAGCCTTTAGCGGTTACAGGCTTGATATCTAAATCAGGCCAATGTTCTTTTGCAGAGAGTGCACCGTCATCTTCCAGTGCTTTTGTGCAGCCAGCAGTTAAACCAACCGCCGAGCCCGCAGCTAATAGACCAAGCCATTTTAAAGACTCACGGCGGCTCATGTTAGAAACATAGTTATATGAGTCATGTTCGTTACGATGATGCATAATTAAAGTACCCCGTTATCAATTTGTTGAGCAAGCCAAGTTGAATTACGCATTGCCAGTGTCATGATGGTGAGCGTACAGTTTTTATGAGGGTTAGAAGCAAATACACCCGCATCCATTACAAATAGGTTATTACAATCCCATGTTTGACCCCATTGATTGGTGACTGAGTCTTTCTTTGAGCTGCCCATTCGTGTGGTGCCCACTTCGTGAATGATTTCGCCACCTTTAGAAATGGCTTTTTCTGCAGGCGGGAGTTCGCCAACGGTCGCCCCCATGTTTTCTAAGATTTGCTTCGCGGTTTTTAAACCATGTTCAATTTGCTTTAATTCTCTGTCAGACCACTTAAAGTGGAATTTTGATACCGGAATACCCCATTTATCTTTCACATTTTCGTCAATTTCCATGTAGGTATCTTTGTTCGGTAACATCTCGCCACGCAGAGCAAAACCAACATAAGAGCCATATGCATCACGAATTTGCTGTTTAAGGGCAGGACCATAGCCTTGTTTATCACCCGATACACCCGAGCCTGGTTGTCTAAAGCCACCGCCAATTTCAAAGTGATAACCACGTGGGAAATCTAATTCATTGTTAGCTTGTGCTTGGTGTCCCCACCAAGGAATAAATAAGTGATTAGCGGTGTGTCCATCTTCGTTATAACGTGGGCGACCTTTAAGTGCTGGAATTTGCGCACCTAACCATGCACCTGTCGAATCCATTAAGTTTCGACCTACTTGGCCACTTGAGTTAGCAAGGCCTTTAGGGTGCTTTTTATTCTTTGAATTTAATAAAATACGCGCTGATTCACAGGCGCTGGCCGCTAAGATAACCACATCTGCATCAAGAGCATGTTCGGTTACTGTGTGTTTATCAACATAAGTGACGCCAGTGACTTTACCTTGCTCATCAACTTTGACTGATTTAACCATGGCATCAGTAATAACTTTTAAGTTACCGGTGGCTTTTGCCATAGGCAATAGCGATGTCGTCGTTTGAAAAGCAGCACCAATTGAACAACCAGAACCACAAGGCGTTGCATAAAAACACGCCATGCGATCATCTTTCGGGCGGGTTAATACCGCACGGTGCATAGGCACTGCTTGAATGCCCATTTTCTTTGCAGAAGCGGCAATTAAAAGCTCAGGAACACGCGGCTTTGGTGGCGGCTGTAAAATACCCGGTGACGAATCTGGCATATCCTCATGGCCTGTATTAGTGCCACATACACCCACAAGTTCTTCAGTTTTATCGTACCAAGGTGCTAAATCAGCGTATTCAAATGGCCAGTCGGCACCATGACCATCACGGCTTTTGCCTTTAAAATCGTGTTCACTAAAGCGTAATGAATAGCGGCCCCAGTGGTTAGTTCGACCACCTAACATACGTGCGCGCCACCAATAAAAGTCGCTTCCTTTGGCGCTGGTATATGGCTCATCAGGTACTTGCCAGCCGCCATCAACGGTTGCGTCGTAAAAGCCAAAGTTTTTGTCTTTGTTACCTGCACCCATAAGTGGGGCTTCGTTGTTACGACGAAACATCGGGCTTTCTGTTTTCGGGTCATAATTACGGCCCGCTTCAAGTAATAATACTTTGTGGCCAAGTTTAGTAAGCGTATAAGCAGCCATTGCACCGCCAGCACCAGAGCCAACAACCAATACCTTGTGTTTAAAATCAGACATCTTATAGCTCCTTGATTTTTATATTTTTAAACCATACTTTGTCGCCGTGGTCTTGAAGCCCGATGTGACCTTGCTCTGCAGTTGCAAAGTTTTGCCAAGTTGCAAACTTACTGCCTTTAACAAGGGTGTTCCATGTTGTACTACCAATCACAATGCTGGTGGTGCTGATACCGTTTTGCCAAACTTGTAAATGGTTGTCTTGCATTTTAATACGCACATGGTTCCAGCTATTTGCTGGCTTGTGCGCCGCAATTGGCGCTGCAAATAAATCGTAAATTGACCCCGCTAGATGTGAGTCAATTTCAGTATCTGGGTGTTCTTCGTTATCAATAATTTGAATTTCAGGCGCATGAGAGTAAATCATCTGTCCGGTTTCATCGGCCAATACAAAAATACCGCTATTGCCTTTGGTAGAGATTTTCCAATCAATCTGTAGTTCAAAGTTTTTGTACTGCTTTTTAGTAAGCAGATCACCGCCACCTTTGGTTAATGTCATAGCGCCATCTTCAACCACCCATGCAGGATTTAAAGATTCGCTTTTAAAGTTACGCCATTGCGACATATCTTTGCCGTCAAATAATAACTGCCAGCCAGCTTGCTTTTCTTGTTGTGTAAGCTGATTGTCAGCCGCATTAGCGAGTGCACAGCTACTAACGGTGAGTATTAAAGTCAGTGCTTTAAGAGATTTAAACATAGTGTTCCTCGACGATTTACTTGCTTAAGACGCACATTTCTCGGTGCGTTTGTTGTTATTAATTACTAAATACAACCCAATGAATGCGACGATTAAAATAATTGGGAAGATCAGTAGGTTTTGTAATACAGCCTGTCCGGCTAAAATTTCAATTTGTTCAGCGCTTGCGCCACTTGCCTGTGCTGATGAGCGTGCTGTATCTATCCAGCTACCAATCACAGGGTTCCAAATGCTCATAGCAAACATGCCAGCACCGCCCATTAACGACATACCCAGCGCGCCTGACTTTGGAATGTATTCAGCAACGCAACCAAGCATGGTTGGCCAAAAGTAGGTAACCCCAAGTGCAAAAAGCATCGCTGCAAGATAAATCATGCTGCCCTCGGCCTGACTCATCATAAAGATTCCTAAGCTTGCACAAATGGCAGAGCCAAGTAATACCCCAGTAGGGTTGAGCTTATGCACAATAGGGCCTGCAAAGAAGCGACCAACTGCCATCAGACCTGTTATTAAAGCTAATACCACCATAGGAGAGGCACCCGATGAACCTAGAATACGCTCAATCCATTGTTGTGTGCCAAACTCAGTGGTTGCTGTGAGTGTCATACAGGCAATTAAAAAGAGGTATAACGGCGTGAATAAGTGGCGAATATTGCTGCTGGTTGAGTGAGTACGCGTATCAAAGCGTGGAAATTGTGCTTTAATCAACATAGCGCCATAAATAACTGTAGGGACTAAAATTAAGGCCACTTGCCATTGCCAATTTAAACCCGCTCCCGACATAAAATTCGACGCAAGGGCGCCAATCACAATGCCACCTGGAAACCAAACATGAAAACGGTTTAGCATGGTGGTGGTGTTTTTAGGGTACATTTCTGCAATTAATGGGTTACAGCCTGCTTCAACAGCGCCGTTGGCAAAACCAATCAAAAAAGTAGAAACCAGTAAGCCCCAAAAACCATCAGCTGTTATCGTCAAAACAAGACCAAGTAAATGACAGATAAACGCTAACGCCACTAATTTCTTCGCGCCAATGGCATTATAAATAATACCGCCGACCATAGTCGCAACCGGAAAGCCTAAAAATGCCATGGCATTAACCCAACCTAATTCGGTGTCGGTTAAGCCAAACTCACTGCCAAGTTGACCCAAAATACCAGCACGAATGGCAAAGGTCATAGAGGTCACAATCAGTGCTATACAGCAAAGCCGAAAGACAATGCGGTTATAATTATTGTTGTCCATATTGTGTGTCCTGTGTGTTCTATTGTTGTCGGTTTATAAACCTAAAATTCGATTATTACGCTCAGTGTTTGTTGCGCCACTGGCAAAATCGTCAAAGGCTTTGTCTGTTGGGTTTATTAAGTGTGCTTTAATAAACTCAGCGCCTTCTCTTGCCCCATCTTCTGGGTGCTTTAAGCAACATTCCCATTCAAGTACAGCCCAACCATCAAAGCCATATTGTGTTAACTTGCTAAAGATTTGCTTAAAATCTACTTGGCCATCACCTAAAGAGCGAAAACGCCCTGGTCGGTCTTGCCAGTTTTGAAATCCGCCATAAACACCTGAGCGGCCATTTGCGATAAATTCGGCATCTTTGACATGAAACGCCTTAATGCGCGAATGATAGATATCGATAAATGCTAAATAGTCGAGCTGTTGCAATACGAAGTGGCTCGGATCATAAAGAATATTAACGCGAGGGTGATTATTGGTTGCCGCTAAAAAGCGCTCAAATGTCACACCATCATGTAGGTCTTCACCCGGATGCAATTCATAACACACATCCACGCCATGCTCGTCAAAGCAATCTAAAATGGGTAACCAACGCTTAGCAAGCTCACTAAAGCCTTGTTCAACAAGTCCCTGTGGACGCTGTGGCCACGGGTAAAAGGTATGCCATAAAAAAGAACCCGAGAAGGTCGCATGGGTTGTTAAACCAAGGTTTTTACTTGCTTTCGCTGCTAGCATCAGTTGCTCTGTTGCCCACTTAGTACGTGCAGCAGGGTTACCTTTTACATGCTCTGCGGCAAAGTTATCGAACATTTCATCGTATGCAGGGTGTACAGCAATCAACTGGCCTTGCAAATGTGTCGATAGCTCTGAAATTGTAAGTCCATACTCTGTGGCAATACCAGTGACTTCATCGCAGTATTGCTGGCTTTGAGCTGCTTTTTCTAAATCGAAAATTTCAGGGTTTGAGGTTGGCACTTGAATCGCTTTGTAACCTAAACCGCTTGCCCACTTACATAAACCTTGAAAGCTATTGAACGGGGCTTGATCTGAAATAAACTGCGCCAAAAATATTGCTGGCCCTTTGATTTTATTCATTCTTTTTTATCCAATCTGTAATTTGTGCCATTTAGTATCTTGCTTCGATGAAGCAACAACATGCTCAATAAACGCCATGCCACGCACAGCATCTTTAATGCCAGGCACATCAAATGCTGAATTCGTTGCGTTATCGCCTTGCTTAAATGCATGAATTTGCGCTGCAAAATTGCTGTAAATGTTGGCAAATGCTTCAAGGTAGCCCTCTGGGTGACCGGCAGGGGCGCGCAGGGCATTTTGTGTGTCAGGGTGTAATTCACCCACGCCCGCTCTAAGTAATGTGGCGGCTTGATTGTGGCCTCGTAGCCATAAGCTATTAGGCTCAAGTTGCGACCATTCAAGACTGGCTTTATCGCCATAAATACGCAGGCGTAAGTTGTTTTCATCGCCAACAGCAATTTGGCTTGCCAGTAAAACGCCTTTACAACCATTATTGAATCTAAGTAGCACAGTGCCATCATCATCGAGGGCTCGGCCTTCGACTACATGGTTTAAGTCGGCGCAAAGCTCGGTAATTTCGAGATCAGAGACATACTCGGCTAAGTTAGCCGCATGCACGCCAATGTCGCCCATACAACAACTAATGCCAGACTTACTGGTGTCTAAACGCCAGCTTGCTTGTTTTGAACCTTCGTCTTCGCTGTGCGCTAACCAGCCTTGAGTGTACTCAACAATGACTTTACGTATGCTGCCTAGCTCGCCTGCTTTTACGCGATGCTTGGCTTCTTTGACCATAGGGTAACCGGTGTAAGTGTGGGTTAACCCATATAAAACCTGCTGTTTTGCAATAATGCTTTGTAATTGCTCTGCTTCTGCGAGAGTAAGCGTTGCAGGTTTATCTGAGAGCACATGAAAACCATGTTCAAGCGCCATTTTCGCGACCGGAAAATGTAAGTGGTTTGGAGTGACAATAGCCACAAAATCAATACGCTGATCAGCAGGTAATTTTGCTTCTTCGGCAAAAAGCGTTTGGTAACTGTCGTAGCAACGGCTGCTATCAAGCCCAAGTAGTTCGCCAGTTGCTTTACATTTGTTTGCGTCTGAACTGAATGCGCCTGCAACAAGCTCTATCATTCCGTCTAATCGCGCTGCAATTCGATGAATAGCGCCAATGAAGGCACCATCGCCACCGCCTACCATTGCCATGCGGATCTTAGCTTTGCTCATCTTAAGCGCTCCTAAATTTAAATAGCGTCTGCTACTGTTAATGTCATGTTATTGATAATAGGAAAGCTTAGCCAATAAGCGCTAATAAAAATTCGGTTGACAATGCAACAAAATCGGCGTTTAAAATATATAAGGCTGTTCTTTATTGAGACAAAATTAAGCGATGGATATTCAAGAGATAATAAAAAAAGCTGGTGTAAATCAGCTAATTGCTGCATTTGATTTACTGCCAGACATCCTCTTTTGGGTAAAAGACACAGATAGTAGAATCTTGCATTGTAATCAGCATTTTATTGAGCATCAGGGTTATAAAACGCTGGAGCAAATATTGCTAAAAACAGACTTCGATTTTTCACCAAAGCACCTTGCGTTTCAATACGTCAATGACGATAAACGGGTGATGGAAGGCTACATAGTAACTGACCGTTTAGAGCTCAACCAAACTCAACAAGGTGAGCTTGGTTGGTTTTCAACGTCAAAGCATGCTTTAAAAGATCACGATGGCAATGTGATTGGTACTTATGGAGTGACCCGACATCTACAAAAAACTTCAAAAGCACTTTCTCATGTAAGGGCAATTGAAGAGCCGGTAAAATTTATTCGCGAGCATTATCATCGTCAGATCAGCATTGATGAATTAGCAGAGCTTGCGCACTTGTCGGTAAGTGCTTTAGAGCGCCGCTTTAAAAAGCACTTAGCAAAAACTCCCAATCAATTTATTAACGAAGTGCGCCTCGAAAATGCCCGTAAGCTACTCATTGAAACGCAACTGCCCATTTCACAAGTGGCCTACCAGTGTGGGTTTTCTGAACCGAGTTACTTCAGCAAACAATTTCGGCGTTTGTTTGGTGAAATCCCTTCACAAATGCGCTCGCAATTAGGTGATTAAATTGCAGCTCTTGCCATTAAAATAGCTCCTTGCTCAGCACTGGCAAGAGCGGGGGTTAAATGCGCTTTACTGGCATCAGATAAGTAAGGCGTGATGGCATTGGCAATGCCGCCCATCAAGGTAACATTTTCAATACCTTGTTTTTCAAAGTAAGCGATATAGCGGGTGATGTATGCGCACGCTTCATTGATTAATTGCTGACAAAAAGCATCGTCAGAATGGCTAAAAACAAGCGGCGCAAATTTGGCAAGCTCTGCAGGGCGCGCTGATATTAAACGCTGACTTAACGCTTGGCTTGAGTCGCAATTAAGCTGGGTGAGTAGGGTATTTATTGCTGCAGAACTTTTCGCAACACCATCAAGTACTTCAAATGCTTTTCGGCAAAGTTGTAAGCCTAACCAACCACCACTGGCACCATCGCTTAGCAATAATCCGTAACCACCTAATTCACTAAATTGGCTTTGCTGCTGATAACCCGCACAAAAGCCCGTACCAAGAATAATCACCGCGCCATCATGGTGTTGATGTGCGCCTTTACAGGCAATCAGCATATCTGTTGATAGGGTAAATTTGGCAAAAGGGTGCTGCCATTTGGTCATAGCTTGATAGGCCGAGTCGATATTAGCACCGGCAAGTCCGGCATGCACAAAGGTGTTTTTCAGCTCGCTTAAGGCAAGCCCAGCTTCATGAAATGCAAGTTCAGTTGCGTGGAGTATTGACTCTTGGCTTTGTTGGCAGCTGGTGGCCACGTTTGCTGAGCCACTTATGGCTTCGCTAAGCAATGAGCCGTTTTCGTTTTCTAAACGAACTTTACACTTACTGCCACCGCCATCAATACCTAAAAAATACATTGCCATGCTTAATCCTTTGAAAGAAGCTTATTGATAGCCTCAGCATTAATTGCACCATTTTCGTTGTGCACGCATGAGTGTACATGCACAGCTGCCTTTGCTGAATGGTTTTTTATTAATTGCCAAAGTGTTGGCGCGTTTTCTAAAGTAACGCCACCACCAATTACAATTTCTATCTGATTAGCGCTGTGCGCTAAGTATGTGTTGAGCTGATTTAGACCATCAACTGCACTCTGACCGCTTTGCCACGGCGTGCCTGCTGTTAAGATGCGCTCAACGCCTAAACTAATCAGTTTATCAAGTGCGCTTAACGAGTTTGTAAGGGTATCGAATGCACGGTGATAGGTCACCATCAGGCCATGCTGTTTGGCTGTGGCAACTAAAGAGCGGGTCACTTCTAAATCAAGTTCGCCTCTTTTAACTGCACCAAATACTACGCCATGTGCCCCCGCATTAGCTGCCATTGTTATTTGCTTTTCCATTAATTCGTAACACTCAGCACTAACAATAAAATCGCCCGCTTCAGGGCGAACCATCACCATTAACTCTGCGCTATTGGTCAGGCTTTTTACAGCACAATCAATTGCAGACAAACTCGGAGTTAAGCCACCTAGGTGTAAATTACTGCACAGTTCAAAGCGCTTTGCGCCTAAGTTACTAGCCGTCGAAATGTTGTTAGCAAGCAGCTTTAAATCGCCTTCGTTTATGCACACTTCGAGAATTTTACCATTGTTCATGGTCGTGTTTTTACCATATCTATTACACCTAGTTTTTATTTACTCATTTTATACCTATTCAATAAGAACAGTTTTTATTATTTTACTATTTATAATCAGTGATTTATTTTTATTTTGGTTGTTTCATAGCACTGCTTAAAAACTAAAATGTTGTTGGGCTAACTATAAGTCAGAAAATACAAAAGTGAATATAAAATATTCCTTACGCCGATTTTGTTATATCGGTCACCGAATTTTTATTATCACTTTTTGACCGCTCCCCCCTATTCTGAAACTGAGTTTAACAAGCTATTAACTCCCAATAATCAGTTTAAAACCGACAACAATAAGATGTTTTATGAGATGTATAGACCTCATAAAGCTTGCAGAACACACAACTGGAGATAGGCATGGGCAAGCAAAGTGCGATAAAAATAAAAGGGCAAGGACGGCATTTTAAACACAATGCAATTGTGATTTCGTTACTCGCGGCAATCAATACAGGTTACGCGGCAGAGCAAGCGAATGAAGATGTAGAAGTGATTGAAGTCCGAGGTATTCGTTCATCAACCGCAGAAAACTTAGCAATAAAACGACTTTCAGCTGCCACGGTTGATGCAATCACCGCAGAAGATATTGGTAAATTTCCTGATAAAAACGTCGCTGATTCATTACAACGTGTATCAGGCGTACTCATTGATCGCGATGGTGGCGAAGGTAGTCGTGTCAGTATTCGTGGTACGTCACCAGATTGGACTCTCACCCAATTAAACGGTAACTATATTGCTTCGTCTGGCACAGGGAGCCCTGCACGCAGTTTCAACTACACACTATTGCCATCAAGCATGATCAAAAGTGTAGAAGTGTACAAAAGTGCTGAAGCTCGTATTGATGAGGGCGGTATTGGCGGCACGGTTATATTACACACCCGTAAACCACTTGAAATGGAAGCAAATTCAGGGGCGCTAAGCGCTGAGGTGACTTACGATGATGTGTCTGAGGACACAAAACCACAAGTGAATGTATTGTACTCATGGAAAAACGATGAGGAAAACTTCGGTATTTTAGCAGGCTTTACACGCCAAGAAAGACGGGTGGTTACTGTTTCAAATGAGTCTTTTGGTTGGCGTTTTTACTCTGATTCGGCGGAAGATGCAGATCAACCAGCTATTGTAGACCAAGCTACAGGTGAAGTTTATGATAATGTTTGGGCATCGTCTGGCATACATGTGAAAAACGCAGACCAAGATCGTGACCGTGATGGGTATCAAGTTGCTATTCAATGGATGCCAACAGACCGTTTAGATCTGAGCTTTAATTATTTTGGTGCAAAATTAAGTTATGACCAAGTCGGACAAGAAGTGTTCTTTGCCGAGTGGAATGATAATCACAATCCCTATTTTGGTGTTGAATTAGACGGCGACACAGTCGTTGCTTATGGTAATGGTGATAATGGTTTATTAAATGAGAATAACTGGGGTGATGCCGATGTAAACGGCGGCGTGCCGGTTCGCCGTGGTTTATTGTCGCCTCAACTAACGGGTCGTGAGCGTTTTGGTGAATCAAAGTCTAATACATTTGATTTTGAAGGTACTTATTATGGTGATGCATACAGCATTACGTTAAAGCTTGGACATACAAAAGCTGACGGTGGTTCATCAAAAGAAACCTATGCAAATATTGATGCTCGCCTTGGCTCTGTAAATAGCTGGCATTGGTCAACAAAAGGGGGCAAGCCATCTTACGAAGTATCTACAGATTTAGCCACCGATAAAGAAGCGTATCAATACTATGATTGGTTTGACTCTTACTCATCTGAAAATGAAGACTCTGAAAATTACATTCAAACAGACGTAAAATTTGACCTTGATGGCAGCTTTTTTACCCGCGTGTATGTGGGGGGAAAATATCGCGACCACGAAATTAAAGGCATGCGTAATGATTTTCGTTGGGATGATGGCATAGCTGACAACGGCGGTTACCGTGGCTATTTACCAGGTACAGAGTGGTTCCATAATCCTGATTTTCACCCAGATGCACCAACACTGGTGAGCGATCATGTGGTGGATAATAGCGCAGGGGATACAGGCGCATTTAACTTTTTAGCGTTTGATTTCAATGCCCTTGATAATTACTTAAAAGACAATTTTAGTCGAACCGTTGTACCGTCACTTTCGGGTACTTATGCATTAGAAGAAAAGATCTGGTCTGTGTATACGCAAGCTGATTTCGAATGGCAAAACTTTCGCGGTAACCTAGGTGTACGCTATGTTAATACTGAGCTGACAACACTTACGTATGATGAAGTGATTGGCCAAGATAATAATGATACCGACCCAAATGAGCGTAGCAGTGATGACGGCGAAGTCTTACCAAGTTTTAATCTCGCTTGGGATGCCACAGAAGATTTAGTTGTGCGTTTTGCTGCGGCACGAACCATGTCACGAATTAGTTATTCAGATTTAAGCCAGTCTGAAACTTATGGTCCTCCGGTGAATATAAACTCGCCGGACTCATGGACAGGACGAGGCCGAGGAACATCTGTGAATACTGGTCTTGACCCTATGTTGTCTGATCAATTCGATTTAGGTGTCGAGTGGTATTATGGAGAAGGTTCTGCGTTAGGGGCGACGGTATTTTCAAAAGATATCTCAAACCTACCAATCTCAACTCTCGAAATTGTGCAGCGAGAGCATGATTGCTGTAATGGCCCAATTGAAGTTGAAATGAACACCAAAGTAGGGGGCGGTGATGCAAAATCAGAGGGTTTAGAGCTGTTCTTCCAGCATTCGTTTGATAATGGTTTTGGTATTTTAACTAACTATACCTACACAGATACCAGCACTAGCGAAGTCTCGACAGACGGGCAAAAAACAGATGCTGAGATCCCAGGTACAGCTAAGCATCAATATAATATTTCAGTGTATTTTGAGAACGATGACTTTAGCGTTCGCGCCTCTTATAACTGGAAAGATGACCGTGCTAACGGCATACACAAAGGATATAACTTTTACACCAAAGACTATGGTCAGCTAGATGTGAATGCATCATATAATCTAACTGAGCAGCTCTCGTTTACTGCATCTGTAGTAAACCTAACAGAAGAGCTTGAAGAAGGTTATTGGAAACAGAGTAATCGCTTTACCTATAACCAGTATTCGGGTCGTCGTTTTTACTTAGGCGCAAATTATAACTTCTAACCGACATGTTGTTTGTTGCAACCTAAAAAGGTACTTTTACTAAAGTACCTTTTTCTTTTTTAAGACAATAATGATTGAATTTGTAGCGGTTACAGAACAAGACAAAGCCTATTTACTAGACTTAAGGTTAAATACCATGGTTGAACACCTTGAGAACCAAGGTTTATTTTATCGCTTGAACAACATCAAGCAAGAGTGGCGGAACACTTTGAACACAGCCACTTAGTGTTAAATGATGGGCAATGTGTAGGCGCTGCTAAGTTCATTGTTAGTGACAAAACAATCAGTTTATTACAGTTACAAATAGCACCCAAACAGCAGGGCAAAGGGCTAGGCACTCAGGTGTTAAATGCACTAAAAGCACAAACATCAGAAATTAATTTAACGGTGCTAAAAGCAAACCCAGCGTATGGGCTATATCAACGGGCAGGATTCAAAACGCTAGGTGCAGACGACTATGAGTTTCATATGCAGTGGCAGAAATAAAAAAGGGCGCTGTTAGCATTAACAAAGCGCCCAATTTTGACTATTTCTTTTCTTCTTCTGGCAGAGTCACGTTCAACTCAAGTACTGCTAAGTCATCTTCATTTTGATCAAACTGAACTTGAACAGCATCGGTATTTACATTCACATATTTGCGTATCACATCAAGAATATCTTGTTTTAGCTGTGGCAGATAATCAGGTGTACCACGTTGTGAGCGCTCGTGTGCGACAATGATCTGCAATCGCTCTTTTGCTAATGACGCACTGCTCTTCTTCTCTGAGCGGAAGTAGTCAAGTAAAGACACATTAACCTCCAAAAATCCGTTTAAATAAGCCTTTTTTCTCTACATCTAAAAAGCGGAAATCGACTGTTTCACCTAGTAGACGATTAATTGCATCAGTATAGGCTTGGCCTGCATCTGATTCACCGTCTAAAATCACTGGTTGACCAGAGTTTGATGCACTCAATACTGCTTGTGATTCAGGGATAACACCTAAAAGTTTAATCGCAAGAATTTCTTGCACATCTTCAACTGATAGCATTTCGCCTTTTTCAACACGCTCAGGGTTATAACGTGTTAATAATAAGTGTTCTTTAACGCTTTCTAGGCCTTCTTCAGCACGCTTAGATTTACTGTGCAAAATACCTAAAATTCGGTCGGAGTCACGTACTGATGATACTTCAGGATTTGTTGTTATAATTGCTTCATCAGCAAAATACATTGCCATCATTGCGCCCGCTTCAATACCCGCTGGCGAATCACATACGATGTAATCAAAGTCTTTCTTCAAATCATTTAGTACACGTTCAACACCGTCACGGGTTAAGGCATCTTTATCACGTGTTTGTGACGCAGGTAAAATGTGTAACTTATCAACTCGCTTATCTTTAATAAGGGCTTGATTTAAGTTAGCTTCACCATTGATTACGTTTACAAAGTCATAAACAACACGGCGCTCACAACCCATAATAAGGTCAAGATTACGTAGACCAATATCAAAGTCGATAATAACGGTTTTAAAGCCCTTAAGCGCTAAACCTGTGCCAATTGCAGCACTCGATGTGGTTTTACCAACACCACCTTTACCAGAAGTAACGACAATTACTTTTGCCATGAGATTTATCCTTTAACCAAAGCTGAAATTTCTAATGAATCATTTTTTTGTTGGATTTGTACTGCGTTGCCCCAGTGTTCACCTTGTAGGGAATCGCTGATCCAATAACTACCATTAATTGAAACAAGTTCTGCTTCTAATTTTTGGCAAAATATTTGTGCTTCGTTGTAGCCTTTAGCACCTGCAATTGCACGTCCGCGCAATGTGCCATAAATATGAACATTACCGTCGCTGATCACCTCTGCGCCATGACTAACCGCACCAATAACAATAAGGTCACGATCTTTTGCATAGACCTGCTGTCCAGAGCGAACTGTGCCGTGAATCACTTGTGCAGGTAGGTGAACGGTTTTCTCAACGATAGATGTATTTGTTTGTTGTTTAGCGGTTGCCCCCTTAACGTCCTGTGAATAATTTAGGACTGATAAGCCTGCCGCTTTGGCGTTTTCGTTTTGCTCTTGGCTGCCATTACACACACCAACAGGGTTAAACGATAGACTGGTAAGCATTGATTTTAAGAAAGAAAAATCAAACGAGTCACCTTGTACATCACTTAAGTTAATTACAATGGGCGCGCCTGCAAAAAACTTAGGTGCTTGGGCTATTTTTTCATCTAACTGCTTACTTAAAAGAGAGGTATCTGCTGAAAATAGATGCAACACAGATAAAGTAAAAAGGTTCCCTTTTAGTTCAAAAATTTGTTCCGACATACATGCTCAATTGAATTGTCTTGGTTAGCTCTTTTTTAAATAAACGCAGGCTGAACAAGGCGTATACAGTAAAAATCTAACCGAAATTTTTAATCTTCTTATAAGAGTCATGTTATAGTGTGCGCCCTCGTTAAGCAAGATATTATAGGGTCATAATGCTAACTGCGGTGTATAAAAGTAAGAAAAAAGCGGATACCTACCTTTTTGTAGAAAAAAGAGATGATTTTACGCGTGTTCCTGAACCTTTAATGGACACATTTGGTCAACCACAGTATGTGATGATAATTAATCTTGCTAGTCGTGAAAAGTTAGGATTGGCAGACTTAGAAACGGTTAAGCAAGCGTTAATTGACCAAGGTTTCTACTTGCAATTACCACCGCCAGAAGAAAACCTGTTAACCCAATTTAAAAAAGACAAGGGAGTTGAGAGTGATTAAAAAACTTGCCGTAGTTCTACTAAGTGCTTCATTAAGCACATCTGTATTGGCAGAGGAAAAAACACAAGCTGACTTCGACGTATACGTTGCTGCATTAAAAAATGAAGCGACAGAAAAGGGCTATGATCAAGCCTTAATCGAGCAAGCATTCGCAACGGCTAAATTTAAAAAGAAGGTCATTTCAGCTGACAAAAATCAGCCTGAAGTAAAAGAAACCCTCGAAACCTATTTACCAAAACGTGTGCCGCAATGGAAAATTGACCGCGCGCGTAAACTATACAAAGAAAACCAAGAGGTTCTTGAAAAAGTAGCCAAAGAATACGGCGTTCAAGCACGCTTTATTGTTGCACTTTGGGGCCTTGAAAGTAACTTTGGTAAAATCCAAGGTGGTCATAGTGTGATAGCATCATTAGTCACACTTGCTTTTGATGGTCGCCGCGAAACCATGTACAAAAACCAACTTTGGGCAGCGCTTGATATCTTAAAAGAGGGTCACATTACCCTTGATAAGTTCAAAGGTTCTTGGGCAGGGGCAATGGGTCAAACGCAGTTTATGCCAACTTCATTTAACGCCTACGCTGTTGATTACAACGGTGATGGCCGCAAAGATATTTGGACCACAGAAGAAGACGCATTTGCTTCAATCGCAAATTACTTAAAGCAAGCAGGTTGGAACGATGATTTAACTTGGGGTCGTCAAGTTAAATTACCTGAAGGCTTTGATAACGCAAACATTCTTAAACGTGGCACTAAAACGCGCAGCCAATGGTTAGAGTATTGGAAAGACTCTGAGCGCAGCCTTGCTGATTGGCAAGCAATCGGTGTTCGTAAAATGGATGGTAGCGACTTACCGCAAGTTGATATTACCGCCGCAATGGTGATGCCAGATGACGTAAATGGCCGTATGTACCTAGCCTATGACAATTATAAAGCACTGATGCACTGGAATCGTTCGTATTACTTTGCGACCAGTGTTGGTTACTTATCAGATCGTATCGGTTATCCAGCGGTTAAGTAATTGATTTTTAACCACCAAGTTTAATCAAAGCTTGGTGGTTAATTGAATAGAGTGTTTTGGGTATGAGGTTGTCACTTACGGCGACACATATCCGTACTTACTGCGTGCTAAAGCACTGCCTTCAAGCAAACGCGCGAAACAAGTTTCACGCCTACGATAGAAAAAATTAGGCGCTAGGATTTAGGCTCTGGGACGCGATATAAAATCGCTGCTACATGTTCGGCGTTAAAACGCCTCCTACAAACTTTCCCCTGGCAACTCGCTAACTTACTCTTTTCCGGGCTTCTTCAAAATCTTATCTTTAAAATCAAGTACCTTGCCAATGCCCGATCCTAGTTTCATTAGGCTTTGGAGTTGTTCAGGGCTTAAACGTTGTAGCTCTGCTGACCATTTTGTAACGGTTTCAAGTAGGTCGTGAATTTCTTGCATTTGCTGCTGAGCAAAGCGCTCATCATCGTTGTGTGCTTCTTCTAAAATATTATCACGAAGTAAGCTAAGAGTTGGGTCTATCTCACGTTTTTTACGCTCTTCGAATACGCGGTTGGCCATGTCCCAAATACTGCCCGCAGGGCCGTAGTATTCTTTACGGTCGCCAGGGATATGATGCACCTTAATTAAACGCCAAGACTGAAGTTCTTTAATGCCCATACTCACGTTACCACGTGAAATACTTAGAGTGTCGGCAATTTCATTGGCGGTCATCGGCTCTTTAGTAATGGTGAGCAAACCACACATTTGACCAATGGTGCGGTTAAAGCCCCAACGGCTACCCATTTCGCCACAGTGCATTACAAAAGCTAGATTTTTTTCAGATAGGCTCATAATTTTTAGTATTCAAAAACTTCAGAAATTTAATGCTAGCACGGTGTTGGTATAACTAAAAGAAATAGCCACTATTCGATGTTACGCGACTAAAGTCTAAATTTCGAGCTAGTCAGTTGATTTTACTAAGAGTTAAGCAGAAAACCATATCCTGTACGAAAAATAAACAACTTGATCTGTATCAATATTGGTGACAATAGTTTGCGTTATCGTATAGGCTCAAAGTGCTCAATCAAAATAATACCACGGAGGAACGTTATGAAAGCTGCAGTAAATAAAGAATACAAAGGTAAGCTAACTATTGAAGATATTCCATGCCCTGAGGTAGGAATAAACGACGTGTTAGTTAAAATAGCGGCGTGCGGTGTGTGCCACACTGATTTACATGCATGCCACGGAGATTGGCCTGTAAAACCTAAAATGCCATTAGTACCTGGCCACGAAGGGGTCGGTACAATCGAAAAGGTAGGGGCTAATATAAAGCACTTATCTGTGGGCGATAGAGTAGGGATCCCTTGGCTGTATAGTGCATGCGGGCATTGTGACTACTGCTTAGAAGGTAAAGAAACCTTGTGTCTTGAGCAGCACAATACAGGTTATTCAATAGACGGTGGTTACGCTGAGTATTGTGTTGCACATGGTGACTTTGTCGTAAAAGTACCAGACGGGTTAGGCTTTGCAGAAGCTGCGCCATTATTTTGTGCCGGTGTTACGACGTACAAGGCATTAAAAGTAACGGGTGCAAAAGCAGGTGATTGGGTTGCCATAGTCGGTGTGGGTGGCCTTGGCCACTTAGCGGTGCAGTACGCAAAAGCAATGGGCTTTAACGTAATTGCCGTTGATACTGGTGAAAGCAAACTCAACCTTGCTAAAGAGCTTGGTGCAGACATCACTATTGATTTTATGAAGCAAGTACCATCAGAAACCATTTTTGAGCAAGTGGGTGGTGCGCATGGTGTTGTGTGTACAGCCGTATCAAAACCAGGGTTTGAGCAAGCTTACAAAAGTGTACGTCGTGGCGGTAAATGTGTGCTTGTAGGTTTACCACCTGAAGATATGCCATTGCCAATTTTTGACACCGTATTAAATGGTGTGTCTGTTGTGGGCTCAATCGTTGGCACGCGTAAAGACTTACAAGAATGCCTCGACTTTGCAGCCAAAGGTAAAGTTAAAGCAATTATTGAAGAAAAGCGCCTCGAAGATATTAACGATATTTTTGACGACATGCTAAAAGGTGACATCACAGGCCGTATTGTGATGACGCTTTAAGCTAAGTCAGTTAACGCTGTCAGGTTTGGTTGAGTGGTTCAATTGAATCTGGCAGTTTTTCATATTTGTAAAAAAAAGGATCTGTAAGTCGTTAATTGCCCCAAAATGGTTTAACGCAGACGAGCTAAGGGCTGCTTTAAGAGGATCTTTGTTAGCTTTTAGATGAATGGCGGCTCTCATATTAAAGGGAGACACTTCAAAAGCTCAAATTATTTTCCTCTTTTTTAAGAAGACATCGATTTCATCAAAAAGATAAGCTTTAACAAGGTATAATTGTAGTTGCATTTTAGTTTGCTAATGCTTAAGTTTGTGAAATTATTTAATTTGAAATTAATTGAATCGTCATTTCTAGTCTCGATAAAGAATAGTTTTTTACGAATTTCTGATGACTAATCTGTTTGGTACTATTGATGCTAACCTCAGCAGCCTAATAATTTAAATTATTTGTCTTTAAATAATAAACTTAATAATGCAAAAGGAAAATGAATTGTTACATTTGCCCAGTAGAACCAAGACTCTTCTTGAAAAAGACCCAATAATAAAAGCTTTTGTTTACTCTTGTATTGCCAAGTTGACCCCCTGGATTAATGACAATAAACCCATTTTTTTCCCCGAATATACAGATCATGGTTTTACCCACTTAAACGAAGTTTTATTAACAGCTGATAGTATTATTTCAGATGAAAGTTGGCCTAATCTTACTCCTAAAGATGCAGCAGCAATGGTCGTATCTATTTTATTACACGACTGTGCAATGCACATGACTGTGGATGCTTTCGACGCTTTAATTAATGATAAATTTCCTACTGTTACTTCACGTTATACGGGCAAGGAGAAAAGCTGGAGTGATGTCTGGAGTGATTATTTTGCTGAAGCTAAAAGGTTTGATGCAAAGAAGTTGTATTCTATTTTTGGTGATGAGGTTCCTGTTCGAAATATCCCTTCAAATAAGATTGATTGGACAGATAGGGATAAGTTACTAATTGGAGAGTTCATTCGTAGGCACCATGCTAGAATGGCTCACGAAATTGCGTTTTATGGCGTCCCTGGTATTAATGGGGATTCTATTGATTTACCCGTTGAACCTCAGAAAGGCTTTCTTGATCTTTGCGGGTTTATTGCCAGAAGCCATCATTTAGGTTTGCGCCAAGCCGTCGATATGATAGAGAAAAATACGAGGCGAGTTCATCTTAATACTCACGTCCCATTTATAATGCTGATTCTACGAATTTCGGATTATATCCAAATCCATGCAGAACGAGCACCAAATCAATTGTTAAGCTTAAAAACTTTAGTAAGTCCAACTTCAATTGGGGAGTGGAAAAAGCACAATTCAATTGTTGATATGCATCAAGAGCACGACGATCCTGAAGCCATATACGTAGATGCTGAACCAGAAAGTGCAATTATTTATGAAGAACTGAAGAAACTTTTTGCTGGAATTCAATCCGAACTAGACCTTTCATGGTCAGTTTTAGGGGAAGTATATGGGAAATCAGAACATCTTAAACATTTAGGTATAAGCATTAGAAGGGTTCGCTCATCTTTAGATTCATTTGATGAATTTATAAGAATAAAAAAGCCTAATTATATCCCTAAAGTTCTAAGTTTTAAGACAGCAGATTCAGAAATGATGGAGTTATTAATAGCTCCCCTCTATGGCGATAAGCCAGAAATTGGCATCAGGGAATTAGTACAAAACTCAATAGATGCTTGTTCAGAACTTAAGGATACTCTAGTTAAAAATGGCCGTCCGTATAATATCGATTCAAACTTCGATGTTTGTATAACTCTTCATGACATTGAGGGGGCTAGTAAAGTTGTTATTGAAGACTTTGGTATTGGAATGACTCTTGATGTTATCGAGAATTATTTTCTAAACATAGGAGCCTCATTTAGAAATAGTGACAGGTGGAAGAAAGAACATGAAACTGATGGTCATTCTAATGTATATCGAACCGGAAGGTTTGGTATCGGCTTATTGGCGGCATATCTGCTAGGTGAAGAGCTTGAAGTTGAAACACGGCATGTAAGTCAAGGTGAAAGCCAAGCTCTTAGATTCAAATGCAGAAAAGGCTGCGATAATATTATTGTATCTAATACTGATTTTCATATAGGAACAAAAATAACAATAAATATAAATGATAGGGTGAGAAAGATTTTAGCTAACGATGAAGGTTTATGGGATTGGTTCACTCTTTCATCTATTAAAGTTAAAAGAAAAATAATAAGTGATGTAAAAGAAGTGGACTTGGAACAATCTAGGGTTGTACCTGATTCTGATTCAAATATTGATGGTACTCCATGGAACCGGACATTAGCTGATGGTTACGATGATATCTTATGGACATATGATGCCATTAACAAAAGTAAAAATAGACATAGTCATAGTCATACTACTTTGATTTGTAATGGCATAATTATTACTGACGTAATGTATTTGAATGATTTTAATATCTCAGAAAGGATGGGGGTAATTGATATAAACCCTCCTTCAATAAATGTGTTTGATCAAGATGGTCGCCTACCTATTAATTTGGAGCGTTCTAGTCTTGTTAGTCGCTCTCTACCGTTTAAAGATGAATTATCAAAAGATATTTCTAGCTATTTGGTTAAGAGCATAATTTCATTTATTAAAAACCTTGGCCCTATTAAGTTAGATAAAGATTTAGTAAATGAATTAGCTAATTTTTCAGTACCTTGCCTAAAAAAGAAAAATGACTACCAGAACATTGATGTAAGTAAGCTACTCATTAATGACAATAAGTTGGTTCCTTTAGACTATGAACTTCTCTTGAAAAATAACATTAATACAATTTATGTTGATGCGGTAAATTTAGGGAAAAATACAGGTTCACTTGCATCGCAGGAGTTTATAAAAAATTGTGATTCCTATCTTTTTGTAGATAAAGTTACCGAATCAAAGTCTAGCCGTTCATCTTTTATTAGAACATTTTTTGAATTTCAAGAAATTTATTGGATGAAAAAAAATGCGGTGGCAGCATTACCAATATGCGGGAGACGAATATTAATTAAAAAATCTGATGTGGAAGAAGTAGTATCCCCTGGTTATGTTCCAAGAACTTTTTGGAATAGGTTAGAATGTGAATGGAGTGATGAAACATGGGTTCTAATGGCTATAGGTAGCACCCCAAAAATAAACTTTGATTTAGAGAGGCTTACAAAGGAGCTAGATCAAACGAAATCTTTTGGATTTATCACGCTTTATCTAGAAGGGAATGAAAAAGAAATAAATGAATCCTCTTCAATATTTTCAAATGCATGGCTAAATGAAAATAATCAATTACCGTATGTGGAAAATGGCTAAAGAGCTTATTAAACAAGATAAAAATAAAGTTGATGTTGCTCCTTCGTAGTTAACATGTAGCGACTGATTTTTGCCTGCTAATAAGGGCAAATTTGTTTTAGGTTTATAGTTAAGTCGGCTAGAGTTAATTAGCAGGCGATAAATATCCTAGAGCCAACTTCCGCTTTTGGAACACAACAGCTGGTTGGCCTGTTGTGGTCAACTCATTTTTGACGAAAAACAAGCCACTACTCAAACTCGCTCTTACTAAATAAAACAAAAAAGCGCGACTTATCTAAGCCGCGCTTTTTGCTATCAATTCACAATTAAAGTGTGTAGCTAAAGGTTAATTTAGCATTACGCTCTTCACCTGGCATACCGCCTAAGAACATTGCTTTTGAATAATAGGTTTTGTTAAACAAGTTATTTAAGTTTAACTGTAGTTTCCAATCATCTGTTTGGTATTGAATTGCTGCGTCGTAAACCGTGTAGCTTGGTACGTAGCCATCAGGAATACCAAACGAGGTTGAGTTTGTACTGCGGTCATCAACATATTGAACGCCTGCGCTAATTGTAAGTGGCTGGGCTAAATCAAACCATTTAGCGTCATAGCTTAACCAACTACTTGCAGTTACGTAAGGCACACCTTTTTGGCGAGTATCGAAAGATGATGAGTTAGGGTTTTTCTTATCGCGCGCGTCTTGATAGACCGCATTGATGTTAAGTTTCCACTGCTCGTTTAAATCGGCATTTAAATCAAGCTCAACACCTTTGGTTTGCTCTTCACCATCGTAAAAGCTTTTTGGTACTGAGGCATCAGATACACCGGCTTCGTAATCTGGGTTGGCATACTCAAGGTTTGTACGGGCACTATCAAACACCACAAGTGATGCGAGTAGTTGATCGTCAAACGCTTTTACACGCATACCAATGTCGTTACTGACTGACTCGGCGTCATCGCGGTCTGCTTCGTTACCAGACACACTACCAAGCACGCTGTAGGCTGTACGGCCTTTAGAGTGGTTTACAAAGAACGAGATATCATCGCTAAGTTTGTAGGTTGCACCTAGGTTGTAGGTCATACCGCTGTCTGATGTATCTGCTTCTGGTGTTGGCTCGGCGGCACTTGCACGGTAGCGCGCATCAACACCAAAGTGTTCGTAGCTTTGTTTAATACGGTTAAACGCAACGCCTACACGGGTTGTGAAAGTGTCGTGAATATAGGCAACATGTTGAATACCCACACCCCAAGCTTGAACTTTTTTGTTGTAATTGCTGGTTTTTAGCGGGTCGTAATCGTAAAAGCTGCCTTCGCCCCAGTTCGGGTTACGAATATCAAAAATGTAAGGTAATTGACCTTGGTAAATAACCTCACCATCTTTGTTTTTAATGACCTGATCAGCATCGTAAATTGAGTATTGTTTAAAACGAATATCGCGGTCTTCGTAGTTGGCGTTTACCAGTAGCTCGTTATCAATTCCGGCAAAGCTAAAGTCATAACGAAGATCAGCAAAGTATTGCCATGATTTTTCGTCAGCTTCTACTTGGCGGTATTCTTGGCGACGAGCGGCAAATGGGTAAAGTACGTCATCAACCACTAATGGAGCGCGCGGGTCGGCATTGATCACGCCTCTGCGGTTCCAATAAACATAGTTATAAGCACCCGTTTGGCGGGCAAAGCTCGATTCGTAATTACGGTATTGTAGTTGCTGGTTTAAAAATAAATTATCAGTAATGAAGTAGTTATGGGTTAACTTAAAGCGCAGCTCTTCGCCTTCGTTATCATTTGCCATTGGCGAAATAATACCGTTATGGCCAAAGGTATAAGGTGTTAAGCCATCATTTGCTGCCAATGAGTCTGCTAATTGCTGGCGTTGCTGATCGGTTAGTTGCAGGCCTTTTGCCGTTGCATCGTTAATTAAATCGGCAGCGGTTACTTCACCTGCGGTTTTACCATTTACTGAGTCGCTGTTAAAAATACGAATAGGGTGGCCAATTGAATCAACGGCAATGGCATCTTTGATATAAGCGGCAGAAATCATGATGTCTTGTTTGTCGCTTAATACGTATTTTAACGCACCATAAATTTCGTCACGGTCGTCTTTTAAGTCGCGGTAGCCCTCGCTGCGAGCGGTTTTTGCGTTAACGCGATAAGCAAGGTTGTCGGTTAATGCTGCTGTGCTATCAAAGCCTAATGAATAGCTATCCCATTGGCCAAGCTCGGCATTAACGGTGTGTTTTTCAGTAAATTGTGGCTTTTTTTCAATAAGGTTGATAACACCACCTGCGCTACCCATACCATATAAGCCCGTTGCAGGGCCTTTAAGTACTTCTACAGATTCAACATTGGTCATTGAGCGTGTTGGGTTAAATGTGTTACCTAGGCCTGCACCGCCGTACATACCATCGTAGGTATAGTTAGCCCCTAAACCGCGGATCACTAAGTTATCGCCAATACCGTAGTTGTTACCCGCTTGGGTTACACCACTGATGTTACGCACTAAGTCTTGTAGATTTGTAGCGCCTTGCGAGTTGATAAGCTCTTGATCAACAACCACAACTGGGGCTGGCGTTTCCATTAAGGTCATATTTGATTTAGTGGCAAGGCCAGATTCAAGTACCACACGATTTTGTTTGTCGTAAACGGTAATTCGTTCAACTGAGTCTAAATCGTTGGCGTTTGCATTGAATGCGCTTAAGCAGGCAAGGGCTAAAATTGAGTATTTATGTGTCATTATTATGGGGAATTTGTCGAAAATTTTCGGCAATGATAATGCGAGCTATTTTCATTTCAAGTTTTATTTATCTAAATTAGGTATTTTTTTCGTTTTAATACAAAAAAGAGATGTTCTGTTAAAGCTTATTTAACTTGTGAGCGGTGAATGGTTAAAAAAGGGGAGAGCTGGCTTCTAAATAAGAAGCCAGTAAAACAATTTATTTATAGACTTTGCCGTCTTTCATTACAAATTTTACATCTTCCAGTACGGCAATGTTTTCAAGCGGGTTGCCTTTAACCGCAATGATGTCGGCTAAGAAGCCGCTTTTGATTTGACCAAGTTGATCATCCACTTTTAGCAGTTTAGCGCTATTAATTGTCGCTGATTGTAATGCTTGCAGTGGCGTCATACCAAACTCAACCATACGCGAAAACTGTTTAGCGTTATCGCCATGTGGGTAAATTGCGGCATCGGTACCAAATACCATATTCACACCCGCTTTAACGGCACGGCTGAAACTATCACGCTGTTTTTTAGATACTTGGCGCTCTTTGTTGAGGTTTTCTTCTGCAACCCCGTTTTGTTCACCGAAGGCAAGTGTGTATTCAGTGTTATAAATATCCATTGAGAACCAAGTACCATGTTTTTTAGCAAGTTTAATGGCCTCGTCATCAACAAAACTAACGTGTTCTACACTGTCTACACCAGCAATGATTGCGGCTTTTATACCACTCGTACCATGTGCATGTGCCGCAGCGGTAAGGCCGCGTAGGTGTGCTTCGTTCACAATGGCGTTCATTTCATCTTGTGAATACTGCTGAATACCTACCTTAGTGCCTTTTGAGAAAACCCCACCTGTTGCGCAAAACTTAATCGCATTGGCACCATATTTAATGTTTTCGCGTACCTTAGCGCGCACAGCCCACGGGCCATCAGCAACGCCTTCGGCGGTGTATTTCATTTCTGGTGGTAAACGGTTGTTGTCGCAGTGACCGCCCGTCACGCCGAGTGAGGGGCCTGCAGCCCAAATACGCGGGCCAACAATGTCGCCTGCATTAATACCATCACGTACAGCAATCACACTGTAGCCTTCTGCACCTAAGTTACGCAGAGAAGTGAATCCTGCGTATAAGGTTTTTTCAGCAAAGTGCGCCGCTTTAATCGCTTTACGTGGAATAGACTGACCAATTCGCTCGCTGCGCGGCACAGTTGGATCGCTCGTTAAATGCACATGCATATCCATTAAACCAGGCACTAAGGTTAGTTCTGGCAACTGTATATGTTTATCACCCTCTTTTAGCCGTGGTTCTTTATTACTATCTACACTTGTTATTTGACCGTTTTCTATACTAATAAGTGGTGATTTAATCAGTTTTCCTGAATGAACATCAACCATTTCTTTTGCAGATATATAGGTTGCAGCATTTATATTCATTGATATAAAGCCCGTTAAGCCAAGGCTTATTGATAACAGAGTCTTTTTCATTTTTATTCAAAGTTAGATAGTCGAATCGCAACTCTAGCAACCACTTTGCATAGTGTAAATAAACTGCGATAAATTGCAGGGATACTTGCTTATTAGCAAGCTAAAGCCGCATAATTTATCTGTAATCACTATCAGGGCAAGGAAAGAATGAAAAATATAAAATTAGCAATAATCAGTTCGGCAGTTCTATTTGCATTAGTTGGTTGTAACGAACCTGCTTCTAAAAATGAAAAGCCGACGACTGAAAACGCACAAACTACGACGCAAGCAGAAGCACCCGCAGCACAACTCGACACACTATTAGCCGATTACTTTGAAGATGGTTTACAGTTTAACCCTATCGGCGGCACTTATATCGGTCGCAGCGAATATAACGACCAATTTATTGCACCTATCAATAAAGCAAACCGTGACCAGCAGCTTAACTTTGTTAAAGAATACAAAAACAAACTAGCAAATATCGACAAAGCGCAATTAACAGGTCAGTCATTATTGAGCTACGAAATTCTAGCGCGCGATTTAGACCTTGCGATTGAAGGCGCTCAGTTTCCAAGTTACTTAATGCCAATTAATCAAATGGGCGGTGCGCATAATACCTTTGCAGCTTTAGGTTCTGGGCAAAGCGCACAGCCTTTTAACACGGTTGAAGATTATCAAGTATTTGAAAAGCGTGCCGATGGCTTTATCGCTTGGCTAGAGAGTGTTGAGCAATCAATGCGCCAAGGCATGAAAGACAAAGTGGTTCTTCCTAAACCGCTTGCTGAAAAACTATTACCGCAATTTCAAACTCATATCGTAGAAAAACCAGAAGAGTCATTATTCTGGGGGCCAATTGCTCAGTTACCTGAGTCATTTAGCGACGAACAAAAAGCACAGCTAACAAGCGAATACACGGCGATGATAAGCGAGCGTTTAGTGCCTGCGTATCAAAAAATGGCTGACTTTTTAGCCAACGAATACATACCAAATGCCCGTGAAAGCATTGGTTACAGTGAGCTGCCAAATGGCAAAGCATGGTATGAGTATCAAATTAAACAGCATACAACGCTGAGCCTAAATGCCGATGAAATTCATGAAATTGGCTTAAGCGAAGTATCGCGCATTTTATCTGAAATGAAAAAAGTCAAAGAGACTGTCGGTTTCGAAGGCGATTTAAAAGCGTTTTTTGAACACTTAAGAACCTCAGATGAGTTTTACTACGATACGCCAGAAGAGTTAATTGCTGCGTACGAAGCAGTAAAAGAAAAAATCGACGCTAAGCTGCCGCAAATGTTCGATATTGCGCCAAAAGCGCCATACGTTGTAAAAGCAGTTGAAGACTTCCGCGCTGAATCTGCTGCGGGTGCATCTTACCAGTCGCCAGCGCCAGATGGCTCACGCCCAGGTATTTTCTATATCAATACCTTTAACCTGAAAGCACAGCCTAAGTTTTTACTTGAAACCCTGTCTATTCACGAAGCCGCACCGGGTCACCACTTTCAAATTGCCTTGCAACAAGAAATTGAAGGACTACCGCTGTTTCGTAAATTTGGTGGCTACACGGTATTTGCAGAAGGTTGGGCATTGTATGCAGAAAGTTTAGGTAAAGAGCTTGGCTTATTTACCGACCCTTACATGTGGTACGGCCGTTTATCAGATGAGCAATTACGTGCAATGCGCTTAGTGCTTGATACTGGTTTTCATGCGAAAGGTTGGACACGTCAACAAGGTATTGATTACATGTTGGCTAACTCATCAATGGCCGAAAGTGACATTATCGCCGAAGTTGAGCGTTATATTGCATGGCCTGGCCAAGCGCTCTCGTACAAGTTAGGTCAGTTCAAAATCCAAGAACTACGTGACTACGCGAGTAAAGAGCTAGGCGATAAGTTCGACATTAAAGCTTTCCATACGCAAGTGCTGATTGATGGCGCATTACCAATGCCAATTCTTGAAGAGAAAATTAAACGTTGGGTTAACGAGCAAAAATAGCTAAACTTTGCGCGTATGCTGGCTTTACGCTAGAATGCGCGCTGTTTAGGGGCTTTGAGTAATACCATGTTAGAAGAACAATTTTGGCTTAAGCGCTCGCTTGAGCAAATGTCACAACCCGAATGGGAAGCCATTTGTGACGGCTGTGGTAAATGTTGTTTAAATACATTTATTGACAGTGAAGACGAAGATGAATTTACCGCAACGGATCAACTTCGTGAGGGTGAAGAACTTATTTTCACTAATATCGTTTGCCAGTACCTAGACAACGACACCTGTGGTTGTAGCGAATATGCGAACCGTCAAATCTTAGTGCCTTCGTGTGTAAAACTCACTAAAGAAAACCTAAAAGATATCTTTTTTATGCCGCAAAGCTGTAGCTACCGCCGTCTTTACGAAGGTCGTGGCCTTGCTTCTTGGCACCCATTACTGAACGGTGGCAGTAAAGATATGATGCATCAACTGGGTATTTCTGTGCGTGACAAAACAGTGAAAGACTGTGATGTCGACCTAGATGACTTTGACCTTTACGTCGCCGAGTGGCCAACCAGAGACATTGATTAATGAGCGCCCTTAAAGCAAGCATCGGCCTGTTAAACCCAAAAAGCCCAACGAATGTGGGTGGGGTGCTACGCGCCGCTGGGTGTTATAATGCCAAGCAAGTGTTTTTTACTGGTAGCCGATATTTACGCGCTAATAAGTACCATACCGATACCAAAAATGTGCTTGAGCATATTCCACTAACCCAAGTTGAAAGCCTAGAACAAGCCAAGCCTGAAGGTGCCACAACGGTGGTGATTGAGCTGGTTGAAGGTGCAACGCCACTGCCTGAATTTAAGCACCCTGAAAACGCATTTTATGTGTTTGGCCCTGAAGATGGCTCGGTTAGTAAAGACGTGCTGAAGTGGTGTGATGAAGTAGTGTATGTGCCAACCATAGGCTGTATGAACCTAGCTGCAACCTGCAATGTTGTGCTGTACGACCGACTTGCCAAACTCGGTGGCATCGAAAGCTCTAACGACACCATTTGCAATAGTCGAGACACTAACAACTCACTTAAATGGCAACCAAATCAATCTGAGAAAGCCGACACTGAGTAATCACTCATAATAGCTTTGTTAGCGCCAGATTTAATAGTGGTAACGACACGAAATTATCGTTATCGCTTGATCATCGACTATGTAAACAAGTCTGTTAGTATCATCAATGAGTTTGTTGATCCGCTTGAGTGTTTTCTTGTCTTGAGTATTGCCAATACAGGTAGTCATCCCATGCGTCATCAGTCCACGACAGTAATCGTTGACTATCATTCATCAATTAACTCTCGTGCTGTTGTTTTACCAGCACGGTACTGTGCAATCGAACGGATTAGATATTCAGCGTTTTTAGGTGAACGTAATAAGTGAACTGTTTCCATAAGGCTATTGTAGTAATCCAAAGACATAACCACGGCATCTTCAGAATCACGACGGGTAATAACTGTTGTATCAGCATCATTAACTACACCATCCAAAACAGCTTTGAGATCATTTTTAGCCTCAGTAAAAGATACGATTCTCATAATAACCTCAACATGTACATTTAATGGAACAAGTATAGTCTTTAGTTATCTACATATACAGTGAGTTAAACATGAAGTATTGATCAAGAAACAACTGATTTACCATCATTAGCGAGCTGCATGAATACACTTTTAAATGAAGTGGGGTTTATAGTACTGAAAGAGAGTGTAAAAAGAGCGCTAAATTGCGCTCTTTGTGTATTTAATTAAATTAATCACTCTTTTGTGATTTGTACATTACTTTCCATGTTAATACCGTTATCAGTGATGTCGGTGGAAAAATAAACACTAACAGGTTGATGACGTAGTGAATCAAGTTCAGCCATTTCCTCATCACTTAATTGACCGGTTGCTGCAACGCTATCTAGCAAAGGTAAAAGAATTTTTTGAACGTCAAATGCCATGTTCACAAAGCCATTTTTAGTGGCACTTTGCGACTCTAGAGTATCGGCAATCTGTGCTGACTTATCACCAGTGAAAATCACGATATGATTGCCCTTTAGCGCCATTTTAATGTCTAAGTTAAGTGGCACTGGTGAGGGAATGTATTCGTTGATCAGCACCGCATCACCATTGGCAGGCAGTTTTATATTGGCAAGTGGTGGTACAAAACCTTGCGCAATCGAATACAAACCATGGGCATCGGTAGCTGATAGGGTAACGATAGCATCAAGCTTATCAATTTGTGGCCCTTGGTAGTCATCAATAGTAAATGCAGCATCTTGAACGCTCACACTCATGCCTTGTACGCCATTTGCAAAGCCTGACATCATGGCAAGCCCTGCAGTGCTCACATCTTGCATTTCATTCTGTAGTGCGACAATTGGGCCACAGTTAAATTCAGCTGACTTAATTGCACCCGTGAGTGTATTGGCTAGAGGCAGTACTTTTGCTACGTCAATACCATAGGCAACACTTAAAACTTGACCGTCAAGTTGTGTAGTGTGTTTTGGCACGAAGCCACGTATTGCTTGTAGAGTATTTAGTAAGTCTTGATCTGTACTTTGTAGAACAGCTTTTACATCAAAGTTGGCGTAATCAGTAGTGATACGTGTTTTTGTAGTCCCTGACACAGTTGCAGGCCATTTAGCCGCAATGGTGGCGATGTCATCTTGGCATTCAGGGGTTGAAATAGCCGCTAATGCATTGTCTTGCTGTGCTTTATTAAGTAACTCTTTTAGCATTTGATGTAAGCGAGAGTTTTCTTTACCAGTAAGGGCGTTAGCAATCCGTTGATGATCAACATAGCCTACAGAATTTCCATCCAATGAAAAAGTATTGATAAGCGTTGCCAGTTTATCGGTATCTGCTAATGATTTAACAGGCTTTTCAACCCCTAAAGCAATTCGTAAGTCTTGCTCGTTTGTTAAGGGACTACTCAAAGTAAGAGTTACCCAATTATCTGTTGCAGATGCAATCAGATGAATATCATCGATACCATCTAAAGTAAGTGCAAATTGTGTGTAAGTGACACCTTGTGAAGATTCATCAGAGTAGGCAATACCCGCTTCATCAGCAGAGTCTTTAATGCTATTTAAGAGTGCGGTTTGCTCACCCACTCTAATACGAAATATCGGCATTAATCCTTGGCTGTAAAATAACCCCATAGATTCATCGCTGAACCCCCATGTAGACTTGAACGTGTCATATGACGTTAACGATGTTTGGTACTTTTCTAAAAGCGCTGCAATAAAGAGGGCATTTGGATCGCCACTCGTTCTTAGCTGAGCAACAACGGGCGTTAAATCGTTGCCGCCTTTCATTGCACTCGGCATAAGCTCAAAGTATTTAGCATACGGAAATGGTTTTAATTGACCGTAAAAAATTGGCGTGTCGGCAGGGACGTGCTGAAGTTGCGACAACTCTACATTAACGCTTGTATTACTTTGTGAATAGAGGAACGCGCCAGCAACAATAGCGACTGCGCCTCCTGCAAGAAGTTTGCTATTCATAGCATAAATTCCTTTTTAATAATTAGATACGCTGAAAAACATACCACGATTATCTTTAAAAGTCCTAGGTTTAGATACTCTACATATCCAGAGCATCACCTCTATCTGTTTTTAATATAGGTCTGAATTTCATCGCAAATCTTAGTAATAAATAATTGCTCATGCCATTTTAAATCGATAAAAATAACGATAAGGAAAAAGTATTTTGCAAGTAAATCAATTTTTTAAAGTAGCCACTACTGTCGTAGCATCGGCTGTGCTAGCCGCGTGTAGTTCAAAACCTATTGCATTAGATCCTGTTATTGGTGATACAGGGCAAGCTTTATCGGCGATTGCACTTAAAAGTGATGTTAAACACTACGATTTGGCACTTGAGGTATTTCCTGATAACAAACGTATTAAAGGTATTGCTACAACAGACTTTAAACTGCTAGCAGCCACTCAATTTGTAGAATTAAAATTGGATAGCCGCTTTACAATTAATGAGGTGAGCTCAAAAGGCGAGGCTCTTAAATATGAGCGAGATGGTGGTGTAATTCGTGTTGATTTAGGTGAGCAACAAGCAAAAGACAGTGTGGTTAGTGTTGCTGTAGCCTATCAAGGGTTTCCTCATATAGCTAAAAATGCCCCTTGGGATGGCGGGTTCGTATTTTCAAAAACAGAGCAAGGTGAACCTTGGATAGCAACCGCTGTGCAAGGAGAAGGCTGCGACTTATTCTGGCCATGTAAAGACCATTTTGCAGACAAAGCAGACAGTATGCGAATTCGTTTAACAGTACCGCAAGGGCTGAGTGCGGTGACTAATGGCGTATTACAAGAAGTGAGGCCAGTAGAGGGTAATAAACAACAGTTTGATTGGTTGTTATCGGTGCCAGCCAGTGACTATAACATTGCACTTAATATTGGCCCTTACACGCGTATTCAAACGGATTACACCAGTGTGAATGGCGCGACTGTACCTATCGAATTCTGGTCTCTGACAAAAAATGAGCAAAAAGCACGTGAGCTTATCGAAAATGATTTACGCCAGCAGGTTACGTTTTTTGAAAAGATGCTTGGTCCATACCCGTGGGGCGGTGAAAAGTTAGGTTTTGTTGAGACGCCTCACTTAGGCATGGAACATCAAACAGTCAACGCGTATGGTAAAAAATACAAACGTGATCCTAATGGTTATGATTGGTTACTGCAACATGAGCTGGCTCATGAATGGTTTGGCAACTTAATGACCCATGAAAAGCTCAATGATGCATGGCTGCATGAGGGGTTTGGTTTTTACATGCAACCCAGTTACAGCTTATATAAATTTGGTGACGCAGCGTATAACCACAGCATGTACTCAGCTTACCTTGGGCTGAAAAACTGTGAACCTGTTGTACTTGATGGACAAATTACATCTGACCAAGCGTTTAACTCCGATATATATGGCAAAGGTGGTTGGACATTACACACTCTTCGCTGGCTTGTGGGTGAAGACGTATTTTGGCAAGCAACACGAGAGCTTCTTTATGGTGTGAATAACACAGTGTCGTTAACATACCCAATTGCTCCTCGTTATCGTAACACCGACGAGTTTATTGCCATAATTAATCGTTTAACCGAAAAAGACTATCAATGGTTTTTTAATATGTATCTTAAGCAGGCTGAATTACCTGTATTAAAAGAGACATATAACGGCGATACGTTAATATTGAGCTGGCAACATCCACAAATTGCAGCTGAACGTTTCCCCATGCCAGTTCCTATTTCGATAAATGGTATAGAGAAAATATACCAAATGGATAAAGGAGAGCTGCGCATCACATTAAAAGAAGCTGATCATGTCGTGATTGACCCAAACATGAAAGTACTGCGTTACCTACCTATTATTGATAAATGTAAAAACGACGATTAGCTAATTTAAAAGGGTATTAAATTAATACCCTTTTTCTTTACGGTATTTGTTTTTTAAGTCCTAAAATAAATACCAATGCTTAAATTTTTAGGCTGAAATGATAAGCAACTCCTGTAATTAGTGTTCCGTAGGTAGATTGTAGAAACTAAGTTTCAATACAATATGATGTTTATAAATACCATTAAGAAAAGCTTTCTTAATAAAAGTTCATCCTACTGAAAAGGTTACACTAAGATCTTTTATCGTATAATTTTGTAACTATCTTTTTTAATTGGTGCTAGTGTATTAAATAAGACTTTTTAGATTACTCATTATAAAAGTAATAACATACAAAATTTACATCAATACATCATATATTGTGAAAACTTTATTTTGAGTTGGCTGGGAGAGATATGAAAATTAAATTAGTCATTGTATTTCTGGTGATAGTACTCACATGTATCTATTTTATTGGGCAAACAGATGAAGTCACTAAGTTAAAGGAAAATAAAAAAGATGAAAACTCAGTTTTAGTTGAACATAAAGATGTAGCTGCTAAAAGTAAAAAACTTACAAACATAAATAATGATGGCAAGTTAGAATCAACTAATATGAAAACGACAACGCCGTTGGATAGCAATAGCACTGAAAAAAGAGAGCAATCAGTCATTACCAGCAGTGATATTGTTATAGATAAAAGCCCTAATAACGTTGAGAAAGTCCCTTTTGACGAGCAAGAGGTGAACTATGAATGGGCTGATGAAATGACATTTAAATTGAACGACCTTTTCTCTTCAAATGAGCAACTAGCCAAATTAGACCTTATAAATGTAGAGTGTAGAGAAACACTTTGCCACTTAGATTTGACGGCAGAGCAAAACTCAGAATCAATTGAACAAGCGATTCTGATTGCAGAGCAATTGCGTTCTGATGCTGCATGGCAAGATTATGTTTTTTATTATGTTGGCCAAACTGAAGAAAGTACAATGACAGTAGAAATAGGTGTTAAATAATTAGCTAAAGGTTATGTTTTGAACACGGTATTAAGTCATTAATACCGTGCATTATACTAGGTTAAATTAAATCTTGAGCACTTGGCAATGACGCAAATGCGCCATAGCGACTGACTGCAAAAGCACCTGCTTTAGCTGCGTAAGCAATCGTCTCTTCGATATTACTTTGCGTTTGGCAATATTCTTTAAAACTCTGTTTATTGGGGCAATACTGGCCAATTTTAGCCAGCATACCACCAATAAATGCATCGCCGGCGGCTGTAGTATCAACAACTTTGGTGGCTGGTGGAGTGACTTCACCTGTAAAATCAGCATGGTAATACCGAATAGCCTCGCCACCATTGGTAACCAACAAACAGCTAACCCCAGCTTTTAAAATGGTTTTGATAGTGTGCTCGAATGGTTGGTCTTTGTGACTACGGTTATTTAAAAATTCCAGCTCTTCATGTGAAAGTTTCACAATATCTGATAGCGATATGACATGCCAAATACGATCAAGTGTGTGACGCATACTTGGCCATAAATTTTCACGTAGGTTCATATCAAAACTACAAACAGCACCGGCTTTTTTGGCCTGTGTTAGGCCATAAATAGTTGTTTGATAGATGTTATGTTCCGTTAAGCTATTGCTGCATACATGCATGATTGCGTGCTCAGAAAACATGCTATGTTCAAAGTCATCAACGCGATAGAGCAAGTCTGCGGCAGGGGGTCTGTAGAAGCTAAACGAACGTTCACCGCTCTCATCTAATGAAACAAATGCAAGGGCTGTTTTCGCTGCATCGGTAAATTGGCAATAGTGGGTATTTACGCCATGTTGAGTCAATTCATCTTTTATAAAATGGCCGAACATGTCATCGCCTAACATACCACAAAAGCTTGTTTTTAAACCGAGTTTAGCAGCAGCCACCGACACGTTTGCAGGGGCACCACCGGCGTATTTGGTAAATGACTCAGGCTGTTTGCCATCGGATAGAAAGTCAATTAATGCTTCGCCAAAACACACTAAACTCATTTTGCATTCCTCAATCTAATCGTTCTTAAAACTTCGTAACAGGCACCCATAGTATGATAGTCAGTTTTACCTGCGGGGGATTTTTCATCGCTATAAGGTTGGTTATCGACAGATAAAATTCGATACCAAGCACCGTATTTATGGTCGACCATATGTTGCCAGCTGTACTGCCAAATCTTTTCGTACCATTGCCAATAGGTTTCATCATTTGTGGCATCAGCGAGTAGGGCTGCTGCGGCTAACGACTCGGCTTGCACCCAAAAATATTTATCGCTATCACAAATTTGTTTATCTGGTGAAAAACCATAAAATATACCACCATACTGATTATCCCATGCAACAGTAAGTGTTTTATCAAACAAACTTTTAGCACGTTCAACGAGCCAAGGCTCATCAATGTGGCGATTTAAAATCAGTAACAGTTTAGCCCATTCAGTTTGATGACCAGGCTGAAATCCCCACGGCCTAAATAAGTGTTTAGGATCATTCTTGTTATAATCAAGATCGAGTTGCCAGACGTGAGAATAATGCTCCCAAATAAATTGTCGGCTATGTTCAGCTAGTTTAACTGTAAAGGTTTCTGCAAGTAGCTTGGCTCGTGCTAAATAGCGGTCGTTATTTGTTGCTTCAAAACACATGAGTAAAGCTTCGCATAAATGCATATTGGCGTTTTGACCACGGTAGCTATCTGCTTGACTCAAGTCACCTGTTCGCTCGTCTAAATACGCGTTGTGATGTTGTTCAAAGTAATGTTTTTCGAGTAAATCCCAAACTCGCGATATTGTTTGCTCACATTCAGTTACTCCTGCCTTAAGAGCAACCGCATTCGCGAGTAACACAAATGCAAGTCCATAACAGTGGTTTGTATCATCTAAAATAGTGACGCAACCGGCTTCGTCTTGCTCTAACAGCCATGCGTAGCCACCCGAGAGTTGTTTATGAACATTTTCAAGATGATCTAGACCATGTTTTGTCAGTGTCAGTGTCAGGTAGTCAGGGTTTTTAAACTCGATATAAGCCATTGCATAGTTGAACACAAAACGCGTACTAGATACTAAATGGCGAGTTTGTTTGTCGTAAACTTCACCATCATTTTTAAAATGTTGGTAAAAGCCACCGGCCCCATTTGAAGCCTGATCAACACAATGAGGGTGATAAAAAGCAAGCGTATCTTTTATGTGCTGCTGTAAAAAAGGCACCGATTTGAAGTTGATGGTTTGCACATCTTCTCCAGCTGAATATTTAAGATAATACAATCATAGCAGGAAATTAAATAATTGGAACGTTCCTATTAAATCCTTGTGCTATTTTTACATCAATGTGTAGAATCGAACGCAACTTGTTAACGGAGTGAAAACCACGTGAGTGAAATTAATACAAACCAATCGTTTGTCGCCGATGGCTCGCAGCAAAATAAAAACTATCTGCTACCACTGACGGCAATGACAACCTTGTTCTTTTTATGGGGCTTTATCACAGTTCTTAATGATGTGTTGATCCCACGCCTAAAAGGGGTGTTCGACTTAACTTATACAGAAGCGATGCTGGTTCAGTTTTGCTTTTTTGGTGCTTATTTTATTGTGTCATTACCTGCGGGTATGTTGGTGAAAAAGCTTGGTTATAAAAATGGCGTACTAACAGGCCTTGTGGTGGCATCAATTGGCTGTATGTTATTTTACCCAGCAGTCGTTGTGCATAAATACTGGTTATTTTTAGGTGCATTATTTGTTTTAGCCTCGGGTATTACGGTATTACAAGTATCAGCTAACCCTTATGTTGTTGCGCTGGGTCCAGAAAAAACCGCATCATCACGTTTAAACTTAGCACAAGCACTTAACTCACTAGGTACCACTGTTGGCCCTTATGTAGGGGGGATTTTATTCTTCGGTACAGCAGGCACGTTAGCTGCGAATGCTGCAACAGCTGAGTCTGTTAAAGTCCCTTATCTGATGTTAGCTGCAGCACTTTTAACGATTGCAGTGGTATTTGCATTTTTTAAATTACCAGTAATTTCTGAACATTCAGAAGAGCAAGACTGCAAAGCCAAAAGTCACAGCCTTAAAGAAGCGCCACATTTAATAATGGGTGTTGTGGGGATTTTTTGTTATGTGGGTGCTGAGGTATCAATTGGTAGCTTCTTAGTAAATTATTTTGGTGAAGCACACATTGCAGGCCTTGAAGAACATGCAGCAGCAAGCTTGATTGCTTACTACTGGGGCGGTGCAATGGTAGGTCGTTTTATTGGCTCTGCGGCACTACAAAAAGTGGCACCTTCAAAAGCATTATTTTTTAATGCAATGATGGTAATTGTATTATTGCTCGTGACTATTTTCACAGAAGGTGATGTGGCACTTTACTCTGTACTGGCAATTGGTTTATTTAACTCAATTATGTTCCCAACAATCTTCTCAGTTGCAATCGAAAGCTTGGGTTCACTGACGAGTAAAGGCTCGGGTTGGTTATGTTTAGCCATCGTTGGTGGTGCACTTGTACCATTAGTACAGGGTGTTGTTGCCGACACTGTGAGTATTCAACAGAGCTTCTTCGTTCCTGTAGTGTGCTACGCATTTATTGCTTGGTATGGACTAAACGTGGTTCGCTTAGCGGATAGCTGGAAAAAGCGAATTGCATAGTCACTTTTAATGATGGAAAACCCCGCACAATGTTGCGGGGTTTTTTATGCCTAATGAACACTGGACAAGTAAATTTACATGATATAACTGTTTAATGAATACGTATTCAAGGTGCAAATATTGCGTTGGCTGTAGGAACGTTCCAATTGTTAATTTGAACATAGTTCATTTATTAACTTTAGAAGCAAAGCTGCCTGCCGTTAACAAAGTAATTGATTTATATAGAAAGCGTTTACTTTAAATTGGGACGTTTTTACTGTTTTAGCCTAAATTTATAAGACAAAGAGGTTTTAATTTGTTAAAAATAAACAGCTAACAACGAAAAAAATAACAAATAGGTTTGTCATGCAAAGCACTCTTAAATTTACCACCAAGGTAACTGTGGCAGCATCACTGGTTTTAGTGATAGTGCTCGGTTTATTTACCATTAACAATTTCATCTCTATGCGTAGCCAAACGCAGGAGCAGCTTTCGCTCGTTCTTCAAGAGATTTCTCAATCGGTATCGCAAAATATAGCAAATTGGCTAAACGCGAAGCTGGCTATTGTTTCATCTGTTGCCGAAACCTATCAGTTAGGAGACAGTAAAAGCCTAACACTGACACAGCTAAACACAGCGGATAAAGCAGGCGATTTTAAAAACACCTACATTGGTATTACCGATGGTACCTTTGTTTTGAATGACCAATCAGTTGTATTACCACCTGATTACGATGCCACGACCCGCCCGTGGTACAAGCTTGTTGAAAACAAAACAAACACCGCATTTACTGCACCTTATATTGATGTAACCACTAACGAGCTAACTATTTCTGCTGTTGCGCCTATGCAAGCCAATGGTGTTTTTAGTGGGGTTGCAGGTGCCGATATCGATATGAAAACCATTACAAAGATCGTTAACGAAATTGACTTTTTAGGGTTTGGTTATGGCTTTTTACTCGACAGTGAAGGGCGCATATTAAGCCACCCAGACACAAAGTTTAATGATAAGAACATGCGCGATTTGTTTGGTAAAAGCCTGTCTTTACAATCTGAGTTTGTTGAAGTGCAAGTTGGTGGTTTAGAAAAACTCGTGTCGTTCACTAAAATAAAAGGAATTCAAAACGTTGACTGGTATTTAGGTGTGGTGATCAACGAAGAAATTGCTTACTCATCGGTGGCCTCATTTAGAAACATGGCGGCCATTTATATGTTAATCGGTATCGCCGCCATTGTGCTAATGATGCAGTTTTTACTTCGTTATTTAATGCGACCAATGCAGCGTTTAAACGATGCCATTAAAGACATTGCTCAAGGTGAAGGGGACTTGACCCGCCGCCTTGAGGTTGAAAACAATGATGAGTTTGGTGAACTAAGTCACTACTTTAATGCTTTTATTGAAAAAATTCATGGCTCTATCGAGCAAGTTAAAAACACCACAGTAGAGTTAGAGCGCCTGGTAGAGAGCTTGGTTAATCAAACCCAAGGCACATTAGCTATGTACGCAGATCAAACTAAACGTACTGATAACGTGGCAACTGCAATTAACGAGCTTACTTCAAGTGCAGTGGAAATATCCAACAGTGCAAGTCATGCATCAACACTTGCTACAAATGCTAATAACCAATCGCTTCAAAGTCAGGCTGCACTGGCAGATAACCTTGCTGCAATTAATGCACTGTCACGCAATATGGAACAAGCACAAAAAACAATCAACAGCCTAGATGCACATACCGTAAGCATTGGTCAGATCCTTGAAGTGATTAAAGGGGTGAGTGAGCAAACTAATTTACTGGCACTAAATGCTGCGATTGAAGCTGCCAGGGCTGGTGAAGCAGGGCGAGGCTTTGCTGTTGTGGCAGATGAAGTGCGTCAGTTAGCACATCGTACACAACAATCGACGCAAGAAATTGAAGAGATGATTTCGCAGCTTCAGCAGGGTTCTGCCTCGGCAGTAGAAGTAATGACTGCGAGTATAAAAGACAGTGAAAAAAGTGTGGCACAAGCCAATGTTGCGGGCGAAAAAATGTCTGAAGTCACCCATGCTATAGAGTCAATAGATGAAGTAAATCATAGTGTTGCTAACGCTACGACGGAACAAAATCATGTTATACAGAGCCTCGATAGTGATATTCACTCAATTAGTGAGTTGTCTAACCAAGGTCAAAACAACTTAAATAACACCTTGAATGAGTGCACTAAACTCAAAGCACAGTTTTATGAGCTAGAAAAGCTCGTGTTAACCTTTAAAGTTTAATTAACAACGGAATTATACTGTATTGGACCAAAATTGGCTTACAGCCGTAACCACAAAAACCGTTGACACGGCGGATAAACAACGCCGTGCCTTTACCTTGTTTACAATGGCATTTTTTGCACTTGTATTGATTACATCGTTAGTCATTTCTAATTTCCATATTTATGAAATGCCACTAACTGTGATGTTAATTGTTAGTGATATAACAATCGTGCTTTGTTTGTTGTATTACTTTAAAACAGGCAACCTAATGACAATTGCCTGTATTATTATGTCGATCGTTTTACTTTTGTGTATTTCTCTTATCTACACTGGAGGAAAAGAGAATACAGCTCTTTATTGGGTTATGTTTTACCCTGTGGTTTCTTATGTCACATTGGGGTTGATGTTTGGCAGTGCATTAATGGCTGTGATGTATATCAGTACTTTATTAATGCTATTTGGCCCCAACTTTGGGCAAGTGCAGTATGGCGATGTTGAAGTTTCTCGTTTTTTGGCCTCATTTTCGCTGGTTATTTTATTTTCTGCGATAAGTGAATACTTTAGAAAAAAGAGCCATCAAAAAATTGCAGATATTACATTGATAGAGAAGCGAGATGCATTAACCGATCCCCTAACTGGCCTTGCCAATCGGCGTTATATTTATGAACACATTCAGCCAAGGCTTGATACAGAAGCGAACAGTTATTTACCTATGTCTGTGTTATTAATCGACCTAGACAACTTTAAAGTGCTCAATGACACCTATGGCCATGACTTTGGCGACCAGGTTTTAATTGCCTTTACCTCCATGCTTCACGATAAACTACGTGGCACAGATATAAAAGCACGCTATGGCGGTGAAGAATTTATGATTCTATTACCAAAAGCAAGTTTGAAAACAGCCCATGGTGTTGCTGAAAAACTACGTGAATACGTATCAAATAAGCAAATAGCTTATGATGTTGGCCAGTCTATTTCTATTACTTGCAGTATTGGTATTGCAAACCTTGAACAGGGTAGCCAATTTAGTAAAGCGATAAAGCAAGCTGATGATAATTTGTATAAAGCCAAAGCAAAAGGGCGTAATGTGGTGGTGTCTGATTTCCATGAGGTGAGCTAAATGGCAAAGCTGATTTATGTATATGACCCAATGTGCAGTTGGTGCTGGGGTTATAGAGAAAGCTGGTTAAAACTGAAAGAAGCCCTAGGGGATAAACTCGCTATTGAATATAAAGTGGGTGGTCTTGCACCTGATTCTGATGAACCAATGCCTGAAGATATGCAGCAATTTTTACAGCAAACATGGCAACGTATAGAACAGCAGCTTGGCACTAATTTTAATCATAACTTTTGGTTGAATACTCAACCACGCCGCTCAACTTACCCTGCATGCCGTGCTGTGCTTGTTGCAAGGCAATACAACAAAGAGCTTGAGATGCTCTATGCAATTCAAAAAGCCTACTACCTAAATGCACAAAACCCATCTGACATAAGCACGCTTGCCAATCTAGCCGAGCAAATTGGTTTAGCAAAAAACACCTTTATTACAGAAATTCAAAGTGAAAAAATCAATTCTTTACTAATGAATGAAATAAACGAGGTTAGGAGCTTGCCTGTCCAAGGTTTTCCGTCTTTAGTTATTGAAAATAAAGGAAGTTACTATGCTGTGCCTGTTAATTATCAAGACTGGCAAAGCACTTACCAGCAGGTTATGCAATTTGTGTCAGTGCCACCAAATTAAAGAATAACAGTCAATTTAAATAAAAATATGCCATAAGGCATGCCAATAAAAACATTGAGCTAAATGTTATAAATAAAACATAATAAAGCTTAAACCAAATCTGCAAGTTTTTGGGAACATTTTCTTTTTTCTCCATTACTTTATAGCGTTTTGCATACCTGTCGAATAGAAAGATAGAACCATAGTGCAATGCGCCGCTACCAGCAGTTATGATATTTAATGAGTAAAAACGATTACCATCATCAAGAGTATCCTCTATTAGCTGAGTTTTCTTATCTTTTATAGCTATTAGCATTGGTAATATTATAAAAAAGAAAAGGCCAGCTGATGTAAGAAATAGAGTTAAAAACCACACCTTAAGAGGTTCCATTGCTTTTCAACAACCTCATATATTAACTTGCCTGTAACTATACTACACCACAAAATAATGTTCCTTCAAAAGGTAAAACCAAAAAATTACATTACATTATTGTATAACCTCCAAGTTAGCCTAGCCCTGCACCTTTGTCTGTCTCAACATATTTAGCCTAGTACAAGCTTACTAATTTCATTCTGTGTAATTTTAGTGCAACATAATTTATTACATCACTCTAAAATTGATTGCATATTTTCACCTAGACTATAAAATGCTGACAATATTGACATGGAATGTGGATATTCTGCGTACAACACTTTTTTACGCAATACCTCGTAATTCCATTTATAAATTAAGAGGTTCAAATGTCACTCATCGATAAACTCCAATCCTTTAGCACAATAATTCAGCCTCTTTTAGATAAGTTTGGCACATATAAAGTGCATTTGTGTCCAGAGGTTACAGGCCGCTTAACAAATAATGGTGAACCTTTGGCCAACGTAAAAATTGAGCGTGGTTTATATTTTTGTGACGGAAAAGCAAGAAAAGATGCGACTTACACAGACGCTCATGGAAACTTTAATTTTCCTGAATGGATAATACGTTCTGATCAACCAGGTATTCCTTTCGTCGATATGAGAACTGCCCAACAGATTAAATTTTTTTATAAGAGGCAGGAATATTTATTATGGGCGGCAACCCTATACAGCATACACCCTATGCATGAATACTCGCAAAAATTAAAGGAATTAAACGGAGATATTAATAATAAAGAAGTCTTTTTTAAGTTTGATAATCCAGAGCAACCAAACTTATTGCTTACAGGTTCATCAATTTGTAGGTGGGATAAAGACTTCACTATAATTGACCCACAGCAAATTATTGATGAAGCTAATAATTTAAACTAGAAATTCAACATTTTATTACGGAAGATAAATATGATTTCATTACAACCAACACAAGCAGCACATTTTGCCAACATTGCCTATGCAACTCTTGAGCAGGGCGGATTAAAAACTTCTGCTAGCTACCCCTATCTAAGCCCTTTATTTAATTTTGATAACAACAATATTACAGGTATCAGTGGCTCTATTTTAGAACGAATTTTTCGGCACCAAACTCCATTTGGCTGTATTGCTAAAGGAAGAACAGGGGCGTTTAAAGATCATTATGTACTAGCACTTCGTGGTACAGCAAAAATGCGCGATTGTCTTACTGATTTACATTGCGGTGTCGCAACAGGACCTAATAATCAGAGTGTACATGCGGGATTTAATCAAACTTTTAATTCACTTAAATCACAACTGGAGCAATACTTTTCGCAAAACCCTACGGCACCAGTCCATGTTGTTGGCCACAGCTTAGGTGGAGCGTTGGCGAATTTAGCCGCTAATTGGCTAAAACAACGCTTTAAAGTACCTGTGAAACTGTATACTTTTGGTGCACCTAGAGTTGGTTTTTTAAGTTTTGCAAGTCATACTGAGAAAGCGTTACAAGGCGTATATCGCTGTGTTCACGCAGGTGATCCCGTACCTATGGTGCCTGTTTGGCCTTTTGTACACACCACAGACGAATATATTTTAAATTCGGCACAGAATATCTCTCCTGGTGCACATAGTATGACTAACCCGACCCCTGGATATTTAAATACGGCATCAAAATACAAAAGCTATGCTGATATTCAAAAAGGGTTTGAGTTACGTCACCAAGAAGCTATTCGCCTTGATTTTGAAAAACGTCATCAAGCTCACTTTTCTGTTCGCTGGGCCAAAAAGATAGGCGCCGCGCTGCTCGACTTTTTAAATAAAAAAGGTGTATTACATTCGATACAAGCAAGTGTAACGGGCTTACTCACTATTTATGATGCTATTGCGACCTATTTAGCAAATGAGATAGAAACAACTCAGGCCTATGCAGCTGAAGTAAAAGGGATAGTGGGTCATATGTATGTATTCTGTGGCCTGCCCGCAGGAAAGTTCATAGATTTTAGTTACCGTGGTATTCGCTTGATTTTTAAGAAGATGCTTATGAAACTTTCTCAATTAGCTAAATTTTCAATAGAAATGGCTAGTCATACAGCTCCTCTACTTGTATAAACTTATCATATGCCAGCAGTTACTAGTGCTGGCATATTTAAAACAACTTCTATTATCAAAAGACATAACTTTGTGAAAAATATCTGTTGGTCGCGCTCTATAGTTGATTAAACTAACTTCAACCCAAGCGGAATTTGTTATCACTTTTCTTAACTGTAACCCCAAATAATAATCCCATAGTCTAAACAAAATAACCCTTAAACTTCATACCAGTATCACTTCCTTTTTAGCCTAATATAAACGAATTGTTACAGCTGTCATATTTTTGTATTTTTTGCGCAACATGCTTGTCATTTTTCATCGTTATCCTTTCGCACATTAAAACAAACCCACTAGCAAATTAAGCTAACTTAACGAGTAAAGGTGTATGCGATGAAAGGCGTTAAACCACTGATTTTAGCAGGTATTGTAGCGGCATCGGCAGCAGTACATGCAAACGATCTAGATAAAGTAATTGATAAAAGCAGCGAAATAAACAACTCTGCCGCGCAATCACAAACTAAAATCGACAAGATTGCAGATTCAATGCAAGGTCGTTTACAACAATTCAAAGCCCTTAATAAAGAAATTGATGGCTTAACTGTTTATAACGCGCAGCTAACTAAGCAATTAAACAATCAAATTGCAGAAATGGACGCGTTAAACGAGTCAATGGATCAGGTATCAGTTATTGAGCGTCAAATCACGCCGTTAATGATGCGCATGATCACAGGTCTTGAGCAATTTGTTGCACTAGACGTGCCTTTCTTAACTGAAGAACGTAGCAAGCGTATTGCTTCATTAAAAGAAATGATGGACCGCGCAGACATCACTTCAAGTGAAAAATTCCGCCGCTTACTTGAAGCTTACCAAGTTGAAGTAGATTACGGTCGCACTATTGAAGCGTATACATCATTACTTAATGTAGATGGCCAAGAACGCGAAGTAGATTTCTTACGCATCGGTCGTTTAGAACTTATTTATTTAACACGCGACGGCAAAAAAGCAGGTAGCTGGGACACACAAACAAAATCGTTTGTTGAATTGCCAGATTCTGCAATCAGCCAAATCAATAAAGGTTTACGCATTGCACGTAAGCAACTTGCCCCAGATATGTTAACACTGCCAGTCCACGCTGCTGAATAAGAGGTTTGAGATGAAATTATTAACGAAAATGACAAAAATGGCCGTGTTTGCAGCTGGCGTTGGTTTTGCTGGTAGCAGTCTAGCGGCTGAGCCAATGGATTTAGATTCATTACTAAAAACATTAGAGCAAGGTAAAGCTCAGCAAAGCGTTGAGAATAAACAACGTGAGCAAGCGTTCATGGCGCGTCAAAACGAACAAGTACAAATGCTTAAAGATACACAAGCAAAACGTACTGCAATGCTTAACGAGTCTGAACGTTTAGAAACTCAGTTTGAAGAGAACGAAGTAAAGCTAGCTAACTTAACCGAAACACTTTCAAACCGCATGGGCTCACTTAAAGAGCTATTCGGTGTGTTACAACAAGTAGCGGGCGATTCAAGCAACAAATTCATGACGTCAGTTGTTTCTGCAGAGCTTCCTGGTCGTAGTAACTTCATGGATGAGCTAGCACAAAAAATGGGTTCAACTTCAAAGCTTGCTTCTATCGATGATATCGAAAAAGTATGGTTTGAATTACAACGCGAAATGACTGAACAAGGTAAAGTATCTCGCTTTACAACAGATGTTATCGTTGAAGGTGGCAGCAAAGCACAAAAAGAAGTGGTGCGTGTTGGTGCATTTAACTTAATCGCTGATGGTAAATACCTAGAGTACACACCGGCTACAAATACAATTAGCCAGCTTACACGTCAGCCTAGCAGTCGCTACACAGCAACTGCGACTGACTTACAACAAGCAAATTCAGGTGTTGTACCGTTCGCGCTTGACCCTACAGGTGGTTCAATCTTAGGTCTTTTAGTACAAGCACCAGATACTGAAGAGCAAGTTCACCAAGGTGGTACGGTTGGTTACATCATCTTAGGTGTTGGTTTAATCGCTTTACTAATCGCACTTGAGCGTTTTGTATCTCTGATGATTATGGGTAGAAAAATTCGTCGTCAGCTTAAAGACACAGTGGCACGTGATGACAACCCACTTGGTCGCGTAATGAAAGTGAAAGATCAGTACCCAGATGTAGCGTATGACACGCTTGAACTTAAATTAAGCGAAGCAATCATTCGTGAAATGCCAAAAATTACTCGTAACCTGACGCTAATCAAGATTATCTCTGTGGTAGCACCGCTACTGGGTCTACTAGGTACAGTAACCGGTATGATTAACACCTTCCAAGCAATTACTTTGTTCGGTACAGGTGACCCTAAACTAATGGCGGGTGGTATTTCTCAGGCACTTGTAACAACGGTACTTGGTCTGGTTGTGGCTATCCCTACAGTATTCTTATACACACTTCTTAACACGCGCTCTAAAAACATGCTGTTGATTTTACAAGAGCAAAGCGCAGGTATCATCGCAGAGCGAAGCGAGAAAGGAGCATAAATCATGGTGCTATTGATTGATGCAATCAATGCTCTACGTGATTTCCTCGACACAGGTGGCCAAGTTCTCTTGGTCATCGGGGTGCTCATCTTCGCGATGTGGTTATTGATACTTGAGCGTTTTATGTACTTCTTTGGTGGCTTTAAACGCTACAAGAAAGACGTAAAAAGTACTTGGAGCAATAGAGCAGAGCGTAACAGCTGGAACGCAGAGCAAATTCGCCAAGCGATGATTTCACGCGCTGGCATGCAACTAAATAATAACCTTGCGCTTATCAACGTAATGGTTGCGTTATGTCCACTTTTAGGTCTGTTAGGTACCGTAACCGGCATGATCGAAGTATTTGATGTAATGGCAATCACAGGCACAGGCAGTGCACGTTCGATGGCATCAGGGGTGTCTAAAGCCACTATCCCAACAATGGCCGGCATGGTGGGTGCACTTTCAGGGGTATTCGCCTCAACGTTTTTACAACGTCGTGCAAAACGCGAAGTGCAATTACTTGAAGACAACATGGTCTTAGACCACTAAACGAATTTTAGGGTGATGTGAGCATCACCCACTAGGAGACTAACAATGAGAGCGCCACTAGGTAACTTATTTCAAGAAGACGACGCAGAAGAAATCAACATGACGCCAATGCTAGACGTTGTTTTCATCATGCTTATCTTCTTTATCGTAACAGCATCTTTTGTAAAAGAAGCCGGTATTGATGTAAACCGTCCTGAAGCGGCAACAGCAGTTAAAAAAGAGCGTGCCAACATCTTAGTTGCTATTTCTGACAAAGGTGAAATTTGGATCAACAAACGCCAAGTAGATGTTCGTGCAGTTCAAGCAAATATCGAGCGCTTAAAAGCTGAAAACCCACAAGGTAGCGTGGTTATTCAAGCAGATAAGAAAGCCACAACCGATGTACTTATTAAAGTAATGGATGCATCGCGAGCTGCAGGCGCATTTGATGTGTCGATTGCTGCGCAAGAAGCATCATAAGGAATGTGAGCGATGCGTTATATAGTTGCATTAATCATCGCGGGTATCGTGACTGTCATGCTGTTTTTAGGCATGCAGGCACTGATCACCGGTGGTGAAGGGGCCATGTCTGAGCCCGTAAAAGGAAACGTACTTGATTTTGTTCGTCTGAAAAAAGAAGAGACAGTGCAAAAGAAAGAACGTAAACCGCAAAAGCCACCAACGCCAAAAGAGCCACCTCCGCCAATGGAATCACCGCAAATGCAAAACAGTGATCCTAACGCGAGCAATGCGAACTTTGACTTTGGTGCCAGTGTTGAAGCCGACGTTAACTTAGCCGGTGGCTTAGCCCTTGAATCAAGCGACGGTGAATACCTACCGATTGTAAAAGTAGCGCCTGTTTATCCGCGCCGAGCTTTATCGCGTGGTATCGAAGGTTATGTGATTGTTGAGTTTACAGTAACTAAACAAGGCACAGTACGTGACCCGAAAGTAGTGAAAGCTGAACCTGAGTCACTGTTTGACCGCGCTGCGATGGATGCAGCACTTAAATTTAAATATAAACCGCGCGTTGTTAACGGTGAAGCTGTTGAAGTAGCGGGCGTACAGAACAAAATTTCTTTCCAAATTAACGGTTAGAAAAGAGGAATGCGATTATGAAACCTTTAAAAGTTGCCGTGATTTGCGCGGCTGCTTTCACTAGCAGCCTAGTATTACCAAGCATTGTTAGCATGTTACCAGGTGCCACACTGGCAACAGCTTACGCTGAGGAGCAAAAAACTAAACGCGTACCTGCACTGCGCGAAAAAGTGTATAGCCAATTAGCGCGTGCACAAAAGTTGGCAGATGATGGTGATGCACAAGCAGGATTAGCAGCCCTTGATAGTATTCAAGAGCGCTCTTCTAGCATGAACTCGTATGAAATTGCCATGATGCATAATTTCTACGGTTTTATTTACTACAACGAAAACGACTTAGATAAAGCAATTGCCTCGTTTGAAAAAGTAGTAAACGAAGATGCAATTCCAGAAACATTACGTCTAAGCACCACCTTTAGCTTAGCGCAACTTGCGATGGCTAATAGCGATTACGAAAAGGTAATCAAATATTTAGCGCAGTGGGATGTGATTAACGACAAACCTAAAACAGATGCTTATTACGTATTGAAATCTCAAGCGTATTATCAGCTTAAAGATTACCAAAAAGGCATTGAAAACATTAATCTTGCTATCGCAGAAGCTGACAGCAAAGGTGAAATGCCAAAAGAAAACTGGCTAATTTTACAACGTGCTATGTACTACTCACTTAATCAATCTGACAAAGTGGTCGAGGTACTTGAGCGTTTAGTGAAGCTTTACAACAAGCCAGAGTATTGGGTTCAATTAGGTGGTATGTACGGTGAAACAGGCGCAGAAAAAGAGCAGTTAGCGGTTTTAGAAGCGGCATATCAGCAAGGCTTTTTAACATCTAAATCTGATTTACGCCAATTATCGCAAGTGTATTTATACAATGGCCTTGCTTATAAAGCGGCGAGTGTAATGAGCAAAGCGATGCAAGATGGTATTGCCGAGCAGTCAGCAAAAAACTACGCATTCGTAGCCGAGGCTATGGTACAAGCAAAAGAGGCTGAAAAGTCGCTTACTTATTTTGCTAAGGCTGCTGATTTAGTAACGCACGGTCAGTACGAACAACGTATCGCAGAGGTGAGCATTAACCTTGAAAAATACGAAGAAGCAGCGGATGCAGCGCGTAAAGCACTTGATAAAGGCGGCTTAGAGTTTGAATCCAATGTGTATGTAGCTCTAGGTATGGCGCAATATAACTTACAAAACTTTGATGCCTCGATTTTAGCGTTTGAGCAAGCGGAAAAACACAAAAAATCACAGCGTTTAGCTGAGCAATGGATCAAGTATGTGAAGCGTGAAAAAGTGCACGCCGAAACACTACGTACCGCTTTACTCTAAATCGAATTCAACAGGTAAGCGTACAAAAGAACTCATTTATAATCGCAACACCAAAGCTGCCTTCGGGCGGCTTTTTTCGGTTCCTCAATTTTACTTAACCCTCTAATTTTAAAGTCAATTACATTGTCATTTTATGTTTATGAAAATGTAACTCGCCTGTAACAAACTGTCAGTATCTTAAGTCTTAGTTTTTTAAAGCTTAACAATAATCGAAATTCAACGGAGTACAATAATGAAACTATCTGACTTATTTAAGGTCAGCCTGCTTGCTTCTGCAGTAACACTGACAGCGTGTGGCGGCGATATCGAAATCACACCAACGGTAAATGACAACAGCACTAATACTGATAATAGTACTAATAACTCAAACAACAATACTGATAATGGTTCAAACGATGATTTTGAATGTGCTAGCTATGAGTCAGATGCTGGTACTGTTCAAGGTGTTTTCGATGGTAAAGATTGTACTTACAATGATTCTTTCGCAAGTAAATCAATAGAAATTACAAGTAATATCACATTCCAAGAAATCCCTGATGGCGGTGTTCATTTATTTGCTGATGCTTTATTAATTGGTCAAGATGGCGACACAACAAGTGGTTTTGAAGTGCCTCAAAATGGACCTACTTTAACAGTAGAGCCAGGTGCCACACTTGCTTTTCAGTCTGGAGAAGCAATAATCCGAATCGCCCGTGGCGCTAAAATTCAAGCGAACGGTACTGAATCTAAACCTATTACTTTCACATCTGCCAATGCGTTTGATCGTTTCGATAGCACAGGCAATGGCCCGCGTTACGCTGATTGGGGCGGTATCATTATCAACGGTAATGGTATTACTGACCAATGTACTGATGCAGAGCGCGCTGCAAGCACCTGTAATGTACCTTCTGAGGGTATAACAAGTTATTTTGGTGGTAATGATAACGCAGATTCAAGTGGTAGCATCAAGTGGGCTAAAATTTGGTACGCAGGTTCAGGCCCTAAAGTAGGTGGTGAAGGTGACGACCTTAACTCACTAACTCTTAACGCGGTAGGTTCAGGTTCTGCGTTTGATTATTTACATATTCACCAGGGCTTTGATGATGGTATCGAGTTCTTCGGTGGTGCTGCGACAATTAAACATATTGTTGTGACTGATACACAAGATGATTCATTTGACTTTGATGCAGGTTGGCAAGGTAAGGGTCAATTCCTCTTTATCAAACATGGCACTGTAACGCTTGCTGATGGCACAGTTGCAAACATGGGTAACAATGGGTTTGAGTCAGATGGTGTTAAAGGTGAGTCTTCTGCTGAAGTAGCACCAAGTAACCCTACGCTAGCGAACATCACGGTTATTACGACTGATGGAAAATCAGTACGTGATGATGACCCTTCACAAGCCTTTAAATTTGATGATGAATTTAATGCTAATATCTACAATGCATTGATATTTAAGAAAAATGCAGTGGATTCAAGCTGTATCGAATTTTCTTCTGATGGTGAAAAGCAAGCTGATAAAATTGCATTTAATAGTTCAGTTATGGCGTGTTCATCAAACTTCGCAGATACAGACACATTTGCAGGCGGCCCTTTAGCAGGTCAAACAAAAGCATCATGGTTTGAAAACAGCGCTAGCAATGAAATTTTAACTGATGATGTTGCAGTATTTGCTGATAATGAGTTTGCGACTAATACAGCCTCTACAGATGTAACTATCTCTGCGAATGACTTATCTATGCTTAACGATAGCTTTTTCGAAACGGTTGATTACATCGGTGCAGTATCTGATCAAGATACTAGCTCAAGCTGGTACAAATGGGTAGAAACTGCACTAGCAGCTGCTGCTCAAGACTAATACCTGCTCATTTAGAGTTATGAAATGTAGGCGCCATAATGCTTATTTCAAAGCAACTGGCGCCTGTTTTTTATCAAATTGATTAGGATGTAAATCATGTCAAAACAACATAGGCTGAGTAAACTTTCACTCGCAATTGGCCTGGGATTGTTTGTCCACACTAGTTATGTAAGTGCAGCTGAAGAACAACTCGAAAATAACGAAATTGAAGAAGTTGTTGCTGTGGGCACACGCCTTCAAGGTAGTGCTGCTGCGGTCGTTGAAGAACGAAAAAATCAAGCTTTTGTTGCGGATATTCTCGGTGCTGAACAACTTTCAAGAACGGGCGATAGTGATGCCGCATCAGCACTTCGTCGTGTTACTGGCCTAACACTCGTAGATGGTAAATTTATTTATGTGCGTGGTTTAGGTGAGCGTTATTCCAGTGCTCGTTTAAACGGTGCATATGTCCCAAGCCCTGATTTAACTCGTAACGTACTACCATTAGATATATTCCCTGCGAGTATTATTGAAAGTATGGCTGTACAGAAGGCCTACTCACCAGATATGCCTGCTGCATTTGGTGGTGGTAACATAGATATTCGTACTAAATCTATTCCAACAGAATTTACTGCGGGCGTTGAGCTTGGAGTAGGGTATAACACTTCAGCAGATGATGGGTATACCTATTCAGGTTCAGATAGTGGCATACCACAGGCGTTAAAAGACGCTATTGTGCGATACCATGGTAACTTCAGTGTCAGCAATATTGTTAACAGAGATCTATTAGTTGATAGTGAGCAAGGAACTCGTGCCGAGCAAGCGACAGCAATTAACAATCAATTACTAAAATCGTTGCCACGAAATTATGCGTTAGAAAAAGACTCTATTGATCCTGAATATGGTGTTAAAGCACATTTAGGTAATAGCTTTGAGGAGTCTTATTTCGGTGGAAAAATTGGTTTTTTACTCTCGGGTGCGTATGCCAATGAATGGGATTCTAGAACACAGTTCTCATCTGTTATTACACAAGACCAAGAAGATTTAGAAAACTGTTCAACGACATTGAAAACCGCTGATGATGTGGCTTCGTCTTGTTACAATACATTAAAAGACTCTACAGTTACTACTGAAAATGAGCGCTATAACTTAACAGGTAGTATTGGTTATTCGTATAAAACGCACAGTATTTCAGCACAGCATTTATACATTGTCGATAACGAAGATGAAACTGAAGTGTCAATTTCTCAAAGCCCTGCAGGCAGCTCTACATTTAGTATTGCAGGGAATGGCATTGCAAACCGTAATCATGAGTTTAATCTTGAACAAAGAGAGTTAAATGTTAGCCAATTTTTAGGTCAACATACTTTTCTTGATTACTGGGGGATTGGCTTTGATTGGCAATACACTCGTTCTGAAGCAACAACAGATATCCCAACTAATGCGGACTACAAATTCAGAGATCAATACGATAGTGAAGGAAACTACGCAGGTTCGACAATTACAGGTGATGACAACCGTGTAATCATGTCTTATACAGACATGGAAGAGCATGTGACGTCATATGGTGGCAACTTTAACTTGCCACTTAGTTTTGATGCTCTGGATATTGAATTTAAGCTTGGTTATGACTTCTCAGATAGAGCCCGTGTTTATAACACGTCAAGCTTTACCATTAATAACAGCTCAGGTTCGCCTATATCGATTAACGACGGTACAAATGATCCGCTTGCAAACAGTGGCTACTTATCTGATGAATTTATTGATAATAATGGCGTCTTAGTTGACTTTAATGAACCTACAGCACCTGATGCCGATGATTATATCGCTGCACAAAAAATAGATGCAGGCTACGCCTCATTTGATGTTATTTATGAACAGTGGTTACGTATAAGTGGTGGTGTTCGTTATGAGCAGTTCCGGCAAACATCGGTTGGTACGTCAAGTTTAATCTTTGATGGTGACGATCTGCAAAATATTTGGTCTCCAGAGAATATTGAAGATGGTACTATTATTGAAGATGATTGGTATCCTGCACTGTCATTAACTTACCTCGGTGGTGAAAATTATCAAATTCGTGCAGGTTATGGTGAAACGGTCGTACGTCCTGATTTTCGTGAAGTTGTACCTGTCACTTACTTTGACCCACTCACTGATATTCGTACTTTTGGGCGTGTAGGACTTAAAAGCAGCCCAATTAAGAACTATGACTTACGTTATGAATATTACGGTGAGGCGGGTAATTCATTTAGTGTGGCTGCATTCTATAAAGATATCCAAGCACCAATCGAAACTGTATTAAGAGTTGGTGATGATGACTACTCGGCTAGCTTTGTAAACGGCGAAACAGCAGAAGTATACGGTGTAGAAGCTGAGTGGTTACAAGATCTTACAATGGTAACTGAAGGTCTATTTACCAGCGGTAATATCACATTGAGTGACTCAGAAGCGACGATAGATCCTGCATTTGCTGGCAACTTAACGAATCCTAAAAAGCGTATGACAGGTCACTCACAATACGTTGTTAATATGCAGCTTAACTATGATTCGCCTGATGGTATTCATAGTGCTTCGCTAGTGTACAACGTATTTGGTGAGCGCATACTTGCTGCAGGCGTTGCAGGACGTGATGATGCTTATGAGCAACCCTTTAATTCATTGGATTTAGTTTATACTTGGTATCCTGATTTTAATTCTAAAGTTAAATTCAAAGTGCAAAACTTACTCAATGAGGATAAAGAAGTGACTCAGTCAGATATTATTGTGCGTTCTCGTGATGAAGGCACAGAGCTAAGTATCAGTTATTCTTACGAGTTTTAACTTACTCTAGCCAAGGAAGGATATAATAATAAATCCTAACATTAATTTAGCCCTGCAATAGCAGGGCTTTTTTATTTTTGTAGAGGGATTTATGTTGCAACTATTTAAGCTAACTAGCAAAGTTAGCTACATCACTTTTGTAAAATCATTTTTCGGTCAGTGATTCTATTATTGAGACGTTTTTAATAAGCTTAGGATTTAAAAGGCAGGTAAAAAATAGTGGCTAGATTACAAATACAATTACAGGATAAGAACCCAGAAAGCACTGGGTTCTTTTCTAAATTCTAATTACCACATTTTATGCTTGCATAGAGTGGGTAACACTGGTTTTTGCTCCCCGTGCTTTTTGAAACCCATGCGCTATCATACCAGTCGTATTCTGCATAAGAAGATTCATCTTCGCCACATTTTACGCTACTTCCTGTTACTTCCTCTTTATGACCTTGCTCTTTGCAAAACTGGTTGCCAGATAATGAGCCTACGAAAAAGTTTCTATAACTGTTATTTACTCTAACTACTGGGTTTAGGTAAGTTGCAGTAGATAGGCTTGTTGCAGAACCCGCCACTTGCTCGACACTGGTTGTAGAGCGTGTGAAAGATGTATTTGCCTCCACATCAATTTCGTTAGTGTTTGCAGAAACTCCACAAGATAGCAAAGCCGCAATTAGACCAGAAAAGTATAGCTTTTTCATTTATTTGATTCCTTTTTAAAAATAAAAAATACACAGTACTTCCTACTACAAAGTGCGAAATGATTATGAATCTTGTTTATGGCATTTGTATTAATTGCATTAAGAAATCAGCTCAGTTTTTACATCATAAGTGAATAGAGTTCGCTAGAGCTGGAAAAAGTATGAGCAACAAATTGGGTATTTGAGATGAGATTACTAAGCCAAGATGAAAAAATTTTATATTCTATGACTAGCACTAGTTTTGCTTGGGCCGCAATGCTAGATTACCTCTGTAAAAATTAAATTCTCACGCAATGGACTTTAATTTTTAACAGTTTAGGTAATTTGAATGAATCAAACAGTGGAACAAACAATGAAAAAAGTAGGATTAGTCGGTTGGCGGGGCATGGTTGGCTCTGTGTTATTAGAGCGTATGCAGCAAGAAAATGATTTTTCTAAGATCGACACGACTTTTTTCACCACCTCACAAACCGGTCAATTAGGCCCTGATATTGCGGGTCCTGCTAAGCCGCTTTTAGATGCGAATGATATTGCTGAGCTTGCGAAGATGGATATTATTGTGACTTGCCAAGGCGGTGATTATACCAAAGCCGTTTACCCGCAGTTACGCGAATCAGGTTGGCAAGGTTACTGGATTGACGCTGCATCTGCACTGCGTATGAGTGACGATAGCATTATTGTTCTTGATCCAGTCAATAAAGACGTTATAGATCAAGGCTTAGAGCAGGGGGTTAAAACCTATGTTGGCGGCAACTGTACTGTATCGTTAATGTTGTTAGCGCTAGGTGGTTTATTTGAGCAAGACTTGATTGAATGGGTTAGCCCAATGACGTATCAAGCGGCTTCTGGTGCTGGTGCCCGCAATATGAAAGAGTTAATCGCACAAATGGGTGCAATTCACGAAACGGTTGCTGACAAACTGGCTGATCCTAGCGCGGCAATTCTTGAAATTGATAAATTAGTCACTGAAAAAATCGCCTCAAGTGATTTACCACAAGACCAATTTGGTGTGCCTTTAGCAGGTAGTCTTATCCCTTGGATTGATGTACCAATGCCAAGCGGTCAGAGTAAAGAAGAGTGGAAAGCACAAGTTGAAGCAAACAAGATTTTAGGTAGTAGCCAGCAACCTATCCCTGTTGATGGTTTATGTGTTCGCATTGGTGCTATGCGTTGCCACTCTCAAGCAATGACGATTAAGCTACGCAAAGATATCAGCGTGGAGAAAGTGGAAGAGATTCTGGCTTCTCACAATGAATGGGTCAAAGTTATTCCAAACGACCGCGACATTACGGCTACAGACCTAACCCCTGTAAAAGTAACGGGCACCTTGTCTATTCCGGTAGGCCGTATTCGTAAATTGGCCATGGGCCCAGAATACATCAGTGCATTTACAGTGGGTGACCAACTTTTATGGGGCGCTGCCGAACCTCTTCGTCGTATGTTACGCATAATTGTTGATGGCTAAACAAGGCTATGTTTGAGCAATAAAGCTTTGCTCAAACAATCTATTCTATAGAGGCTCTTTTACAGAGCCTTCATATCGCAGTTTTACAGACCTTGTGTTTATTTTTGTGCAATGGGCAAATAGTACACATTTGTGTGTTAGGTAATTTATGCCGTAAACAACACATAATACGCGGGTAGTCACTATTTTTAAGTCTAATTTTACGCCATAAGGGGTGTGGCAAAGTAGCGCCTTTAGCGAGTAATAATGTGTCTTTACTAAATAACTGGTTTAGTAAATTTAGTTTAAATTCCTGAGCTAACGGCATTTCTGATAAATACCAATAAAAACAGTACGCTACATGACTATAAAATAACTTTTCTGACACCGGCGACAGGGTACTTAGTTGTTTCACAATAGGGTTTATCAGCTTAGCAAGTAACCGCTCTAGCAATGTGATAGCTAACTCAGTCGGTCTTTGAATTTGATCTTCTCTAAGCACTAAATAGAAACATTCTACTCGCCCCGTTTGATGATAAGTCCAATGCCAGTTTTTAAGGTTCATTGCAGCATGTAATACACTCGTCTGGCTTTTTAATGCGTATTCTAATAGTGGCGGAAGTAAAAAGCCGAAAAACCATTGGCTCCACATAGAATGTAAAGCGCTAAGATCGATTGCTTCTTGCTGTTGTTGATAGCTCTTAGAAAAAGTCATAAGCGCTTTGGTATAATGTGGTTTATTTAATCGTTGTGATAATGGTTGGCAGTTTTCGGGGAGAGGTTGATGTGGCTCAATAATTTTAAAATGCTGACTATAAAATGGAGCTTGTCGCTCCAGTAAAGAGTTTAGCTCAGTGGTATCGTGTAACGCCATGTATGTTTGTACTTTCATTGTGCTGGGGTGGAAGTTTCTTCATAAAATTGCGTCTTTAAAGTGTATATTATGCCGCCTCATACAGAGGCGGCATAATAGCAATTCGCAATAATGTCGAGTTACTTAGAAACTATATTGAGCAGTGATGCTAAAGTTTCGTGGTGCGCCATATTGAAACTGGTTATAAAAGCCTAATTGGCTGTAATAACGTTTATCTAATGCGTTGTCTAAATTAGCGCGCAATGTTAGTTGATCGTTTACATTGTATCTTGCCATTAATCGAACAAGCCCATAACTTTGCTGGCTAACCTCCACTGAGCTTCTATCTGGCTTAGTGACATCTCTGCGGATCTCACTTTGCCAATTAACACCAGCACCCAGTTGTAAGCCATTTACCCAGTTATCCAATTCATAGGTAGTGAAGAGCTTTACTTGATGTTTTGGGCTGGTGGTCGTTACTTTTTCACCATCAGGGTCTTCTGTTTCAAATTGACTATAACCAAAATAGACGTTCCATTGTTCATTGATTGAACCATTGGCTTCAAATTCGAATCCTTGTGTTTTAGTGCCATCAATACCGCGGTATATAGGAACTGTTGTTCCTGGTAAGGTTTCTCCCGTTGCTTCACCAACATTATCTTGACGGATCTCAAACACCGAAAGTGAGGTGTCTAACGCTTCTTCAAATAAGCTGGCTTTTATACCTGCTTCATAGTTTTTTCCTTTAACAGGATCGAGGTAACTGCCATCAGCTTGCACTCTACTTTGTGGTGTAAAAATATCTGTGTAGTTGGCATACAGTGATACATTTTTCCCAATAGCATAGGTGGCGCCGACATAGCTGGTAAATTCATTATCAACTTCGTAATCATGAACGGTGCCAAAATTGTCTTGGTCAGTTTCCCAATTATCAATACGCCCACCTATTACCATTGAAAGTGCGTCGGTTAACTCAATATCAGAGGCAAGGTATATTGCTTGTTGTTTTGTTTCTCCCCATGAGCCATACAGAACTTCATCGCTCCATGTAGGGGTCGGATATGTAAAATCTTCATCTCTAAAGTCACCTAAAGGTGGAGCCTCATCTAAAGAGCCATAATATGGATTGGCAAACTCTTGCTTCTGTTGATTTGCACCAATTAGAATTTGTTGTGAGCGGTCAAAGAGGGTAAAGCGGCCCGTTAATTTTAAGTCGAATGTATGTTGGGTTCGATTACCATCAATAAATGCCAATGAGCCAGGTATCATCCCTTCGTTGGTTATTGGATCTGGGTGACCTGTAGCCCATAACACATCATATTCTAAATCGTTATCACCATAGATGTAACTTGCTTTGAGTTGCCAGTCATCACTAAAGTTATGTTCAATCGTGGCAAAGCTATTCAATGCTTTGGTTTTGGATGACGCCCAGCGTGGGGCTGTTGACGTATGGTGGCTGTAGTTAGTTCTATTGCCTTGGTTGTCGAATAACGGTAATCCGCCAGACATAGAGCCTTCAGGTTTGGTGTCTTGATAGTCAGCACCTAACGTCAGCAATGTATTACGACCTATATCTGCTTCGATAATACCGTAAAGGGTTTGTCGTTGCTGCTCGTAACGGTGCTGATAGCTTTCACGATCTTGATACGCTACGACGACTCGACCTCGAACACTTGCGTCTTGATTTAAGCCTCCCGATAAATCAACAATACCGCGTAACTGTTGCCATGAACCTGTACTTAGGCTTACGCTTGCTTGAAACGCTTCTGTCGGACGCTTACGAACTAAATTAATCGCAGCCGATGGGCTACCCGCCCCGAGCATCAAACCTGTTGCACCGCGAACAACTTCTACCCGCTGATAAATTGCGCTATCCATTAAGTTGTCACCATAGTTAAAGCGTGTATCGTAGGTTGTTGCCACGCCGTCATATAAAATGCTGCTTACGCCAATACCGCGGGCACTGATTGAGTAGCGGTCGTTGTCAGAAGGGCGGGTATTAATCCCTGTTACGCTGTTCATCACTTCAATAACTGAGTTTAGTTGTTGATCTTTTATCGCTTGCTCAGTCACGACTGTGGTTGATTGTGGTGTTTCTAGAAATGATAATTCTAAACCCGTTGCGGTACTCATTTGCTCAACTTTATAGCCTTGAGCATTGCTTTGTTCACCAACGACTGTGAGTACTTCAATATCGTGATGCTTTTTTTGCTCAGCCTGTAAAGAGTGGCTAAATATCGCTAAACAAGAAAGTGCGACAGGCGTGAGTTTAAAGTAGTTAGTCTTTTTCATTTTTATCCGTAGTCCTATTACGTCTATAAATAGTGAGGCCTATGCTTAGGCCATTGTTGTGTCATGTTGAAAGTCATGACGAGTGGCAAAATCATGCAGTGGGTTTTTGATATCCCCAGCAAAACGGAGATTTTTCTCTCTATCTTCAAGGTCAATCATCTGCTGATTATTATTCAATTGAATGCGGTTTAAGCAGGTACGCGTAAAGCGAGCCTTAAATAAGTTGTAACGTGCGTATTTTTCGGAGAATTGCGGGTTTTCATGCTGATACTGATAAACTTTATCAGCGACTAATTGCCAAAAATCATGTTCAGTTAAACAATTTTGCGCATCAAGCTGAGGTGCGATAAAGCGGAAGATACAGTCGAAAATATCTAGCAGTATATAGTTTAACTTCATGTCCTCTTCTAGGCTCACCGCTAAGTCAGCGACATGACCAGGTAAAGGGGAATTGCCGTTTAGAATCGCGACTTCTTCGCCAATATCTTTCATTAAAATAGTAACTGGTTGGTGTTCTTCTAAAACAAGGATGAGGTTTTCACCATGGGGCATAAACACTAAATCATACGCAAAGAACGCATGTAATAGAGGTTGTAAATAAAGATCCAGCAATTTGCTTACCCACTCAGTTGCTGTGAGTTGAGAGGTATTAATGAGTTCAACAAGCAAGCTCTTTTGTTGGCTGTCTTGATGTAGCAAGGCAGCTAATGTCAAAAGCTGTTGGTTTTCTTTAACTAACGGTTCTCCTTGAAACGTTAAACTGAAAGGGCTTTCTCGCCAAAGTGCGCTGAGCATTTTTTTATAAGGCGTGTCTTTTTCTAAAGCTTGCTCGTAATATTTATGGTGATAACCAATTGCGACGGTTTCTCTTAAAACGACAAAGCGTTTTTTAGCAAAGTATGGGTCGCTGTTCACAAGCTCAGCAACAAAAGTGTTTATTTCGGGCGTTCGGCTCATATAATAAGGAGATAAACCGCGCATAAAGCCCATGTTCAATATAGACAACGCGGTTTTCACATAGCAACGCTTGTTGTTATTTAAGTTGAAGAATGTGCGAATCGACTGTTGTACCTGATAGTCATCTTCACTGTGGCCAAGATAAACAAGTTGCTTACGAGCAAGATCAGCAGCAAAAATTCGGCTAATTTTTTCGCGCCACTGCCAAGGATGCACCGGCATAAAGTAATAGTCTTCAGCTTTTTTACCATGCTCAGCAATTATGTTATTAAATGCTGCAATTTGCTGGTTGCCTAATTCGCTTTCAATAAAACGCTCGTAATTAAGCTCTTCTATCATTGCTAGGCTTGTGTTTACCCGCGCAACAGCTAACCAGACTAATTTCATTGCTTGACCACTTTCAGGTGTAAGCGCGTGGCAGTCATCCATATCAAAGCCAATACGACCATTGTTAGCAACAAATACTGGGTGGCCTTCGGTCATGGCCGCTTCAATTTGTTGATAATCGCAATGTACCAGCTCTGAAACGGGTTTATTTTGGTGAAGTAATTTAAATGCTTTACTGTATAAAGTGCTGGTGATTTCCTCTAAATAAGTTGGTAAGAGGCTATCGGTAATACCTAAACGATCTTTTAGGGCAATAATGAGCGTTACGGCATCTAAATCTTGGTTAATGCCATCTAGTTTGCAGACGATTGATTCTGGGTGAATATGTAGGTGATCTAGTTGATAGTGACGAGCACTAAAGTCATAACTTAAAAGCCCTTGGTTGCTTTCTAATAATAACTGAAATTGCTGCACTGTTTGTTTTCTATCTTCTTTTGCTGCAATAGGTTTTATTAGTTTTTCATGACTAAACTCAGAGAGTATTTTGGCGACTAAATGTTGATTAGCACCTTGCCATAAAGATTCAGACAAATGTTGAGGGAATGAATTTTTAATGATTTCCATAATTAGTCTCCTTGTGTTGTAGCTGCTTCAAAGCTTGCTAGATCAGCAAAACCTAGCCATGCATCTTTGTTTGTAAGGCGAACGATATGACTGCTCTGAATGCCTATTTTTTTATTTAGCTTATGTATTTTTTGATTGTTAATGTCAGGCTCAACAACTAATCGAGTAAAACCTAATTTAGATAAGATGAGTTTTGCTGTTGCTGTAATAGCACGCCGACTAAAACCACTTTGCGGAGTGATTACGGGGGCAAGTAAAAGGTGCATCCCACAATCACCAGACTGGTTTTCAAAATGTTTACCGATTTCGTCAAATTGCGGGTCATACAATTCAATAAAAAAAGCAGGAGTCGCATCTTGGTAAGCTATAAGTGCTAGTTTATGAGATGCGGGAGCAAGTTCACTTTGGCGTTGCTCCGCATTCATATTTTGCATTCCCCAAAAGTGGGCATAATCTTGAGCAAGCCAGCTATTTAATAAGGAAAAGTGCTTCTGTGCTTGGTAAATGTAAAAACGAAAGTCATCAATAACAAAGGCGTCAGTGTTTATTATTGCTTGGCACTGGCTAGCGAAGCTTTTACTGACCTCTGCGTGGTTACAACTGCTCACATAGCCTCCTGTGACATTGAAGCTGTTTTACTACGTGAGGGCGTAAAGCTCTCTGTTTTAGGAATGCCAAATTGTTGGAAAGCGATGCGTTCTTCAATGCTGTAAGGCGCTTTACCTAATACTTGTTTTAAAATGATGGCATTGCGATAACACACCATTCCGAGATCTGGCACGGTTAATCCATGGCTGTTAAGGCCTAGGTTTTGTGCAAAAATGCGACCCTGCTCATCAATGTTATAGTTACGTTTTACTTGTAGCTCGTCGTTCTCGTCGAAGTTTAATTTATGACGTAATGGTTCAATGAAGGTGGGTAACTGGTATTGATAGCCTGTCGCCATTACAAGTGCATTAGTATTAAAGCTAAAATCTTGCTCTAGCTCGTTATGTAGGCATGAGAGGGCAAGTTTTTGGCCTTCTTGTTTAATGTTCGTTAATGAGGTATTCGTTAAAAGCTCGGCTAAGAAATCGCAATTCAGTTTCTTTTGATAGAGCAAATCGTAAATATCGTTAATGAGCTCTGAATTAATTCCTTTATAAAGCGACTTTTGTGAGTGGATAAGTTGTTGTCGCTTCGCACTTGGTAAATTATGGAAATAATCAATATACTCAGGCGATGTCATTTCAAGAGTAAGCTTGGTGTACTCTAAGGGAAAGAACCGCGGTGAACGCGTCAACCAGCGTAATTGATAGCCAAATTTATCAATATCTAGCAGTAAATCATGGAAAATCTCTGCTGCACTCTGACCACTGCCAACAATAGTAATGTCAGACTTGCTTTGTAACATTGTTTTGTTATTAAGGTACTGTGAAGAGTGAGTTATGTGCTTATCGGTTGGGCAAAATTCAGGTAGCCAAGGTTGAGTACCGGTACCAAGCACTAAATGTTTACAATAAAAATCTTGTACCTTGCCAGTCACTTTATCTTTGCCAGAGACTCGGTAACAGTCGAGCTGTTGCTCGTATTCGAGGTTTTCTACGTGAAAATTAAACTTGAGATTATTTAACTGGCGGCACACCCACTGGCAATACTGATTATATTCTTGTCGCGGTAAAAAGAAGTTCTCGCGAATATAAAACGAATACAATTTACCAGTCTGCTTGGCAAAATTTAAGTAACTGAACTGACTTGTCGGGTCTGCCATCGTCACTAAATCTGACATAAAAGGGGTTTGCAGACTCGCAGAGTCTAATAACATACCAGGATGCCAATCAAATTTAGGGCGACTGTCAACAAATAGCGTCTTCAAGTCTGAAAGGGGCGAAGAAAGCGCTGCTAAGCTTAAATTAAACGGGCCTACACCTATTCCGATTAAATCATAAATTTCTGGTTTCATTGTCTTTTCCTTAAGCTGTGCACAGTTGTTTGCTTTTGCAGTCGATCACATATTGTTCGCCAATTTTGCAAATTTCATTCAATACGTCGTCTATGCTGTCTATCGATGCGTGAGGGTTCAATAAAGTGAATTTTAAATACTGAATATTGTTCACTTTTGTTGCTGCAATCATGGCACGGCTACTTTGAGCTAAGGTCTTGCGAATAGTGCGGTTGCATTCATCAAGCTGAGTTTGGCTTAAGGCGCTATCGTTAAATCGAAATACGAGTGTAGTGAGTGATGGAACTTGTGCAGCTTGTAACAGGCTATGACGTGTTAAGCGTTGGTATACCTGTTGTGTTTTTTCAAGCAAGGTATCGAACATGGCACCAATCGCATCAGGCCCTTCTGTTCTTAAGCTTAACCAGAGCTTTAACGCATCGAATCGGCGCGTTGTTTGTAAGCTTTTATTTATTAAATCAGGAACGCCGGCTTGTGCTTGAGCCTTTGGATTGAGGTAATCGGCGTGATAAGTTAGAAAGCTCAATAACCGCTTGTCTTTGACCAATAGGGCAGAGCAGCATACTGGCTGGAAAAATGTTTTGTGAAAATCAATACTGACAGAGTCAGCTAAATCAATGCCTAACAAACGTTCGTTATGGCGTTGTGATACTAACAAAGCGCCACCATAAGCCGCATCGACGTGTAAATAACAGTTATGCTTTTTACATAAATGAGCAATGCTTGCTATCGGGTCGATTGCGCCAAAATCTGTTGTACCAGCCGTGGCGATTACCGCAATTGGTAATAAATTTGCTCTTTGAAGTTCATTTAATGTGTTTTCGAGGCTATGGGTATCAATACAGCGATTTTCATCACACGCAACACTGATAACAGCATCATGACCAAGACCCAATAATGCGGCTGCTTTTTGAATACTAAAATGGCTATATTCAGAACAAAGAATGCGATAACGATGTGCATTACTGCTTAAGCCAGAAGTAATATTTGTATGGCTTTGTGGTTCTAATTTGCCTGCCAACTCACGTGCAAGTAATAATGCCATTAAATTAGACTGGGTTCCGCCAGTGGTAAACACGCCGTCTGCGCCCTCATCGTAACCGATTCTTTGGCATGTCCAATCAATCACTTTTTGTTCTATAAGTGTTGCGCCTGCACTTTGATCCCATGTTTCAACAGCGGTGTTTATCGAAGAGCTAAACAACTCTGCCAGCAGGGATGTAAGCATTACTGGGCAATTTAAGTGAGCAAGGTAATCTGGATGATGGAAGTAAATCGCGTGTTTTAAATAAAGGTGATCTAGCTCTTCGAGGACTTGATTTATGTCACTTAAAGGTGTGTTTAGATCAATGGCTGCAAATTCTTCTTGCAACTGTGCAGGTTGCACTCCGCTGGTCGGGGAATTAACTTTTTTAATACGCTCGCTTAGAGTGCTTATACCCAATTGCATTAATTGTGAGTAATCCTGCATTGGCGAAACACCAAAAAGTGGGGCATCAGTTTGTTTGGTTTTAGTTTGATAGTTAGAATCATTAATCCATTGATATTGCGGCGGTTTAAAATTTTCCATTGTGTATATCCTTTAACATTGATTTAGTAACCAAGAGACAAGAAAAGCTTTTTCCGTCTCCAATTAATTAAAATCCGCAACACCCTGTACCGATAATTAGGAAGGTATCACGCATTAAATGTTAATGCAAACAATTATCATTTAGTTACTTTACTCTAATTTAACGGTATCTTGATTTGTTAGTTTTCCGAATTGGTTAAAGGGCATGACACTATTTGTGCTGTAGGTAGCGGGTAAAGACTAGTAGAAAATTCTTTATCAATTACAATGATAGATTCAAACAATCAGAGCAATTTTTAATAACATGAGAAAAGCATGCACATACCCAACAAGTGGAAAATGACACCAGAGCGAGTCTCACAATTTATAAAAAACTATAGCTTTGCGCTGATGATAGACAGTGAATTTGAAGCCACACATTTGCCATTGGTGTATAAACCCGAAGAAGGTGAGTTTGGTACTTTATATGGTCATGTGTCACGGGCGAATCGTCATGGTAAAAGCTTGCAAGATACGCGTGTATTAGTGGTTTTTAATGGTCCGCGTATACCCAAACCACCTCAAGATCCGAGTTTCAGTTGGAATTAAAAGTGATTTAGGCAAGGCATTGACTGAAAAGAATGGTTTTTCCCTTGTTAAAGTCAATAACGCCGAATAAATCGCTTTTAAACCAACCCTTAGGGCGTTTCTCAAGAACTTACTCTCTGCGTTGTTACTTCTTAAAAGGGAGTGCCATTCTTACAAAGTAACGCCTTGACATTAAGCCCATGAGAAACGCTGAATTCTGTATCTTGAGGTGGTTTGGGTATAATATATCACCCACTTGGTATGCAGAAAAGCCTGCTGTATCGACGTGGAACTACGCCGCAGTTCATACAAAAGGCAAGGTTGAATACCTCGATGATGACAATACCTTAGCTTGCTTAGATGAGTTAATTAGCCAATACGAACCGAGTATTTTAAACGACACTAATTTGCTGCCAGATGATTATCAAGCGAAGCTACTACGGGGGATTGTTGGTATTAAAATCAAACTTGACTCAATTCAGGCAAAAGAAAAGTTAGGCCAGCATAAATCAGTAGCTGATCAACAAGGTGTTGTAGCAGGGTTAAAAAAAGATAAGCATCCTGATGCGCAAAGCTTATTATCATATATGTTGAAAACTGAGGTAGGTATAGGAAAAGATATCAATAGCTAAGTTTTACTTGCTGTAGCGTGTATCTTCTCCTATTGCTAAAGCTAATTTAGCTATGGCTTAGCTGTTTAACATAGTGCTGAAAATCATCAAAACCACCAATATGTTCATCATTAATAAATATTTGTGGGACAGTTCTACGACCACTTAGTGAAACCATTTCCTGAAAAAGTCGGTCGTTATCTGAGATTTCTATTGCTGTGTATTGCCAACCTAACTTTTTAAACAGTTGCTTTGCCGCTCGACAGTATGGGCAATAGTCTTTGTGGTACATTTTGATCTTAGCCATGAGTTAGTCCTAAGTGATTTAACCGATGTGGCTAGTTTAAGCTGTGTTATTTTTTTCTCTATGTTGCAAGTAGCTAAAATTATGTCTGAAAGTCCAAATATTTATTTAAATGATCCTGATCCGCTTAGTGTGTTACTTGAGCGAATGTCCTTGAGGGCCGAAGTATACGTTAATGGTGATTTTTGTGGCTCGTGGGCTGTTGATACATCGGGCTCTCGCCGGATTCCATTTCATTTAATTGGTAAAGGGCAAGCATGGCTGCATTTTGAGAATGAAACTATCGTATTGAATGAAAAAGATCTTGTTGTTTTCCCAAGAGACCATCAACACATAATATCGAGCTCACCGATTAAACCAGCAAAAAAATTAGTTAATCAGCCTGCAAAAGGGGCGGGTGAAACAGCGAATATGGTTTGTGGTTTTTTTCAGTTTAATCACACCCTAGTTAATCCACTTTTAGATGCTTTACCTGAGTTTTTACACATTCCCGCTACAAGTTCATCGTGTAATTCAAGAATAATGCAACTAATTGATATGATGATTGTGGAGTTACAGCAAAGGCGCACAGGCTGCTATACCATAGTCGATCAACTCGCTAATTTGGTGTTTATAGAAATACTTAGAGAGCAAGTTGAAACTGGTAAGTTAAATAATGGTATGTTGGTGGCGTTGTTTGATAATCGTATAGGTAAAGCACTTAATGCAATTCATCAACAACCAGAATATGCGTGGAATTTAGCGTCACTTGCCAGTAAAGCTTCAATGAGTCGTTCTAACTTTGCAGATAAGTTCACAAAACTAGTTGGCTTAAGTCCAATGAAGTATTTGCTTAAATGGCGTTTAATAGAAGCCCGTAAATTGCTGATCTGTAGTGATATTAGTATTGCAGAAATTGCACAATTAAGTGGTTACGAGACAGAAGCCGCTTTTAGAAAAGCGTTTAAACAGCACCAAGGCGAAGCCCCAGGTGCTGTTAGAAGTGCGATGGTTGGTCACTAACTATAAATTAAAGGTCATCAGCACTTACATTTTCAACGTCTGGCCAATGATCATTTGCTTCTTTAATATGTTTAGGAATGTTTTCAGCCCATGCTTTATAAACATCCATATTTTTATTTACATAGAGTTTTCCGTCTTTGATTTCAAATGCTTTGCCATCAATATCAAACTTTTTACCAAAGGTTACGCCATAAGCACAAAAACCACCGTATTGAGGCGCGTATTTCTCTGGGTTTGAATTAAACATATCTCTATTTTTAGCAGACTGAAAACGGTAAATCGCATCATTGTATACCGCTGTATATTTAGCATTCCCTAATACAGGTTTATTTTGCTTAAAATAAGCAATAACATCATGACCCGCTAAAATTACCCCATTCTCATCTGTTTCGGTGTCATTTCCAGCGTAAGATAAAGACGATAGACCTAAAAGAGCGACAGCAGCGATCCCTTTAAATGCGTGGTAAAGTTTCATAGTTATTCTCCAATTATGTTTAACTTAGGAAACATAGTAGTGAATAATCAACGAACTAAATATATCTGGCATTACTGAAAATATGTCCGAAAGTCCTGATTACAATTTGAAGAGAAAGCAAGCTTTGACAGTTAAAGTAGAATAGGCAGCACATTAGCATCCTGCGAATGCTGCCAATATTGGTTGGATGGCACTTAACATGATTGTTATAATTATGTTAAATACTATAGGTAAATTTAGTACAGTTCATTTCAGTGTCAACTAACTGTCATATTCAAGTTCAACGACACCCTACATAATTCACACAGTACTTTTTCATTTTATTGAAATCTAAATCTAATAACTTGCTGAATATAAAGATACTCACTATATTCTTGTGAGTCATACATTGGATTTAAATCATGAATATTTCTAAGAAGTTAAAGCTGTCATTTGCATCCGCAATAGTTTTACCATTAATAATCATCGCCGTTTTAGTCATCACACAAACAAGGCAACAGGCATTAGATGGTTTTGCCCAATTAAGTGAACGAGAAGCAAAGCAAGTAGATAACGGTATTAATATGTTTTTTTCAGAGATTGAAAAAAATGTAGACTACCTAGCTTCACACCCCGCTATTTTAGAAGCTAAACAAGACGTTAAAACACATATGCAATCACCCAATGCAGTTAAACTTGCGCATATGTCTGGCAGTGATACAGAGCAGGCTGCCTATACATTATTTGATCACTTTGGCGATACGCATCCAGGCCTTGCTTATATTTACATGGGGAATGAGCAAGGTGGATATATTCAATGGCCAGAAGGCGAAGTAACCGCTAATTATGATCCTAGAAAACGGCCATGGTACGAAGCAGCGAAAGCCGCTGACGGAAGCACAGTAAGAACGAATGCTTATTATTGGGCTGCTGATGATATGGTGATTGTATCAACGGTGAAAGCAATTAAACAAAATAGTCAGATTATTGGTGTTCAGGGCATGGATGTATCTCTGCAAGGTCTAACAGATATTATAGCTAATATTAAATTAGGTGAGACCGGTTATCTTATGCTCATTGAAGACAGTGGTAACGTGCTGGTGGATGTTAAACATGCAGATTATCGCTTTAAGCAATTAGCAGAGGTTAATGAAGGTAAATATAAACAGCTAGCAAATAACAGCAGCGGTCAATTTGAAATTAACCTCGAAAACACTGATTATGTGGCGAATATTTATACCTCTCAAAAACTTGGCTGGAAATTTATTGGCTTAGTTGAAAAGTCTGAAGTAATGAAAGCTGCAAACACGATGACAATTACCATTGTGATCATTAGTGCAATTTTAATCGCCGTGTTTATTTTGTTAGCCAGCTATATTTCAAAACTCATTTCTGCACCTATTGTCGAAGTGAGTGATGGGTTGACAGAAATATCACAAGGCGGCGGAGATTTAACCAAGCGGTTAATTATTAAAACGCGTGATGAAACTGGGAAGCTGGCCAATAGCTTTAATTTATTTTTGAATTTGATTTCAGAGTTAGTCACACAGATAAATGAATGTGCGCATAATGTAAGCGACACATCAGCGCAAACATCAGCACAAGCAGGGCAGTTATCAGGTTCTACTTCACAGCAGCAACAAGCTTTAGAAATGGCTGCAACGGCTATTAATGAAATGGCGGCTACCGCTAATGAAGTCTCGGCGAGCTGTGCAAATGCTGCTGAGCTTGCAACACAAACACAGCATGCCTCAGAGCTTGGTCAAAGTGTGATTTCAGAAACGGTAGAGAGTGTTGTATCGCTCTCCGAGGTCATAACCAAAGCTACTCAAGATATTAATCAGCTGGACGCTGAAAGTGAAAATATTATGTCGATATTGAGCGTGATTAGAGGCATCGCAGAACAAACTAATTTGCTTGCATTAAATGCTGCAATTGAAGCCGCCAGAGCAGGGGAACATGGTCGCGGTTTTGCGGTGGTTGCTGATGAAGTTCGCGCACTGTCACAAAGAACCTCAGAGTCAACGGAAGAAATAGCAAGCCAGTTAGACACATTACGGAAGATGTCTGACCAAGTGTCAAAAGAAATGACAACCAGTTTAAACCGCACAAATAAAACAGTTGAGTTAGCCCATTCAGCACAACATCAATTTAGCGAAATAACCGCATCAATCGTTAATATCAGTGATTTAAATACTCAAATAGCGACGGCAGCAGAAGAGCAGCAACATGTAGCTGAAGACATTAATCGTAATGTTATTGAAATTAAAAATGCGGCCGATGATGTGAGTGAGATTGCTCAAAATGCGCGTGATAATGGTGAGCGGCTGAATCAGTTATCACATTTACTTACTGATTTAGTGGGTAAGTTTAAGGTGTAAAATACTCATTTGTTTCAAAGACCTTCACATGCTTTAATGGAGTAATTAACTAAAACGACTAACGAATCCTTTTGTTATTTCATCTGAGAAGCATAAGGCTGGATAGCTCCTATAAAATGGCAAACAATGAAAATAGATAGTGCTAACGCTGAAGATTACCCAGAGCTACTTGATGTATGGGAAAATTCAGTCCGAGCAACACATGATTTTATAACAGAAGATGACATAGCCTTTTTTAAGCCGATCATCATTGAGCAAGCTTTTCCTCATGTTACTTTAAAGTGTATTAAGGATGAGCATAAGGCAATTTTGGGCTTCATTGGCGTACATGAATGCAAAATAGAAATGTTGTTCATTTTAGATGCAGCAAGAGGTAAAGGGGTTGGTAAAGCGCTTCTTAACTATGCGGTTGATCAATTTGCTGCCAACAAAGTTGATGTTAATGAGCAAAACCCACTTGCAGTTGGTTTTTACCAGCATATGGGGTTTAAAGTCGCCTCACGCTCGCCTTTAGATGATATGGGCAAACCATTTCCAATATTGCACATGATACTCCGGTAGGAATTGCTTTAGTTGTGTACCGCGGTTATTCGGCGAAAAAACACCTCTTGCAAACTTTTCCCTTGTTGCTCGCTAACTTTACTTTTAATGTGCTAAAAAGCACGACCTTCAAGCGCGCGAAACAAGTTTCACGCCTACGATGGGAACCCGTAGGAACGGCTTTAGCCGAGAAGTTCACATGTTCGGTGTTAAAGTGCATTCTACAAACTTTCCCCCAGTAACTCGCTAACTTTAACCCCGTAACTCAATAATTTGTTACAGCTTATCTTTTGCTTAATTGGTTTACGCGATATGCTGATGAAAAGAATATTGCATTACATTGGAATAGCGAATGAACCTCAATCAGGTAACCTTACCAGTAACGGATATGAATGAAGCGGTGGCTTTTTACTTAACATTGGGAATGATTCAGATTGTAGATACCCCGCATTACGCACGCTTTCAATGTCCAGATGGTGATGCCACATTTTCGCTGTCATTAGAAACTGAAGATTATAGTAATTATGCGGTAATTTATTTTGAACATGAGCAGCTCGATAAGCTGTACGAGAGACTTGTTGAAAAGGGCATTAATTTTGAACAGCCACCAACCGCTCAGCGCTATTTGTGGACGGAAGCAATTTTAAAAGACCCATCAGGGAATAAGATTAAACTATATTGGGCCGGAGAAAACCGCTTAAACCCACCATGGAAAGTAGAAAAACGAGGGTAAAAAAGGCGCTAGGGTCTATGTCCTAGCGCCTAATATCTTAAAAGCCAATCCTTTAAATGTTACTGCTTTTCTTTCAGTAACTGCTTTAATTCAGCTACTTCAGCCTGTAATTGAGTGATTTGTCCTTTGGTTGCTGGCATATCATCGTCGTTTATCTGCTCTTCTCGCGCGTTACGATGCTCTTCAGACATAACCTCTAAAATTGCTCCTACCATCATGTTTAAGAATACGAATGCAGTTAAGAAGATAAATGTTAGGTAGAAAATCCAGCTAAGTTCATACACGGCCATGGTTTCGTACATGACATCTGTCCAATCTTCGAATGTCGCTATACGGAAAAGGGTGAGCATGGATATTGATACATCCCCCCATAAAACGGGGTTAATGTCGGCAAATAACATGCTTCCCATGGCGGCATAAATATAGAAGATTACAAACATCAGTAGGGCAATATAGCCCATTTGTGGAATCGCTTTTAAAAGCGAGTTAACCAGCAGCCTAAGTTCGGGGATCATAGATACAAGTCGTAGGACGCGGAAGATACGCAGTAAGCGAGCAATAAAAATCGTAGAGCCCGCGGCAGGGTAAAGGCTACCCACTACGATGATAAAATCAAAGATATTCCAGCCTTTACTGAAGAAGTCTTTAAAGCCGCGGCTTGCAATAAAGCGGATCACAAGCTCAACAAGGAAAAATACGGTAATACCCATATCCATCCAATAAAGAGCTAACTCTACAGTTGGGTGAAGCGAATAAGTATGAGCCCCGACGGTTAATGCTGAAATAACAATAACGGCAATAACGAATGATTGAAAAACTTTGCTTTTATCGATACGCTGAAACAGCTCTTGTAACTGCGACAACATCATATATGACCCTTTGGTGATAGTATTTAAACCCACGCAATATACAATAAATCGCAGTACCAATGTATAACTGAAGAAAGGAAATTTAATGTTTTTAAACGCTATAAAGTTTACTGGGATTGCATCAATGTTTATTTTGTTAACAGGGTGTAGTTCAAATGCGCGTTTTCATGAACTTCAGTCTGCACGCTTAACTGAATGCAACTATTTAGCTGATAAAGAATATCATGAGTGTGTAAAGCGCCAGCAAGATAGCTACGAAAACTTTAAAAAGCAAAAGTCAGAACAATGACCAAAACTGAAAAACGCCTCGATAAAGCTATTCGGACAGCGCTAACGTCGGCATGTGAAAATCTAAAAGACATAAGCGACAACTTTTTATGGTTAACTCACACCGCTGACTTAAAGAGACTGCCATTATCTATGAAAGTAAGTTGTTATTTTGCTGAGCAAATGCCTCTATCAAATTCGCCGCTTGCAAACCAAATAAATCAAGTCATTATAAAAGAGCTGAAAGAGATAGACGTAGTGATATCAGCAAAAGCTATTCTATTTTGTAAGGATTAAATGCGCCGTTTATTTTTTCCTTACAATAGACACAGCTTTGACTGACACCATGTCAAGTGCATGAAAACATACACATCAAGTGAGTTTAACATTGGTAACACAGTCGCAAATGGCTATAATCTGCAAAAATATTGTAAGAGAGTTTATTATGGCCGTACCAACACGCTCACAAATAACCCTAGGCTGTGAAGTTAATATTGTTCTTAAACAAGATCAACGCACAGGTCATTTAACGCAAGGTGTGGTGTCACGTATATTAACTAAGTCACCAAACCACCCCCATGGCATTAAAGTACAACTCGATGACGGTCAAGTTGGTCGTGTTAAAGAGATCCTATCATGAGCGTTCTAACCGAAAGTGAATTTTGGGAATTAGTGACCGCAGAAGATAAAACGGCAGAGCCAGAATCTGTGTGTAATGCATTAAGAGAAAAGCTAACACATCTATCCGATGAGCAACTTATGGAGTTTGACAAGCAGTTTAGTTTGCGTATGCGTAAAGCTTACACTTGGGACTTATTTGGTGCTGCGTTTGTAATGGCTGGTTGTAACGATGATTATGGATTTTCAGAGTTTTTATGTTGGCTTATATCTCGTGGTGAAGGCGCATTTTTAAAAGCCTTAGAGAACCCAGACTCTGTTGCTGACTGCACACCCGTTTATCATTTGAACGAACAACCTTATCCTTATTTAGATGAGTATGATTTAATCGCCGGTATGCTGTTTGAAGAGCGTAATGACGATGAGCTACCATTTATTCCCTCTGGGCTTGAACAGCCAAAAGGCAAGCGTTTTAAAGATAAGCCGAAATTTTTAAAACAGGCATATCCTCGTCTGTTTGCTAAATATTGGCAGTAGCAATCATTAAAATGGCTTTTTGTAGTTGAAAGAGATATCGAGAGCTAAAGTTTATTTATTTTTGCTAGTTAAAAAGTATTAAATTTAATTGTATTATTAATTTTTAGTTCCTTAAATAGTATTATTTATGGTACTTTTGTTCATGTTGGATTCAGCAATAGTTTCAGTTGGATCTAATACAGTGCAAAAATTATTTTTTGATTAATCAGTAAGCTGCACGGAGTGGTAGCCTTGCTAAAACCAAAGTAAAACTCAAAAGGAAATGACAGTGTCAGAAAACGTTTATCAAGCTCCTGAATCAGATGTTGCTAATATTTCAACAGATACAACAACCATGAGTCGCAAAGATATCTTATTCTCTTTCCAAGGTAGAATCCCGCGTAAAACTTATTGGTTATCAGTATTAGGATTAATGCTAATTAGTGTTTTAGGTATGCTTGTGTTAAGTGGTATTGGCGCAATGATTTCACAAAATGCGGCCATTTTCCTGCCACTTTTAATTTACATCCCACTAATTTGGTCATCGCTTGCTATTCAAGTTAAACGCTGGCACGACCGCAACAAGTCAGGTTGGTGGGTACTAATTGGTTTAGTACCAGTGATTGGTGGTATTTGGGTACTGATTGAAAATGGCTTCTTAGCGGGTGATGAAGCAGAAAACCGTTTTGGTAAGCCAACGGTTTAAGCCGTATTCGTTGTGTGCTCTGTCTGAGCACACAATAACTCTGCACATAATCTTTTATGAAATACCTCACTAGCATTCAAATCGCTCGATTTATTATCAGCTTTAGTTGGCTTTATCATGGGCTGATGCCAAAACTTATTCACATTGCCCCCCTTGAACTAAAAATGACAGCCAGTTTTGGTTTTAATGCTGAAATCTCAACGCTGATTACCCAAGCAGCTGGGGTTGGTGAAATGATTTTTGCCGTGCTGTTTTTTATTTTCTATCGTTCAATCTTAATCAATATTCTCAATATAGCTGCTTTAGTAGGGTTAATGCTGTTTGTTGCCGTTTTACAACCCGCACTCTTAATCGAAGCGTTTAATCCAGTGACTACAAACCTTGCCATGATCGCGTTTAGTCTCGTGCTTATCAATGAGCAAAAAGCTTTAAACAAAAACACTAAACCGCATAACAACGCTTAATTTCATCAATCATGGCGTTTGCTAAAGGCGAACTTGCATTTGTTTTTGAGGTGATTAATACCACAGGAATATCGTAGTGATATTTACTTGGTTGAATAGCTTTAAAAATACCTTTATCAACCCAGAACTGTGCATAGTGATCGGGTAAATAGCCAATAAACTCACCCGATAAAATCAAATGTGCGATACCTTCATCGTGATAAGCAACAGCACTGTTTTGATAGTTTAAACCGTCGTTTCGGCTTTCTTTATCGCGCATGTAGTTACTGGTAATGACTTCGGCTTCTTTAATGAGCTCATTTATTTGTTTGTCTTCACAGTCAAATAATGGATGACCGACTGCGCAATACAAAAAGTTAGTTTCGTTGTGTAGAGCGGTGTAATTAAGTCCGCGAATATGATGGCGGCTGACACCAATCCCCACTAATGAACGGCCATTGGCTACTGCGGTTTCTACCTCTCGTGCCTCACACACATTAATATCAAACTGAATGTTCTTACCTTTGCCTTTTAACCTTGCTATAGCACGGGGAATGGCACAGCGTGGGTCACTGACCATGGTATCTATCATGGCAATACTTAAACGCCCCGATAACTCGTTTTTAGAGCTTGCTACGGTATTAGCAAAGGCTTCGCATTGCTGAAGCAGTTCAATTGATGCCTGATAAGTGATTGCGCCCGCGTCTGTAATTTCAAAACCACTGCGGCCACGTTTACATAACTTGATACCAAGCCTTACTTCTAAATCTGATAAATGCGCACTAATGGTTGAGCGGCCAATATTCAAACGTGACTCTGCGGCTGAAAGCCCGCCACACTCAACAATTGCTACAAAAACGCGCAATAAGCGCAGGTCTACGTCATGAACTTGCATAGCACTTCTTTTAGTTCGATAAATCTGGAATGAATAACGATAATTATGCATTTGTAAAACAACTAGAGCAAGTTAGACTCCATCTAAATAAAACTTAATCCTGTTCTTTAGGAGTTATAAATGACATTTAAGTATGGTGTTGACCAATTAACGTTAGACAGCGTTAATGCTATTGCAGCCGGTACGTTACAGGCAGAGCTTTGCCAAGAAGCAATTGATAAAATTAATAAAAGCCGCCAAAACGTAGACAAAATGGCTGCCTCAGATAAAGCCATTTATGGTATCAATACGGGCTTTGGTCCATTGTGTGATACACAAATTTCTCCAGAAGAAACTAACTTATTACAAAAGAACTTATTGATCACACACGCTGTTGGTGTGGGTGAGCCAATCGCTAAACCTATTTCAAAGCTGATGTTAATCACCAAAGTACATGCATTAAGCCAAGGTTTTTCAGGTATTCGTTTAACTGTTGTTGAGCGTATGCTTAAGTTTATTGAACTTGATATTATTCCTGTTGTACCAGAGCAAGGCTCAGTAGGCGCGTCGGGCGACTTAGCACCGTTATCGCACTTATTCTTACCTCTTTTAGGTGAAGGTGAGTTTTGGGTAAACGACACAATCAAGCCAGCAGCAGACGTATTAAAAGAGCACGGTTTAGCGCCTTTAGATTTACATGCTAAAGAAGGCCTAGCGTTAATTAACGGTACTCAGTTTATTTTATCGCATGCCATTACTGCGCTTACTAAAATGCGTTACTTATTAGACCTTGCAGATATCGCAGGTGCTATGAGTATTGAAGGTATGCAAGGTAGTCAATCACCGTTTCGTGAAGAACTACACGCAATTCGTGCTTTTAAAGGTAACGTCGAAGTTGCAGCGCGCATGCGTAGCTTTTTTGCAGGCTCTGAAAACATGGCTTCACACACTGATTGTGACCGTGTTCAAGACCCTTACTCATTGCGTTGTATTCCACAAGTTCATGGTGCATCACGTAACGCGTATTACCACTTAAAAGAGCTTGCTGAAACAGAAATGAACTCTGTAACAGATAACCCGATTGTGATCAGCGAAGAAGAAGCCATTTCGGGTGGTGGTTTCCACGGTCAACCACTTGCGATGGTATTAGATTACGCATCAATTGCAGCGGCAGAGCTTGGTAACATTGCTGATCGTCGTTGTTATTTACTGCTTGAGGGTTTACACGGCTTACCACGTTTATTAACGACATCGGGTGGCCTAAACTCAGGCATGATGATCCCGCAATATGTGACAGCGGCACTGGTAACAGAAAATAAATCATTGTGCTTCCCGCCATCAGCAGACAGCGTACCAACATCAATGGGCCAAGAAGATCACGTATCTATGGGTAGTATTTCTGGCCGTAAGTTAAACCAGATTTTAGGTAACCTTGATAAAATCTTCGCTATTGAGCTGATGTATGCAGCGCAAGCAATCGAATTTAGACGTCCTAACACGTGTTCAGACATCATTGAAGAAAACTTTGCGCTCATTCGCAGCAAAGTTGCCAAACTAGAAGAAGACCGCTTACTTAAGCCTGACATTGATGCCATGGTTGCACTTGTGAAATCGCAAGCGTTTAAAGTTAACTAAGGGAGCAAATAATGACTTTTCAAGAACAAATTAAGCAAGGTATCCCATGCGTATTGCCAGAGCCAAAACCGTATCCAAGTGATGCAAACCGAGCTCCAAAACGTAAAGACATTTTATCGGCTGACGAAAAGCAATTAGCAATTCGTAACGCATTGCGTTATTTCCCTAAAGAATGGCATCAAGAATTAGCCGCCGAATTTGCCGCTGAGCTTAAGCAATTTGGCCGTATTTACATGTATCGCTTTAAGCCAAACTATGAACTTAAAGCGCGCTCAATCAGCTATTACCCAGCTAAATGCGAACAAGCTGCCGCTATCATGTTAATGATCGACAATAACCTTGATCCAGCAGTGGCACAGCACCCTGAAGAGCTAATCACGTACGGTGGTAACGGTGCAGTATTCCAAAACTGGGCGCAGTACTTATTAACCATGAAGTACTTAAGCGAAATGGAAGAAGACCAAACGCTACACATGTACTCGGGTCACCCTATGGGGTTATTTCCATCATCAGTAGAAGCACCGCGCGTGGTTGTGACTAACGGTATGATGATCCCGAACTACTCAAAGCCAGATGACTGGGAAAAATTCAATGCACTAGGTGTAACTCAATACGGTCAAATGACTGCGGGTTCATTTATGTACATTGGGCCACAAGGCATCGTGCACGGTACAACTATTACCGTAATGAATGCGTTCCGTAAAGTGCTCGAAAAAGGCGAATCACCAAAAGGTAAAATCTTCTTAACTGCTGGTTTAGGCGGTATGAGTGGTGCTCAGCCTAAAGCGGGTAACATTGCTAACTGTATCACCGTATGTGCCGAGGTTAACCCTAAGGCAGCTATTAAGCGTCATCAACAAGGTTGGGTTGATGAGCTAATCGATAACATGCCAGAGCTTGTTGAGCGTGTACGTAAGGCTCAGCAAAATGAAGAAGTGGTTTCAATTGCCTTTATTGGTAACGTGGTTGATGTATGGGAAAGCTTCTTAGCTGAAGATATTTTCATTCACTTAGGTTCAGACCAAACTTCACTTCATAACCCATGGTCAGGCGGTTACTACCCGGTTGATATTAGCTATGAAGAGTCAAATCGTTTAATTCGTGAAGAGCCAGAAGTATTTAAAGAAAAAGTACAAGCGACGCTTAAGCGCCACGCCGATGCTGTTAACAAGCACACGGCCAAAGGCACTTACTTCTTTGATTACGGTAATGCGTTCTTGCTAGAAGCATCACGCGCTGGTGGCGATGTAATGGCTGAAAATGGTATTGATTTTAAATACCCATCGTACGTACAAGATATTCTTGGCCCAATGTGTTTTGACTACGGTTTTGGCCCGTTCCGCTGGGTATGTACATCAGGTAAACCAGAAGATCTTGATAAAACAGATGCGATTGCTGCAGACGTTTTAAATAAAATCATGGCGGACTCGCCTGAAGAGATCCAACAGCAAATGCAAGACAACATCACGTGGATCAAAGATGCGAAGCAAAACAAACTTGTTGTTGGTTCGCAAGCGCGTATTCTTTATGCAGATGCACAAGGCCGCGCTGAAATCGCTAAAGCGTTTAATGATGCCATTAATCGTGGCGAAATTGGTCCGGTTGTACTTGGGCGTGACCACCATGACGTAAGTGGTACAGATTCACCTTTCCGCGAAACATCAAACATTTATGATGGTAGCCGCTTCACCGCAGACATGGCGATTCACAATGTAATTGGTGATGGTTTCCGTGGTGCTACTTGGGTATCTATTCACAATGGTGGCGGTGTTGGCTGGGGTGAAGTGATCAACGGTGGTTTTGGTATGCTACTAGACGGTAGTGAAGCTGCCGAGCGTCGTTTGAAATCTATGCTATTATTTGATGTAAACAACGGTATTGCTCGTCGTAGTTGGGCGCGTAACGAAGAAGCTAATTTTGCGATCAAACGTGAAATGGCTCGTACCCCTAAACTTAAAGTGACCTTGTCTAATAACGTTGATGATGACGTTCTATCAAATTTAGATTTCTAATTTGTATCAATTAAACAAGGCCATGTTGTAAACGCAACATGGCCTTTTTTATTGCCTAAAATTTTTAAATAGCGCATTGTTTAGGTTATAAATTTTTGGCTTAGCTAATGAGGAGATAGAGATGACTAGACTACTTACTGGCGGATGTTGCTGCGGTGACGTGACTTTTAAAGTAACTGATAGCTTTAAGCGTTTTTTCTTTTGTCATTGCGAGCAATGTCGAAAATTGTCTGGCACTGCGCACGCTGCAAATTTATTTACTTCACCCGATGCTATCGAATGGATTAAAGGTGAGCATCATATTACGCGCTTTAATTATCCTGGGCGTGCGCTGTCACGGGCCTTTTGTAAGACTTGTGGCTCTGCGCTGCCTTTTGCATCTCAAGACAACAAATACTTACTTGTGCCTGCAGGCAGCTTAAACGAAGAGCCAAGTAAAGAATTAGATGCGCAAATATTTTGTGAAGAACAAACCGAATGGCATAAAAAAGGGTTAAGTGGCAAAAAGGTCATTGGTTTTGGTCGGTAAAAATTAACATAAATGGTATATCACAATAAGGAAATATAAGGAGTTCGAATACAGTGTATATTGTTAGCACTGTCTTTAAATCTTTCAGCCAAGGCTTGAGCTAACAGAAGGCTTAATTAATCGAGTTGTGTTGGACTCTACAATTTATGGTTTGTTGAATAACAAAACTAAAATAAGGATATATTTGGGATGCATGATTGTATTTTTTGTAAAATAGTTAAAGGTGAAGAGCCGTGCCATAAACTCTGGGAAGATGATGAACATTTGGCTTTTTTATCTATTTACCCCAATACGCGAGGTGCGACGGTTGTTATTCCGAAAAAACACCTCTCTAGCTATGCTTTTGCCCAAACGGATGAAGATTTATCAAAATTAATAATAGCCACTAAAAAGTTGCTATTCTTTTTGATGATGCATTTGAAGATATAGGGCGTTCAGGTATGTTTTTGGAAGGCTATGAAATTGATCATTTACATAGCAAGTTGTCCCCGCTGCATGGTACTGGAAATTCGTCTGACTTCACCCATATTGAGCCTACGTTTGGCCCATTTATTGAAAAGTATGAAGGTTATTTATCATCACACGACTGCGAAAGAGCGTGTGATGAGGAGCTGGCAGCCTTGGCTAAGAAAATTAGAGGTGAAAAAGCCACTTAACTCAAACGAATTTGTGACTTATTACGTATGAATGTAAATTGTTTGGAGATTCAACAAGTATCATCAGCATGCTATGCTAGTTGAACATGTATAAGCTTTCGGATTTTTAATGAGATATTACCTTTGTTTAATGGCCTTTTTATTCTCAACTTCGCTTTTTGCAAGTGCTTTGCTTGATGTGAAACCAAGTAATAAAACGCAGTTCTTATCTCTTATAAAGACTAAACAGGGTGATTATCAAGCGAAAGAGGGCAGTAATGAACTATGCAAAGGTGCCCCTTTCAAACTTGTTAAGCAACCTACGCAAGGCTTTAATTTAGGTACTCTTATTGATTTTAGTGATTTACATAACGGCACGCGTACGAGAAAAATACCGAATTTTTGTATTGTTAGTTCAAAACTGAAATATTTCGTAAACGGTATTGTTAGAACCAAACGTTATTTTCGTTGCGATGATGAAAGTGATGCTACAACCATAGTGGAAGATTTACGCTTTAAAGATTCGAACACTATAACTTACACACTTAACCAACCAGAAATAAGCTGCGTATATGAAAAGTTATGAGGTTATGCGCACCAATAAAGTGCGCAAAAATAGCTTATGAATGAAAAGCTGCTGACTGATCTGTGTTTATTATATGGCAACTGCTTTTAACAATTTCCTTCAATTTATATGTTCTGTAAACCGATGGGGCAGAGCCAAACTCTCGTTTAAATGCATTACAAAAAGTGGCTGAGTTACTAAAGCCACTCGATAGTGCAATCGCTTTCACTGAAAGCTTTTCATCATCTAACATCTTAATGGCAACAGCTAAGCGTTTTTCCATCACATAGACACGATAAGTAGTATTTAAGTTGCGCCGAAAATCCCGTTCTAGCTTTTTTCTATTGGGGTAGTTGAGTGCGTCAACTAGCCAGTTCATCGTTATTTTTTTGCCGGCAATAATGCCTTCGTTTAGGGTTTTATCTACACACTCCTTAAAGTTGTTAGAAGAAGGTGAAAGGGCTACTCGTTTACCTAAATCATTCATTATTTAACCTAAATTTATGTTAGTAATAGATGCAATGGTCAGTATTTAGTGGTGTATTTTTGACCTGATTTTAAATTTAAAAAGGGCAGGATCCGTTTCTAAAAAGAAAACAATGAGATGATAATAAAAATCATTACTTTGTTCATCGTGTAGTCATTTTTAATTGCGACAATTACAGTAATATCTGATTTTTCTGATCTGTTTGGCTTAAAACTGCTCAGTCTAACTAGTATTTAAGTTTTGGGTTTTGGTGAGGGTAATAGAATAAAAAAAAGCAGCTGGCGCTGCTTTATTGTAGATCAAATTAGTATCACATTTGCGATTGCAGGTAATTCTCAAGTCCTGCGGTTTTGATTAGCTGCTGTTGTGTCTCAAGCCAATCAATTTGTTCTTCTTGCTCGTTTAAAATGTTATCTAACGCTTCACGGCTAATATAGTCTTTTTTCTCTTCAGCAAGTTTAATGGCTGCTTTAAGATCAGGGAGTGAGTCAAGTTCAAAGCCCATGTTTGCTTCGATCATTTCTTCAGAGTTTTCGCCAATACGAAGACGCCCTAAGTCTTGTAGGTTAGGTAGACCTTCTAAAAATAAAATACGCTCAATTAGACGGTCAGCGTTTTTCATTTTTTGAATAGATACTTTGTAATCAGCTTTATCTAGTTTTGAAAAGCCAAAATCTTTAAACATGCGTGCATGTAAAAAGTATTGGTTAATACCAACTAGTTCGTTGGCTAACACTTTATTTAATGCTGCAATTACGCTTTTATCGCCTTTCATACGTTTAGCCTCTATTCGCCCATTTGAGATTGGTGGTAGTTCTGGCTACCAATTTTGTCGATTAAGCCAAGTTGCTGTTCAAGCCAATAAACATGATCTTCTTCGGTATCAAATAATAGCTTTTCAAGTACTTCACGAGATTGATAATCTTTCTCTTGCTCACAAATTGCAATGGCTTCTTTAACGCAGTCAACGACTTCTAGTTCAAGAGTTAGGTCATTTTGCATCATGCTTTTCACGTCAGAACCGATTAATAGGTCACGACGTTTCGTCATGTTAGGCACGCCCTCTAAAAATAAAATACGTTTGATTAGCCAATCTGCGTGATCTTTCTCTTCTTCCATTTCATGGTTAAGGCGCTCGTACAGTTTATTTAGGCCCCAATCATCATACATGCGAGAGTGGATAAAGTATTGATCTATAGCGGCTAATTCGTTAGCGAGTAGTTTGTTAAAACTGTCTATGACTTTTTGGTTACCTTTCATCGTGCTGTCCTCAAATTCCAAGTTGCGATAATTGTAGTACATTAAAACAAGAATGCAAATATTTTTCCTTGCAAATCAGTTGGTTACTATTGATTGTGATTCTCGTTTAAGTTTGCGTTAGTGATCGATTTGTGAACAATTTATTGTTTGTATTTTCACAAATAAAAAAGCCCTTACTAGAAGGGCTTATAAAGTAATATTCAGTTAAATATTAAAAACTATATTTAGCACCGAGTGTTACTGTGGTGCCTAAACCTTTAATGTTATAGCCACCATATGTATATGCTTGAGCGCGAGCAGGGAAGTAATCATTATTAAAGAGGTTTTCTACGCCCATAAATGCTTGCCAATTGTCAGCAAAATTGTAACGACCGCTCAAATTGAAAATGTTATAGCTATCAATAGGGCCTTGATCACCCACGTAATCACCGTCTGCATTTGGTTCAAAGCGTTTACGCGAACCTACATAGAGGTAGCTCACACTTAATGAAAGCTCATCGCTTGGCTGCCAGTTTAAGTTAGCTGTGCCTTTTGGTGGGCTAATTTGTCGAGAGCCAAGGTAGATATCGTCTTCTGTGTTTTTACCTTCAACATAGCTGTAAGTAGCAACTAGACTTAAAGTTGGGTTGATAGTGTAGTCAACTATTGTTTCGTAACCCCAGATCTCTTGTGGTGCACGTACAGGCTCATAAACACCCGTTACTTCATTAAAGCTATTCGTTGTCCCGAACTCTGACGTACTACGGTAAGCTGCAAATTCAAAGCGTACATCATCAAATTGAGATGTAAAACCAACCTCATAGTTATCGATGATTGAAGCTTCAGTTTGAATTAACCCAATATCGTTCACAGTTGCAGAACGTAAAAGGCGGCCAATATCAGAAATATCAGAGCCTTGCGAGTAATTTGCAAACGGGCTAAATGCATCCGATAAGTTGTATTTTACGCCAATGTTGTAGGTTGTAGCGTCATAATCAATGGTATCGCCTTTAACACTCAATGGTACTGAGCATTGTGTTGCTGAACGGCAAAGCTTTAAAGTGTTGTAATCATCAACCGTTAAATCAATGCTTTCTTTACGAACACCCGCTTTAACAATGATGTCGTTGTTGATAACCCATTTAGTTTGTAGGAAGCCAGCAATACTTTCCATTTCCATTTCAGGAACCCAAACGCGACCATCTACAAGCGGTTGAGAAGTGGTATCGTTCAAAGCATCTAAACCATAAATAAATGTTGCCTCAACAGTGTCAAAATCAACAAGTGTGTTAAATGTAGCGCGTGCACCTTCTTTTTCAGAGCGGATGATTGATTGACCGCCATCGTAACCTTCGTCAGGGTTAGCAAGGTTTGGTGAAAAGAAAAATATATTTTCGATATCTTGCATATACAGATCTAGGGTCATTTGGGTGTTTTCAAATAACGCGTAGTCTGTGTATTTTAAAGTAATGTTTTCATTACCGTCAGGACCTTGCGGCTTGCCACGTTTTTGTAGCTCTTTTGGTACGTGAATAGCGTATGTTTTCTCGCCTTTGTTACCATCACCAACTACATCACCTAAATCAGTTTTTTGTTGTGAGCTGAAGTAGTTATAGCTAAATTGTAGTTGCTTTTCGTCATCAAAGTCATAACTTAGCTTTGTGAAGTAGTTTTCAGTTACAGCATCAGATAAGCCGTACTGAAGGCCTAAAATATCGCCTTCTGCGTCACGTTGCACACCATTTTCTTCATAACTAGCTGTAAATAAGTAACTTAATTTATCTGCGCGACCATTAATTGCAGCTGAGATTCGTGCACCCGCACTCTCTTCTAATTTAACTGCACTAAAACGTGACGATAGGCTGATTTCACCTTTTGTTTTACCATCGCTGCTAGCTTGCTTAGTAATGTAGTTAATAATGCCGCCTGATGCGCCATTACCATATACCGATGTAGCACCTTTAATTACCTCAATGCGAGCAATGGCACTAGGGTCGAGTGTTTTAACGCCTAATGAGCCATTTCTAAGTGGTGTTGATTGTGGCACACCGTCAATCATAACCAGTGGAGCACGACCACGTAAGCTCTGACCCGTATTGCTTGAACTATTTGTGTCTGGTGCAAGCCCTGGAACCATCTGTGATAGTAAGCTTTGTAGTTCTGGATTAACCTTTAAATGCTCTTCGATTTGCTTTTGGTTAATAATGGTTATTGACGCAGGAACTTCATCGATGCTTTCAAATACGCGGCTACCAGAAACAACAACATGCTCCATTTCTTCAGCGGTTAATTTTTTATTGATTGAGTCATCAGCGAAAGAATAGCTACTTACTGCCAGTGCAATAAGTGTTAACGACGTTCTTAACATGGTTGTCCTTGTTAAAAAAAGATAAATAGACTGTTTAGTGGGGCAGAAGTGTAAATGTAAAGAAGTGTAAAGGCAAGGGTAATGATAATGATTTGCAATAATGGGTGAAAAATAAAATATAAAAATGGTTACGAGTACCTTGGCTAATAAATTAGTCTAAGTAGTGTTTTAAGTCCTCAGGTACTGGCATTACTTTAAATGGATTAACGTTAGTTCCTCCTGTATTTCCCTTAGGAACCCATAAACGAGAAAATATAACCGATGCAAAAATGCGCATAAACTGGCCGATAACTTCTTTGTAATTATGTGTTTTAAAACCAATTTTACACATCCACCAGTGCGATAATGTGTGAGGAATAATATAAGATTGGCCTAGAATATGGGCTCTTTCTAGATGTGTAAAAGCCTGCGTGTATTCGCCGTTAAGGTATGCTGATTTAGCCTGCAGCATTTCGTTATTGAACGCGTTTTTGAGTTTAGTTTTCATAATCAGTCCATATGAAAAGGAGCAATCAAGATTAAAAGCTTGCTACTTATTGTGCCTCTTGTACCAAAAGTAAACGCCCGAAACCACAAAAAATAAAGGAGAAATAGCAAGTATTAACCACAGTAATTGCACAATCGGTCCTGCAAAATCACCTATATGAAACTTATATTTAAAGTTCCATGTTTGTGTGGTCCAAGAGCTTTTACTGGCATCATAACTTGCCACAATATCCGCTGAGTATGGGTTAGCCCATACCCAACTATAAGCATGACTTTCACCTGGATTCTTTATCCTAAAACCAATGTTGTCACTTGGCTTTTTAGGTAAGTAAATTCTAAATAACTGACCTGTCGGAAATACGGTTAGCGCATTATCAAATGCTTTTTGAACTTGATGAGGCGCGTTCTCAGAAGGGGGAATCACCGCCGGTGGTTTAGGTCTGTCTTCAACAGTGCCTTGCATCACAAACTCTAATACGGCTTTTGTTTGTTCTTTCCAGTTAAACGCCATACCTGTATAAGCAATTAAAATAAGAGGAATTAAAAAATACACGCCCAGAACGGTATGTAGCTGATACATCAACACTCTAAACTTTGCTTTACGCTTAATAGCCAAGCGTTTCATACGATTTTTTGGTTTAACCCAGATATAAAAGCCAAGCAAAATTTCAATAATAAGAATGAGCGCACACACAGATACCCAGTTTCTTAAAGGGCGGTTTTTATCACCATCTTCATAAAGCAGCCAACGATGCAAAGCCATGGTAAAGCCATAAATAGTGCTGTAGTAATCGTATTCATATAAAATTTGGCCGTTGTAAGGGTTAACACTTACATAGCGGCTATTGGCCAACTGTAATTGCCACGCAAGATCACTTCGCTGCTCAGGCATTAACAGAGTGACGGGTTGCTCGGTAGAAGCTGAAACGTGTTTGATAAGGCTATCAAAATCAAGTGTTGATGTTGCTGGGGTAACTGTCCACTTATCGCTTTGAGTAAGGTATTGAATGTCTTTTGCGTAAATAAGCAATGCACCGGTCAAACTTAAACAAATTAAAAATAAACCGCTAATTAGGCCAAAGAATAAATGCGTACGACGTAACCACAACTTCAACAAGGTTTGTTCCTTCAGTATGCTGTTAAAACAAAACTGAATAGTAAATGATAACGCGTAACATTTACACTAAAACTTGTTCAATAGTGCAGCTTTCGATGGCAAAATTAGCATGTAAAAAATGACGAATTTCATCGTTATTGATGTTTTGCTTGGCACTAAATTTAAGCTCACAATGAATATGATGGTCATCTATCTGCCATGTTTTAAGGTAATCAACTTCAGCCATTGTAAATTGTGCTTTCAACTGATTTATAGCTTCTGGTGAGTTAAAGTTATCAGGGGCCGCTTGCATTAAAATTTTGCTACTGGCAATTAACAGTAAAATACCGTGGTAAATGACATAAATCGAAATTAGCATGGTGGCAATTAAATCAACAATGTACCACTGATACAAAATGATTAAGGTACCGGCGATTATCACCACCACCGAAGCCATTGCATCCGATATATTATGAATAAATGCAGCACGAATGTTCATACTGTCTTTTGCACCCGCCTTGTAAGTTAAAAGGGCGGTGAGCAGGTCAATAATGAGCGCAAGGCCTGCAACCCAAATGATGATCCAGCCGTCAATGGGCTCTGGGTTTAAGTAGTTGGAGATGGCTTCAACAATTAGGTAACCGCCAATCACAATTAAACTTAGGCTGTTAAACAAGGTTGCAAGGATTTCGGCGCGTTTATAACCATATTGGTAGCGTTCATTGGCAGGTTTTGCGCCAATTTTACGCGCAATCAAAGCAATAAAGAGTGACGACGCATCGCTTAAATTATGTAATGCATCGGCAATTAAGGATAAGCTTCCAGAAACAAGTCCGCCAATCACCTGAGCGACAGTTAATAACACATTAATCGCAACAGCCAACATAAGTTGGCGGGTGCTTTGGTTATTTGTATCGTGATGATGGTGGTGTCCGTGTCCCATAAAAATTACCTAGTTTTTGATTTGCCTTATTTTTATATCATGGGAATACGCGTTTTGAAATGTTTGTAATCATTTGCTTGCGTACACTAATAATTTACTGTTCAAATGCAGGTGGATTTGTTAGTTTAGCGTCGATGTACCAATTTTTAGGTTCTATGTGAAAGCAACATTTTTTATTTTGATTAGCGTATTATTGCTCCAGCCATTGCTGGATAGCTTTGATGTGGCCGATCATAATGCTGCGTTTAACCAAGCTTCGGTACTGTTATCTGAAGAAATCGACCTTGAAGCCCATTGCGCTGTCAATGGCGATCATCAACTACACCAATCTGAACATGCCGAGCTTGCAAAACAGTTATCTGACTCAGCTGAGAAAGGCCATTGTCACGTTTGTCATAGCCCTGCATTTGTAGATTCGCTGCAATTGTCTGAGCCTACTGATATCTATTTTACTAAAATAGAATCACTCAATTTAAACTTCAAATCGGCTGACTTAGCACCGCTACATCGCCCACCAATTTTAGCTCTTACTTAATCCAAAACCCTTTTTAGATTTTATTTGGGCTTAGCCCATTTTAAGTAAGAGAAAATATATGTTTTTAAGAAATTTTATGCGTTACGCATTGCTGTGCGTATGTTTTATGTATGTCACAAATAATAACGCTTCAGAGCAGGCGCATGATCACCAAGAAAATGAGCAAGCTAATGAAGTAAGTTTAACTGAGCAACAACAGCAACTAGCTAATATAAAGGTTGAACGCCTTGTACTAAAAACACACAATCAAACCTTGTATGCCCCAGGTGAAATTAAAGCCAATGGCTATGCCAGTTATGTGGTATCACCGCGTGTTGATTCAATTGTTGTAAAGCGCCATGCTTTGCTTGGGCAACACGTAAATAAAGGAGACTCTTTAGTCACCTTATTTAGTGGTGAAGTTGCCAGCCAACAAACTGAATTTAGATTAGCAGAAGCTGAGTGGCAACGAGTCACTAAAATGACACGCGGCACACTGAGCGAAAAGCAAATCCTGACCGCTAAAGCCGAATATGAAGTCGCCTATAGCCGACTTGTTGCCTTTGGTTTATCGAAACAAGCCATTGCGCAAACACTCACTATAACGCCTGAAAAACTCGGTGAATACACCTTGTTTGCACAAACATCGGGTGCTGTTTTAACTGATAACTTTGCCCAAGGTCAGCGTGTTGATTCGGGTATTGAGCTGATGCTTATAGCCGATGAGTCAGCGCTTTGGGTTGCCGCACAGCTTTCAGCTAATCAAGACCGTACTATCAGTAATGGTTCTAAGGCGCAATTAGAAGTAAATGGCCATCGCTACCAAGCAACAGTTATTCAAGAAGCGCATACGATTGATGAACAAACACGCTCGCGAACAGTCAGGCTCGAAGTAAAAAACACGCAACATAGTTTGCATCCGGGTATGTTTGCGGATGTGTATTTCCATTTTGAAACAGAGCAAGCTGTACTTGCCGTACCGGAAAATGCGTTAACACGCAGTGCCGATGGCGACTGGCAATTATTTGTTGTAGATGATGATGGTGGCTTTATCGCAAAAGAAGTGACTCTCGGCCGAAGCTTTGGTGATTACCGTGAAGTGTTTGATATTGAAGCTGGGCTTGAAGTTGTCACCCAAGGTGCTTTTTTTATTGCATCACAACTAGCTAAAGGCGGATTCGATCCGCATAACCACTAGAGGTGACGCATGTTTAATTTATTAATCGAGGCGGTGATAAAGAACCGTCTACTGGTGGTACTGGCCTTGCTTACAGCGATCGCGGTGAGTGTATTTATGATCCCAAAGCTCAATCTAGATGCGTTTCCCGATGTGACGAATGTACAAGTCGCGGTGAATACCGAAGCGCCAGGGCTTGCGGCTGAAGAAGTAGAGCAACTGATCACATACCCGATAGAAGCGGTTATGTATGCACTGCCCGATGTAGAGCAGGTCCGTTCTATTTCTAAAACGGGGCTATCGGGTGTTACTGTGGTGTTTAAAGAAGGCGTCGATATTTACTTTGCTAGGCAACTGGTTTTTGAACGTTTGCAGTCTGCTAAAGAGTTGATCCCAAATGGTGTGGGTATGCCAACAATGGGCCCTAACACATCAGGGCTTGGACAAGTCTATCAGTATTTACTTGAAGCAAAGCCAGATGCAAACATTGATAGCATGGCACTGCGTAGTTTAAATGATTGGGTGGTTAAATTACTTATTTTACCCATTGATGGTGTGACCGATATTCTGTCATTTGGCGGTGAGGTAAAGCAGTATCAAGTAAATTTAAACCCCAATAAGTTATTAGCTTATGACTTAACACAACAAGATGTTAGTAACGCACTAGATGCTAACAACTCTAATGTGGGTGGCTGGTATATGAACCGTGGTCAAGAGCAGCTTGTTATTCGTGGTACAGGTTGGTTTACCCCAGGCGAAAAAGGGCTTGCTGAGATTGCACAAACACCTATCAAAACCATTGATGGGATGGTCGTTAAAGTGGCTGATGTTGCGAATGTTGAGCTTGGCAGTGAAATTCGTCAAGGTGCTGTCACCTTGTCAAAACGCAATGATCAAGGCGAAATAGTCAATCGTGGTGAAGTGGTTACTGGTATCGTGCTAAAGCGAATGGGCGCAAATACCAAGCAAACAATTGATGGAATCAACGCGCGTATCGAGATGATAAATCAAGCACTGCCAAAGGGGGTTGAATTTAAAGCAATTTACGACCAAGCAGAGCTTATAAGCCAAGCGGTACAAACAGTTATTGATGCACTGCTTTTAGCTTTTGTATTTATAATCATAGTATTAGCATTATTTTTGTTAGATTTAAGAGCGACATTTTTGGTGCTGTTGTCGATCCCTATTTCGATAGGATTAGCACTGAGTGTCATGGCATGGCTTGGATTATCGGCAAACTTAATGTCGTTAGGTGGTATTGCTGTTGCCATCGGTATGCTGGTAGATGGCTCAGTGGTGATGGTTGAGAATGTATTTAGGCATTTAGGGCTAAAGCATAATCAACATAAGCCTTCTTCACAGCTGGTTGCTATTGCTGCAAAAGAAGTGGCACGGCCTATCTTTTTTGCCTCTTTGATCATTCTAACGGTATTTTTACCGCTGTTTAGCTTTGAAGGCGTTGAGGCGAAGTTATTTCAACCAATGGCAGTGAGCATCATGTTGGCAATTATTAGTGCTGTGATCGTTGCCTTGGTTGTAGTACCAGCTCTGTGTGTGTATTTATTTGCTAAGGGCGTGACAGTAAAACAAAGTATTCTGTTAAAACCTATCGATATGCTTTATCAACGGGCTTTACAAAAAGCATTGCAGGCTAAACGCAGCGTTTTAGTTATAGCAGGGTTATTACTGATTATAGCGGCCGTTATGCTACCAAGGCTGGGTACTGAATTTGTGCCAGAGCTTGAAGAAGGCACTATTAATCTACGTGTGACACTTGCTCCCTCTGCAAGTCTTGATACGGCAATCTCAGTTGCGCCAAAGCTTGAAGCCATGTTGCTTGAGTTTAGTGAGGTGGAATATGCGCTAAGCCGAATCGGTCGTGCTGAAGTGGGGGGCGATCCTGAACCTGTTAATAATATTGAAATCTATTTAGGTTTAAAACCCCATGAACAATGGGTAAATGCGAAAACGCGTGTTGAATTGCAACAGCTAATGGAAGCCAAGCTTGAGCAATTCCCTGGACTTTTGTTCAATTTTTCACAGCCTATAGCTACCCGAGTAGATGAGCTTTTATCGGGTGTTAAAGCGCAATTGGCAATTAAGTTGTTCGGTAGTGACTTGGCGGTGTTGAGTGAAAAAGGCCAACAAATTGAGCAGCTAGTTCAGCAAATACCTGGCGCTAAAGATGTCGCGATGGAGCAAATAGGCGGTGAAGCACAGCTCATAGTCAAACCCAACCGTTTAGCATTATCACGCTTTGGTTTATCGGTGGCTGATTTAATGGATGTAGTTCAGCACGGTATTGGTGGGCAATCCGCAGGGCAAATCATCAATGCTAATGAGCGCTATGATATTTATGTACGCATAGCAAAAAGCTATCGCCAAAACCTGGATGTGATTGCTGATCTTCGACTGCGAACCCCTGCGGGTGCCATTGTTAGGGTGGGGGATGTAGCCGATGTACAGATTGAATCTGGCGCTCCACAAGTTCGTCGTGATGATGTGCAAAGGCGGGTGGTTATTCAAGCAAATGTGCAGGGGCGAGATATGGGCTCTGTGGTTGCTGATATACGCGCTGCCATTGCTGATAGAATGCAGCTGCCAAGTGGTTACAGTGTGGCTATTGGCGGGCAGTTCGAAAACCAGCAACGGGCACAACAGCGGCTGATGATTGTAGTGCCTGTGGCATTGCTACTCATTGCATTATTGCTTTATTTTGCATTTAGTAACTTATCGCAAGTGTTGCTAATTTTAGTTAATGTTCCTCTAGCTGTGATTGGTGGGGTGATAGCACTATATGTCTCTGGGCAATATTTATCAGTACCTAGTTCCGTTGGTTTCATCACCTTATTTGGCGTTGCGGTATTGAATGGTGTAGTGATGGTTGAAAGCATTAACCATCGAGTTAGCGCTGGCGATAGCAAAGATAAAGCGGTATTTGAAGGCGCTGTTTCAAGGCTTAGACCCGTACTCATGACCGCGCTCACTTCAATGCTGGGGCTTATTCCGATGCTGCTCAGTACAGGAATAGGGGCTGAAATTCAAAAGCCCCTCGCTACCGTTATTGTTGGCGGTTTAGTCAGTGCAACCTTCTTAACTTTATTTGTACTTCCGGTACTTTATAAGTCGATGAGTAAGTAAAAACAAAGCGAAATGGGGCTAACTTTTAGTTGCCTCATTTTTAATGCACAGTATTTCTGTAAAGGGCGTTTACACTATGCTAAAGCCCTTATAAACTGGGCGTTACAATAATGATGTAAAAAGGAATACAGAGTGAGTAACGCAATTACAATCCGTCCTGCAGTAGCAAGTGATGCTGCAACAATCCTACATTTTATTACCGAGCTCGCTATCTACGAAAAAGAGCCTGACGCAGTTAAAACAGACGAGCAAGCTATTTTAAAAACGTTATTCAGTGAAGGCGCAACGGCTCACAGTGTTATTTGTTTAGATGGGGACACACCTATTGGCTTTGCAGTGTATTTTTATAATTACTCAACGTGGCTTGGCAAAAATGGTTTGTATTTAGAAGATCTTTACGTCAGTTCAGATAGCCGTGGTAAAGGTGCGGGTAAGCAGATTATGCAATACCTAGCTAAGCAAGCTCTCGAAAAAGACTGTGGTCGCTTTGAGTGGGTGGTACTTGATTGGAATAAACCAGCCATTGATTTTTACGACAGCATTGGTGCTAAACCACAAAACGAATGGATTATTTACCGCTTAACAGGTCAAGAGCTGATTGATTTTGCGCATCAGTAAAAGCAACTAAGTTTAGCTGTAAAACAACAAATTAAAATATAAATAAAAATCATTTGCATTTGATCTTTTCTGTGTGTAGTTTAAATATACAGGTTTTAAGTGCAGGTGATTTTATGACTCAAACAACATCCCACACAGCGCCAACATATCAACCAATTGACGATGCACTTGCCCCATGGCAAAAGGCAATTTATGAAGGTAATTTATCATTTGAATGTGGGGACTTAGTTGTTGCTCGTGACCACTATACAGTCGCTGCAAATATTGCAGAGACATTAATGGCACAGTTTACGAATATACCCTACAGCCACACAGTGGCCGATTCACTATCACATTGCTTCCCGGCGTTTGTTGTTGCAACGCATAACTTAGCAGATACGTTTAAAGTGATGGGTCAACCAGAAAAAGCATGTAATTGGTTATGTCATGCTCATCAAAAGCTTAGTTTGGTGTTATGCCATCCCAATGAAAAAATACGACATCTCGTTCTGCATCATCATCACAAAACCTATTTTGAATTGGTTAAATTTGCCCAAATGTCCGCAGATTTTCCTGAATTGATCACACGCATAAATCATGTATTAAGTGATCATCCTCACAAAACACAGTTACTTCATTAATGATAAGGAAACATGATGGCTTACACATTACCGACATTAGAATATAGCTATGAAGCACTTGAACCACATATTGATGCGAAAACGATGGAGATTCATCATACACTCCATCATCAAACTTATATCAATAAAGCTAACGCCGCATTAGAAGGCAGCCACTATAGTGAGCAGGATGCTGAAAAGTTACTTCGTACTATAGGCTCACTTCCTGAATCATTACAACAAGCGGTGCAAGAGCATGTGGGCGGTCACCATAATCATTCATTATTTTGGCAAGTGATGACACCAAACGGCGGCGGTCAGCCAAGTGGTGAATTAAATACAGCGATTGTTGAAGCATTCGGTAGCTTTGATAAGTTTAAAGAGCAGTTTACCAATGCAGCGGTTAGTCGCTTTGGTAGTGGCTGGGCTTGGTTATGTGTTGATAAGAACAACCAGCTTGTTGTTGAAAGTAGCCTAAATCAAGATAGCCCTTTGATGCATAACCACACACCTATACTGGGCCTAGATGTATGGGAACACGCCTATTATTTGAAATATCAAAATCGTCGTCCTGAATACATCGCAGCATTTTATGAGGTTATTAATTGGCCTGAAGTTGAGCGCCGTTATTTAGCAGCAACTAACTAAACGTTAATCAAATAGGTTAAGGTCCGAAACTGGCTAGTCAAAAAAAATTATTCAGTTAAGCTAAGCATATTAGCGAGTAACGAGAATAATTATGACTAGCCAACAATGGCAAACAGCGAGGCAAAGCCGTGATGCTCGTTTTGACGGCGTATTTTTTGTTGCTGTTAAAAGCACGGGCATTTATTGCAGACCCATTTGCCCCGCACCGACTGCGCAAGAGAAAAATGTTGAGTACTATCAGTACGCGCATTTAGCCGCGCAAGCTGGTTTTAGACCGTGCATACGCTGTCGTCCAGACAGTGCCCCCAATAGCCCTGCATGGTTAGGAACCAAAACCACCGCATTACGTGCTAAGCAACTCATTGATAAAGGTGAAGCCTACGATTGTGAGGTATTAGCTGATAGGCTAGGGGTGTCGAGTCGTTACTTACGTCGTTTGTTTAATCAACATTTTGGACTCTCGATCACCCAATATCGATTATTTAATCAATGCAATTTTGCCAAGCAGTTATTACAAGAAACCGATTTGTCGGTGGCAGATATCGCATTTGCATCAGGTTTTAACAGTATCCGCCGTTTTAATGATGCATTTTTGAAGCAATTAAATATTGCCCCGTCCAAGCTGCGTAAGTCAGATAAAAAGCCAAGTGCGACATTAAATTTAACACTGGCTTTTAGGCCGCCTTATAATTGGCAGGCATACCATGGCTTTTTACAGCGCCGTTTGATTAGTGGCCTTGAATGGCTTACTGCAACGAGCTATGGTCGAACCTTTAAAGACAAACATTGCCAAGGGCAATTTACCGCACATTTTGTTGAGCATAAAAATCACTTTAAAGTGGTCATTGATATTGATAACACCCGTTATTTACAGCAAGTGATCAACAATATTCGACGTGTGCTAGATTTAGATGCCGATACGCACACCATAGAGCTGCATTTAAATGCAGAGCTCAAAGGTGCAATGCCGCTAAGTGAAGGGCTGCGATTACCTGGGATTTGGTCAGAGTATGAAGCGGGTATTCGCTCCGTCCTTGGTCAGCAGGTAAGTGTAACGGCTGCTCATAACCTAGTGACGCAGCTTGTGAACGAGTTTAATCAGCACAGCGACACCTCTTATTTTCCAAGCCCCGAGTGGGTCGCTAACTCAGAGCTCGACTTTTTTAAAATGCCGCAAGCACGTAAAGATGCGCTTAGGCGTTTAAGTGCTTATTGTTATCAAAACCCAGACAACCAAGAACTTGATAATTGGCTAGAACTAAAAGGTATTGGCCCATGGACAGTTAATTACGCCAAACTGCGTGGTCAAAGCCACCCTGATATTTTACTGGCTGGCGATTTAGGGGTTAAAAAAGCCCTCGCTGGAGTAAGCGAATTTGATAGCGAACGATGCGCACCTTTTCGTTCATATTTAACTTTTCAACTATGGCAGCAACTATGAGCATGCAACAAGTTATTATGCCAAGCCCCATTGGCGACATTACCATTCAAAGTACTTCAAAAGGTATTAGTTATGTAGGCTTTTACCCAGTTGAGAACATGCAAACAGATAAGGTGAATGAACATACATTGACACCGATTTTAATCTGTATTAGCGAGCTGAATGAATATTTTAACGGTGAGCGTACTGCGTTTACTGTGCCGTTAGATACCAAAGGTACAGACTTTCAAAGGCAAGTTTGGCGTGCACTAATGAACGTTGAATTTGGCGCAAGTAAGAGTTACCAAGATATTGCGCTGGCTATTAATAACCCAAAAGCAGTGCGTGCTGTTGGGGCGGCAAATGGTAAAAATCCAATCAGTATAATTGTGCCATGCCATCGAATTATTGGCGCAAATGGTAAACTAACAGGCTACGCTGGGGGGCTTAGTAGAAAAGAGTGGTTGCTTAGGCACGAAGGCATTTTGTAAAAATTAAGTTTGGCTTCTACACTGGTATTAATTTACTAAATTCGTAGTTTATTATGACAGTGACGTTATTTTATATTAGGTGTGTAGTAGCCATTGCCATGTTTGCCACATTTTATTCGCAAGCCAGAAGCATACAGACTATCAATATTTGTTATGCTGATTCTGCGAAAGCGCCACTATTTTTGAACGCTCGGAATGAAATCCCCATTTTTGCGGCCCAAACCCAATTCAATATTTTAAAACACATTGACGATAACCTGGCTAAGATAAATTTTATTTTGCACAAAAAAACACGGCAAGCTTGTATCGAAGCAATAAAAACAGGCGAAATGGATGCTCATCTAAGCGCATTTAATCACGAAAAGTTAAGCTATGCGGCTTTTCCTGTTAATAACAATAAGCAACCTATTAGCGAATTTGCACTTACACGATTTAGCCAATGTTTACTTGGTAATAGGCGCTTTCATACCAAGTGGGAGTCGCGGGAAGTGTTTCAGCGAAAAGCGTTCTCTCTTGTTGTGCCAAATGGGTTATTTATAGGTGATGCTGCAAGTGAAGAAACATTTTTTATAGAGCATTCATTTACGCAACAAGAGGCGGTGAATCGAGTTATAGCAGGAAATGCAGATGCAACGTTAGCAATATGCGAAATCGGTAATAACACAGTTGATTTGTCTGTATACCATAAACATAAATTAGCGCCTGTATTTCCGCCGCTTAATACGACAACGGCTTATTTAGCTTTTTCAAACAGCTTTTATTCAAAACATGAAAATGTGGCTAAACTAGTGTGGCAGCAGCTAGCAAAACAACCTATTTCCTCTCATTACGCTCAACTTCTTCATCTAAACGTGACCGATTAAAGCACTGCACTTTAAAACGCAAAGGAAAGGGTGATGTTACGGCGTGATTAAGGTAGCATATTGCGACTTTATTTTATGGGCAACCTCATGGCACAGCTGTACTTTTATTATTCTGCGATGAATGCAGGAAAATCGACAACACTTTTACAATCTGCATTTAACTACCGTGAACGAGGTATGGAACCCGTTATTTTAACTGCGGCAATAGATGATCGTGCAGGGGTGGGTAAAGTGTCATCGCGAATTGGTTTACAAGCTGATGCACACATTTTTGATGCTGATAAAAACGTATTTGAATTGATTAAAACGTTGCACGCGGAGCAAAAGCGTCACTGTATTTTAGTTGACGAATGTCAGTTTTTATCAAAAGAGCAAGTTATGCAACTGACTGATGTGGTTGATGAATTAGGTATACCGGTACTTTGTTATGGCTTACGTAATGACTTTAGAGGCGAGTTGTTTAGCGGCTCACAATACCTACTTGCATGGGCAGATAAACTCATTGAGCTAAAAACGGTGTGCCATTGCGGCCGTAAAGCGAACCATGTACTGCGCACAGATGAACAGGGCAATGCAATAGCTGACGGTAATCAGGTAGAAATTGGCGGCAACGACCGCTACGTATCGGTATGCCGCAAACACTATAAAGAAGCGTTAAATCTCGGCCGATAACGCCGAAATAAAGCTATCTATATCCTGCTTAGTGACACCTAAATGGGTTACTAAGCGCAGTGGTTTACCTGCTGAAAATAGTATGCTTTGCTTTTTTAGGGCTTTTACTACAGCGTTTAAATCGATACTTTCATCAACATTTGCGTAAACAATGTTGGTGTCGATTTGAAACGATGATGTGTCAAAACCCGCTAACGAATTTAACTTCTGTGCTAAATAAGCGGCGTTATCGTGGTCATCAGCAAGTCGTGCTACGTGATGCTCAAGTGCATACTGCCCTGCGGCAGCAAGCATACCCGCTTGGCGCATACCACCACCGAGCACTTTACGCCAGCGGCGCGCTTTATCTATTAATGCTTTTTTACCTAACAAAAGTGAGCCTACAGGGGCTCCAAGCCCTTTCGATAAGCAAATAGACACCGAATCAAAATACTGGGTGATTTCTCTAATATCAACCCCTAACTTAACCGCAGCGTTATACACACGAGCACCGTCTAAGTGCAGAGCAAGGTTATGTTTATTTACACATTCTCTTGCTTGTTTAAGGTAGCTAAGTGGGAGTACTTTGCCGCCAATAGTGTTTTCTAAGCTCAGTAGTTTGGTTTTTGCAAAGTGAAAATCATCAGCTTTAATTGCAGCCACTACTTTGTCTAAATTTATTGTGCCATCAGTATTATTTTCGATAGGTTGTGGCTGAATAGAACCTAAAACAGCAGCACCGCCACCTTCAAATTTGTAGTTATGTGCTTGTTGACCACAAATGTATTCGTCGCCACGTTCACAATGTGCCATTAATGCCAGTAAATTTGCTTGTGTACCGGAGCTACAATAAAGGGCGCTTTCAAAACCATGGCGCTCAGCAGCATATTGTTCAAGCTGATTAACGCTTGGGTCGTCGCCGTAAACATCATCACCGACAGCTGCGTCATTCATAACTGCGCGCATCTGTGCTGTTGGTTTAGTTACTGTGTCTGAACGAAAGTCGATCATCTTATTATCCTTATACTAGTTCGTTGAGAATGGCTTGGCGGTCGTTTTTATCAAAGTAACTCCAAGCGATGAAGCGACTTATTTTTTGGCCTTGTGCCATTTTTATAACTTTTACATCTTTCACATCAAGTGTACTAAGCAATTTTTTTAAAGCTGGCAAGGTGTCAGACTTAGAAACCAGTGACGTAAACCAAATACATTGCGCAGCAAACTCTTGGCTTTCAATGATCATTTTACTGATAAATTCGCGCTCACCACCTTCGCACCAGAGCTCATTTTGTCGGCCACCAAAATTAAGCACTTTTTGCGGGGCTTTGTTTAAGTTTTTCCACTTACGGTCAGTACCTTGTTTGGCCTGTTGTTCACTGGCATGAAACGGTGGGTTACATAAAGTAAGGTGAAACACATCTTTATGAGAAATAATCCCTGTAAACATTTTATTGGTATTGCTTTGCTGCTTTATAGTAATTTTAAGTCGATTAAATTGCACAATTTGCTTTGCAATTTTAACGGATAAAGCATCGATATCTGAACCTGTAAAGTGCCAGCCATATTCGTGATTACCAGTAAGCGGATAAATCACATTTGCACCTGTGCCTACATCAAGCACTTTTACTTGTTTACCTGTTGGTATGTGCCCTTGGTTATCTTTTGCTAGTAAGTCAGCTAAGTGATGAATGTAATCAACACGCCCAGGTACCGGCGGGCAAAGGTAGGTGGCGGGCAAATCCCAAAAATCGATTTTGTAATGACTTTTTAATAACGCTTGGTTGAGCGTTTTGACCGCTAATGCATTGGTGAAATCTATCGTATCAGTCCCCGTTGGCGTTTGCTTTATAAAGGCTGCTAGGGCAGGGGTATCTTTGCATAGCAAAGTAAAGTCGTAGCCATTTAAGTGGCGATTTCGCGGATGCATTAAGAAAAACCTATGTATTAGCCATATTAAAAGCAGATTGTAACAAATTAATCTTGGCTCTGGCGCAGTTACGGTGGATATTTTTATAAGTAGCAAAAGGTTAGTATGTTTGATACAAATGTTTGGTGATTACATAAAGTACTCAAGCTTGATTAAGCCCTTTGTTAATAGTCATGTTCAAAACTTGCTGAATGCTGGGGGTAACATCGTTATGGATTTTCCAGCTAATACCGTAAAGCAAAGAGCTTGGTTTATATCACTGTGTAGTGAAATAAACAGTGAACATGAATTTTAGTATTTAGATTTAACCGATGAGCAATGTTTATCTCACCTTGCTAAACGTCGGATTGAGCAACTACAAAGAGCTGTGTTTGACACAAAAGCTGTATATCATCAAGTAACCCAGTATTTTGAAGCACCAATGGCTAGTGAAAACCTGTGCTTGATACCGCTCGCATAACAAGCCGCTTAATGCAGAACCATAACGCATGGCATCTTATTAAATTAGCTTTAGTGTTTACGTTGCAATTGTTTAGGTCGGAGCTAGCCTTGCCTATTACTTAATGCAGCGTTACTACACTCCTGTTTTGGCATTAACATAAATAACTCACTGAATTTGTTTATGTCACAGGCAGCGATAAGCAAATTGCGTGCGCTAGTATAATTAAGTTCAATAGGATATTCTCATCGGCAGTTTTTATTAAGATGTATTTTATTATAAAAGGATTTTTATGTTTGAGAGCATCTCTGCGCTATCTGGCTTACTGGCTACGATTTGGATTTCTGTCGGTGTTTTCGTAACGGCTAAGTTTTACCCGAATTACGATCATAAAAACCAATTTTGCAGTGAATTAGGTGCTGCGGGTAGCCCCACTGAAAAGTTATCACCTATTATCAATAATTATCCGCTCGGTTTTATCTTTTGTTTATTTGGTTGGCATTTAATACAGCTTAATAATGCGAACATAGCTCTTGTCGTTACAGGTATTCTTATAATGCTCCATGGAATAGGAACATGGGTTGCGGGTTACTTCCCAATGGATAAAGACCCTTATACCCAGTCACCAACGTTGAGTTGTAAAATACACTCATGGGCGGGTGTTATCATGCTTTTATCTCTTTTACTTGCCCCAATAATAGTCGCATTCAGCCCTCCCTCTACTTATATTTCTTTTGAGTTCAGAGTGCTTTCAATCATTGTAGTTTTGTTAGCTATTTTTTATATAGTAAAAATGGCTAAAGGTTTGAAAAATAGAAAATTAACTGGCTTTTACCAGCGTCTATCGTACTGGGTCAAGTTGATCTGGCTAAGTGTTCTATCTTTGTTATTAATATAAGGTTAGTTACATAGTAAAAGTCTGCTGATAGCACTAAAAATACAAACAATAGATTGACAGGAAATTTATGAGAGAAGAATTGAGAGCCAAAATACTGGAAGTTTGCGATAAGAAAATGAAGAGCAAGGGAGAGAATGTTGGTCTGTCATTTTACGCCTTTTTTAAAAATAAAAATGATTGCCCTGAATTGCTAATGGAAGCGGCTACATGGTGGATCCAAACTCATAAGTTGGATCACTTTGTTAAAGCAAAAACGATCAAAGAGATGGTAGAAAGTAATTTATAACAAGCTCTCTTAGACGCCACTAACATGTGTCTTGATATTCAACTGCACTTGGTTTAAGAGTGAACGACAATCGGTATCAACTTTACAAGTATGCTGTCTTGGAATATTTTCTAAATTACTACCACATTAAAGGTACATATGAAATTTGAAGCCCTCACTAAAAGTCATGTAAGTAAACTATTGGACTTTGAATTGAAAAATAGAGAATGGTTTGAAAGTTATATTTCGCCAAGGCCTAATGACTTTTACTCTCACAGCGGTGTTAATAATCATATTGATTCTCTACTTAATCAAATAAATTCAGGTAATGCCTTTTGCGGAGTTATACTTAAATATAATGTTATTGTCGCGAGAGCTAACTTAAAAAATATTTCAGACCAAAGTGCTTATGTCGGTTATCGTGTTGGCAAAGATTTTACATCTCAAGGTGTGGCAACTTACTGTTTAGAGCAATTAATTGATATTGGAAAAAGTAAGCTTAATTTAAAACAACTCAACGCCCAAGTGCTAAATAATAATCCTACTTCAATGCACATATTGCACAAATTTGGTTTTGAAGCTGTTAGTACAACACCAAACTTTATAAAATTAAATAATAAACAATTAAGTTGCACTGAACTCATCTTAAAATATGCATGACTATGCAATCAAGAGCCCACACACATAGCTAACGCTTGGTTCTTTAACTGAGCCAAGCTTCGATAAAGAGCGAATCACAGAACTTTGTTTTTTGTTAACTTTATCAATTAATTACCTCGTAAAGTAAACATCCGTAAGTAGAAACGCGAGACGGTTTGAGGCAAAGAATTGAACTAATCGTTCAAATATTATTAAGGTTAAGGAGTAACATGTATATTTCACTGGAACGAATAGGTAAATCGAATTACGAAGCTGTTTGTGATTTAGATGTAACCGATGAGCAAGAAGAGTATGTAGCTAGCAACATGTGGTCTCTTGTAGAAGCTCATTATAACTCAGGGTATATCTGCAAAGCGATTTGCCACAATGGTCAGCCAGTTGGTTTTTTTATGTGGGTTTTAGAGAACCCATCAAAAATTTCAATTTGGCGTTTTATGGTAGACCAACATCATCAGAAAAGGGACATTGGAAGAAAAGCGTTAAAGATGGTTTTAAAAGAAATCACGACAGATTCGACAATCAAGGAAATCGAGATTTGCTACAACCCCAAAAACCCAGTGGCAAAAGACTTTTATTCTAGTATTGGTTTTGAGGAGATTGGCATGGACGAAGATGGTCAAGACATGCTCGCTCTTATTAAGCTATAAAAACCTAATAAAACGCTCCAACCACATTAGCTTTGGTGTTTAGGTGGTAGGCCGAAACGGCTATATTATGTTGCTCACCCTTAACGGGTAGTATAAAGATAGAGGTTAAAATGTCTTCAGTACCAAGAAATAAGATTGAATTTAAGTTAGCTATAGACTCAACATTTCCAAAATTAATGGCTGATTATCGCTCAATTCCACAAAGCAAAGCTCGTAAGCTTGGCATAGAGGGAAACGTCAAAGGTACAATCATTAGCGTTAGTGACACAGTGGCTTACCTGATTGGTTGGAGCAAGCTCGTTCTTAAATGGTACCACCTAAAATCTCAAAATCAGCATGTGGATTTCCCTGAAACCGGTTATAAATGGAATCAACTGGGGTTACTCGCCGAAAGTTTCCACGAAGAATATCGTGATTGGAAATACGATGTTCTTCTCATGGAGCTTGAGTCTACGGTGAACGAGGTACTTTTACTTGTTTCAAGTTTAAGTGACCATGAGTTATATGGTGTCGCGTGGTATGAGCAATGGACTTTAGGGCGTATGGTCCAGTTGAATACGTTATCCCCTATGAAAAATATACGTACTAAAGTTCGACGTTTCAATAGAGAGTATACATATTAGGGCGTATCAAAGGGATTCTCAGTGCTTGGCATCTTCGATTAGTTTTAACGTTAGTGTTTACAGCACCGCAAGTTAGGTCAGGTGGTTGCATTGTTTGTACTTTTAATAGTTCACAGATTTTTCTTAACCCACTGAAATTTAATATAAATAATTTTTAAGTTTAATAAGCTAGCTTCTTCTGTTGTTTTTTCTCTGCGTCTCTAAGTGCCAAGGAAGGGACGGAATTTAAAATTCGAAATACGCATACTCTGCAAATAAAATCTCAAGAAACTGGACTGGATTATAAGTTACATATTCGCCTGCCAAACGATTACTCAGAAAAAACAAAAGCTATCTGCTGGTTTTATTAAACGCCATAGGTTATGTAGTTACGGTGGGTATAATTTAAAAAAGTTTAGATTTCAAATATGGAAAATTTTCTTAAAAAAATAAAAACCATCAGTTAATTGTATGAGCTATTCATACTGTTAAATGGATTCCTGAATAAGTAAACATGTCTTAACTTTCCTTTACTCTCAAATTAACCTTTGTAGGTGCCTGTTTCTATTTAAGTAACTTAACCGCTTCTCTTTTGGTTAAGGAAATACTAATAAAAAATGTGTTTAATGTTTACAGTGTTCCTTTTTAAGGTAAATTGGAAGGGCTATTGAACTCTTAGATATATTGAAAAAGCAGAGGTTTATTATGAATAAAAATAAGGCAGTGTTATCAAGTGCAAAGAGGCATTTCTGCGACATAGCGTTTGATTTATTAGGCCTTAATTTATGAGCAGTTGTAAGAAAAATCAAAATATGCCATTGCTAATGATGGCTTATTTTATCTCGTCTGCTGGAAATTGGATTTTCAAATTTGCCACCCCCTTGTATATATTTACTGCAACAAGCTCCGCACAGCTAATGGCTTTGGCGTATGCAGCGCAATTTTTACCTGTCGTTCTCTTTTCGTTGTTTGTTGGCTACGTATCCGAGCGCTTCGATAATAAAAAACTGTTGCTGCTTATGGATTTTATAGGATTTGTATTGTGCTTAGCTTTATTTAGTCTGTGGCATGATGAAATGCCTAGTGAGCTATATATATTATATTCATTTTTAATTGCATCTATAACAACTTCTTATCATAGCTTTTTTCATGGTGCTATCCCAAGAGCTTTCACATCAAAACAAATCCATTCTGTGTCAGGTGGGATCGCTTTTATAGATTCATTCTTTCCCATTCTGGGGCCTATGCTGGGAGCTGTTGTGGCTTCTGTTATAAGCTATAAATCTGCTTTGCTTCTTACTGGTTTTGGCTTTTTAGTTTCTTGGTTTATAACTTTATTTATTGTATTTCATGATCGTGAGCTAGAGAAAACTGGCAGCCTTTATAAAACTATTAAAAACGGATTCAAAATAATAATTGAATCAAGATTTCTCTCTTTTGCTATTCTACGGTTTTTTATGGCTGGTATTGGTTTGAATTGTTTTGTTTCTTTATTTATGTTTTTACTTAAAACAGAATATTTTCTTTCAGATGTAGATGTCGGTATTGTTTATGCCATTTCTTTTATTGGGTTATTAGTCGGTAAACGAATTACGTCTTTTATTTATAATTATAGGTTTGATATAGAATTACTATTAACGTGCACAGGCTTGGTAACTGCATTATGCATATATTTGTTATCTATTAGGATAGGTTTTGTAGCAGTGGTTGTTGCATGGAGTGTCATAACAATGATGAGTACAATCAATCTTATTATTTTATATACAGAAAGACAGAAAGAAGTTGATAAGTCTAATATTACTAATGTTGTCTCTATTTCAACAATGCTAATTTTATTGTCATTTCCCATAGGCTCTTTTAGTGCAAGTGAGCTAATAGAATTCTTGAACGTATTTGATGTTATTAATATCTCTGCTTTATATTTACTTATTTTAAGTGGTATTTTTCTTTTGAGTTGGTGTTACAGTTGGGTAAAGCGACTCTCTAGGCAAGATACTAGTGAAGAAAGCTAGGTTTATTCTTTACAAGGTAATTGTGACTTTAGAGGTTTATTTTTGCAAATTGTGAGAATTGTTTCATTAAATGGTAAGGCTCAATAAAGGAGGCAGCTTTAAAAGCAAAATTTCTAGGGTTTAACTTTTTAAACATTTGATACATATTTGGCTTTAAAAATACAATTAGAGTTCATCGCATCATGCTTGCTTTGCTTAATAGACTGGCGTAACTTAATACTGGTACGATGAGTCTATAAGAATAAAAAGGTCAAACGTGACGATTAAACAAGAATCAGTATTTATAAAGCTCGCCGAAAGCCAAACATTACACTTTCGCCGTATTAGTAGAACGGATGCCAAAGGGCCTGCAGTGTTTTTTATGCATGGTGCTGTAGAAAATGGCAAAATCTTTTACACCCACAGTAATAAAGGCTTGGCCCCTTTTTTAGCTGAGCAGGGTTATGTTTGCTATGTAGCTGATTTACGTGGTCGTGGAGAGAGCAAGCCTGCCATATCAAAGCATGCAAAGTATGGTCAAACTGAAGCTATTTTAGAAGATATTCCCGCATTTTTAGAAAAGATTAAACAGCTTGAAGGTGAGCCTGCTCGTTATTGGGTGGCGCACTCTTGGGGCGGGGTGTTAATGAACAGTGTATTTGCGCGTTTTCCTGAGCTGATTGACGATGTAAAAGCGTGTGCTTATTTTGGCTCTAAGCGGTCTTTGTATAACCACCATCCGAGTAAGTATATTCAAGGTAATTTAATTTGGTATGGACTGGCGCCATTAGTTGCCCGCAAGCATGGCTTTGTTCCTGCTAAAAAACTTAAGTGGGGCAGTGATGATGAAACCCGTAAATCCCATTACCAAAGTATGCAATGGGCTAAGCGCAAACCTTGGGTCGATACTGATGATGGTTTTGATTACGCTAAAGCATTAGCCGATAAAGCGTTACCACCTATTATGCATGTTGCGGGGATTAAAGACAAAGCACTGTGCCAGCCCATTGATATCGAAAAGTTTATGGCTGAGTCAGGTATAGGTAAACAAACTATGACTATTTATGGGCGAAAATATGGTCATAAAGTCGATTATGACCACATTAACATGCTTACTCACCCACAGGCTCGTCAGGACCAGTTTGTTGATCTTCTGAATTGGTTTGAGGACCACTCATAAGCTTTTGCATTGCTACTTCGTAGCGTTTGTATTTTTCTGTTGCCTTTGTTGAAAGCGGTTGCCTGACAGCCGCTTTACTGAGTGTCGCTACAGGCTTGTTCGATTTATAAAAATCTAAAAAGTGGTCACTGTATTTAATAGTCAAAAACTCGCTTAAGGATTGCAATGTTTGTTTTGGCTCTGTAACAAGTTGTTCATAGTTAAGATCAAAAATCGCTTCTGGCATAATGTGCTGCCAATGTTCCATAAGTTCAGTGTATAAATCATAGTACTGTTTGAACTCAGTGAGAGAGCAAAAGTAGGGTTCGTTTTCAGCAAAATAATTACTAAAGACTGACCATGCAATCGCATTGTAGTCGCGCTGCATATTAATAAACTTGGCATTTGGAAATAACAAATAGATTAAGCCAAGAGATTGATAATTAGCGGGTAGTTTGTTGATCATAAATGGGCGCACTTGGGGCGCTTGTTTTATTCGTTCAATGTAGATGTTACGGGCATGATTGATCAGCCCTTGATCAAGCTTTGTCAAGCAAGCAGGGTAAGGGGTCTGCGTTTGTTGTTCAATATACGCGACTACTTCATTACTAATGCTTGCATCTTCGCCTAAGCTTGAAAAGCTATCATGGCTTATTAGCATTTGCTCAAGCAAAGTTGAGCCACTTCTGGGCATACCAATAATAAACACTGGCGTAATAGTGCCACTAAAAAAGCGATCGCGAGAATTGATTAAAGCCTGGCTATTATGTTGAATAATATCGTGGTAAAACGGCGTAAGCGCTGCGGTTTTAAATGTTGTTAACTTAGACTGTAGTTTGTTGGCAAGTGTAAAGTAATTAAATGCTTGGTCTGTGTCGTCTAAAATATCGTAGCTTTTGCCTAGCGCATAATAACAAACCATTTTTAAGCGTAAGTTATTCGTGAGTGTGAGAAACTGATGCAGTTCTTGTATGTAGTTTTGCTCGTGATTAAACCGTGCAAACTGCACAAGTTCAAATAAAATATAGGCTTTTACAGGGTAGTCACCCATAGTCAAAGCATGTTGCAATGTGCTGTACGCTTTATCTAGCTCGCCATAAGTTAAGTAGTGTTGAGCAAGGTAGTAATGAGGCTCAGGATTGTGACTGGCGATGGACTTTGCATACTCAAGCACAGTTAAAGCATCGTTTGGAGAGTAAACACCATTAAACGCATCTGCAAGTGCATGCAAAGGCTCAAGCATATAAGGAAGCCGCTCACAAGCGCGTTGTAATAAGTAAACAGCGGCGTCATATCGCTCTAAGCGTAGCGCAATTCTACCTAGACCAAATAGGGCTTCACCACTTTCAGGGTTGGCATCTAACAATGCTTTGAAGTGAAATTCAGCTTCTTTTAATTTGTTTTCTGCAAGGAGTTGATTGGCTTTATTTAGCAACATGACATTACGATGAAATTATTATTTTTATTCACTATAAAACGAAAAAGGCGAAATGTCTTTCGCCTTTTTATTTAGCTTGGTTAGTTCCTACTCTGTATGAAGCACAGTTAGTTACTAAGCTCGCTTAGAACGTATAGGTTGCTTTTACGTAGTAGAAACCGCCGTTAATACCAAACGGAGAGGTTTCGTAGTACTTACCACCCCAGTTGCTATTTGGAATGCCTGTGTTATCAAAGAAATCGAGTTTTTCAGCTTCTTGGTCAAACAGGTTTTGTGCACCAACAGAGAAACTGATTTCTTCAGTTAAGAAGTACGTTACTTCTGCATCAATGGTTACAGCTGCATCAGCTGTTTTAGCTGTTGCGTCGTAATCTACGTGCACGCCTTGGTATTCACCGAAATAGTTCACACGTGTAAATGCAGAGAAATCTTCCCATTGTTGCGCCCAGCTAAGTGTTGCGCGGTGATTTGGTAAATCATTTTCAAGGCGGCTTACTTTAAATTCGCCTGTGATTGGGCTTGATTTAGTTACTTCAGTATCATTCCAGTTATAAGCTAAGCTGAATGTAGAGCTACCACCTAACAATTCAGTTGCATAGTTGGCTACTAGGTCAACACCTTGCGTTGTGGTATCAAAGTCATTGGTAAAGAAACTAACTTGAGCAAGATTTTGTACGTTAGGTACGCCTGCAGCTTCTAGTGTGTTTTTATCCGCTTGGCTTAACTCAATTTTGTCTGATTGACTGATACGGTCATCAACTTGAATGTTGTAATAATCAACCGTTAAGAATAAGTCACCCAATGTCCAAACTGCACCAAATGTGTAGCTTTGCGATTCTTCTGGCTCAAGCTCTGTACCACCTAATTGCACTGCAATTGGGTTTGTTGGTGGTAATAGAGCAGAATCCACTAACACACCACTGCTTAGGTTTGTTTGCACGTTACTAACGTTAGCCTGACCAACGGTTGGAGCACGGAAACCTGTACTTAATGAACCACGAATATTTAAGTCTTCAGTTAAGTGGTATTGCGCTGTTAATTTGTAGTTAGTGGTTGACCCAAAGGTGTCATAATCTTCGTAACGAAGTGCTAAACCCATTAAAAAGTCTTCGGTAAATGGTGCTTCAATATCGACGTAAGCTGCGTAGTTACGACGTGTGTATTCACCAGCATCAGATGGTTTGAAACCTGGGAAACCATTTGAGCCAATACCAAAACCTTGCTCTGTTAAAGGACCCGCAGTAAAAGAAGCCACATCACCTGAAACAACAGTGAATGTTTCTTCATGCCACTCTAAACCACCGGCAATGTTTACGTCGTAAGCTAAACCAAAGTCAAAGCCTTTTGATAAATCAGCGTTAAAGTTCTTTTCTAACTGTGTGTATTTACCAGGGCTAAAGTCACGCGGGCTTTCAGGGCCAAGCGAAGCATTGATTGTATCGTAAATGAAATAGCGAGATTCATTAAAACCAACAGAACCACTTAAGTCGTAGTATGCGCCTTCTAAAAAGCCGCTAGTTACTTCGCCTTTAGTACCAATTGTTAGTGCAGTATCTGTAATGTTACCGCCAAAGTTAGGTGTAAAACCGCCTGGTAGAATTTCATTAAATGCAAAGCAGTCAGGGTTGTTAGCAACACCGTTAATGTAATCTGGGTTATCTAACACGTTGTCATCAATCATGATATCAGTCGGACAGTTGCCGCTCATGTCGCCAGTTAAATCACCAACAAGTAGCGTTTCGCCGCCGTCATTTGAGTACACACCTGGGCGAGTATGTGGGTTACGATAGTAGAAACCACCGCGCACATCACGCTCAGAGTAGTTACCAAACATGTAAAATTGCGATGTATTACTTAAATCGAGACCGATATTACCGAAAATTGAGATATCGTCATCAACTTCTGGTGCCCCCCAAACTTGCGCTAGAGGAGAGACATCAGGAACACCTGCATCAGCAAGTGCAGCTGCATCAGGACGCTGAACTGAGCGACTTGTTGCGTCAGCCGTTTTGTATTGGAAGCTTAAGTTTGCAAAGCCATCATCAGTGAAAGGAAGACCTACGTTACCAGAGATTTGCGTGGTATCGCCATCACCTTCATAGTATTCACCTTTACGGATCTCAAAAGAGCCGCCTTCAGAGGCATCTTTTAATACAAAGTTCATTACACCCGCGATAGCATCAGAACCATACTGTGCAGCAGCACCATCACGAAGTACTTCAACTTGTTTTAGAGCAATACTAGGAATTACTGAAATATCAGCACCCTGAGCACCGTCATTAATACCACCGCCTAAAAATGCAATAACAGAAGCACGGTGGCGACGTTTGCCGTTTACTAATACTAATGTACTGTCAGACGGTAAGCCACGTAAGTTGGCAGGGCGAACAAGTGACGCAGCGTCACTGATTGGGTTTTGATGCACGTTAAAAGACGGAACTGAGCCTTTTAATAGCTCAAGCATGTCTGTGTTACCTGCTTTCGTTAATTCTTCACCACCGATAATATCAATAGGTACCGGTGAATCACCAATTGAGCGTGGTGCTGAACGTGTTCCCACAACAGCTATTTTTTCAACATTTTTATTAACTTTTGTTTCTTCAGCTGTCTGCTCTGCCGCAACGACTGAACCTGATACAAATAGACCAGCCGTTGTGGTTGCTAATGCAAACTTAATTGCGTGATGTAGCGCACTATTTTTTAATTTCATTCTGACTTCCCCAGTTAGAATAGTTATGATTATGCCACCAAATAGGTATTTAAACTTGGTGTAAACAACTTATACCGACTGTAAATTTATTTTGCAAATTGTTAATGGTGTGTTGTTTTTGGTTCGGAGGAGTCTAATTTATTGTGATTATCTTTATTATGTGCATGAAAGTTAAGAAGATAAATTATTCTTAAATTGATTGAAAATAGTCAGGATTTATCGGTTTGTTAGAAAAAAAATTTAATTATTGATTGTTTGTATGATTTTTGAGCTGAAAACAGGTTGGAACGATTTACTTATTTTGTTGTGTTTTATTACTTAATTGCCATTGCTTTAATTTTTCACGGTATTCATCCCAAACACAAGGACAGCAACTACCTCCACCACAGCACTCATCTGGGGCTGGCTTTTGTGGTTTATTATCGCTGTGCTGGTTAGTTTCGTACATGTGAAATTTAAAATAGTAATAAAATGATGTGCAGGGTAATGTAAAAATTAATATAAGTAAATTATGCTTTGTGAAGTCCCCTTGCTGTGTGAGAATAGCAACATGCGATTATATAAAGTCATTCATAGAGCCCCGTTTAGGGTGGCTAAAATTACAAAAAGACGTCAGCAATTACGTTTCAAGCGCGCTATGGTGGCACTAAAAATTGCACTTGCCCAAGAAAAGCAAGAAACCAAAGAAATGTTGCATATCTACAAGCGTTACACCCAAGGCAATGCCAGCAAAGAAGAATTACACACTGCTAATGAACAATTCTTAGATATTTTAAAAGGCTTGGGTCTTGGCGTCTTTGCTGTTTTACCCTTTGCACCAATAACGATCCCCTTAGTTGTAAAGTTAGGTCATTGGGTTGGTGTAGATGTTTTACCTAGCTCTTTTAATATCAACAAGTCAATTAAAGAGATCGATCAGCAAGTAGCCAAAGAAGAGGCCGAAGAGAAAAATCAAAAATAATTTTTATTTCTTTGATTTAGCCAAATAGCTTGAATGCTATACCTTTTGTTGCTTGTTATTGGTATGCTTAATTATCTTTTCTTCATTTAGAGTCGTTTAATGAGTTCATTAATTCGTCATTCTTCATCGGGTATTCCTTTATCTTTCGTTGAAAAAGCGCAACTTTCAGATTGGCTTGAATCACAATCTAAGGCACTGCAAAATTGGCTTGCTAATTGTGATTTTAAGAATAAAGGTTTGGCTTTGGTTGCCGACAGTGAATCCGGTGAGCTTACTCACGTTTATTGTTTAGTGGCAGATCTTCAAGATTTTTGGTTAGCCGGTGAGCTATCGACAAAACTGCCTGCTGGTTGTTACCAAATACAAGGTGAAGAAAAGTTCATAGAACAGGTTGCGCTTGGTTTTATGCTAGGCGGCTATGAATTTAGCGAATACAAAGAGAAGCCTTCACCGCGCGCGCAATTAGCAATTACAAATAAAAGCCTTGTTGAGCGTTTAACACAACAAGCAAATGCAATTAATCTTGTTCGTGATTTAGTAAACACGCCCGCTGCAGATATGATGCCTCAGCATCTATCTCAGGTTATGGCAGACCTAGCCGACACCTACGATGGTGATTTCAGTGAATGGGTTGGGGATGAGCTTTTAGAACAAAACTACCCAACTATTCATATGGTGGGTCGTGCGAGTGAAAATAAACCTCGCTTGCTAGATTTACGTTGGGGAGCACAAGATGCACCTCAAATAACGCTAGTAGGGAAGGGGGTTTGTTTTGACTCAGGTGGTTTAGATTTAAAACCAAGTTCGGGCATGCGCAACATGAAAAAAGACATGGGTGGTGCTGCACACGTGATTGGTCTTGCACAGTTAATCATGGCTACCAACCTGCCTATTCGTTTACGTGTTTTAGTACCTGCGGTTGAAAATGCCGTATCACGTAATGCATTTAGACCAGGCGATGTGATCAAAACACGTAAAGGGATCACGGTTGAAATTGACAACACTGACGCTGAAGGTCGTTTGGTCTTATGTGATGCTTTAGCTGAAGCGCAAAATGATAATCCAGAACTTATTATCGACTTTGCAACGTTAACAGGCGCATGTCGTATTGCCCTTGGTACTGAGTTACCTGGTTTTTTTGCGAATAACCGTGATGTTGCCAATAAATTATTAGATGCCGGCGAAAGCTGTCATGACCCAATTTGGCAACTTCCGCTGTTTGATCAATACAAAGCACTATTAAAAAGCGATGTGGCAGATATTGCCAATTGTGCGTCAACTCCATTCGGCGGTGCAATTACCGCAGCGCTTTATTTGAAGGAGTTTATTGAACCAAGCACGCCTTGGGTTCACTTTGATGTAATGGCTTGGAACTTACGTGCATTACCTGGACGCCCTGTTGGCGGTGAAGCACTGGGTATTCGAGCGGTGTTTAATTACCTACAAGAGCGCTTTCAATAAAATTAAAGTTGGTACAGCTCTAATGGCAAATCATCGGGATCGGCAAAAAACGTAAACTGCTTCCCGGTGATTTCATCCACTCTTATTTCTTCAACTACAATTCCATGCTGTTCTAAATATGTTTTCGCTTTAGCAATATCAGCAACTTTAAACGCTAAATGGCGTAATCCCTGAGCCTCTGGGTAGCTTGGCCTTTGTGGTGCATCAGGAAAAGAAAATAATTCAATCTGACTGCCATCAGGAAGTGCTAGATCTAGCTTGTAAGAATCACGTGCACTGCGATACTGCTCATGAATGACAGGCAGTTTTAAAATTTCTGTATAAAAATGCTTTGAGTGAGCGTAATTACTACAAATGATAGCTGCATGATGAATGCCTAATAATTCCATTGAGCCCTCACAAAAAAGCGCGACTATTGCCGCGCTTAATATCTAATTTAATTTGAATTATTCAGTGCCTTTACACGCTGCTACCGCAGGGGCCACTAGCTCTAGCCCTGTCTTATCACAAGGTGGTAAAGCTGCGTCAGACTTCGCTATTGGTGTAACGCGCTCCCCCCATTTTATGTAGCTTGCAGCCCACGTTAAACCAGCACCAAAGGCAGCAGACATTATATTTGAATGCGGTTTGATTAAGCCTTGTTCTACGGCCTCACAAAGTGCGATGGCAATTGTTGCTGCGGAGGTATTGCCGTAATCCGCTATGTTAACCATTACTTTTTCGTCAGCTACTTTTAGGCGTTGTTGAATTGCTTGGATAATGCGTAAGTTAGCTTGATGAGGCACTAATACATCAATATCATCAAGTTGTAACTGTGCTTGGTTTAAAACATCATCACAGGCTTCACTCATGCCTTTTACTGCACGTTTGAAAATTTCACGGCCTTCGAATAATAAATTAGACGGGCCAATTGGTTGGTACTTGTTAAGATCGCTACCAAAGTTTTCGATGTGAAGAATATCTCTGTCTTCGCTATCACAACCCGTTTTGGTTGCAAGCAAACCAGACGGTGTATCTGACGCTTCTAACACAACTGCACCAGCGCCATCACCAAATAATACCGCACTGTCACGGCGAGCCCAGTTTACATACCAAGTCATACGCTCAGCAGCAATAACGACAGCTTTTTTGATCATGCCTGCACGAATTTGTGCGGTTGCAGCTTGTAATGCATATAAAAAGCCTGAACATGCAGCGTTGGTATCCATCGCGGCGGCGCCTACCGCCCCAATATTTTTTTGAACCAAAGACGCTGTGTTAGCAACCATCGTTGAAGGGGTACACGTAGCTAATAACACCAAATCAATGTCTTTAGCGTCAACACCAGCACAGGCAAGAGCTTGCTTTGCGGCAACAGTGGCTAAATCGGCAGTAGAAACATGACTGACACGACGAGATTTAATGCCTGTACGTGTTGTGATCCATTCATCATTGGTATCAACAATATTGCTAATTTCATCATTGCTGATGCTTGCTGGTGGTATACATTTACCCCAGCCAGTAATTTGGGCATAAGACATAATGTGTTCTCTTTATGTGGTCAGACGACTTTAATTTTTTCGAAGTTATATCAAAATTCACATCCTAAGACTAGCGTAACGCAGTTTCACATCGTAAATAATGGCATTTACTCGGTATTTAAGTTAAACCTAGTATAAAAAAGAGGCGATCATGAAAAAAATAAATCTAAAAATAAGCACATTATCGGTACTGTCTTTATTATCCGCATTTGCTGTTAACGCACAAACGACGATTATTTACGCTGGAAAAATGCTCGCAGGCACTGAGCAAGATGTAAAAGAGAAGCAAACACTTGTTATTGAAGATAACAAAATTGCTGCGATAAAATCAGGCTACTTAACTAAAGAGCAGTTAAATCTCAGTGATGCTGATGTTATTGATTTAAAAAATCAGATGGTATTGCCAGGTCTTATTGACATGCATGTACATGTTACGTTTGAGCGCGATGCAAAACGTAACCCACATAAATGGACCACCGAATACGAAGCAGATAATGCACTACGTTCTTTAAAGTATTTACAGCGCACCGTGAATGCTGGTTTTACCTCTGTGCGTGACCTTGGTAGTAGCTATCAAGTTATTTTTCCATTGAAGCGAGCTATAGAACGTGGCGATATCGTGGGCCCGCGTATTTTTGCTGCAGGAGATATGATCACTCCAACGGGTGGTCATGCTGATATGCATGGCTATCGTCGAGACATCAGTGAAGCTGTAGGTGCGGGGTTAGGGGTCTGTAATGGGGCTGACGATTGCACTAGAGCAGTTCGTGATGTGATAAAAAGTGGCGCTGATGTGATCAAAATCACGGCAACTGGCGGGGTTTTGAGTAATACTGCCGCAGGTGTTAATCAACAATTTACCGATGAAGAGCTTTTTGCAATCGTTAATACAGCGCATCATTTGGGGCGAAAAGTAACGGCTCACGCACACGGTACACAAGGAATAAAAGCCGCATTAAAGGCGGGGGTTGATTCAATTGAACATGGCTCGTTTTTAGATAAAGAAACGATAAAGCTATTTAAACAGCATGACGCGTATTTGGTACCAACCTTGTTAGCAGGTGCTACTGTTAAAAAAGAGGTTTTAAGTAATCCAAACATGCCTAAGGCCATAGCAGATAAAGTTGAGTTTGTGGCTCCAAAAATGCGAGCCTCATTTAAACTAGCGCTAAAAAATAACGTTAAAATTGCATTTGGTACTGATTCAGGCGTCTCAAAGCATGGTGATAACGCCGATGAATTTGCACTCCTTGTAAAGTATGGTATGACACCTACGCAGGCTATAAAATCAGCGACTGTTGAGGCGGCAAAGTTGTTAGGGCAAAGCGAGAAACTGGGTGACTTGAGTGTTGGTAAGCAAGCGGATATCATCAGTGTTAACACACACGTTCTTAATGATATAAGTCAGCTAAACAGCGTCAACTTTGTTATGCAGGGCGGTAAAGTGCTCAAACAGTAAGGGTAAAGATGAGCGGAAAAATTAAAGCGACGTTATTTAATCATTTGATTGATGCGGAAAGACAATTGCTAGAGCCTGAGGTGAGACAATCAACTGAGGCTCTTGATGCATTGCTCGATGATGATTTTATTGAGATTGCCGCAGACGGCACGTCATTTAATAAATTCCAAGTGTTAACCCGTCTACCTACAGAAGTTGTTCCACAGTTTTATAATCAACACTTTAAAGGCCGTATGCTGAGTGATGATATTGCGCAATTAAGCTATCAAGCTGCGTTTAGGCGCTCTGCGCGTGCAGAATTTAATTATTCTGTGCGTATGTCGCTTTGGCGTTTTAATGGCAAGCAATGGCAAATGGTCTTTCATCAAGGCACCCCCTGTGCTGTGTTTACTATTTCTATGGACGATGATTAAGTCGTAAAGAGTCCGCTATGCAAACCGATCCGGCTATAAGTCGTTTATTAGTACTTCGTAGTGCCGCCATTGCAGTGCAATTTATTGCGGTGATTGCGGTTTATTTTCTATTTGAATATCAGATTGCTTTACTGCCTCTACTCACTGTTATTTGTGTTGAAGCCGTTTTTCAACTGTTGAGTATTTTTGCTTATCGAAAAGTAACAAAAGCCAAGCCAATGGCTGTTTTAATGCAACTTACCGCTGATCTCCTGTTTTTAACTATTTTACTCTCGTTAAGTGGCGGTGCAACGAATGCATTTGTCTCGCTATTGTTGTTGCCAATAATGATAGCCGCGGTTTCTGTGAGTGCTAAGGGGCTTGCCTATATCGCAGTGTTAGCAATAGCTGCCTACAGTTTTTTACTGATAAAAATGCCTGAACACACCATGCACCAAATGCAGATGACGCATCATTTTATCGGTATGTGGATAAACTTTGTTATTAGTGCCATTGTTATCGCGTTTGTCATTGGCACATTAAATAGCACGTTAAGATCAAGAGAAGCCACTATTGCTCGAACCCGCGAGCAGCAGTTAAGACATGAGCAACTATTGACACTCGATGGTGCCGCAGCCCAAGTGACGCATCAATTAGCAACACCGATTGCCAACTTACAGTTGTTATTCGAAGAGCTGCAAGAGCAACAGTCAGATGATCCTATTGTACGAGAAATGGCTAAGCCATTAGCACAATGTAAAGAACAACTTGAGCATTTCAGAGCACTTTCAAATGCCTTAAGAACCGGCGAAACTCAGCAGGTGATTAGCGCCGAAACATTACAAAACACCATTCAAGATGCTATGACACTGCATTTCCCTGAGCAACGCTTACATTGGTTAAATGATGCGCCCAAGTGCTCTATATTAAGTGATGCCATGCTGCTGCCTGCCATTTTAAATTTATTGCAAAATGCAGTCTCGGCAAATAATAATAACCAGCAAAATACTATTGAAGCCGATTGGCAAAGCGATAAGCAACAACTTTCATTGTCTTTACGTGATTTTGGTCAAGGCTTTAGTGAGCAGCAAATGGCATCATTAGGTGGTCAGCTAATGCCAAGTAGCGCAGGTATGGGTATGGCAGTCATGCTATCTAATGCGACCTTAGAGCGCTTAAATGGCTCATTAACACTATGTAATCACCCTAAGCAAGGTGCCATTGCGATGGTTAGTTTAAAAATTGTATGAAACTTTTAATTATCGAAGACGATGTAAACCTTGCTAATACATTGGCAAGGCGTTTTGCAAAACAGGGTTTTGAATGTGAACTTGCTCATAGCAGTGAACATGCATTTGAAAAAGTTGCCGCTTTTAAGGCAAGTCACTTTTTGGTGGATTTAAAACTTGGCGATGATAATGGTCTTACATTAATTAAACCAATCAGAACACAATTTCCAACGGCTCGAATAGTGTTATTAACAGGGTTTGCTAGTATTGCCAGTGCTGTCGAAGCTATTCGTTTAGGTGCAGACGACTACCTACCAAAACCTGTCGATTTTAATTCATTATTAAAAACCATGTTAGGTGACACTGAGATAAGTTCATCACTGAGTGACACTCAGCCGAGTCAAGTTATGTCGCCCGAACGCCTTGAATGGGAGCATATTCAACATGTGCTGCACAGGAACGAGGGGAATATTTCCCAAACAGCTAGGCAATTAAATATGCATAGGCGTACGTTACAACGAAAATTACAAAAAAAGCCTGTTCAGCAGTAACTCCAAACTGCTCACCTTCTATTTGTCCCATTTTATTTGCTGCTTTGAGGATCCTTAACTACATTCAGAAATAATCACTAGCTGTATGAGTCTTGGTGTATGGATTTTTCAGAGCTTAATTTTTTGGCTATCTTATTTGCTGCACTTGCTTCCTTTTTACTGGGCGCTGTTTGGTATTCTCCATGGTTATTTAAACGTATTTGGATGGAAAGTTGTGGCTTAACCGAGCTGGATTTACAGCAAATTAATCCTTTTCGTGTGTTTGGCGGCAGTTTTATTCTATGTTGCGTCATTTCTTTTACCTTAGCTTTGTTTATTGGAAAGCAAATAAGTGTTGGTTTGTCTGTTGGAACAGGTTTTATGGTAGGACTATGCTGGGTGAGTAGTTCACTTGGCTTGTGCTACATCTTTGAGCAACGGCCATTAAAATTGTTTTTAGTTAACGCTGGTTATTCAATTCTACAATTTTCAGTTATTGGTTTGGTTTTGGGTGTATGGCCTTAGCCATGTTAGCATAGCTCGTCAAATTCAAGTGATGAGAGGTTCATGGCTAAACCTAATAAAAAAGGGCCGACAAAAACGGTCGATATTTTCTGCAGTCAATGTAAAACACAGTTATTCAAATATCGAAAAGGTGGCAAAGGCGCGCTGGTTAAATGTTTTATCGAGCGCATAAGTCAAGATTTTACTTCTAAACAGGGTGTATGTCCGCAATGTGAACGCCCGTTTGCACGCGAAACGATGATCCGTGGTGCACCCGCATTAAAAATTATTGGTGGCAAGGTGACCCATAAATAGAATTTAAAATACGGACATTTATCCTCGTTTGTACATTTTGTTTTGATACCATTGCTCGGTTTGCTGTTTCAACGAATGAAATCAACCCTCCCCATGGATTGGGCCAGTTATTTGGGTATAAACAAATTGAATATAATGGACACATAAACGTGATAGCACTTTTATTTGATATTATTGGCATGACAGGTACATTTCTAGTTGTTGGTGCTTTTTTCTTACTGCAACTAAACAAAGCCTCTCCTACAGGGCTTGTTTACAACATGATGAACTTAACAGGCGCGATTTTGCTGTTAATTAGCCTGTGCTACAATTTCAACTTAGCCAGTTTTGTTATTGAGATCTTCTGGATTGCAGCCTCTTTAATCGGGTTGTATAAATACATCAAAAACAAACGCACAGACAGCGCAAAGCAATTTAGCTAGAAAAGTTTAATAATCTCTTTGTGGCTAAGAGATAAAAGCTCATTAATTACGCATTTAAGCTATTGTTAATGAGCTTTTTTGTGTCTTTAACTATAAAAATATTGCAAGCGTGTCTATCTTTTGTATTAATAGTGTAAATGGTGTGTTGCATGTCAGCACGTTGCTTTGATACAGGTCTTACGCAGCAAATGTTTTTAAGATGTTCAGCAATTCTCTCACTTTCTTTGTATTCGGCCGCTTCTACTGCTGAACTGGTGAATATTGAGCAAGATTTATTTAGCCTAAGCTTTGAAGATTTACTCAATGTGCAGGTTGATATCGCTAGTAAAACGAATGAAACCCTTTCTTCAGTTCCCTCAACGATGAGTGTGTTTACTCGAAAACAAATACAGGCTTTAGGGGTCGATAATGCCTATGAGGTGATGAACTTTGTTCCTGGCATGCAATCAACGCGAGGAGACTGGGTTGGTGCGGTACCTAAAGAACATGCACGCGGCGTCTATTTAGATAATGGTAATGTCTTAGTGATGATCAATGGAGAGCGAGTCAATGAATCATCATTTGGTAAAGCATCAGTTTACATGCCATATATTCCTATTGATATTATTGAAAAAATTGAGTTTATAAGAGGTCCAGGCTCGGCCTTGTACGGTAGTAATGCGTTTCTTGGTGTGATGAATATTGTCACAAGTAAAGATCGTAATTCACTCAATCTGCTTGCTGGTAGTAACGGTCGTCTTGGGGTGACTGGGCAGTTCCACAAACAATTTAACGAACAAACATCTGCTTTTTTTTCATTTTCTTATGACAAAAAAGACGGCGAGAAATACTCACAAGGCGTAAGAGATCCTTTAGAAGCTGTTTATTTTGAAGCAGGGCTTGATATTGAGCAACTTGAACTGCGTGCCCGATACAACAAAACAAAACTGGATGAATTTTTAAATCTTGCTGGTTACTCATCTCAAAACCAACACACAAGTGATAATCAGTTTTTAGGTGCCAACTACACATGGTTTGAAAGCGAGAATCTAACCATTGATAGCCATGTATCTTATACCGAACATGCTATTTCTAGTGCAGGCTTAATTGCGGCTTTTACTGATATACCCGATTTTTTACTTGGGCCTAAGTGGCAAACGACAGACACTAAATTTGATACCGAATTAAACTACCAATTTGATAATCAATGGCAGTTAGTAGCGGGTTTAGAATATGCTCAAGCTGAGCAGGTAGAGGCGGGCGTTAGAACCACCTATTATGATAGCGAATCTGAACTAGTCATAGTTGCGCCAGAGTATTATCAACAAGGCATTGTTACTGTATTAGACTTTCCTGAATTTGACTCGTTGAAATATACTTTTGAGACTTACAGTGCCTATGGGCAGGTAAAAATTCCTTACTCTGATACGTTAACGTTTTTTGTTGGAGCACGTTATGACAACGTTAAGAACATTGATAGTAAATTATCACCGCGCTTAGCAGGTATACTTGTTATTAATCCTCAACATACATTAAAAGTTCAATATGGCGAATCGTTCAGGACACCTGTCACTAATGAGTTATTTTCAAACGACAATGTAACCATTGGCAACCCTTCACTCAGCTCTGAACAAATAAAAACGACAGAGCTTGTTTGGCATTATGAAACTGACAAATTACAAACGAATACAGTTTTGTTCTACAACGAATTAAATGACTTTGTAAACGTAGAACCCTACCAAGGAAATGAGGCTTTCTTTACCTTTGCTAACTCATTTAATACGCAAAATAGTGGTGTTGAGCTAGATGGCGTATGGCAAATTGATGAAAACCTGCGCTTGTCTGGAACTTACACGCAGTACTTCCATGATCCAATTAACCCTAGCTTTAAGCGATTTGCTAGTTTAATTACCAGCTACAATCTTTTTGATAACTGGCAATTCAATTTAAATGTAATTTGGCGTGATACAGTAGAGGTAACTGCTGAAAATGGCGATTACTTTAAACAATCTGCATATAGTTTACTGGGTGGAAGTATCAAATGGCAGTTAACGGATAAAAGCCATTTAGCCTTAAAATCTGAGAATTTATTTGGCAAACGCTATGACGTTTTTGATCCTCGCGTTGCCAGTGGTGCTGTCGCTGGAACAACCGAAGAATTATCGTTACACTACCAAGTCAAATTCTAGTAGTGTTATGACTTAAGGTCACAATGTCATCGTTAAGTAAAAAATTAGTGGGCGCGGTAGCGCTGTTGGTGTGCTTATTAGTACTTGTTTTTTACTTTGGTAGACAACACGACTTTGATAAAGCCAAGCAGCAAAGTGCTGTTCAAGCGTCGCAATTGAGCCATTACTTTTCAAGTGAATTGGCTCGCTTTGCAACAATCCCCTCTCTTGTTAGTGCAAATAACTTAGTTAAATCGTTCGTTTCGAATAAAAAAGTTGGCGAGCAAGCCGTTAATTATTATTTAGAAGATATTCAAAGAGCTAGCGGAGCATCGGATGTTTACTTAATGGACTTAACAGGCTCAGTCATCGCAAGTAGTAACTGGCAAGTTGACTATACCTTTTTAGGAAGTAACTTTGCGTTTAGGCCGTACTTTTATTTAGCTAAAAACAAACAAAAAGTAGCCTACTTCGCCCTTGGAATGCGTTCTAGTGAACGAGGCTTTTATTTTTCGGAACCTGTGATTGAAGATGGCAAAGTAATTGCCGTTGTCAGCTTAAAAGTCAATGCAAAAAAGTTTGAACAAGATCGCCAACTACTAAATACATCTCAAAGCACACATTTTTATATTTCTTTGCCCGATAGTGTCATCGTGATGTCTGATGTAGCAAGTTGGCGTTTGACTTCGTTGAATAAGTTAAGTGAACAAGATATGGTGAATCTCATTGATTCAAGGCGGTATTTATCGCATATCCCAGAAAGATTAGCTTATTCAGGGCAAGCGCTTAGCGAAAATGTTGCATTACAGCGAATTATGCTCAACGATAAACGCGCAAGCTTTGTTGCCGCATCCCAAAATATCGATATTATTCAAGCGAGAGCGACTGTGCTGGTTGATATAAGTCATTTATCTGCTGCACAAATCCCCAGACTTTTATGGTTTTGTTTATTTTATGTCGTTGTTGCGGCGTTAATTCACATGTCAATGGTGAGGTTTGCTGGCTATAAAAAGTTACTTTTTTCTCGTCATAGCTTGGAGCAAGAAGTTATCGAACGCACACAAGCATTAGAGAAGGCACAAAAGGCGCTTATTCAAACCGCTAAGCTTGCGACAATAGGGCAGTTAAGTGCAGGTATAAACCATGAAATAAACCAACCACTTAGCGCGATGAATACTTATTTGGTGAGTGCCAAACGCCTGCTTATAAAAGGCGATATAGCGCGGGCAAGTGAAAATCTCGTTTTAGTTCAGTCATTAATTGAACGCGTTCATAAAATTGTTGCACAACTTAAGCACTTTAGTAAGCCATCACAGACTCAGTTACGCCAACATAGCCTCGCCCAGATGTTAAAAAATGCCTTGATGATCGCAAGCGCCCAACTTAAGCAAGATGCCGTTACTATTAAAAGCGCAGCTATCGATGAGCATATAAGCGTGTGGGTCGATAGCGTTAAGTTTGAACAAGTTTTAGTGAATGTAATAACCAATGCTAGCCAAGCTATGTCTGAGTGTGAACAGCGAGAGTTAAGTTTCGAATTAGAGTTATTTGATAATCGTGTGAAATTATCGATATTAGATACGGGGCCTGGTATTGATCAGCACGCCTTAGGAAATATTTTTGAGCCATTTTACAGCACTAAGACCAGTAATGGTTTAGGGTTGGGTTTATCAATTTCACGGCAAATAATAGACTCATTCAATGGCCGTTTGAGTGCCCATAACAGGCCTGCTGGTGGTGCTCAATTTATTATTACATTGCAAACGAATAAGGAAACACAATGAGCTTAGTTACGGGGGCTTGTAAGCAAGTCATTGTTATTGATGATGAGGCCATGATCCGAGATTCATTGAAGCAACTACTGGAAATTGAAGGCTATCAAGTGCAATGTTTTAATGAACCTGTGAGCGCTTTAACAAAGTTAAGCCGCCGCTTTGAGGGAGTTGTTTTAAGTGATATTAATATGCCGAAAATGGACGGCTTGGCTTTTCTTGAGCAAGTAAAAGCATTTGATAGCGAATTACCTGTTATCTTTTTAACGGGGTTTGCTGATGTCTCTGTTGCTGTAAAAGCCATGCAACTTGGCGCCTATGATTTATTTGAAAAGCCACTCACAGAGCAACTGCTTGACTGTCTTGCTCGCGCTTGTGAAAAGCGTGCTTTAGTAATGGAGAATCGCGCATTAAAACTCGCAGTCGAAAAAACCTCTGCCCCAGGTGTGCGTATTTTAGGCGAAACCGAACAAATGCAGCAAATGATGCATTTACTCAATGCCGTGATAGATACGCCCGCAGATGTATTAATTGAGGGAGAGACAGGTACCGGTAAAGAGCTTGTGGCTCGTTACCTACATGATCAAAGTAATCGTTCTAGTGCTAATTTTGTTGCTATTAACTGCGGCGCTATTCCAGAGCAATTAATCGAGAGTGAATTATTTGGTGCGGCCAGTGGTGCATACACAGGAGCGACTCAGTCGCGCCAAGGTAAGTTTGAATTTGCCAAAGGTGGGACCGTTTTTCTAGATGAGATCGAATCAACACCGGCTAGCTTACAAGTAAAGTTACTTCGTGTTCTTGAAGAAAGGAGAGTAACTCCAGTGGGGGATAACCATGCAATCGACCTTGATGTGCGTATTGTTGCAGCGACCAAAGTTGATTTGCTAAAACTGGTTGAAACGGGCGATTTCAGAGCCGATTTATACTATCGGTTAAATTTAGTTAAAGTAAGTATTCCTGCTCTTCGAGATAGAAAGGCAGATATTCCATTGTTATTTAAGCACTTTAGCTCGATTGCTGCGACACGCTTTCATAAGCCGCCCGCACCACTTAGCACCGAGGCTAAGCAGCGGTTGCTCGCCTATGATTGGCCTGGGAATGTTCGAGAACTCAGAAACCAAGCTGAGCGTGCTGTGTTGCTCGGCTCTGATTTAGCATTTGCCTCTTATAACCAAAGCAATAATGACAATGAACTTGCTCAGGATTTAAGCTTAGCGGAAAAAGTCAGTTTTTATGAGCAATCATTAATTGAAGATGCGCTAGAGCGAAATAACGCGAGTATCAAAAATACCATGGCCACCTTGCAGATTGCACGCAAAACTCTTTATGACAAGATGGCAAAATATGGAATCAACCGCGATATGTTTAAAGACTAGTGTGGGTTTGGTGACAACTAAGCGTTTTAATTGTGTGGAAAACCGCACGTTTTTCACCATCTAAATTGATTAAATAGTGACATAGCACTGTTATTAAAGGTATTTAATTTAACATTCTGAGTTGGCAACCAATTTGCCTCTGTAGTTAGGAACAGCAATTTGAACCTAATAACAGGGGGCACATAATGACAACAATATTAACTCAAACAAAAACATACCTAGCGGCGAGTATGGCTATCGCCTGTTTTGCAAACTCAGCATTTGCTGCTGATTATGCAATATATGGTAAAGCAGAAGTCCAAATCGCAAACACAGATACAGGTGTTATGCGCTATGTCGATGAAGGTACTCAAATTGAAGCACCGTTTTCTCGAATTGGCATTAAAGGTAGTCATAAACTAACCGAGTCTTTAAAAGCCGTTTTCAAATATGAAGTGCAAGTAAAAGGCTTTGAGCATGATGATACTGACGAACCGTTTTCAGCTCGCAACACTTACTTAGGCCTTGCTGGCGATTTTGGTGAAGTGGTTGTTGGTCGTAATGATACCCGTTTTAAATACTCAGAAGGTAAGATAGACGGCTTTAACGAAACCCAAGCAGATATTGCACAGCTTATTCCAGGCCAAGATCGTATTGGTGACACGATTACATACAGTTCTAAAACCTATGGTGGTGCATCTTTAGCACTTACTTATGCGCCTAAAGATGATAGCAGTAATGATGAGGCTGGTTTTGCTGCAACTATTATTTATGGTGACCGTGCATTAAAATCAAAAACATACTATGTTGCCATAAGCCATGTTGATGCGTTAAATAAATTAACAGCAAGTCGTGTTGTTGCAACTTGGAAGTATGACAATTTGCAACTGGGTGGTTTATTTCAACGCAGTGAATCTACCGACGGCATAAAAGAAGGGAATGGTTATGCACTCAGTGCTAGTTACACGATTGATAAGTGGGTACCAAAGCTTCAATACGTGAAAGATGACTCTAAAATCCGTCATGCAGAAGAGGGCAAGCAATGGACAGCGGGACTTGATTACGTATTTGATAAACAAACTACGGCTTACCTATTTTACACTGATTTAGATCTTGAACTTGAATCAGACAACAGTATTGCGCTTGGTCTTAAATACAAGTTCTAGGAGTTAGTATGTCATTAGTTAATCAAACAAAAGATGGTACACAGCCACGTCCATTAATGAGCACAGTTATGTTATTACTAGGCCCATTAGTGATGCTGTTAACGTGTTTTATTGAGCCACCTGCTGGTATGAGTGTGCCAGCTTTAAGAACGGCAGGCCTTGCTTTTTGGATGGCTTCTTGGTGGGTGAGTGAAGTTGTGCCAATTCCTGCAACATCTTTATTGCCTCTTGTTATATCTCCTCTTGCTGACATTGCAGCAATCAAAGGCGTCGCAGCACCTTATGCACACCCTTTGATCTTTTTATTCTTAGGCGGCTTTTTGATCTCAATCGCGATGGAGCGTTGGGGTCTACATAAGCGTATTGCACTCAATACCATGCTTCGAGCAGGGACAAAGCCAAGCCTACAAATTTTAGCCATGATGTTGGTAACGGCATTCTTGTCAATGTGGATGTCTAATACAGCAACAGCGGTTATGATGTTACCAATTGCGATGTCGATTACTATGTTGGTTAAGCAGTCAAACCCAGAAAATGACCAATTTGGTAAAGCATTATTATTATCAATCGCTTATGGTGCAAGTATTGGGGGTATTGCAACACTTATTGGTACTCCTCCAAATGCGTTAATGGCCGCCTATTTATCAGACAGCTACAAGATAGATATTGGCTTTGCTGAGTGGATGAAAGTCGGTGTACCACTTGCGACCGTTATGCTTATTTTATGCTGGGTGTGGTTGACTAAATTTGCTTATAAAGTAGATACACAATGTGCAAAAGCGGCCAGTAAAGACACTAAATCACTCTTTTTGTCTCAGCTTCAAGAGCTTGGAGCAATGCAGCGTGCAGAGAAGGGCGTTGCCTTGGTATTTGCTTTAGCAGCTATTTGCTGGATCTTCAGACCTTTGATCGCTGACTACTCAGGGTTGAATGTATCAGATACTGGGATTGCTATTGCAGCTGCGCTGCTGTTATTTGTACTGCCTGCTAATAAAGGCGATGGTGAGCGTATACTTGATTGGGAAAGTGCAGCGAAAGTACCGTGGGGTGTGTTACTTCTGTTCGGTGGTGGTTTAACATTGGCAGCACAAATAAAGTCATCAGGCTTAGCTGAATACATAGCGCATATGATTGAAGGTGCCAGTGCTATACCTCTGGTACTGAGCGTATTAGCCGTAACCGCGTTAATTACTTTCTTGACAGAGATTACCAGTAACACAGCGACAGCTGCTGGCTTCTTGCCACTGTTAGGTCCGGTTGCTGAATCAGTATTTGGTACCCCACTTGTTTGGGTTATTCCAGCGGCAATCGCGTGTAGTTGTGCATTTATGATGCCTGTAGCAACACCACCAAATGCCATTGTGTTTGGTTCTGGGCAAATTCAAATGCGTGACATGATCCGCTCTGGTTTTGCACTGAATATTATCGCCATTGCGATGATCACTATAGTGACAATGACCCTTGTAGCTGCTGTTTTCGGCTTCTGAACAGTCAGCGTTTAAACCAACCATCCAACCAATAAACAGCACCCAACTGGGTGCTGTTTTTCAATGTGTAATATTGCCCACAGAATTATAGAAGGTTATAGTCTGAACTTAATCTTTTAAGGGGTTCAATTTTGACGAATACTCAAATGGGTTTGATTAATCAATTCGAGCAGCTGAATAACGCTTTTTTATCTCAACCTTTCCTGCCAATACAGACACGTATAAACCTCTTAAAAACGATTAAAAAGAGGTTGATTGAGAATGAGCAACAGCTTGTTGCTGCTGCGAGTAAAGACTTTGGCTATCGAACAAGTTTTGATACTGTGCTAGGAGATTTGCTACCGACAGTTAAAGCGATTTCTGATACCATAAAGCGTTTACCCAAGTGGACGCGTAACGAATCTCGTTCTGTTGGGATCAGCTTATGGCCTTCACATGCCCACATCCAATATCAACCTAAAGGGGTTGTGGGTGTTATAGCGCCTTGGAATTACCCTATTCAGTTATCCCTTGTGCCTGTTATTAGCGCTTTAGCCGCTGGTAATCGGGTTATGCTAAAACTCAGCGAGTTTACCCCCCATACAAATGCACAGTTAACAGAAATATTCAAAGATGAGCTTGCAAACCATTGTTTTGTAGTCGAAGGAGGCCCTGACATTGCCGCCGCATTTAGTGACATACCGTTTGCACATCTGTTGTTCACGGGTTCAACCTCGGTTGGTCGTAAAGTGATGCAATCGGCAAGTCAGCACTTAACCCCTGTGACCCTTGAATTAGGAGGTAAATCTCCCGTTGTTGTGCTTGATGATGTGAATATTAAAGCCGTTGCTCGCACATTATTATTTGGCAAACTTAATAATGCAGGTCAAATATGTGTTGCGCCTGATTATGTATTTGTTCCAAAAAACCTAGAGCACCAACTTATTCAGCAGCTTTGTGAACTTTATAAACAGCATTATCAGCAAGGTGTTGAAGGAAAAAACCTAACCTCAATAATCTCCGATGCACATTTTGCTCGTTTATCTAGCTATGTAGAAGATGCACAGGCAAAGGGCGCGCAATTGTTTACAGCTCACGAAGAGAATACGGCTGATGAGCTTAAGCATCGTATGGGTTTGCATATTCTCACTCAAGTAAGTGATGATATGAAAGTCATGCAAGAGGAAATTTTCGGACCGATATTACCAATTATGAGCTATGACTCACTCAGCCAAGTAACCACCTATATTAATGGTCGTCCGCATCCGTTGGCTTTGTATATTTTTGGTCATGATTCGACGGTCATTTCTGATCTTAGTGCGGCAATACGAAGTGGTACACTTGCGATTAATGATGTTTTGATGCAGGTAACCGCGGATCAACTACCGTTTGGCGGTATTGGTGAGTCTGGAATGGGGCATTATCATGGCATAGAGGGGTTTAAGACTTTTAGCCATGCTCGCAATACACTGGTGTCAGGAAAGTTTAATCCGCGCACATCAATGCTGTTAAAACAAAATAAATTATTAATAAAGCTATTAAAATGGATGTACTTGCGCCAGTAGGCGCAAGTACCATACATTACAGACGTCCATCAGGCGCATAGAGACCTGCTTGAATTTTAGCGTAAATGGCATCAGCCTTTTCTTTTGCTGCTTCAACCTCTGCTGGCATCATGTTTCGCTCGTCTAGTTTACGGCTATGACTTGCATCCATATTGCCGTTGTATTCAGCAATAGTATTCCAAATATATGATTTTTCGAGATTCTTAGGAACGCCTAAGCCATCATAATACATCAGTGCCATATTAAACTGCGCCAGGGAAAAGTTGTTCGCAGCTGCTTTTTGATACCAACTCATGGCTGTACGGTAATCTTGTAATACACCTTCGCCATTCGCGTACATCACACCTAAATTGTACTGTGCTGCAGGGTGATTTTTTTGCGCCGCCATTTCAAAAAGTGAAATTGCTTTTTCTTTATCTAGCTTCACGCCTTTGCCTTCTTGGTAGAGTACGCCGAGGGCAAACATAGAGTCAGCATGAATTTTCTTAACTGCCTTTTGATAAAGCTCAGCAGCTTTATGGTAGTCACGTTTTACGCCAAAACCACCTTCGTATAATTTGCCAAGTTCATACATGGCAGGGGCATAACCTCTATCAGCCATATAATTATACGTCTGTAGAGCTTCTTCAAATCGTCCCTCGTTAGCGGCTAGTTGGGCGTCTTCGAAACTAGCACTTGCTGCTAAAGGTGAAATAATTAGCGCACCACAAAGTATGAGTGATTTTAAATTAGGCTTGAACATAGTCGGCCTCCAAATGTGTGTTTAAATATCAACTTTTATTGATAATTGCATTGCCATCGTAGCAAAGGGCGAAACATCACTTTTAGTTTAGACCCAACCACTTCAATTGCCCAATTTAGCAGCAATGGCATGCTTTAAAAATTTTAAGTAGGCCTAAGATACAGATTTTACAGAAAAATTAAAGAAATAAAAAAAGCCCTTAGCGGGCTTTTTCGTGTCATATCTACCGTCACCGATATGAGCAATGTAGCAAGTAAAGTGTAACGTTTTATGTCGATGCTCGGGTCGAGGAAGCAACTTACAATCAAGAGTTACATCTTGAACAAACTTGGCGAAGCAATATCAATCTTTTATAAGCATTGATTTTGCTGTGAGAATTTTGAAGTGAACCAAGTTGTTGATAACGATTATTACTTAGGTTCTCGCATTCGTCAATAGTTAAATGATAATTAATTTCATTTAAGTTGGCCAAATAATATTTACACAGTCTATTAACTTGCTAAAGTACTCATTAGGAACAAGGTTTAGAAAAAGAACAATGAACAATTTATTAAAATATTTCGTCATTTTATGTTTAGTTTTTGCCACGGTAGGATGCTCTGCCAGTTTTACATATAACAATCTGGGTTGGTTATCAGGCTTTTGGATTGATGATTATGTTGATCTAAATTCTCAGCAGTCAGACAAATTTAAGCAAATAGTTAAAACCAGCAGAGATTGGCACAGGGAAACACAGTTACCTTTATACAAGAAAGATTTAGAGAGTCTAAAATCGATGCTTGATGTAGATGTTAATCAACAACAGTTAAAACAACACTTCTTGCAAGCTAAACAACATTGGCAAACGTTAGTTGAAAAGCTTGAACCTGATCTGATCAATTTAGCTAACTCGTTGTCGATAGAACAGCGCACTGAATTTGTTGCTGCTATCCAAGCCTCAATTGACGATGAGTATGAGGAATATAAAAAGAAAACACTTGCAGAGCATAAAAAAGAACGCTTAGAAGAGAATCTTGAAAATTATAAAGAATGGCTCGGAAAACTCTCTAATGAGCAAAAAAAGTTAATTGAAACAGCAGCTAACGATCGAATTGAAACCTCTTTACTTTGGCTGGAATATAAGCAAACACGTTTGGATGCACTAAAACAACTCTTTACAGCAGAGAGTAAACGAGAAGATTTTGGCCAAGCCCTAGCGGTGATAATTAATAATCGCAGTTTGTATATGAGCGAAGCGCTAATTAAGGCTGATGATGAGAACCTTGATAACTATGTGGAGCTACTTGTCGCGTTAAAAGGAACCCTCACACAGAAGCAGCGACGTAACATTCATGACGAGTTTGATGAATTAATCGAACAAGTGAGTGATCTAATTGATGACTAAATATTTATTACCTTGAATTAAGCTCAGTGATGTTAAAAAGCAGGCTTATCTTGTTTGCTGATTTAAACATTTGCCAGGCGTGCCGCTCAATAAAAGGTCACCTTTTTCGTCATAGGGCAGGTAGTAATAGAGTGATATAAGTTTCCAATCATTCCCTACATTGACCCATTGCATACTGTTAAGGCCTGTAAAGTCAGCTTTTTTTTGTTCTAGGTTACGCCGAGATTCAACCACGCTTAAAACCGTCGCAAAATCCCCTGACACACGAAGTTCTCGTGATATTTCACATTCATAAAAACCGTTAGGTTTTATTCTATTTTGGCTCGCAATAAATTTACTTGCTTGCATCAAGTTAAATGACGCCTCTCCATTTTTATACGTTATACCAACAACGATAGCATTTTCTTTAAATAGCTGATTAAGTGAATCTATATTTGGCTTGCTCTGGGGGTCATTGGATAAACTGTTCCATAAATTATTTACTTGCTTTTCTAGTAACAGGTTACTAGGTTCTGTCATTGCTAGGGTCGTAGCAAGTAATGAAATGATCATAGTCTTAGCGGGTATCTGTTTTGGGTAATTTTTATTGTAGTCCGTTTTTATTTTAAAGAAAAGAGTTAGTGTGCAGCTCGCTGTTGTAACTTTCTAATCTGATAGATCGGACTTTTTCATAATCGTCACTCTTAGTCGAGTATTTAAATTGTTCATATTATTGCATTAAATAAAAATGTTCCGAAAATACTGGTTTCGCGTTAAAATTAGTCAATAACAAAGTTAATGAGATTAATAATGGATATTGGCGCACTGCGTGGCACCGAAGCTTTACGAAATAACGTTCTTAAATGGATGGGATTTTGTTTGGGGATCCTTGCAAGTATTTTTGCTTTTTTTAATCTTTTTATAAACGACTTTTACCTACTCGGTATTTTAGAAGTTGGTTTTGCGGCTTTTTGTTTTTATATCTATTTGTACACACGTAAGCGCACTGGTCATTTGTGGCAATCGCTTACTTTATCTATTTTCCTAACTGTCTTAGTTACATTAGGTACTTATTTCAGTAATATCAAAAGCTTGTTGTTCATTTGGACGTGCTCGTTACCAATTTTGTTTTACCTATTGCTAGGTAAACAATACGGCGTTGTTTTTTCGCTTATAGTGGCAGTTGTTCAAGCATTAATTCTCGGCACTAAGCAGAGCTTAGAGCCTTTGAATACGATTAACTTTCTACTTAATTTTTCGTTTACCTATATTAGTATCTGGGCAGTGTCTCATACCTTTGAAAATAGTCGGGCAGAGTACGGAAAACGGCTTGAAAATTTAGCACTTTTAGATCCACTTACAGGGGCTGGTAACCGTTTAGCAATGACTCACTACTTTGAAGTGGATTTGGCTGATAAACCTGGCACATATGTATTAATGATCGACATTGATTATTTTAAAAAAATAAACGATCAGTTTGGTCATGGAGTCGGTGACCGCGTATTAATTAATGTAACGGCTTTTTTTGCTGAGCAAATCAATAAAAACGTTATTTTCCGCATCGGCGGAGAAGAGTTTGCTATATTCCTTTCCCATAGTGATCCGCAAAGCGCCTATGAGTTTGCGGACATGCTTAGAGAGAATTTATCAAAGACTATTCACACTATTGATGAACAAGCGATAAACTTAACAATCAGTATTGGCGTTGCTTGTTATATGCCAAACCAAACGCTTAAAAATCTCATAAAACGTGCAGACGATGCGCTTTACCAAGCAAAAAAACAGGGGCGAAACAGGGTAGTAACAGCCTATGAGTTAAATCAACAAGCGCTTAAGTGTGATAAAGCGAGTTAAGATACTACGCACTACCTTTGTACATGCTATCAAACTCTGGAATATTCGCTTCCCATATAGGGATATCTTTACCGATGAATTCACGCATCGCATCAAAGAATAGCCGCGTTCTTACAGGTAAATCTCTGTGCGGATAAACCGCGTATACTGCGCTGTAATCGAGTAATTCCATATCGGTTAAAATAGGCACTAAATCACCACGTTTTACTTCATCATCAAGAATAAACGCTGGTGCAAGAACATAAGCATTACCTGAGATGGCTTTCATAAGAAGTACTTCGGCATCGTTAGCACGAAAAACACTTTTAATGTTTTGCTCAACAACATCGCCTTTGGCATCGCGATAGCGAATCCCGCTAATACGTTTACTTGGGCTCGAATAACTGGCAGCAGGCAGGTCTTTTAAATCTTCAACATGTTTTGGCATGCCGTAGGTTTCAATAAATTCCGGTGAGGCCAGTAGTAACATTCGGTTGCGGGCAATTTTACGAGCTATAAATGACGAGTCTTTTGGCTCGCCAACACGAAAAGCCAAATCATAGCCTTCTGACACTAAATCAATCAGTCTATCGTCTAAACGAAGCTCTACTTCAACTTGCGGAAAGCGTTTTTGAAAGTCGTTAATTACTGGCTGAATATACCGTTTACCAATAATACTTGATGAGGTAATTTTTAATGTACCACGGGGTTCTTGGTGATAATTCTCAGCAAGTCTGACGGTATCTGATAACAAATCTCTGAGTTCGGCTGCTTTTTTTACCATTTCAGCACCCGCGGCAGTCAATGAAAACGAGCGCGTGGTACGATTAAGTAAGCGCACCCCTAATTCATCTTCAAGGCGGCTAATTTGTTTTGATATGACCGAGCGGTCTATATTCCTAGACTCTGCTGCTTTAGCAAATGAGCCTCGTTCAATCACTTCAAGCAACATTAATAAGCGGCTGGTGGTATCCATAGCAGTTCCTTAAATTTTATTGGTGCCATTCTGGCATTAATGAATTTAAAAATCTATCATTTTTATCCGCTAATTAGTTCCGTAACATTGTCTCCAATCTATTAACAGGAGAGTCGTGATGAACAAATCTATTCTTGCAGTGGCGGTGACCATTGCGAGCTTAACGCTTGCTGGGTGCGGTACAGAAGCCAACCAAGCAGCGCAGCAACAACATTTACAACCCATTGACGTAGCAAAAGTACTTGTTAAACCAGTGCAAAATTGGCACACCTATACAACGCGTTTAGAAGCGCCACAAGAAGTTGCACTTATGCCGCGTGTTTCGGGTGTTATTGATAAAATTAATTTTAAAGAAGGCGACAGCGTGAAAGAGGGGGATTTGCTTTTCACTCTTGATGCACGTCCTTTTGCTGCAGTGGTTGATAGCCTAAAAGCACAAATCGAAAGTGCTAAGGCAGCACTTGAGCAAGCTAAAAGTGAAGCCAAACGCGCGGAGCGCTTAACAGAGCGTAAAGCGATTTCAACTGAGCAAGCTGAATCTCGTAAATCAACGCTTAGACAACGCGAAGCGCAGTTGCTAGCACTACAGGCTGAGCTTACTTCGGCAGAGCTTGATTTAGAGTTTACCCAAGTGCGTTCACCCATTGATGGTGTGGTATCACGCGCGAATATCACCAAAGGTAACAACGTACTTGCTGGTCAAAGTGTGTTAACCAGCATTGTGTCAAACCAGCAAATGTATGCTTATTTTGATATTGATGAGCGCACGTGGAACCAGTCATTTGCTGATGTAACAGCGCAAAGTGGACAAGCAGTTGTGATGCAAAAAGTGGGTGAAACCAGCTTTAACTTCAATGGCAAAATCAACTTCATTGATAACCAAATCAATCAAACTACCGGTACTCTTCGTGTGCGTGCGGTGTTCGAAAACGATGAGCAACAACTGCGTGCAGGTTCATTCGCACGTATTAAGCTTGCCGCAGATAAAGTAAGCGAAAAAGTTATCGTGCCTGAGCGTGCAATTGGGACTGATTTAAAGAATCGCTTTGTACTCACTGTGGGTGAGGGCAATGTTCTTGAATATAAATTAGTGACAGTAGGTGAGCGTTACGGCAGCTTACGCGCGATTACATCGGGTCTAAACGAAAGCGATGTGATTGCTGTGAATGGTCCTGCGCGTGTTGGCCCTGGTATGCCAATTTCACCAAACACAGTAACCATTAATAGCGATGGTATTGCGTTCACTCTTTCAAATAATCATTCAGATTTGGTTGCAAAACAGTAGGGCAAAATGAAATTTTCACACTTTTTTATCCAGCGACCCATCTTTGCAGCGATGCTGTCGCTTATTTTTCTCATCGCAGGGGCAATCTCGTTATTTCAATTGCCAGTGAGTGAGTACCCTGAAGTGGTACCGCCAACGGTTGTTGTAACAGCAAGTTACCCAGGTGCAAACCCGACGGTGATAGCTGAAACGGTGGCAACGCCGCTTGAGCAAGAAATCAATGGTACAGAAAACATGTTGTATATGTTTTCGCAAGCAACCAGTGATGGCCGTATGACGTTAACGGTAACCTTTGCGTTAGGCACTGATTTAGACCGCGCACAAGTACAAGTGCAAAACCGTGTAAATAGTGCACTACCACGCTTACCACAAGAAGTTCAGCGTTTAGGTGTTGTAGCAGAAAAATCATCACCAGATTTAACCATGGTGGTGCATTTATATTCACCAGAAAAAACGCATGATACAACTTACTTAGCGAACTATGCTGATTTGTATATCAAAGACCAAATTGCACGCCTTCCTGGGGTGGGTGATGTACGTATGTTTGGTGGTGGTCAATACTCAATGCGGGTATGGCTTAACCCAGATGCGCTATCGGCACGCGATTTAACAGCAATGGATGTAGTAAATGCATTACGCGCGCAAAACCAACAGGTTGCTGCGGGTAGCCTAGGTGCTCAACCTACGTCGAAAAGTAATCAATTTCAAATTTTGATGAATGTAAAAGGGCGCTTAAGCTCACAAGAAGAATTTGAAAATGTGATCATCAAAGTGGGTGAGCAAGGTCAGCTTACACGCTTAAGTGATGTTGCACGCCTTGAATTAGGTCAAGACACCTATGCACTGAGAGCAATGTTAGATGGTCAACCTGCGCTTGCTATGCCGGTATTCCAACGTCCGGGTTCTAATGCGATTGAGCTGTCTGATCAAGTACGTGAAACCATGAAAGTATTATCAAAAGACTTTCCGGCAGGTGTTGAATACGACATTGTTTATGACCCAACTATTTTCGTACGTGGTTCTATTGATGCTGTTATCAAAACACTGCTTGAAGCAATTGCATTAGTGGTAATCGTTGTCGTGGTGTTTTTACAAACATGGCGTGCATCGGTAATCCCACTGATTGCAGTACCGGTATCTTTGATTGGTACGTTTGCAGTAATGCAATGGCTAGGTGTATCAATTAATACCTTATCGCTATTCGGTTTGGTACTTGCCATTGGTATTGTTGTTGATGATGCCATTGTTGTAGTTGAAAACGTTGAGCGTAATATCGAGCAAGGTTTATCACCACTTGAAGCAACCCGAGTTGCGATGACCGAAGTTACAGGACCAATTATCGCCATTGCACTCGTACTGTGTGCGGTATTTATTCCTACTGCTTTCATTACAGGTTTATCTGGTCAATTTTATAAGCAATTTGCGTTAACTATTACAATTTCAACGGTTATCTCAGCATTTAACTCGTTAACATTATCGCCAGCGTTATCGGCGTTATTATTAAAAGGTCATGATGCAAAACCAGACCGTTTAACGACGTTATTAAACCGTGTATTCGGTAATTGGCTGTTTAAACCTTTTAACCGCTTGTTTGATAAAGGCGCCAATGGCTACGAAAAGCTGGTGCAAAAACTGATTCGTATGAGTGTGATTGTATTAGTTGCCTATGTTGCGCTTGTCGGTGGCACAGTTAAATTATTTGATGCGGTACCAGGTGGCTTTATTCCACAGCAAGATAAGCAATATTTAGTGGCTGTTGCGCAGTTGCCTGATGCGGCAAGCTTAGACAGAACCCAGGAAGTCGTGCAAGAAATGGAAAAAATTGCATTACAAGTACCCGGTGTTGCAAACACAGTATCGTTCCCTGGTTTATCGGTGAATGGTTTCACTAATAGTCCAAATAGCGGCATTGTATTTACTCCGCTTGCCCCTTTTGAAGAGCGTCAAGACCCGAGTATGTCAGCAATGGCGATTGCGGCGCAGTTAAATCAAAAGTTTGCGACTATCGATGAAGCATTTGTTGCGGTATTTCCGCCACCGCCAATTCAAGGTTTAGGTACAACAGGTGGCTTTAAACTGCAAATTGAAGACCGTGCTAATAAAGGCTTTGAAGCACTCTTTAACAGCTTACAAGCAACCATTAATAAAGCGCAGCAAGACCCTGCATTAATGGGACTTTACTCAAGCTTTAGAATTCAAGTGCCACAAATGGATATCGATATCGACCGTGAGCAAGCGCTTATTCAAGGTATTCCACTTGATGAAGTATTCAATGCCTTACAAGTGTACTTAGGTTCTGTTTACGTGAATGACTTTAACTTGTTTGGTCGTACTTATCAGGTTAATGCACAAGCTGATGCTGATTATCGCCAAGATCCAGAGCAAATTTTGAATCTTAAAGTGCGTAACCGCATGGGTGAGATGGTGCCTCTTGGTTCTGTATTAACGGTCACGCCAACAACCGGTCCAGATCGTGTAATGCATTATAACGGTTATCCTACAGCTGAATTAAATGGTAGCCCAGCGCCAGGTTATAGCTCTGACCAAGCGCAACATGCGATAGAAGCAATCCTTGCAGAGACATTACCAAATGGTATTGAGTTTGAGTGGACAGAAGTAACGTATCAGCAAATATTAGCGGGTAATACCATGGTGTATGTTTTCCCACTGGTAGTATTGCTTGTGTTTATGGTGCTCGCTGCGCAATACGAGAGCTTAAGATTACCACTGGCGATTATTCTGATTGTGCCTATGACGATTTTCTCGGCTTTGTTAGGTGTGTGGTTTGTCGGTGATGACAACAATATTTTTACGCAAATTGCATTAATTGTACTGGTTGCGCTAGCAAGTAAAAACGCCATCTTGATGGTTGAGTTTGCACGAGATCAGCATAAAACGGGAATGTCTCACCTTGAAGCCATAATTAAAGCGTGTCGCTTACGACTTCGCCCAATTTTAATGACGTCAATAGCCTTTACGGCAGGTGTTGTCCCCCTTGTTTTAGCAACAGGTGCTGGTGCTGAGATGCGTCATGCTATGGGTAACGCAGTGTTCTCAGGCATGATTGGTGTAACTGTGTTTGGCTTATTGTTCACCCCGGTATTTTATATGTTAGTAACTAAAAAATCGCAGAAGGAGCAACACGATGCATAAGCTTTCTCATGCAATCTTGAGACACGGCAAACTAGTTAGTGCAATGCTGTTAGCTGGTGCACTCGCAGGCTGCGCACAAAGCGTCGATATGCAAGCGCAGCAAGTGAGCTTGACACAATTTGTTAGCGATACACAAATTGGTGAACAAAACCAAGGTGCGAGCGAAAATAACTGGTGGCGCCGTTTAGATTCAGCGCAGTTAAACAATTTAGTGACTGATGCATTAGCAATGAATCACGATTTAAAAACCAGTCAACTTCAACTTGATGCAGCCATTGCCCGTTTAGGTGCAGCCCGTGCGGATTATTATCCGCAGGGCAGCCTAAGCGTAGGCGCAGAGCGCAGCAGCTTAGATGGCGCAATTACGCGCCAATCAAACGCTGGTGTTAACGTAAACTGGCAGCTTGATTTGTTTGGCCGTATTACAGCGTTAGTCGATGCTGCTAATGCGGGGGCACTCAACCAAGCAGAACAGCTAAGAGCATTACAGGTTGAAGTGGTTTCTGCCGTAGTGCAAGGCTATGTAAGCTATCAAGGTAATGTGCAAAAGCAAGCGATTATTGAGATGCAAATCGAAGCGCTTGAGCAAAGTATTGATGTGCTCAAAGCGCGAGTAGAGGAGGGTGTTGCGAATGAGCTCGATCTTAACCGTACCCTTGCGCAGTTAAAGCAGCAACAAGCGCTTATACCTGAGCTTAGTTATTTGCAATATCGCGACTTGGCAACCCTTGCGGTGCTAACAGGGCGACTGGCAAGTGACATATCATTGATAGAAGAGCCTGAGTTATTAAGCCACGAATTTAGCGTGTCGTTTAATAAAGCCAGTGAAGCAATGGCACTGAGACCCGATATCACCAGTGCCTTGTATCAGTTTAGTCAGGCTTATTCACTGAGTGTTGCAGCTTCCAAAGCGTTACTGCCCGATATTAGTCTGGCAGGGTTTGCAGGTGTGGTTAGCTTAACTAGCAATGGTTTAGAAGATACCGTGCAACAATGGCAAGTAACGCCAAAAGTTGAATGGTCATTGCTGAGTTATCCTGCATTATTAGCTCAACGTGATGCGCAGCAATTTTTAAGTGAAGCGGCTTATAGCGATTACCAAAGTAAAGTGTTAAAAGCGATAAGCGACAGTGAACTTACGCTGCAAAGGTTAGTCAAACAAAGTGAGCAGTTAAACTTCGCTGACGAGCGTTTTAATTATGCGAATAAAGCATTTGGTCAAGCACAAGCAATGTACGAAGAAGGGCAAATTCCTTACTTAGAGTTGTTAGATGCTCGACAGGATGTTTTAATAGCGCAAGAAAATGCTGTTGATTCAACAATTGCTTCATTGCAGGCCAAAGTGAGCGCTTATCAAGCGTTTAATGGTCGCTGGAGCTTTGAACTAAACAACCTTTAACCCAGAGTATTAAATGTCACATATTCAACAAAACACTGATCTTCCTTCAACAATGCGCGCACTAGCACTGCTTGAGCCTAATGACGCTATCGCGTTATCGGAGTTATCTGTGCCAGTCCCTTGCCCTGAAGGCAACGAACTTTTGATCAGAGTTGAATATGTGGGCTTAAACCATGGGGATGCTAACTTTGCAAAGCAGGGGTTTTGCAAGTGGAGTTATCCCCATATACTTGGTCATGATGCTGTGGGTGTTGTGATTCATGCCAATAAAGGTGTGTTTCCTGGCGTAGGCGCACGTGTTGTGTGGCACGCTAGCCTTGGTGACCAAGGTGTGTTATCTGAATACACAACAGTGCCAAACTATGCAGTGTCGGTTGTGCCAGATAACGTCTCACCGTGCGATGCCGCAACCTTACCGTGTTCAGGTATGACGGCATTAATTGCCCTTGATAAGTTGCAGCTAAGCGAAGGGGATTCACTGTTTATTGATGCAGGCGCAGGTGGTGTAGGTCAGTTTGCTATTCAATTTGCTAAGCAACGTGGGGCAACAGTGTTTACCACTGCCAGCAAACACAATCATAAGTTACTTAAGCAATTAGGTGCTGATGTGGTGTTTGATTACAAAGACCCAAAACTTGAAGATAAAATTCGTCGTGAGCTTGGCCCCCAAGGTTTTGATGCCGTGCTTGACTGTATTGGTGGCGATACCACCATTCGTAACGTTGAGTTAATGCGTTTTTGTGGCCACATTGCGTGTTTAAATGAACTACCTAAATTTGAACAAGAGCTCATGTTTAGGCGTGCACCTAACATTGGCATTGTATCGTTAGGTGGTGCGTGGCTTGCAAATAGCTTATGTGCTCAGCAAAGGCTGAGTTTTATGGGTAATTTATTACTTGATAATGCAGCCAGAGGCGAGATCAAATTGCCGCAAATTCATGCTGTAGATTTTACCGCTGAAGCTGTTTCAGCTGCATTAAATAAACAACTTGCTGGTGGCTTAACGGGCAAACAAGTTGTACAAGTCAGTGGTTAAGTTTGCAAACGAGCAGCCCAATTATCTTGTTTGATGGTCAGTGCAACCTGTGCCATTTTTGTGTGCGCTTTATTCTTCGCTTTGATAAGCAAATAACCTTTAAGTTATGCCCCATGCAAAGTGATAAAGGTGAACGTTTATTAAAGGCGCATCAAGTTGACGATCCACTTTCCTCAATGTTAGTGATTGATAAAAACCAGCTATATAAACAAAGTGATGCTGTGTTATTTATTGCCACTAAATTAGGTTTTCCATTTTCCCTTGCTAAAGTGTTTTATCTAATCCCAAAAGGCTTGCGTGATCGTTTTTATGATTGGGTTGGTCGTAACCGATACCGGTTTTTTGGAAAGCAAACACAGTGCAGGTTGCTGACAGAAAAACAAAAACAGCATTTTCTATAAACTTTTTATTTAAAGCTTGCTATTGTCGTTATTGGGAACGAACAACAATAACAAAAAAATGAACATTCTCTATTTACTCTTAGCAACGTTTTACATCGCTCTATTGATGTTACAACCTGCGCTTCCTCATGGTGTTACTGCGCTATTAAAAGCAATGCCAATACTCTTTTTAATTGTGATGGTAGTTAAATATCGAGAGCAATTTCAAAGTCGTACTGTTATTACTTTATTATTAGCTCTTAGCTTTTCCGCATTAGGGGATGTACTGCTAGCACTTGATACAGGACAGCTTTTTATAGGCGGTTTAGCTGCATTCTTTGTTAGTCACTTATTTTACATCATCACAATGCTACCCGTTAAAAAGTACCGCATTGATGTGTTGCTGCTTTATTTATTTTTAGCGATAGGGGTATTTTGCTTATTGTATCCCACTTTAAATGAAATGCTTATCCCTGTGATTTTCTATACGATTGTTTTGATGATAATGGCAAGCCTTACTTGGATGACAGATAAATCGAACGGCTTCTTAGTATTAGGTGGGGCGGTTTTTGTTATATCTGACTCAATACTGGCTTTGAATCGTTTTTATATGCCCTTTTCTTACGCTGATATCGCAATTATGTGTAGTTATTATTTAGCACAATTTTGTTTAGTGAAAGGTTTTTTAGAAGCTTCAGACAAAAGCAAGTAGGCTTTGTGGCTGTACTAGCTTAGCCGTGATAAAATACGCGCGTTTAAATTTTTGAGATCTCCCATGGCAAATACAGCGCACGCACTGCACATTCTTGTTAAGCATAAAGAACAAGCTGAAGACATTATCAAGCAACTTAAAAAAGGTGCTAAATTTCAGACTTTAGCTAAAAAACATTCAACCTGTCCGTCGGGTAAAAAAGGTGGCGATTTGGGTGAATTCAGACGTGGTCAAATGGTGCCACAGTTTGACAAAGTAGCATTCAGCGGCGAAATCTTAGAGCCACATTTAGTGAAAACACGCTTTGGCTGGCATGTAATCAAAGTGCTGTATAGAACGTAAAGTTAAAGCCTTAGGTTTTAACTCATTTTTGGACAGAAACAATTTAGAGCCGAAGGACGGCTCTGTGCCATATATAGCGGAAATTCGTTCAAAACTTTTAAACGTCTGCTGCCTACTGCTAAACAAATGCTTAAAAACAGATTTATCTCCGATTAAGCTCATTCATCTAGTTTAGTGTCCTTTTTTTGACGCAAAAATCTAAGTTTTGAAAAAGGCTAGTTGAGGAGCTCATATTCACCATGATTTGTTCCAAAGCAGCTATATCTTTCCTACTAAACTTATCTGACGCAATATATTTTACGACTTGGAAACTTCGCAAGTCCAATTTAGATTTGAACCAATCTAAAATAAAATTTACTATATCTTCATGACATAACCCAGCCTCAATGCATTCTTCAAACCAACGTTCTGCCTCCCAATGTGAGATTGAATTATTATTGGTATAAGCGTTTTCTAAAACTTCACTATCGAGGTTTAATATTACTGTGTAAGTTGTAGTTAAAATGACCTTATCTATTTCTCTTATTCTAAAATCAAACCATTTATTTCTGTTGCAAATCTCCCAGAGTTGTAAAATATCGAATTCACTAAGATAATCTCTATACTTCCACAATACTTCAACCTGCTCTAATCTTGTAATCCCATTTTCACCTTTGGTTTTTACACCGTAATGTGAAAGGATATGAGAAAAAATACCTTTAGGGTTATTGGAATGCTCAACTTCTCTATGAAACAATTCAACTAGTCTAGGGTTTGCAGTAAACAACGCAGCTTGTAAAAAATCATTGATATATTTTACTTTCCCCCAATTGTCTAACAGAACCTTACTTATTTCTTCTACTTCTTGTTTAATGAGAAATTTGGAGAGAATGTAAATCTCGTATGAATCTGTTTCCTGATCAATATCACTTATTGTTGCAGCCAAGCAAGATGATAATCTTTCATCCCATACATATTGACCAACTTGCCACCAGAAATTTTTGTTCGATGGAATCAACTTCATTATTGCATCAATAGTAGACAAGTCACCTCGGACAGCTCTTTCAAAAATAGCCCATTCATATTCAGGTTCACTTGAATCGATTGTTTGCAAAAATGCTAGATCTGCTCGGTCGGCAGTAGTGCTATATATACTAGTTGCAGCTTTACGTATTTCATCTGGTGACATTTTGTCTTTAATTATTTTTTGTAAAAAACCTTTAGAGTCTGCGGATAATATATTTTCACGTCTGAAATTGTCTGCGATAAATTCAATATTTATAGAAAATCGTTTTTTTGTTCTATCATAATTTTTGGCCAAAAAATTTACTTTATGCTCAATTGCTATCAAATCCTCGAAGTCTCGAATCATGAAAGTTATAGGCCATTCTAACTTTTCATCTTGACTTGCTCGTTGTACGAAATAGGCAAGAGCATTAACTGGCTTATATTCCAGAAAAGCCCAAGATAAACCATAACAGGCAAATGAGTTTAATGTGAGTTCATCAATTGGTTCTTGCACCTCTGGCAATAACACCCATTGATCGAATAGTTCACGTAATAAAGCCTCAGCTTTTTTATAGCAGCGCGATACAGCCCAAAAAAAACTTTTTAGATACAATTTTTTATCGTCAACCTTTGTCCATATTTCATGTATAGATTGTTCAAGTGAAGGGTCACCTATATAACCAGCTAACAATAAGCAAGCATTCAGAGTGTTTATCTGCTTTATGTCGGAACTAAGCAATACTTTGATTTGTTCACAGTAAGAATCTCTATATGTGCCAAAGATATGATCAAATAGCGCTTTTCTCCCTGCTATAGTTACACCCAAATCATTCCTTAAAACTAAATTAAGTCCCGATTCTATGTGCCCATTTCTAAACTTTGCTATTAGCCAAAATTCATTCCTTGTAACTTTTGTAAAAGTATCGCAAATCGAAATAACGAATTTAGCATCTATTTTGGACAGTAAGTAAATTGCTTCAAATAAAACAAACTCGTTTGCCAATGTATTTTTTTCACTTTCGATAATCCATTCATTAACCCGCTTAACAAGGTAATTTGTATCTAAAAATGTATTGTGTGCTGAAAATGCTAATGCATAAAACAAACTTAATGGATTGATATTTTTAAGATAATTAACAAACTCTGGTTCATTTTTTATTTTAACTAATGCCAATCCAATTGCTTCCGCATAAAAAGGATCACTCAAATATTCAGGTTTTGTTTCAAGCGTTAAATCATTGGTTATTACATCAGCTATCATTGCTAAACGCACTCTATCATGCCTAAAGGAAACAAAATTACTCCCATTCTTCTTTGATACAAAAACAGAAGAGCTTAATTTAAATATCTTTTTTAGGGTAGTTAGATCGTTCTGGGAGCCTTTATACCAATCATTTAAGTTTTGAACGCTTGGACGAAAGTTTCCTTTGCATAAAAGAACGCGAACAAAATTATCCAATAATGCTTTCACATCCTCTTCATATAATTCATCAAATCTAGCTGCTACCTTTTGTAGCTCTTTTGCAATATAGTTTTCAATTATCTCAATGTGAGTCCCGATTTTCTTCGTTAAATCACATAAAGAAATTAATAGAGGGTCATAGCCAAGGGAAGCGCAAATGGACTCTGAATCTAATTCTGATAGCTCTATTCCATTTTTCAATGCTTTGAGTTGAATTGCTTTTTTTGCTTCACACTTTGAAAAATAATCAACAAATAGAGTTAGATTTCTGATTTTTTTTTCTTCGTTATGATCCAATTTATTCAAATGAACGGGGTGAACAGGGCAAATGAATACCCATTTTTTTGATTTACTGATCGGAATCCATTTCAATAATTTTTTTAATACGCTTACGGGTGAATCTGCATTATTTATATCATCGATGAAAATAATTATCGGCTGTGTACGTGTGCCAATATCCAACGCTAAAGAACCCGCGTCACTACTTAGATTACCCTCAAATAAAGTTAACTGTTTAGTCAAGGCCTCTTCTAAAGAACTAGATTCTTCAACCAGCTTTTCAGACAATATTATACCAGCGACGTCTTTTTCAAAGTTATGTTTCAGTGTATTAAAAGCAATAGTAGATTTACCTGTACCAGATTCGCCTACAATAAATGTATGATTAGTGAAAACTCTTTGGTTAAAACCTCTTTGAACTATGAGCTCAGCCTCAAAAGTCGCAGTGTACTGAGTAATTTGCCGCTCAGTGATATTTTTTAGTAATGAAACAGATAATTTATCTGGCTCATCTCCAAAGTACATTTTTCTTAGATACTGCCCTTCTGGCTTTGTATCTAAAAAGTGAGCTATGGTTGATCCACTGTACATCTCGAGCTCAATGTTATCTTTTTTTGCTAGCTTATGAGCTTCTAACTCAGTTTCTGGCTTAGGATCTAATGTTGATAGTAGCGCAACGGTTGCTTTTTTTATGTCGGGAAATTCATTTCGAAATTCTTTAATTTTATTAATAGCCTTTAATAGATCACCTTCGTTCCCAGTTGCTCCTATCTCAGGATTTTTTGCCTTAACGGTGCTTAAATCTTTTAAGAACTTATCATGTAGTGCATTCAGTTCAGTTACTGTGTATTCGGCACCTGCGATGCAAAGTTCACCACGGTCGTAATAAATAGAAAAACTATCTAAGGGAGCTTTTACTGTACTACCTTTATAGTTAACACCTAAATGGCTAGTGTATGCATATTTGCTGGGATTGTAGGCTTTTAAAAATGCAGTGCCGAGCCTCTCAAATCTAGCTGGATCTTTTAGCTCAGCAAGCTTTTTGATTGTTTCAGTGGCATCGGTCATAAAGTCTCTAATAAAAATATGCAGTTAACAAATTCAGTGAAGATACTAACAACAACATTGATTGAAGTGGTCAAAACAAAAGATCAAAGCAAGCCTTGTAATACTACTTAAGAAAACTCTCATATTATCAAAGTGAATGCTAGCTTAATTTTCCAATGATATCTTGTGTAAAAAAGCAGATTAAGGAACTCAAGTATATTCGAACAGCCGACAATTAAACTTTAACTGGTTAACATCCGCAATTTGCTCTTTTGAGGCATTTGCCAAACACGTTTTGGGGCAGAATCAAGTTACGCCTAATGTTCTGGTTTTGTCACAGAGCCGTCCTTCAGCTCCAACGCATTTCTATCTAAAATGTATTCTAGAAATTAGTTTATATAAACTAAAAAAGCGCCCTAGGCGCTTTTTTAAAATCAACTAACTCAATTTAGTGTGGGCTGCACATCTAAGCCATAGCCAAACATTACAGCTAATACTAATACAACTGATGCTGCGACCATTAGTTTAATCAGTAGTGGTAAGCAGAACCTAAACCAATGTCCGTAAGGCACACCTGCCATACCTAAAATACCCATAAGTACAGCGTTGGTCGGAATGATCATATTGGAAAAGCCATCACCAAATTGATATGCAAGTACGGCTACTTGTCTTGGTACACCCACTAAATCACCCAGCGGGGCCATCAGTGGCATGGTGACATAAGCCTGCCCTGAACCTGAAGGAATAAAGGTATTAAGCAGGGTTTGAATAACTAACATGCCAATTGCTGATATTTCTGCTGATACATAAGATAGCGGTAACGACATGCCATGTACCAAGCTATGGAGGATTTGGCCGTCTTCTAAAATAAGGGCAATCCCACGTGCTACACCGATTAAGACTGCGGTTGTAACAAGATCAGAGACGCCCTCTATAAATTTGTTTGCTGCTTTATCAGCAGAGAGTTTGCCTAAAATGGCGACAACCACACCCCAGGCAATAAAAACACCACCTAGCTCGTATAAATACCAGCCCTTAGTTGCGATGCCCCATACTGCAATTGCAAGGGTAATAATAAAGCTGCCTAAAATAAGTTTATGGCGCAGGGCAAGTGCTGGGTAACTGGTGGCTGTTTGATTTTCAAGTGGGCAAGGTACGCCAATCATCATTGATTTAGACGGATCGTTAGCTACCTTTTTGGTGTATTGCCAAACATGATGAAAACCAATGAGCACAAATGGAATAAATATAGCTAAACGTAACCACAACCCAGAGTAAACCGGGATCCCTGCAATTTGCTGTGCGATTAATACGGTAAATGGGTTAAATGCCGATACACCATAACCAATACCATAACCTGCGACTATCATACCTACAGCGGTCATTGCGTCTAGCCGCATTGCTTTACAAAGCGCGACGAGAATAATAACAAAGGGAATGTATTCACCAGCGGTACCAATACTGCTTGATGCTAAAGCAAAGCAAAATACCACCATAAAGATTAATCGTTGTGGCTTTTTGCCGTGGCGCTCTAAAAGTCTACCAATAAGTGCATCGACTGTACCTGTGGCACGTGCAACAGCTAAGACGCCGCCAACAATTAACACAAAGAAAATAACATCCTGAGCAGCAGCAAACGCGCGGGGGATGGCTTGTAATAAATCCCAGGGGGTTAAGTAATGGCGTTCTTCAACTGTTTGATAGGTGCCAGCAACGACCATTTCGCGACCAGATTCACTGAGTGTTGTGGTGAAAAAACCTTGTGGTACTAGCCAAGTAGCAATAAGTGCAATGACCATCATACTTAGCAGTAAGATAAGTGTATGCGGGACTTTAAAACGTAAACCCATTTATTCTCCGTAATTATGTGTGGTATTTAGGTTAAATTCTTAAAATCATAACACAATAAAAGCGGGTAGGTTGTCTCTAAAATGTTCACACTGTTAAAGATTGTAATAATTTAGATACAAAAAAGGCCAGAACACTGGCCTTTTAGAAGTTATTTTTATTTTACTTAGCTAAACCAAATGGGTCATCGATGCTATGAGCAGGCTCGGTAAACCAACGCGGACCTTCGTCTGTCATATAAAAGTGATCTTCTAAGCGAATACCAAACTCATCTGGTATTACAAGCATAGGCTCATTACTAAAACACATGCCTGCAGCGAGTGGGGTAGGGTTACCACCTACAAGGTATGGCCATTCATGAATATCTAAACCAATTCCATGGCCTGTTCTGTGTGGGCAGCCTGGTGTTTCATACTCTGGCCCCATGCCATTTTCGGCTAGGTACTGTCTTGCTGCATCGTCTACTTTGCCACATGGCTCACCAATTTTTGCGGCAGCAAAAGCAGCAAGTTGGGCATTTTTCTCGTGCTGCCAAAACGTACGTTGACGTTCGGTGGCATCTCCAAATACATACGTACGGGTAATGTCAGAGAGGTAATCATGTACTTTACAGCCAGTATCAATCAGTACCACATCACCTTTTTTAAGAGTTTGCGGGTTTTTAACGCCATGCGGGAAAGATGACGCAACACCAAATAGCACAATACAAAAATAGTTACCTGGTGCACCGACCTTTTGGTGCGCTTTTTTAATAAAGGCTTCAACTTCAGTGGTGGTAATGCCTTCATAAAGCATACTTGCCGTTGCTTTGTGTACTTCTAAAGTCATATCCATAGCACGCTGCATTAAGGCAAGTTCATTTGCCGATTTATGCATGCGGCAATGAGCAGTCACGCACTGCGCGTTAATAATGGTGTAATCGCTGTTCGCTTTATTAATGCCGTCGTAGATGAAAAACTGTGCGCTTTCATCAATACCAAGGGTGCCATCTTTGCTAATACCCATTTCTGAAAGTACTTCAACACACAGTTGGTATGGGTTTTCGTGCTCTTGCCAGCCACGAATTGGGCCATCAATCACCATGAAATCGTTTAAGCTGCCGATTTCAAAAAACGGCGCTATGTATTGCACGTCACCTTTGGCGGGTAAAATAGCACCTACTAAACGCTCACTTGCGTACCAACGCATACCCGTAAAATAAGCAAGGTTAGTGCCTGCATTTAAAAAAATTGCATCAATATTATTTGCTTGCATATACGCTTGTGCTTTTGCGATACGTGCATAAAATTCGTCATTTTGAATAGGGGTTAAATCTGTTGTCATATCTGACAAAGAGTCAAGCGCCTGCTCTGGCGTTTGTGTGCCAATACCGTATGTTGTCATCGTGTACTCCTTGGTTTTTTTGTGCATTGTGGCTTGAGTAAACACTTGATGCAAACTCACTGCGACTAATCGCATTATATTCGTATTTATGGTTATTACTGTTAGCATGCACAAAAAATAAGGAGCGACAATGCAAGTTAATTACTTAAAAAGACAAGCTGAATTTAAAGCCTTGCTAGCACAACACGATTACAGCGCCATGTTAGTTCTAGGTCATGAAAATATTCGTTACTTAAGTGGCTTTAGTGGTAATGCCGCTTATGCATTAATCACTCAAAATGATTGTGTGCTGATCACAGATTATCGTTACCATCAACGTGCAATCGCAGAAACAACGGGTTTTGAAGTTGTTTGTCGAGACAGAGACAACGAAACCCTTGGTCATTGTATTAATAGGCACCTTAAACCAAACAGCCATGTCGCATTTGATGCAAGTTATGTGACAGTAGCAATTTGGCAAGGTGTGGCAGATGAGCTAAGCGGCCACACTCTAACAGCTGTAAACGGTTTAATAGAAAAACTAAGACGCGTTAAAGACGACTGGGAAGTTACGCAAATCAAAGCGGCCGCAGCCATCGCTGATGAAGCACTAGCACAAACGTTACCTTATTTTAAACCAGGTGTAACTGAGCGAGACTTGGCCTTAGAGCTTGAATTTAGAATGCAAAAGCTAGGTTCAGAAGGAATGTCGTTTGCAACCATTATGCTGTTTGCTGAGCGCTCAGCCTTGCCCCACGGTAATCCATCAGATCAGGTTTTAAAGCAAGGTGACTTTGTAACGCTTGATTTTGGCGCGGTTGTGAATGGCTATCGCTCTGATATGACACGCAGTTACATTATTGGCGAAGCGTCAGAAAAACAAACCCGTATTTATAACACGGTGCTTGATGCACAAAATGCGGCACTTGAAATGGTTAAACCAAGCATTAATTGTTTAGATTTAAATGCTATATCAAACAAGGTGATTGCTGATGCGGGCTTTGGCGAATATGCGGGTAAAGGCTTAGGTCATGGTTTAGGACTATTTTTACATGAAGTGCCATTTATCAACACATTGACGGACTACAAGCTTGAGGTTGGCAATGTGATCACCATTGAGCCTGGCATTTATATACCAGGCTACGGCGGTGTGCGCCTTGAAGATGACATAGTTGTCACCGAATCTGGCTTTGAGATGTTAACCCATGCGCCTAAGCCATTTATAATCTAGTGATTACTTTTTAGCATAAGCTAAGCGGGCTAAACGTTCAGTTACATGGTAACTATCGAGCCCGCTTACGGCGACTGTATCGATGGCTTCAATATCAATAAAGCCATCTTCAGCTAGGCAATTTTCATCTAAGTGTACGTCAGTTATTTCACCTATAATCAGCTCAGTTCCGTTAATAGCTAGGTGGTGATGTTCTTTTAAGGTAACAGCATATTTTAACCGACTGTTTGCAACAAAAGGCGCTAAAAAATCATTCAAATACTGTGTTTCTAGCCCTGTAGCATCAAACTCAGATTCTTCTTTATCATAACGTGCAGATGTTTGGTGTGCTTGATGATAAATATCTTTATTAACCTGATTAATGGTGTAACAACCTGTTGAAAGAATATTTTCAAGGGTGTGTCGCGGTACAGAATGAGGGCGGATTATCATTCCCACTAGCGGAGGATGCGCGCCTAAATGAAATACTGAGCTGACGATAGCGAGGTTTGTTTGATTATGGCAATTTTGAGTGCCTATCAAATTAGCACTTTTGAACCCTGATAAACTATTAATTAAATGAGCGCGATAACGGCTATCAAGGTTTGCAATTGCTTGTTTTGTTAAATGCATGAAGTTCCTTATTACCAATCTATGGGTTGTCCCTGCCAATCAAAATAAGCAGGGTTGTCAAAATTAGCTAAAAAGCGAGTGTCTGACAGAAATTTAAATAGCTGTTCTGCTACAAACTCAGGGGTAAAGAGCTTTCCATCAGGTACATTTACCTGAAAAGGCTTTGATAGTGGTGTATCCGTTGTACCTGGATGGAAAAGCACACAACGATTTTGTTTGTAACGACGGTTAAGCTCAATTGCTGCTGATTTAAATAACATATTTAATGCGGCCTTTGATGCTCTGTAACTGTACCAACCCCCTAAATTATTATCGTTAATACTGCCCACGCGGGCGCTCAGTGCACAGATGACGCTTTTAGTTTTTGTATCTAATAATCTAGAAAAGGCCGTTACGCAGCGAATTGGCAGTAGCGCGTTTGTTTGCATACTATTAATAAAATGCGTGTCAGAAATTTGTTCAAGTTTACGTTCCGGTTGGTTGTTTAGATCATGCAAAATCCCATTAAAAATAACTAACTCACTCAAAGGGGTCTGTTGCTCTGTAAGGGTTTTTGCTATCGCCGATAAGCTAGCTTCGCTGTAATCTGTTTCAAAATGAAGGTGTTTATTGCTGTGCTTTATATTTGAGCTATCAATCAAAGGTTGAGGTTGTCGACTAATTGTCACTATTAGACATGACGATAAATGTTTATTGAGTGTTGTGAAGTAGGCTTTTGCAATCTCACTACTTGCTCCACAAAGAATATATAGTTGCATTTTTGACCTGTTTTAAAAATATTTGAAAAAAATTTCGTACAAACTATCAGCCAATAAGAAAGTGACAGCAGCTCCTTTTCTCATAGGGCAAAGCTAAAGCGCAGAATAAGTGAAAGGTAAAAAGTTGACCACGCGCACATCAAGGATGCCTTAACACATGGGGATTTTACCGTTTTAATTGGTAAGTCCATTTTACCAATTAACTGTATTGCAAAGTGCAACACTTAACCAAGCTGCGTATTTATTACACTTTTATGTTGAGATATTGGTTATTCTTTTTTACGAGTTTGTTAGAAAATTCGATCTATTAAATTAACGCTGACAATGATATTAATAAAAAGGATCAGTATTTAGCGGCATTTTTGCAAGCTTAAATACTGTGCAGTAAGTACTTTCAACTTAGTTAAAGAAAGGAGTATGAGAATGAGTGAACAATACGCTGCACTTCGCGGTAATGTTAGTATGCTTGGACAAATGCTGGGTCAAACTATTAAAGATGCTCAGGGTCAAGCCATTTTAGATAAGGTAGAAGAGATTCGCGCTTTATCTAAATCGTCACGTAGTGGTAACGAAGCTGATAGGCAAGCACTTATCGATGTACTACACGCTCTCACAGATGAAGAACTATTACCGGTTGCACGCTCATTTAATCATTTTTTGAATCTTGCTAATGTTGCTGAACAATTTCATACAGTATCGCGCTTTAATGACGTTGGTTTTTGCCAACTAAACCCTCTCACTCAAACATTAAAAGCGTTAGCATCAGCGGCAAAACAAGGGCAGGTTGACCCTAATAACCTTGCGCAAACTCTCTCAAAACTCCACATAAACCTTGTACTGACAGCTCACCCAACAGAAGTGACACGTCGTACTATGATCAATAAACACGTTGAATTAAGTGATTGCTTAGCGACGCTTGAGCGCAAAGATAATTTACCAACCGAACGTGATGAGCTTTTAAATCGCATAGAACAGCTAATAAGCCAAGCATGGCACACCGATGATATTCGTCGCTCACGACCAACGCCAATTGATGAAGCTAAATGGGGTTTCGCAGTTATTGAAAATAGCCTTTGGCATGCTGTGCCGCGTTTTTTACGCGAGTTTAGTCAAGATGTTAAATCTCAACTAAATCTAGAGCTACCTATTGATTATAGCCCCATTGAGTTTACTTCTTGGATGGGCGGTGACCGTGATGGTAACCCATTTGTAACTGCCGAAGTGACTCAGCAAGTGCTTGATCATGGCCGCTGGATGGCACTTGATTTATATTCCCGCGACATTGAAACACTCAGTAATGAGTTATCAATGTCAGAAGCCAGTGATGAGCTAATAGCACTTGCAGGACAAGAATTTGAACCTTACCGTGCTGTTCTTAAAAACCTAAGAAATCAAATTGTTGAAACGGTTGCCCACTTGGGGGCAAAGATCAAACAAAAGCGTACTGATGCACAAGACTTGATCACTGACATAGCACAAATTAAGCAACCGATAGATGTTTGTTATCGCTCATTGCTTAAAAACAACATGAAAGTTGTCGCAGATGGTTTGCTATTAGATGTTTTACGCCGCGTAAACAGCTTTGGCCTGCGACTTGCTAAGCTTGATGTTCGCCAAGACTCATCTCGCCATAGTGATGTGTTTTCTGAATTAACACGTTATTTAGGTTTAGGTGATTATCACCAGTGGCAAGAAGATGACAAGCAAGCCTTCTTACTTGCAGAGCTTAACTCTCGTAGGCCGCTCATTCCGAAACATTGGCAACCAAGCCCAGAAGTGAAAGAGGTTCTTGATACCTTTGATGTTATTGCTGCTCAGGATTCACAGACATTTGGCCTTTATATAATATCAATGGCTCGCACAGCATCTGATGTATTAGCTGTGCAATTATTGCTTAAAGAGAGCGGCTGTACGTTCAATTTGCCTGTTGCCCCACTTTTTGAAACGCTTGATGATTTAAATGCAGGTAAAGATGTAATTGAATGCCTGTTGGATAACACTTGGTACCGTGGTCATATTCAAAATCAGCAAAATGTTATGATTGGTTATTCTGATTCGGCAAAAGATGCCGGTATGATGGCCGCAGGCTGGGCACAATATGAAGCAATGGATAAGCTCGTTCAATTAGCTGAACAACGTGGTATTGAGCTTGTTTTATTCCACGGTCGCGGTGGTACTGTTGGTCGTGGTGGTGCACCTGCCGCACAAGCATTGCGTTCACAACCGCCGGGTTCTTTAAAAGGGGGTTTGCGCGTAACTGAGCAAGGGGAGATGATCCGCTTTAAGTTTGGTTTACCAGCTGTGGCACTACAAAGCTTAAACATTTATGCCGGAGCAGTGCTTGAAAGTAACTTATTGCCGCCACCAGAGCCTAAAAGCGAGTGGCGTGATGTTATGAAGCTTATCAGTAATGAGTCATGTGAGCATTACCGTGCAGTTGTCCGCCATGATGAAAACTTTGTACCTTACTTTAGAATGGCAACCCCAGAGCAAGAGCTATCGAAATTGCCGCTTGGCTCACGTCCTGCGAAGCGAAATCCTAATGGTGGCGTGGAAAGCCTACGTGCAATTCCTTGGATATTTGCTTGGAGTCAAAACCGATTGATGCTGCCTGCATGGCTTGGGGCATTAACAGGGCTTAAGGCTGCGCTTGATAAGTATGGGATTGAAACACTTCATGAAATGAGTTTACAGTGGCCTTTCTTCCGTGCTCGTTTAGAGATGCTTGAAATGGTATTCAGTAAAGCTGATAGCTGGTTAAGTGCACATTATGACGATGCATTAGTCACTGAGCAATATCGACCACTTGGTGTAAAACTTCGCCAAGAGTTAAGTGAAGCGATTGAACTTGTACAGTCACTCAGCCCACAAAAAAGCTTACTGGCAGATCAACCTTGGATTAAAGAGTCTATTGCGCTTCGTAATCCGTATACCGATCCGCTTAACTTACTACAAGTTGAGTTGTTGCGCCGTTCACGTGAAGCAGATGAAAGCTCTGAGGGTGATATCGACAATGCCTTGATGATCACCATGACAGGCATCGCAGCGGGTATGCGTAATACTGGCTAATCAAATGCCTCTTGATTGTTTGTAACTAAACGAATATCTAGAGGCAGAGTAATAATAAATCGTGCGCCGTGTTCACATGACTCGGCGCATATCTCACCTTTTAAGTTATATTGAACAGCGTTGAATACCACATTCAAGCCTAAACCTAAGTGTTGCTCACCTAAGTTTGTGGTGTAAAAAGGTGTAAATATTTCTGACAAAATCTCATCTTTAATACCCACGCCATTATCTTGATAGACAATATCTACGTAGTCTCCATGCTCAACTAGGTGCATATTAACACTGCCATTGTCCTGATTTTTAAAACCATGTTCATAACTGTTTATTACCAAGGTTTTAAGTACGTCTGTGATGATAGAGGGGTGCGAAACAATGGATACTTTGCTACCTGTAACAGAGTATGAGATTTGCTTACCTAAATAATTATCTAAAAAAGAGAGTTGTTGCTTCAAATAATCAGGCAATGAAATTTCAACGGGTGGTTTATCAAGAGCAATTGACACATTGAGTGCCTTAAACTCTTCGACAATACTTGCCAGACGATTAATATTACTTATGACCAATTCTTTTGCACTGGCTGTGTGAGTAATGAATTGGTGAAAACACTTACTGGTAAGCTGCTGAGCCTTGAACTTTTCTGAGATTGATAGCAAATATTCATCAATTAAAGAGCTGGCAGTGACAATTGTGCCGATAGGCGTATTTAATTGGTGCGCCATACCTGAAACCAAAGCCGTAAGAGACGCTATTTTTTCAATTTCGATTAAGTGCTTTTGGGTATCATGGAGTTGTTTGAGTGCATTGGCTAACTTTTTATTTTTATTATCAATGCTATGAATTGCGGCGAATGAGCCAAACAAAATAACAACTAAGCATATCGATATAGCAATTGTCAGTTCTTTAAAAGCCTTTGCTTTGGTTGCTTTTATTTGTTCTGCTTTGGTGAGTTCTGCAATTCGTATTTCTTTTGCAGCTAAGTCAGCCTCGGCTAATGCTTTTGCAATATTTACGCTAGCTTGTCGGGTTAACACTGCGGTTTTAATTTCATTATATTGTTTAAAAGCAGATAGGGCGCTTTCAAAGTTCCCTTGCTTTTCGTATAAGTGTGAAGAAAATTTAGCAATATCTAGCTGGGTAGTGAAATCTACATATTTATTATTTTTTAAACCAACAGAGGTGAGTATTTCTATTGCCTTTTTAACATTGTTTTGAGCATCATAGGTCGTTGCTAAGCACAAAATTGCATTCATGTACTCGCTATCAATATCTTTCTCGTTGATAATCTTTAAGGCTTGAATTTGCACCGCTTCTGAGTCAGCTAAACGGTTACTTAAACGGAGTGCTTTTCCTCTTAATACTAAACTTGTGGCTAAATGGTTTGTGAAATTATGCTGCTCTTGTAAGGCAATTGCTTGATCTAATATTTTTAATGCCTCATCGTACTTGTTAAGTCCGATCAGAGCTAATGCTATATTGGTTGATGCAAAAGACTCATTTAAATGTTGGTTATTTTTTTTGGCATAGTCTTTATAATTTTCGAAGGTAACCAAGGCTTCAGAAAAGCGCTCTAATTTAAGGTAAATAAGCGCAATATTGTTTTCTGTTTGATAAACAAGGCGTTCATCTCTTGATTTAGCAAATGGCATGGCATCTCGATAGTAATTTAATGCCTCATTGTATAGCCCTAATCGCGCATAAATACCGCCTGATATATTGAAGTACCCATACATCAAGCTTTTTTCTTCTGAGTGTGCAACCATACTTTTATATTCAACAATGGTTTTCATTGCCTGTTCTAATTCATCAACCTCTAGTAAAAACCAAGCTTTGTAATTAGTAACCATGATGCTTTGTTCAAGCGAGAAAGATTGGCTATCGAGCAAAAAGTTTACACGTTCAAGACCTTCTATAGGGGAGCGAGCATAGCTTTGTCGAATTGACTCGCGGAGTTTATCAAATTCAGCATTAGAAATAGTTTCAGCTTCCACTGTATTTAAGCCAGCAAAAAAGAGTAGGCTTATAAAAAAGAAGATACGAGCACTCATAACGTATTATTCCGGTTAACAGTAAAAACCAAAGCATCAGGCGAGGATAGTCGATGCACAGCATAATTTGAGGTGAGTACTTTAAATTGTATTTAAACTGAGCGTTATCTGAAAAAGCTTATTCTTATCTGGGAAAATCCTTAGTTATTGTAAAAGTAAGTTAACTGTTAAAAGCCGTTACAAATGGCCTAACACTAGATAGCTATAAAGTATGGTTTTTATATCTGGTCAGACCTATTTGGGCTTAGACTATTGACTCGTTAGAAGATCGCACTAGAATGGCTCGGCTTTTGCCCCCCATCGCTTAAGCTTTTATATAGTCTTTTTCCCGAGTTAGTTTATGTCGAACGTGTCTACTTGTATCACTTATGATACAACGACGTCATTAGTAATGATGACGTTAAGAGGGACTGCAAGTGCACAGGATGTGATTAATTTTTACCAAATAGCGCATCAATACTCGTTATTATATGGCTCAGATAAAATTTTAGTTGATGTGTCAGAGTTAACTCATAACTTTGCTCCTGCTGAGTTATTCAATATTATGCCAGTAATTGCTCATTCATTAAAAAAAGCATGTGTAGCAATCGTGGTAAGTTTTGATGGTTTCATGCATGATTTGTTTGTTCAAAAGGCGAAGCGTTATAACTTACATGCTGAAAACTTTGAGTGTTTTCAAAAGGCCAAAACTTGGTTGGTCGCGCAATAAATTGACTTTAATTACTGATATATGAGGCTTGTTTTAGTTTTATAATGACGATGAAAACCTAGTATTTCATGATGTAACCTTTTACACTGTATAGCCAATTAATAAATATAATTTGTTATGACAGCAAGTAATAGAAAACATAGTCAAACAGAGCAAAAACAAGCGCCATTTAGCTTTTCTGAACAACAACAAGATACACTTTTCACTGAACTTAAAACTAAGCGCGGTATTTTATCCCACAGTGACATAATCCAGCTTTGCAATGAGCACCAAGTTACCGAATTAGAGCTTTTAAAAGCATGCGTGCCAGTCGCTAGCCTATTTTCTGTTGCACCTATCTCTAAATTTTATGTAGGCGCAGTTGCCCTTGGAATAACAGAACAAGGTGACAGGCAATTTTATTTTGGCGCAAACGTCGAGTTTTCCCATCAAGCGCTCAGTTTGGTTGTTCATGCAGAACAATCGGCGATAAATAATGCGTGGTTAAATGGTGCGTCAAGTATAGTAAAAATAGCGATAAGTGACGCTCCGTGTGGTTATTGCCGCCAATTTATGAATGAACTAAACACCGCAGACACACTGGACATTCATCTTCCAGAGCGTGATTTTACACTACGCGAGCTACTCCCCAATGCATTTGGTCCAAAAGATTTAGGTAACAAGGTCAGCTTATTATCTAACAGCAGTCAATCACTTAGCTTTGTTGATGTAGATAGCATTGAGCAAAAATTAGTTATCACCGCATTAAATTCTTATGTGCCTTATACAGGCAATTACAGTGCCGTGAAGATCGCTACCTATCAGCATGGAGATTTTTATGGCGGCTATGCAGAGAATGCAGCATATAGCCCAAGCCTTTCACCTTTACAAAGTGCATTAAGCCAACTTTATTTGGCTGGAGTCGCGTTTACTGGCGAAAATGTAGAGTCGATTAGCTTGCTCGAAACACAAGGTGCAGAGAATCAATTAGAGGTGACTAAAAGCGTGCTGGCGAGTTTTGATTTCTCACCAGCATTTGAACACATTATTGCTGCTTTATCCGAGTAATTGTTTTGCAGCTTCAATCACTACGGCGACTGATTTTCTTTCAATCTCGCCGTGGTCTACATTAGGAATTTCTTGCTTAGTACGGTTAACAAGCACCCCAGCTACACAGGCTGCACGTAATCCTAAAGCAGCACACATAGTGAATAAGGTCGCTGATTCCATTTCATAGTTCATTACACCCAGTTTTTGCCATTCTTCACAACTACCTTGAAAAGCGCGAGGCACATAACCCGAATGGGTATCATAGCGTTCTTGTCCTGGGTAAAAGGTGTCACTAGACGCAGTAATGCCAATGTGAAATTGAATACCTAACTCATTACAGGCATTGACCATTGCTTGTGTTGCAAAAAAGTCTGATGCAGCTGGGTAGCTAAGTGGAGCAAAATGTTGGCTTGCGCCATCTAAACGAACAGATGCTTGGCTAATTAGAATATCACCTTCATTTATATGCGGTTGAATAGCGCCAGTGGTACCAATTCGTAAAAAGGTATTAATACCAAGTTGTGCTAGTTCTTCAACGGCTATCGATGTAGATGGACCACCAATACCAGTAGAACACACAACTATATTGTGACCATTTAAGACACCACGGTAGACATGAAACTCACGGGTTTTTGCAAGACATTCAGGATCATCTAAAAGAGAAGAAATACGTGCAGAACGATCTGGATCCCCAGGCACAATTGCAAGAGTTGCACCTTTTAAGTCGTCACGTGTTAGTCCTAAGTGAAATACCTTTTCCATTTTTGAACCTTATTTTTAGCTAAAGCGTAATACTTTATATATCTGCCGTGAATGTACAGGACAGATGTCCTGCAATGCGATTGTTGCAAGAATCGAGCAGATAACCTAAACCTTAATAGATAATGATAAATGAGGATATACTATGCCTGCTTCATCTTCTATGAGTAAACATCAACAATTTGCTCGTTGTTTACAAAGCACTCAAATTTCTACGATGGCCCCCTTTCACTGGTTGGCGTTGGCGTTTAAAGACATCGCAAATGCACCGATACTCAGTTTAGTCTATGGGTTAGTTTTTACCCTGATACCTGCCGCGATAATGTTTTTTGTATACAGGTTCGACACGCATTTGGTTATTTTACCTGCCGTAGTTGGTTTTGCATTAGTTGGACCTGCATTTGCTGCTGGGCTGTATGACGTTGCGTGGGAGCTAGAAAAAGGCCATAAACCAACACTACTGCACAGCTTAAAGTCAATGTTCAGAAACCCCGCTGGGGAGTGGGGGTTTGCCGTTTTACTCATGGTGATCATGATAGTGTGGATGCGATTGGCAGCGCTTATTCATGCTTTATACCCTAATGTAGTTAATCCAAGCTTTGAACAGTTATCTGCTTTTTTAACGTTGGGTAGTATTGTCGGTGGAATACTCCTAGTCACTGTTTTCGCCATTTCAGCATTCGCGCCTCAAATAATGATGGAGCGTCGTGTAGATATCATGACTGCGGTTATTTCTTCTATTAATGCAGTAAAAAACAATGTAGGCGCCATGATTGTCTGGGCTGCATTAATTTTGTGTTTAGTGTTTGTCGGTTTTATTACAGGCACAGCTGGCTTTATTGTAATCATGCCATTACTTAGTTATGCCAGCTGGCATGCATACATAGCCGTTATCAAAACTAAGAAGCCAAGAGGCTACGAATAATGAGTATTCACTCTGATTGAATATTAATTTAACGCAGCAACTTAAAGGGTTGCTGCAAAGTTTGACTTTAAAATTCCCCATGTTATATCTGCCAAAAGCAAGGTGCTTATGCTCGAGATAAGCCAGCAAAACCCTTCTGTTTTGAAAAAGAACTTCAATTATATCAATTGTTTGTTTTTTCAAGTTTTATTTTCTTTTACCTTTGATTGAGTTGAACATAATCAAAAGTAGAGGAGAGCGTAATTTTTTAAATTACGCATGAATATGCAGATACTTACCAGCGGAGTGAAAATGAGTAACACACAAAAAGCGTTCCATGAAAAATTAAGCCAGTGTTTATGTCCACCGGGTGATGGTGTTTTTACCGTTAATACGGCAAAGGAACGAAAAGATGCATTACGTACAAAGCTTTATGGGCAAACTGATAACGTTGATGTGCTTTGGAAGGAGTCACTTGAAACACTGGCTGATTCTGAGCACAAAGCGGTAATTTTAGGTATTAGCTCTGATTGTGGTGGTGGTATTTTACGAGGCGCTAACTGGGGCCCGTTATTCTTACGTTCAACCTTAATTGACCAACAGCCACAAGCACGCGCCTTTGATTTAGGTGATGTTCGTGTGATCCCTCATTTACTACACGATAAATATTTAAACGATGCGACAATCACTAACTGTCAAAAGGCGCTGTACGCAGACGAAAACAGTGAATACCACGTATCACCTTTGTCGATTACAGAAGATGTGTGTGATGGTTTTTACGCTAACTACCCAGACAAAGGAATTTTCGGTATTGGCGGTGATCATTCAATTAGTTACCCGCTAACAAAAGCATATTTAAAGGCAAAACGTGATGCAGGCAAACGCACTGCAATCATTCACTTTGATGCTCATACAGACTTATTAGTTGAGCGTTTAGGTATTGATTTATGTTTTGGCTCATGGTGTACGCATATTCTTGAGTATTTACCTTCACCGCGTAATTTAATTCAGTTTGGTATTCGTTCGAGTGGTAAACCGAAAGAGCATTGGGAATCAACGTTTGGTGTTAAACAGCATTGGGCACATGAAATCTTAGAACGCGGCGCGCAAGCCGTCGCTGATGAAGTAATTGCACAACTTAAAGCCGATAACATTGATGAGCTGTATGTTAGCTTTGATATTGACGCATTAGATGAAAGCTTTGCCTCAGCCACCGGCACGCCTGAAGCCGGCGGACTAACGCCGCAGCATGCACTTGATATCTTAGTTGCTATTGCTGATGAGTTTCCGATCACGGGGGCGGATATGATGGAAATAGCGCCATTCACAGATAGCTCTTTAATTGGCCAAACAAGTTCTGAGACGACGCTTCGTGAAGGGGCAAAGATTTCAGCTTTCTTAATTAACGCCATAAATAAGTAACGGGTTTAGGTGAAAGGCGTAGTTTGCCTTTCACCTATCATTGGGTACTTCAAATTTTATTTCCAAATCTTACACTTCAGACTATATTTATATAAAAAATAATTATAAATTTTTGGTATAGTCAATTTATGCTTAAACCTATTGTTCTATCACTTGCTATGTTGTTGCAACCTTGCTTTGCAGCAATCACCGTTGTGACAGAAAATCTTCCTAGTTTTCAATATCAGAATGCGCAAGGTGTTCTTGTAGGGACTGTGGTTGAAGAAGTAACTAACGCTTTAAAGAAAAGTGGTGTTGAGTATACGTTATCAGTAAATGCATGGCCCATATCATATAATGCCGCCTTACGAGATGAAAAAACGTGTATATTCTCCATTGCTAGATTACCAAGCAGAGAAGATAAGTTTAGCTGGGTTGCAAAGCTAGGTAATTTCACAGCTTCTTTTTATAGTTTTAAGTCACAACAGGTTAAAATTGAAAACCTAGAGCAAGCAAAAAAATACCGAATAGCAGTCTTAAAAGACAACTACAGCCACGTATATTTGTCTGAACGCGGTTTTAATGAACAAAATCAGCTTATTTTGCTAGATAGCTTTGAGAATATTTATGATGTTCTCAAAAGCCGCCGCTCTAGCATTGATATGGTTGTGCTTAGCGATGAACAATTCAATTATGAGCTTAAAAAAGATAAAACCCTTTCATTGCTAAAAGCTATTTATAAAATTCCTACCGATTATCAAGATTTGTACTTTGCTTGTAATAAAAATCTTGAAAGCACCACCTTAGAAAAATTAACTAACGCCTTTTCATCGAACCAAGCAAAATAGGCTTGTTGATTATAGTAAACTAGCTATAATCAGCTGCTTTTTGAACAATTTCGCAAACCCAAATAACCGATTTTCTAGTGTTAAACATTTTCAATGTAGGCCAGTTTAATCAGGTTACTCAGCGCCAAAACGTGCAAAAAGTATTATGCATTGAAAAGTTCAATGCGCCTGTTTTTTTAGGAGTTTTAAAATGAGTGATCTGCTCGTTATTGTTTTCTTAATTTTCATAAGTGCATTATTTGCGATGAGCGAAATTGCAATTGCAGCTTCACGGAAAATTAAATTACGAGTCATGGTTGATGAAGGGAATAACAAAGCCCAAGCGGTTCTCGCTTTACAGGAAAACCCAGGGGCATTTTTTGCAATGATTCAAATTTCTTTGAACGCGATTGCAATTCTTGGTGGTATTGTCGGTGAGCAGGCATTGTCACCTTATATTGAGCAAGTCCTTGTGATGATTTACCAAGGTCCTTTGCTTAGTCAAATTAGTTTTTTGATTTCGTTTTTAAGTATTACTTCTTTATTTATTTTATTTGCTGATTTATTACCAAAACGTTTAGCGATGATTATGCCTGAAGCTGTCGCTGTCAGAGTTGTGTCAATTATGCGTTGGGTCACATTTGCTTTAACGCCGTTTGTTATGTTTTTTAATGGTACAACGAATGTTATCTTGCGTGCCTTTAAGGTGCCTGCTGAACGTGAGGATATTGTTACTACCGAAGATATTGTTGCGATGATGGAAGCGGGTGCTGAATATGGCAGTCTTCAGCAGCAAGAATATCAATTGATTGGTAATGTGTTTGATTTAGAAGCGCGCTTTTTATCCAGTGTGATGACACCGAGGGATCAGATTGTTTATTTTGATGTTAGAGCAGATGCACAAGAGGTTGCTACAAAAATTATTGAGCATCCACATAATCACTTTTTAGTCTGTGACGGTAGTTTAGATAAATTAATTGGCACTGTTGAGTCTAAAGATATCCTTCGTAAAGTGCTCAAAGGGCAAAACGCTGAAATTGACAGCGAACTAATTACTCGTGATGTCTTCTACTTACCAGAAACCTTGAGCCTGTCAGAAGCACTCAATACCTTTAAAAAAGCAGCAGAACCATTTGCGGTTGTAGTAAATGAGTATGCGCTAATGGTGGGGATTGTCACTGTTAAAGATTTAATGAAAGGGTTTATGGGCGACTTGATCACTCACCAAGGTGAAGAGCTGATTATTAAACGTGATAACTCCTCTTGGCTGGTGGATGGCCTTACACCCGTAGTTGAACTCGCTAAGGTTCTTGAGATTGAAGAGTTTCCTGAGCAATCTCATTATGAAACTGTCGCAGGATTTTTGATCTACACCATGAAACGTTTACCTAAGCGGGCAGAATTTATCAATTTTGCCGGATACAAGTTTGAAATAGTTGATGTTGAGGGCGTGAAAATCGAACAGTTAATTGTTTCACGAGTGACTGAAAGTGAAGGCGCGTAAGCGCCTTCGTCATTATTTTAAGTATAATGAAAAATCTGTATACTGCGGTTTAGCTCCTTTAATACTAAAAGATTTTTTATGTTTCTTTTTAAAACCTTGTCTCGTATTTTTCTGACCACATTTATAGCCTGTTTATCAATATTATCGATTTCAAGTTTTGCGCAATCATCAAAAAATCAAACCTTAGTAATGGTTGGTGGTGCTCTTAACGTATGTAGTAGTGCCAAAACTCATCACTGTACAAATCAAAACGAGCTACAAGGTAAACAAGCTGCTCAATTTAAGATCACTGAGCGTGCTTTAACAGAATTAGAAAACGCATGGCCGAGTAACAACGAATCACACCGTAAACGAGTAATTCAGGTACTCAGCAAGTTGGCTAAAAGTCATTCAGAGACAGTGACAAAGTCAGCTTTGTTATGGGCGTGGCGTGATATTGACAATGAAAGCTTGAGTCAACTTAGCAGCCATGAGTTTAACTTTATGTTGGATATGCTCGAAGTAGCTGTTCTCGATTCTAATGGGAATAGACTAAAAGAGCAGGTTTTTAATGACCTTAACCTAGAACAGGCGAACTCAGATATTGTTGACTTTGTTGGAGCAAGTATAAAAGTCTCGAGTCAAACACCGACAGTGCTTGTTATAACAGCAGCAGATCGTGACCCATATGCTTCAGCAGATTTTTACGAGTCGCTTTTTGAAAATAAAGGAATCAAAACAGAGTGGCTTGCGTTAACACCAGCCTCAGCGTTTGCTATTACACATAATCAATGTGCTGATTTAAAAAATTTTCGCCAAGCAACAATGCATGTTTATAACCGTGAACAAGTCTACGCAGATAGGGTATTAGCTGAACAAGCTATGTGTGACGCTGGTATAAAAACTGTGCGGGAAAAAATTCAGTCGGCAACGGCTGTGATCTTTAACGATGAACAGCAAACAAACCTGCAACAAGTTTTGTTTGATAACAAAGGCAATAAACTGCCTTGGTTTGATGATTTGCAATCTCGTCCAGTGATTATGTCAACTGGAGTCAGTAGTTTATTGCAAGCAGGTGGCCAGAATACATTCGGTTCTGTGCCTAGCATAATTAGTGGTGGCGGTATTACTTCACTGAGAGACAAGCCCATAGAGCAAGCATGTATGGGTTGTGTGAACGAGCAAGCAACAGGTGGACTTATTTACTCATCTATTGGCGGACTCGGAACATTCAATTACGGCCCTGTTGATAGTCAATTTAGTGAAAATAATCGTATGCCTAGGCTAATGAGCATTTTAAATGCAACAGGCCAGCGAAATGGCTTTGGAATTGATGAAGCAACTGCTCTTGTTATGATCCACTCTACTGATACTCGCTTAATGACCGTTATTGGTCAAAGTGGTGTAACGCATATACAGTCAGAGGGTGAAAATAAAGGTCTAATAGACTATTGGCCAACGGGGGCTGTCATCGAGGTTAAGGATAATGATTTTACTTTATCAAAAAGTTCGACAGATAAGGCGCTACCTACAATCAAAATTCCACCACTACCCATGCAGCGATTTGGAAATATTTTTGAAGCTGAAAAATTGCGTTCTTTATTGCAAGCTATTTGCTTAACACAAGAAAAACAAGCAGTAGCGCAACAAGACGAGTTTTTACTTGCTCTTAATGCAAATAAAAATACAGAGTATCATCGTCTTAATAACTCACAAACAGGGTGTGCTGTAAGCAACCTAGCATTTTCTATTAAGACCTTTTAGTTTTTTAACTTAATGGCTGTATAGATTTTGTTATTGAGTTGATTTAGGTCATACGCTTTTCTTACTAATATAAGCTAACCTGTAAAAAGTGCTTTAGCGTCAGTGGAAAATGTATGAAAAAATTACTGCTATTAACAAGTGGAGGGGATTGCCCTGGTCTCAATGGGGTGATCCGAGCGGTTGTCAAAGCCGCTGAACATGATGGTAACTGGCAAGTATATGGTAGCCGAAGAGCCTACTGCGGGGTATTAGAAACACCGAACGACATTGTCCACCTTACAAATGAGCTGATTGCAGGCATTCATGTTCGTGGTGGAACAATATTGGAAACGGTGAACAAGGGCAACCCCATTGCCTTTCCTATAAATGTTGATGGTAAACACCTACTAGTTGACCGTTCTAAGGAGTTAATTGAGAAGCTAGCAGAGCTTGGTTTTGATGCGGTTATCAATATTGGTGGTGACGGTTCTCATAAAGTCTCTCAGCACTTGTTTGAACATGGTTTAAATATCGTAGGCGTACCAAAAACCATTGATAATGATTTATATGGTACTGATTATACGATCGGTTTTCAGACTGCCGTCGACACCGCTACAGAAGCGATAGACCGCTTAATACCAACAGCGCAAAGCCATAACCGAGTGATTATTACCGAAGTAATGGGTCGCGATGCCGGTTGGATTTGTTTGCATTCAGCTATTGCTGCTGGTGCAGAAGTGGCGCTTATCCCAGAAATTCCCTATGATATTGAGGTGATAAAAGCCAAACTAGCATCACGTTTTGATAAAGGCCATGGGTTCGCCAATATTGTCATTTCAGAAGGAGCTAAACCTGTTGCTGGTGGTGTTGTTAGTAAACAATCAAATGAATTAGGCTACGAAAACCCAGTGCTTGGTGGTATTGCAGAGGAGCTTGCCTCACAAATACGAGTTGCGCTTGACCTTGATGTCAGAGTAACCGTGTTAGGTCATATTCAACGCGGCGGTACACCTAATGCGTTTGATAGGGTGTTAGCAGCAGAATTTGGTGTGCAGGCATTCGAGCTAGTTAAGCAGGGGCGATTTGGTTTTATCCCTGTTAGTAAAGACGGTGAAATTAAACCGATCAGTTTAAAAGAAGCAACTTCAGAATATCGTTTTATCCCTTCAGAACATTCGTTAATTACAAGTGCTCGTGCAATGGGCATTTGCTTAGGCTATTAGTCAACGGCCCTAACTGATAGTTTTAAAACGATTTTATAATCAAAATTATCAGTTATCACCGCAAATCTGCGAATAGTAATTATTTATTGCACAAAAAACATGCTCCAAGGCAAGCTTTTTATTTAATGTAAATTAGTTTAAAGACGCTTGATCTGCGTGCTTTTTAGTTTAGAATGATCGTTCACTCTAAACTAAGGATTTAAACATGCAGCGCTCTCGCATTCCATTTTTTGCAGTGTCAGCTCTTGCTGGTGCTGTTTTTTTATCAGGCTGCGGCCAATCAGAACAGGCTCAAGGGCAGACTCAGGCAGCTCAAGCGGTTCCTGTTGGTGTAATTGAGATGCAAAGCAAACCACTTACACTTACAAAAGAACTTCCTGGTCGCGTATCAGCGTCTCGTATCGCTGAAATAAGACCGCAAGTGAACGGCATTATACAATCGCGTTTATTTGTTGAAGGTGCTGAGGTTGAAAAAGGCCAAGCTCTTTATCAAATTGACCCATCGACGTTTGAAGCGCAAGTAGCAACAAGTAAAGCGGCAATCACAAAAGCAGAAGCAAGTATTGCAAATGCAAAAGCTAAATCAGAGCGTTATAAAGAACTGTTAAATATTAAAGCAGTGAGTCAACAAGATTATGATGAAGCTGATGCGGCATACAAAGGCGCTAAAGCAGATTTGTTGACAGCTCAAGCACAATTAAAAACTGCAGAGATTAATTTGAACTACAGCAAAGTGTTAGCACCTATTAGCGGTCAAATTGGTAAGTCAGATGTTACAGCGGGTGCACTTGTCAGTGCGAATCAAGCAACGGCATTAGCGACAATTACACAACTTGATCCTATTTTTGTGGATTTAACGCAATCAAGCAGTGAATTAACCCGTCTTAAAAAAGCAATTGCAACAGGTCAGCTTGATAAAGATGCCGCACAGCATTCTAAAGTTGAGCTAAAAATGGAAGACGGCACCACTTATGCTCATAAAGGGACACTTAAGTTCTCTGAAGTGACTGTTGACCCAAGCACAGGCTCTGTCACTCTTCGTGCTGAATTTCCTAATCCTGAAAAATTGTTATTACCGGGAATGTATGTACGTGCTGTTGTTGTTGAAGGCGTTAAGAACGACGCTATCCTAGCTCCACAACGTGGTGTAAGCCGTAATACTAAAGGTGAGCCAACTGCGATGGTGGTAAGTAAAGATAACAAAGTTGAGCCTCGTATTTTAAAAACAGACCGTACAGTCGGTGCTAACTGGTTAGTGACTGAGGGACTACAAAGCGGCGATAAGCTGATTGTTGAAGGTCTTCAGAAAATTAGACCTGGTGCACCTGTTAATCCTATGCCTGCTGAGTCAGTTGCAAATAGCCAGTAACGGAGAAACTTAATGTCACGATTTTTTATTGATCGGCCCATATTTGCTTGGGTACTTGCCATTGTAGTGATGCTGGCAGGTATTCTAGCAATTAGAAGTTTGCCGGTTGCACAGTATCCATCAATTGCGCCACCAGCAATCAGTATTCAAGCCAATTACCCAGGTGCGTCGGCCCGTACATTAGAAGATACGGTTACCCAGGTTATTGAACAAAAGATGAAGGGTCTTGATGGCTTGTTATATATGTCGTCTACCTCAGAATCGAATGGTTCAGCGACATTAACATTGACTTTTAGTGCTGATACGGACCCTGATATAGCGCAAGTTCAAGTACAAAATAAGTTGTCACTTGCAACACCATTACTTCCGCAAGAGGTGCAGCGTCAAGGTGTCTCTGTTGCTAAGTCTGCTAGAAACTTTTTAATGGTAGTGGGCTTTGTATCCGAAGATGGCAGCATGAATAATATTGATATCGGTGATTATGTTTCATCGAATGTACTTGATATTATTTCCCGTGTGAACGGCGTTGGTGAAGTTCAGCTTTTTGGTTCACAATATGCCATGCGAATTTGGTTAGACCCATCAAAACTGCAAAAATACGCACTAACACCAGCGGATATCAGCGCTGCGATTAGTGCTCAAAACGCGCAGGTTTCCGCTGGTCAGCTCGGTGCGCTGCCTGCAGTTGATGGGCAGCAATTGAATGCCACAGTAACTGCACAAAGCCGCTTACAAACACCAGAGCAATTCAGAAATATCTTTGTAAAAACGAATGCAGATGGTTCAGTTGTTCGCTTAAGCGATGTGGCAGAAGTGGAACTTGGTGGCGAAAACTATGGCGTTGTTGCGCGCTTTAACGGTAAACCAGCCTCTGGTTTAGGTGTTAAACTTGCCAGCGGTGCAAATGCACTTGATACTGCCGATGGTGTAAAAGCAGCACTTGCTGAGCTTGAGCCATTTTTTCCTGAAGGGCTAACAACTGTTGTTCCTTACGACACGACGCCATTCGTATCATTATCAATTGAAAAAGTAGTCAGTACATTAATTGAAGCCGTTGTATTGGTATTCTTAGTAATGTACTTATTCTTGCAGAATTTTAGAGCCACACTTATTCCAACCATAGCGGTGCCTGTTGTATTACTGGGAACCTTTGCGATTTTGCAGGTGTTTGGTTATTCAATTAACACATTAACCATGTTTGCAATGGTACTGGCAATCGGTTTGCTTGTTGATGATGCCATCGTTGTTGTTGAGAACGTGGAACGTGTAATGACCGAAGAGAACTTATCTCCACTGGAAGCAACACGTAAATCGATGGACGAGATTAAAGGTGCGCTTGTCGGTATTGCTATGGTGCTCTCAGCGGTGTTCGTTCCGATGGCATTCTTTGCGGGCTCTACAGGCGTTATTTATCGTCAATTCTCGATCACCCTTGTAACAGCAATGAGTTTATCGGTATTGGTGGCGTTAATTTTAACACCTGCTTTATGTGCAACTATGTTAAAGCCTAGCCATGTCCATAATGATAAATCACTTTTTGGCCGCTTCTTCTTAGGGTTTAACCGAGGATTCGATAAAACCAATAATGGTGCGCAAAGCTTCGTGTCACGCATGATTAAGCACAGCAAACGTTACTTACTTTGTTATGGTTTGATTGTTGGTGGCATGGTATTTATTTTCTCGCAATTGCCATCTGCTTTCTTGCCAGATGAAGACCAAGGGATTTTATTTAACCAAGTGAGCTTACCTGCAGGTTCAACAACAGAACAAACGTTAAAAGTTGTCGAAAAGATGGAGCGTCACTTTTTAGAAGACCAATCTGAAGCTGTTCGCTCTATCTTCACAGTAACAGGCTTCAGTTTTGCAGGTTCTGGGCAAAATGCTGCAATTGGCTTCGTTGGCTTAAAGCATTGGGATGAACGTCAACGTGACGATCTATCTGTTGGTGCAGTAGCTGGTAAAGCAATGGGCTTTTTCTCAACTATTAAAGAAGCTTTTGTATTTGCTTTTCCACCTCCCGCTGTTGTTGAACTAGGCACGGCAAATGGTTTTACTTTATTCCTACAAGATCGTGTTGGCTTGGGGCATGACAAGTTACTTGAAGCGCGCAATATGTTCCTTGGTATGGCGGCTCAAAACCCTGTGCTTTCAGGTGTACGTCCAAATGGTCAAGAAGATAAGCCAGAGCTTGAACTTGATATTGATTTGGCTAAAGCTGAGGCACTAGGTTTAACACAGGCTGATATAAATAACACGCTATCAACCGCTTGGGGTAGTAGTTATGTAAATGACTTCATTGACCGTGGACGCGTTAAGAAAGTGTATCTGCAAGGTATCCCTGAATCACGTATGGTTCCAGAAGATTTAGATGAATGGTATGTGCGTAACTCAGCAGGTGATATGGTGCCATTTACAGCATTTGCACGTTCATTCTGGACGTATGGCTCACCACGACTAGAACGTTATAATGGTTTTTCAGCTATGGAAATCCAAGGTGCAGCTGCGCCGGGTTATAGTACTGGTCAAGCAATGATTGAAGTAGAAAAAATTGTTAAGAAATTACCGCCAGGTGTTGCCTTTGAATGGACCGGCATTTCTTATGAAGAGCGCCTAAGCGGCGGTCAAGCTCCATTATTGTATGCGCTTTCATTATTAGTTGTATTCCTGTGTCTTGCCGCATTATACGAAAGCTGGTCTGTGCCTGCTGCTGTAATGTTAATTGTACCATTGGGTGTATTTGGTGCAGGAGTTGCGTCATTTGTATTTAATTTATCGAATGATATTTATTTACAGGTAGGTCTATTAACCACCATAGGTTTAGCATCCAAAAATGCCATTCTTATTGTTGAATTTGCTATTCATAAAATGGATGAAGGAATGAAGTTAGTTGATGCGGCTGTGGCAGCTATTCGTCTACGTTTACGCCCGATCTTTATGACTTCAATGGCGTTTGTATGTGGTGTATTACCTCTTGCAATAGCCTCAAGTGCAGGCTCGGGTGCTCAAAATGCACTAGGTATTGCGGTTATCGGCGGTACGCTTGCTTCATCAAGTATTGTGGTGTTGTTTGTGCCGTTATTCTTTGTATTAGTACGTCGTATCTTCCCTGGTAAGCATAAAGCGACAAATGAGGAGCAAGTATAATGACCCTTAAACTCGTTTCTGTTTCTGTGGCAGCTTTGTTACTCTCTGCTTGTAATATGGCGCCAGACCTTGAACAACGTGAATTACCCGTTGCGCAAAACTATGATGTAGAGGGTAGTGAAGGCGATATAAACGCGCTGCATTGGCAAACCTTCTTTAGTGATGAACAATTACAACAGTTAATTCAACTCACGCTTGAGAATAACAAAGACATTCAAACTGCTGCACTCAATGTGCAGCAGGTGAGAGCTATGTATCAAATCGAGGATTCAAATTTGTATCCAAGTATCGATTTAAATGCATCAGGCACACGTCAGCGTTTACCAGCAGATTTATCTAACACAGGGCAAGCGACAATCACAGAGCAATACTCTGCAACGGTTGGCTTAACGGCTTACGAGATTGACCTGTGGGGGAAAGTACGTAATCAGTCTGAGCAGGCACTGCAAAACTTATACTCAGCAGAGTATAGCTTGACCAGTGTTCGCATCAGCTTGATATCTGAATTGGTTAATGCATGGCTTAACTACGCAACCGATAAAGCGTTACTTGCGCTTGCTAACGATACGCTTAAATCACAACAAGAGTCATTAGAGTTAACGCGAAAGACCTTCGCATTGGGTGCTGCCTCACAGTTAACCCTATCTCAGTTAGAAAGCACAGTAGCAACAGCAAAGGTGGATATTGCAAATTATCAACGCTTACTTAAGCGTGATAAAAATGCCTTAGACTTTTTAGTGGGTAAAACGGTGAGTGCCGATTTATTACCTACGCAAAGTATTGATACAGTGCTTAACATGCCTGAGGTGCCTGTTGGTTTACCGTCTGAGTTATTAACACAGCGTCCTGATATAAGAGCTGCTGAGCATGACCTACTTGCTGCTAATGCAAATATTGGTGTTGCGAAAGCGGCTTTTTATCCAAGTATTAGTTTAACAGCCAATGCTGGAACAGCTTCTGCTGATCTTGATAATTTGTTTGATTCAGGCTCAGGCACATGGAGCTTTGTACCTTCGATTAACTTACCTATTTTTAATATGGGACGTAATCAGGCTAACTTAGATGTGGCTAAAGCACAGCAAGAAGCTGCGTTAACAAGTTATGAGCAAACCATCCAGCAGGCGTTTAAAGAAGTGTCTGATGCACTTGCAGACCGTCAAGGTTATAAACAACAGCTTGATGCTTTAAATGATCTTTATCGTAGCAATGAGGTGTCTTTTACCTTGTCGGATGCACGCTTCCAAAAAGGTGCAGATAGTTATTTGCAAGTGCTGGATGCACAACGTAATTGGTATAGTGCAGGGCAGCAGTTAATTTTAGGTAAGCAAGCGTATCTTGCGAGCCAAATTAACCTTTACAAAGCCCTCGGTGGTGGCTGGAGTGCCCAACAGGTTGCTCAATAAACTATCAATTGCATAATTTATTTAAGGACTTGCATGATCTTAGTTGTTTTACCACAAAGCAATGATTAAGATCATGTAAACCTTATTTAAGTTATAGTTAACCCTCGTCACATTACCTCGGAGACAAAATGACGCAAAAAACCAAAAGACACAACGACCCTGCGCTTGCTGAGGCCAGACGGAATCAAGTGCTTTGTGCGGCTGCTGATTGTTTCCGACGCAAAGGTTACCATGGTGCGGGTATGGCTGAAATTTCTAAAACAGCGGGTATGAGTGCTGGCCATATCTACAATTACTTTGCGAGTAAAGAAGCTATCATTGAATCTATTGTCGAGCGCGACATGGAAGAGATGTTCTCTATCTTTAAAGAGTTTGCTAACAAACCTGGTGACCGTGTTACGGTGCTACTCGATGGCCTAGAGCGAGGGGTTGAACGCCATACTGATTTAAACCAAGGTGCGCTTGATTTAGAAATGTTAGCTGAAGCTGCGCGCAATGAAAAAGTGGCTAATTTACTGAGAGAGTCCGATACCCATGCTCGTGATTCTATGCGTGAGTTACTAATCGGCGAAAGAGGCCCTTTGCAAGACACAGAGCTGTCTGAGGTAAATGCCCGTATTGAAGTGATGTTTTCAGTAATGGGCGGGTTATTGCTCAGAAAGATGCTTAATCCTTCCCTTGATACTGAGCAAATAATGAAGGCACTAAAACCCGCCATGAAGACTTTGTTAGTCCCTTTTGAGTAATATCAAATAGAGGCGCGATACGCCTCTATTTTTAAAATCGTTCTATTGACCACTGTAACGCGATAAGAGCAATCGCAACTGACCCTACTGGCATGACCCATTTTTTGTACCAATCATAATTTCGCATAGCAATAAGTAACGGTAAGCAAACAGCTAAAATTGCAAGTTGACCTAGCTCTACACCTAGATTAAATGCAAGTATGCTCATCAATTGGTAATTAGAAGATAAGCCAAGCTCACCGAGTACGCTGGCAAAGCCCATTCCATGCAAAAGACCAAATGCAAAGGTTACCCATCCTAAGCGAACAATTAGTGGCCAAATATTATTAAGCGCTGCAAATAGCACTGAAATTGCTATTCCCAGTTCAACCCAACGACTATTAGGTGATACCAGTTCCAATGCAGTAGCTGTCAATGTGATTGAGTGGGCGAGTGTAAAAGCGGTGATGATCCACGCTGTATCCACGGCTATTTTCTTTTTAGAATTAATCCCTTGCCAACGTTTATCATTTCTAACGAGAACGCATGTTAATAATAGAGCCACAAGGAATAAAATATGGTCGACACCCATCCAAATATGTAACACGCCCTGATAGACATATTCGATGAATGTGTCACTGTAACTCGATTTATTGAAATTAACGACTTGCGATTGTTTGTTCTGACTAAACACTCTGCTTGAATTAGCAACAGCTGCAATCGCTTTATGATTTGAGTCTATATCAAATAGCGCGGTGTATTTTAAGGTAATTGCGGCAGACGCGCTTGGGCAAATTATCTGAACAGGGACATCAATGTATGATTGATTAAAGTGAGAGTCTACTTTTAATTCTCCATTGTAAGATAACAAGCAAGGCGCTGCAGATTGCACTGTAGAAAAATGATTACTTAGATAAGAGGTAATTGCCGATTGTTTGGTTTTAATTTCTTGCCATGTAATCACGTTATCTTTGTTTAAATCAAAGGGGATTTTTTGTTCTAAATCACCAACGGCAACCTGCCAAGAGCCCGATAGCTTTAACTGCTCGGTCGAATCAGCTTCGAGATTCAAATAGGCTGTACTTAATTGGTGCGCTTTTAACGTAAAGCTACAAACAAAAAGCATTAAAGCAATTAAAAGTGACTGTTTCATTGTAATTTCCTAGTTGTTCTTGGTCGCTAATTCGAGCAGGCGTTTATCGCTCTCTAACTTAGCATGCTGCCAGTTAACGTTTGCCCAATAAGTGGCTTTTGTAGGATCATGATTTATCATTAAATAATACCAAGCTAGGTCACTGGCATGGTAGGTGTCTTGTCTCAATTCTCGTAGTGTTACTCGCTTTTTCAGCAGTGTTTGCCACTTACTTGATTGGCTGTCTTCTTTATTTAGTTCTGCTTGTGCCAAGCGAAGTAATAAAGCATCTTCTAGGTTGCTTTCATCTGCTGTAAGTTTTGAAAGTGTCACGAGCACTTTTTCGTTATTACCAAGTGCTAATTGCGCATTTGCCCACAACACAACTAAGCTGACAGGTGCTTTGGCTAAGTCAACTTCATTTAAATACTGTAAGGTTTGCTCTGGCATGTTTAATCGATAAGCCATTTCTGCAAGAACATGGCGTGTATTCATGCTTATGTTTCGTTCTTTGATAATTTTTTTTAAGCCTTCATAGCTTTTTGCCAAATCACCCATTTGGCTTTTAACATCAAGTGAGCAGGTTGAAATTGTCTCAATACTGGCTTTACCCATCAGCGATAAACAACTTGAATTTGCTGCTGCAAATTGGCCTTGTACTTTAAGAATATTTGCTTTTAGTAAAATTGAATTCACATGGCTAGGGTCGTTTTTCAATAAATCATTCAGTACCGCCAAAGCAAGTTCGAACTTGTGCTCGCGTTGCAGCAGGCGTGCATAATAGTAGTGGATATCAGGGTCATCAGTTTCGCGAATTTTTTCTGATAAGTAATTTTTTAACAGGCCTTGGTTTGATTCTGTTTTACCAGCCCATTGATTCTGCTCAAATAACGTTGCCAATTCGTATTTTGTTAATGTGGCAGGTAAAGGACTTCTTGAACTTGCTATTACATCTTGGTCGTTTGGTATATATGGCTCTGCTTGCAATAGCGTTGTTGTAAATAGTAGGAAGAAAGAAAATAATTTCATGATTTATCCTTATAAAGGCCATCCATGGCCAAGTTTGCAATTAATTTCCACTAACCAGATCATCAAAGTTTGCCTCTGCGCCTGTATTTGTAAATACACGACCGTTTAGGCTCAATGGTTTATCTGATGCACTCTGACTAAATGCAGCACGGCCAATTGTTGCGAAGTCAACTTGCAACGCCTCAATGGTGATACTCACAGTGGCTGTTGCTTGACTGTTTTTACTATCAGTCACAGCAAAATCAAAACTGTCAGAGCCTGTTGTTTCTGGATTTGGCGTATACGTATAACTGCCATCAGCATTAACAACAACATCACCTAAGCTCGGTTCAGACACTAAACTGTAAGTGAGTGCATCCCCGTCAGGGTCAGACCCTTTTAGCATATCTTCAATAGCAACTTCTGTTTGTGTTGTTACCATTGCATCAATTGCACTGGGTGCATTGTTTACAGGTGTCGGTTTCATTTTGTCATCATTATCACTACCGCCACAGCCTGCGAGTACGCCTGCAAAAACGCTAAGGAGTAAGGTAGAACGATTGAATTTACACATAATTGCCTCCTTACTTAGACCCAGCAATTGGCGTTGCAAGATAAGGGAAACTAGCATCCATCATACTTGCATCCAATGGTGCACCATCTGTGAATGGAACAGTACCTACACTCGCATCATCTGATGTGCATAAGCCTAAGTCTGTGTCAGTGCCGTTGACAGGGATTGGATAACACAAACGACCCATTACAACACGAAGCGCAATATCAACAACATCATCACCCGGACGACGACCGTTAGGGAAGCCAGCTAAATCATCACCTGCTACGCCAAATGCGGATTGTTCAGACTGCGCTGTTGCAGCAATAGCGGTATTTAAACGTAGCATTTCTGATGGTGTTACAGTTGCAAGCTGGTTTACACCTGGGAAACCAGTTAAAAACGCAGTTACCAAGTCAACACGAGGGAAGTTGGTTGGTGCAAGAGTTTCGATATTCGTACCTAAGGTAGTATTTACAGCATCTTTAAATAAGATGTTAAGTAGCTCGGGTAGTGAAGGGTGTGTTACATAATCAGCGAACTGACCATCATCAGCAGGAGCAGATGTAGAGAAAGTGTCTTTATCCTTAAGGCCAATGACAAGCTCGTTTACAAGTGGGTTACCAAGGCGAGACACTTGTGTTAAGGCACCCCCGTTCACAGCATTTTTAGCAAATGACGCATTCGGGTTTAAAATGCGTGCTTGAGGTAAACTTGCCGTTGTCCAGCTACCAATTGTGCCGTTACCTTCACCGGTGACACATGCTTTGGGTACTTCAACTGCAATTGCAGTGACATTTTTCATTGCTAAATCATCATTGTCTGCAGATTGCGTAATACCTCCCGGAAAGCCATTACCGTCACCTGCTCCAGGGGCACTGTCGCCTTCAACTGGTACATAATTAACTAAATCAAAGGTTTTACCAAGGTTAACAACAAATGGGTCTTTACGCTGGCCTACAAATACTTTACCCATACCGCTACATCCTGGAATCGCAACAGTGTAGATATACTGGTTTGCATATTCTTTATAAGCAGACATCGATGAAAATGTTTTGTTACCGATGTAATCAAGTGGTTTGTAAAACTCATTACTGCTGTTCATGGTATTGGTCAGCATTGCTTTAGTGCCGGTACGTTGTGGGCCTGAAATAACACTAACTGTATATGATTCACTAAAATTTACTGCAGCGTCATTTCCAGCTGCGACACCACCTACGTTTTTAAGAGGTACTGCCACGGTTCTTTGGTTGCCTTCTGGTCCCACTGTGAGTGCAACTCCCATATTGTCATTAGGGAGCATGCTTTTGAAATTAAAAGCAAAAGTCATATCTTCTATGGCATCACCGTCATTATCGATATGAATGCTGTAAGTTGCATCAGGATCCATAGCGAAATAATTAGGGCCGCCATATGCATCCTGAAGTGGGATATAGTTAGCGATAAAGGTGACATAGTCGCCACGACCTTCTTCGTAGCTATTAAACGCGTAAAAGTCAGTTGAATCTAATGTCGGGAAGCGCGCGATGTTTGGCGCTTCACGATGACTTGAAGCTTCAGTTGGAGAGCTGAATAGGGTACTACATACTACAATTGCAATAAGAGATGGAGTTACGTTCTTCATGACTTTATCCTTAGTTTTTTAAATTAAGTCATAGTGAATACGTATTAGTAATTTAACTGGATGCAATAATTTTAAAGTTTTTTAACAAAAATATAAAAAGCCGTGCTTAGCACGGCTTATTAGTCTAAAGAACAACTAGCTCTGTGGTGTAAAGAACCTCAGTTGGTGAGCCATTTGGGGAGCCCCCTAATGGTTCAAGGCTGACTGCAAGTAAGCTTATGTCATCCGCATTAAAGCGGGCATCCTTAGGTAGTTCTATTCTTCCTGACTTTGGTAATAGGCCAAGGGAGATAGGCGCTTCTTGCCCTTTTATTATCATCCAAAGTTCATAATCCTTATCGGTGCGAGGAATTAACGCGGCAGATGCTTTCACTGATAAGTTATTTTGTTGAACATCAATAAACCATAAAGGTGTTTGCTCTTGGTTTTTGAATAATGCGATTTGTTGTGCTTGAGATTTTGCAGACTCATGAGGCTGCCAAATGATCAGAGCAAGCACAATACATGCAGCAGTTGCTATTAATGACCATGCTTGGAGTATCGATGAATTCGATTTTTTTGCTTTGCTGTGAATAGGAATAACATCTGGGTCGACACGACTAACTATTTTTTCCCATACATGATCATCAGGAGGGATAGACTCAATGGAACTTGCTAAGTTGTTAAGATGCTGTTCCCACATCCATGTTGCTTCTCTGGCACGAGTTGATGTTAGCATTAATCTGGCAAACCTATCACGGGCAGGGCCTCTTAAAGTGCCAAGCACATATTCAGCGGCTAACATATCAATAAGTGTTTGGTTTTCATAATTCATAATGTTAAGCACCTTTGTAGCTGTTGTAACCCGCGTCTGATCCAGCTTTTAACCGTACCTAGAGGAGACGATATATGATCAACAAGTTCATGATGAGTCAAACCCTTATAATAAGCTAAGTGAATAACTTGTCTTTGTTGTGGATCAAGTTGTTCAATACAGTCTACTAATTTTGAGTCATCCTCATAGGACACCTGTATGGAGGTCAGATCTTCTTGCTCTTGCTCATCAGTTAAACTTTGCTCTTTACGTACTTTTTTATGACGTAACAGATCTAAGCAGCGATACCTCACGATACTTATCATCCAAGACATTACAGCACCTTTAGATACCTGATAGTCACTGGCGTTATGCCATATTTTAACAAAAGCATCTTGTAAAACTTCTTCAGCTTGAGCTCGATTACCCAGCATTTTTACGCTGATAGCAAATAACTTTGCACTGGTTGACTGGTACAAATCAGCAAAAGCGCGTTTATCACCTTTTGCTGTTGCACTGAGCAGTGCTAATAGTTGATCATTGTCCATAAAGTTCCTGTTGTTCTTGTTGTATTTAGTTAACGGTTAACTCATCTTTTTAGATGCAAAAAAACATTACTTTTAGAGAAAAGACTGTAATTAAATGATAAAACCACACCTTTTCTATTAGTTAGCCTAGCATGGATGTCCAACTTGGCAACTTTAGCTCATTTATTTTCATGCACTTATGTAAGTTATTCATAATTTTGTGAAAATATGACCTAAACTATAAGATAGATTTATTTTAAATTATTAAGTCACTGTTTTTATTAGCTCTAATTATGAGTGTTTAAGTAAATTACTGGTTTGAAACTTGCTTTTAATTAATAAATTAGAAAAACAAGGAGTGATTATGTGGGCTGCTATAAGTTATTTGGCGCTGGGAATTGCATTTATAATTGCAGGGTTGAGCGTTAAGGCTATTTATTTTGCGTTATTTTTTTACTGGACTGCTTTATCTTTACTTCTCGTAAGCGGTGCTTATTTCTTTAACTTGGCACGTATATTTCGTAAGCGTGAAAATGGCGTTATTCCCATTTATATCCGCTGGGCATTTATCCCTTTTCTGATGGGTGCACAACTATACAATGCTTGGTCTCGCAAAAATGACAAAGTTCCGCCATTACAGCAAATTGACGAGCAGTTATTTTTAGCATGCCGTTTATTCCCCTCTGACATAGACACTATGAAAGAGATGGGCATAACAGCTATTTTAGATGTTACATGTGAATTTGATGGGCTTGAGTGGTCATCTACTCAAGAAAATATTCGTTATTTAAATATCCCAATTTTAGATCATAGTGTGCCAACTAGGGCACAATTAAACCAAGCAATTAACTGGATCCATCATCAGGTTAAACAAGACCGCCGTGTTGTCGTTCATTGTGCTCTTGGCCGTGGACGCTCCGTTTTTGTGATGGCTGCTTATCTGTTAAGTCAAAATAAAGATGCAGATGTGCACGACATTCTATTGAAAATTAAAGAAACCCGCGAAACTGCAAATTTAAATAAGCGCCAATTGCGCCATCTAGTTCGTCGTCATCGAAATGGCGATTTATTAATTAAAAATAAAGCTGTGTTAATTGCAAACCCAGTTTCGGGCACCAAATTATGGGAATCTAAAAATAAGCAAATAACCTCACGGTTATCGCAATATTATGATCTTACTGTACATACAACCACTAAGGATACAAATGGAACAGAGCTTGCCAAAGAGGCGATAAAGTCACAACCTGATGTAATCATTGCATGTGGTGGCGATGGAACTGTGACAGAGGTTGCCACAGTATTAGTTAATACAGATTGTAAACTAGGTATCATCCCGCTTGGCACAGCAAATGCGCTTGCCCATGTTTTAATGGGAATTAAGTCAAAAATTATTCCCGTTGAGCAAGCCTGCGAATTAATCATAGAAGGACAGGCGACGCGCATTGATACAGCGCTTTGTAATGGCGAAAGAATGTTACTTTTAGCCGGTGTAGGGTTCGAGCAACAAATGATTGAAAAAGCGCACCGTGAAGCCAAGAATGAATCTGGTCAACTTGCGTACTTGCAAGGCTTTTGGCAGGCGTTGGGTGAGCATGAGGCACAGGACTATACAGTGACAATCGACAGTAATGAGCCGCAAGTGATTAATACCACAAGTTTGATTGTGGCAAATGCAGCACCTTTTACTACTTTGTTGGCTCAGTCAGCGGGTCAGCCTGATCATCAAGATGGTCTATTAGATGTGAATTGGTTAACACCTAATACAGATTCAAAAGCAAGTACCTTGAGTATTGCCGAATTGGTTTTCTCGAGTATTACGCAAACAAGTTTCGCGATTGACAGCCATCACACAAATGCAAGGGAAGTGACTATAAGTGCGGATGAACCGCTGAGTTATGTGATAGACGGGGAAGTTAAAACGGCCGATAAGCTGGTGGTTGAAGTATCACCGAAATCACTTTCGGTGATAACCTCAGAGCAGGCTTAACGCTACTTTTTTATACTTTTCCATTGGAACGGTGCGTCGTCATCGTTAGAGGTATTAGAAAAGGTATCAATGTATAATTGCTCTACCTTTTCGCGTGCCCAAGGTGTTTTGCGTAAAAACTTGAGGCTTGATTTAACACTCGGATCATTTTGAAAACAGCGCACATCAATTTGCGCCGCCAAACCATCCCAACCAAGCTTTTCTTGCAGCTTAGTTACGATATCAGCGAGTTTAACACCATGTAGAGGATTGTTAGGTTGATTGTCCATGACTCTTCTTTATAACTTTAAACCAGTGCATTCTAACTTATAACCGCTACCTTTGCTATTTGCAGATTTAGTTAACACGAATAGTTTTGGCTGGGCGTGGTCTCATAATGTTGCCATCTTTATCAATTCTTAACCAAGATAACTCGCTGTTGTTAAAGTGTGTATGCTTTGCCGCACAAACGAGCTCGCTTTGACCTATCTGAATAATTGCACCTTCAGTGTAGCGTTTGTTGTCATACCAACACAGCTTTGATTGGTCATATATATCTTGAGAATCAAATACAACAACAGGCTTATCTCTTGCGATTGAGCTCACTGAAAATAAAATACTAAACATTAAAAACGTATGCTTTAATAGACTCAAAATGTACCTCTGTGTATGCAGTTTTATATAACTACACTAAGCTTAATCCTTGTTACTATAAAAATACACATATCTATAATAAAAAGGAGAACACATGCAATTTGATACTAATATGCTTGATGAGTTAACGCTTCTTGCAAAGTTTCCGCGTGATTCACAAATGCAGGGTATTAAAATCCACTCAGATGCAGATACTTCAATAAGGGATGCTGCAAAGCGCCTTTATGATAAAGGCATTACTGATAGTCCAGATGGTGGCTATTTAACGGATTTAGGACTGGATTTGATCAAGCATGTAAGCGTTATTAATTCAGCGCTCAGTTAGAAAAGATAAAATTTAAAAGGCCCGATATTAACGGGCCTTTACTTTGTTCCTTGCAAGTTAGTTTAATTAAACTGCATCAGGTTGATTCTGCGGCGCAGCATCAATAAAAGCATCAAGCTTATTACATTGCTCGTAGACAGCTGCAATCTTTGGGTATTTAGTCATATCGACCTTAAAGCGCAGTGCATTAAATACTTGCGGTACAAGGCACACATCAGCAAGCGTTGGCTTGTTGCCAATACAAAAAGTGTTCGCTTCATCAAGTAGCTTTTCGATGCTTTGAAAACCAACTTCTACCCAATGCTTATACCAGGTTGTTTTTGCCTCTTCGTCAACACCAAGATCGTTAGCTAAATACTTTAATACGCGCAAATTATCAATAGGGTGGATATCACACGCCACGGCATAACATAAATTGCGGATCTGAGCTTTTTGCCATGCATCACCAGTCAAAAGCGGTGTGTCTGGGTGCGTTTCTTCAAGCCACTCTAAAATAGCCAGAGACTGAGCAAGTACACCCTGCTCAGTTTCAAGTGCAGGTAATAAACCCTGTGGGTTTTTTGCTAGGTACTCGTCACTTTGTTGCTCTGATTTTAATAAGTTAACTGTCACCAGCTCGTGATCAATGTTCTTCAAATTAAGGGCAATGCGCACTCGGTATGCAGCAGATGAACGAAAATAGCTATAAAGTTTCATTATGCGTCCTGTTTACCAGTGAAATGTTTTTTAATAGTACGCCAACAGTCTGTGTAATTAGGCTGACGCTCTTTACCTTCAAGGGCATATTTTGTTGGTGAAATAACGTAACGTGATTCGAACATAAATGCCAAGGTATTTTCGTAGCGTTGTGGTTGAAGATCAGCATTTGAGGCTTTTTCAAATACATCAGCTTCTGGACCATGTGGCGACATACAATTATGTAAACTTGAGCCACCTGGCACAAAACCATGCTCTTTTGCATCATACACACCTTCGATTAAGCCCATAAATTCACTCATAATATTACGGTGATAATAAGGTGGGCGGAATGTATTCTCTGCAACCATCCAACGAGGTGGGAAAATAGCAAAGTCGATATTAGCAACCCCCTCAGTCCCCGATGGTGATGTCAATACGGTGAAGATTGATGGATCTGGGTGGTCATAACTTACCGTATTCATAACATTGAATCGGGCAAGATCATATTTGTAAGGTGCACTATTACCCGTCCAAGCAACCACATCCAAAGGAGAATGGCCGATATCACAACGGAACATATTGCCATTAAATTTAGCAACTAGTTCGAAATCACCTTCAATGTCTTCATAGGCCGCAACAGGGTAGTGGAAGTCACGGTCATTAGCATAACCATTAGCACCCACTGGGCCGCGCTCTGGTAAAATATAGGCATGGCCATAGTTTTCACAAATATAGCCACGGGCTGTATCTGTTAATAAATCAACTGCAAATTTAATCCCTCGAGGAATAACTGCAATTTCACCTGCACGAATGGTCAGTTTACCGCACTCGGTTCTCAGCAATAGCTCACCGTCTTGCGGCACAAACAACATTTCACCATCTGCATTATAAAAGTAACGGTTTTGCATTGATTTATTGGCTACATAAATATGAATACCAATACCTGTTTGTGCATTGGCACTGCCGTTGGCAGCCATGGTGACTAAACCATCAATAAAATCAGTTGGCTTTTCAGGTATTTCAATTGGATCCCAACGTAGCATTGTCGGTGGCGTTGGTACTTCTGTGATAGGTGCGGTGCGAATAAGGCCATTATCAATTGGTGTATAATCACCTTGTACAACTGAAGGGCGAATACGGTAAAACCATGTTCGGCGGTTATCAGCACGAGGCGCTGTAAATGCCGTTGTACTGAACTGCTCAGCATATAAATCGTATTTTACTTTTTGTGGGCTGAATTGACCGATAGGTAATGCACCGGGTAATGCTTCGGTTTCAAATTCATTACCAAAGCCTGTCATATATTGTAATTCGTTATTCATCACTAGACTCCTGAAAGGTTTTAGGTAAGATACTCTCATGTGAGAGTAAATTCAAACCACGCTGAATTTCATTATGTAAACATTCTTTGACAGTAGTGAAGCCATGACAACAGATAAACAGCCAACACTCGATTTACAAAAATTCTTACCTTACTCACTGACTAATATAGCTGTGCAAATGAGTGATCAGTTTAGTGAACTATATCAACAACAATTTGATTTAACGGTGCCGCAATGGCGCGTTATTGCCAATCTTGCTCAATATGGTCAGTGTAGTTCAAAAGCTTTGTGTGATATGGCACAAATGGATAAATCGACTGTATCCCGTGCAGTAAAGTCACTATTAGCAAGAGAGCTCTTAACGGCGAAGCCAGACCCGATAGATAAACGTGCAAACCTGCTTATGTTGTCTAAAAAAGGGGTCTGTTTACATGAACAAATTGTACCCGAAGCAATTGCATGGCAAGCACATTTAGTTAGTGGCTTAGATAATCATGAATTAACACAATTTTTTAACATTCTTACTAAGCTTTCCAATCACTTAAATAAAAATGTGTAAATCTGTAATCAGTGCTTTATAGCAATTGATTTAGGCAATCTATACGTATATGATAATGGCTATCATTTACAATTAGAAACTTGGATGTCTCCCTATGAAATTAGCGTTAAACACCGTGAAAACGCTAGGCCTTAGCCTAGTATTAGCATCTACTTTTATTGCCCAACCTGTATTGGCAAATGGCCCAATTGGTGAGCACGTTAATCATCTAAAAGAAAATTTAAAAGATTATTCTGAGGACGTAGAGTGGATGATCGGCAAAGTAGACACTTTGGTAACCGATTACGAAACAAAAGGTGCAAAAGCGGTAAAAAGCGATGACCTACTCGAATATTGGGAATCGGTGAAGTTTCACAGTGCGATAGAAACAAACTACGTACCGGTTTATGCATCAATTTGGCAGAGTATCTATGGCATTAAAATGGCCATTGATGATAAAAAGCCAGCAAGCGAAGTACGCACGCACCAAAAGGCCTTGAATGCTGCCTTGTGGCAAGGTTTAGGAGCTGTTAAACTGGCTGCCGACTTCCAGCAAAAAGGTTTATTAAAAGCTGTAAAAGCAACGGCTTCTGAAACAATGACGCAAAGTGCAACAATTGATGAAATTAAACACAAGTTAGATCGTGTTGTTGCAAAATATGCAGAGCGTTTAAGCGAAGAAGCAACACAGATTGTACACGATACTTACCTTCACTTATTCGAAGGGGTTGAAGGTACACTGATTGAAAAAGATGCGAAGTTAGTAGAAGTTCTCGAAAAAGATTTTAACGTAACCCTGCCAAAAGCTATTTCAGATAAAGGGTCTGTTGACCAAGTACGTGCAGTGGTTGTTGATATGCAAGAAAAACTAGATCGCGCTAAGGTGTTACTAGAAGAAGCCGAAAAAGCACGTAAGGATGTATTTTAGTGAAGCGTAGGACCTTTATTCAAGGCCTGGCTGCGTTTGGGGTAGTGGGCGCAATGCCGCTACCTCTATCACAGGCCTTTGCAGCGACTGTTGCAAGCCCAATTTCAGTGAAAGACTTACCAGCCCTTGAGGGTGATTTAACATTATATTTAGGCCGCGGCGAAGGCGGTTTGTATGAAAATGTACTGCAATCAATCCAAAAGAAAAACCCAAAACTTAATTTATCGATTCGACGTGGGCCTACTGCAGCATTAGCTAATATGATTGTTGCGGAAGCAAAAGCGGGTGTAAAACGTGCTGATTTATTTTGGGCCGTTGATTCTGGTGCAATTGGCTTAGTTACAGACGCAGGTCTGGCTAAACCTTTACCAAGTGATTTAGAAACACAGTTACAACCACAGTTTCGCTATCCTGGTTGGGCTCCAGTGACAGGTCGCATTCGTACATTACCTTATAACACTAAGCGCCTTAGCAAAGATCAGATCCCAGATAGTATTATGGCGATTGCAGATAGCGATTTATCAATCGGCTGGGCACCGGCTTATGCGTCATTTCAATCGTTTGTAACAGCAATGCGTATTCTTGAAGGTGAAGATAAAACAGCGAAATGGCTTAAGAAAGTTCAAAAACGCTCAAAAACCTATGCGGGTGAGCTTGGTGTAGTGATGGCGGTTGAACGTGGCGAAGTTGATATTGGTTTTGCAAATCATTATTACACATTACGTCTTAAGTCAGGTAAACCAGATGCTAACCTTGACCTTGCGTTCACTAATCAAGATGCCGGTTGTTTAGTAAATGCGTCAGGTGTATTATCGCTGACCGACAATCCTAATGCTATGAATTTCATGCGTTACTTGTTAAGTGAAGAAGTACAAAGTTACTTAGCGCGTGAAGCCTATGAAATTCCACTGATCCAAGGTATTGAACAACCAGCTGGTTTACCAGCATTAACGGATATTTCACCGCCGAAAATCGATTTAACTCAATTGGCAGATTTAAGGCCAACACTCGACCTTATGCGCAGTAGCGGTGTTTTATAATGCGCATACCTGCTTCTTATCCCATGGCGCTGCTTGCAGCGCTTTTGGCGTTAGTGCCAGTTTATATTCTGATCACATTAGCCAGTGATGCGACGGCTGTTTTTGATAGTCATAATTTAAAAATTCTTGGTAACACCTTATCGCTTATGGTGTTAACTGTATTAGGCTCTATTTTAATTGGCGTGCCTCTGGCGTTTATTAGTGCCTATGTACAACTTCCTTTTAAAAAGCTTTGGTTAGTGTTATTTGCAGCTCCACTTGCAATTCCAAGCTATATTGGTGCGTTTACACTCTATGCGGCATTTGGCCCAGGTGGTGAAATAAACCAGCTGTTAGGGTTTGAAACTCCAGCTATGTATGGCTTACCTGGTGCTGCCATTGTAATGACTTTGTATACTTTTCCGTTTGTTATGCTGACAACACGTTCTTCTTTACTTAGCCTCGATGCGAGTATGGTAAATGCTGCGCGTACTTTAGGTATGTCGATGAGCATGAGTGTGTTTAAAGTTATTCTTCCGCGTGTAGTTAATGGGATTGCCGCTGGCTCATTACTGGTTGCCCTTTACACACTATCAGATTTTGGTACGCCGGCGATGATGCGCTTAGATACCTTCACCCGTGTTATCTATGTGGAATACAATGCATTTGGTTTAAGTCGTGCTGCGATGTTATCGCTGCAGTTAATGGTGATAGTTGGCTTTTTATTGTTCATCGAATCACAAATTAAAACCACGTCAGAGCGTCATGGTCGAGCTCTGATGTTATTTCCAACAAATGCGCAAAAACTGGCAATGCTAGTAACATTTTTGCCAGTATTGTTATTGGCAATATGTTTACCACTGGCAATTTTTACCCTATGGCTTGCCCGTGACGGAATTGCTGATTTTGATTTCAGCATTGCTTGGAATTCGGCTTATGCTTCTGGGATTGCTGCAATTGCAGCTGTGGTTGTTGCTGTGCCAGTTGCTCATGCCGCACTAAGCGGTAAAGTAGGGCGCTTTATGGAACGAGTAACCTATTTTGGTTTTGGTATTCCAGGTATCGTAATGGGAACTGCCCTAGTTTATGGTGGCTTACAATTACCGCTTTTATATCAAACATTGGCATTATTGGTCATCGCTTATGTACTGCGGTTTTTACCGCTTGCTGTTGGTTCTGTGCGTACTAGTACTGAACACTTAGATTCAAGCTTAATCAAATCAGCGCGCGTACTAGGTGCAAGTCCACGGGAAGCATTTATGCGTATCACCTTGCCTTTAACACTGCGCGGTATTATTGCTGGTGCGGCTTTGGTATTTTTAGAATCAATGCGTGAGCTTGAAGCGACACTTTTATTAGGCCCGACAGGGTTTGAAACCCTTTCAACGTATTTATGGCGTGTTTATGAAGCCGGCTATTTTGGCCGTGCTGCAATACCTGGCTTATTGTTGGTAGTGATATCAGCTTGTGGCTTGGCTATAATGCTCTCTGGTGAAAAGCGCAGTCAATTAGAACATTAAGGATCAGTATAAATGCTATCAGTTAGTAAGCTGTCTATCGATTATGGTAGCAATCGTGTGGTGAGTGATCTTAATTTATCACTTGGAAAGAGTGAGATCCTTATGCTAGTTGGTCCAACTGGCTGTGGTAAAAGTACAATTTTGCAAGCTCTGGCAGGGCTTATTCCTATCAGCGAAGGTGAAATTAATTTAGGCACATGGCGAGCTACTCCAAAGCTCAAAGTGCCGCCTGAGAAACGCAAAGTAGGTATGGTTTTTCAAGACTTTGCGTTATTCCCGCATTTAACGGTGCAACAGAACATATGCTTTAGGTTGACCGATACATCCAAAGCAGATCATTGGATAAAGTTACTGGGTCTTGAGGCGTTTCGTAATAAGAAGCCTGCAACACTATCAGGTGGCCAAAAGCAACGTGTCGCCCTTGCGCGTACATTGGCTCATGAACCTGATTTTGTACTGCTTGATGAGCCCTTATCTAATCTTGATGCAGCGCTTAAAGATACTTTACGATGGGATATTCGTAATGCATTAAAAGATGCTGGCGTCCCTGCTATATGGGTCACTCATGACCAAGAAGAAGCCCTATCCATTGGTGACCGTGTTGGTGTACTAAAAGAGGGGGTAATTCAGCAAATCGATACCCCTGAGCGTTGTTTTAGCTTACCAACAAACCGCTTTGTGGCTCGTTTTTTAGGTGAAGCGAGTTTCATAGCAGGTCAATGTGAAGGTGATATAGCTACTACAGACTTAGGTAATGCCCCTGCAATTAAAGTTGACCACAATGCCGCCGCAGTTGATGTGCTATTGCGACCTGATGATGTTCATTTAATTCAAAATGCACAATCGTCAAATGGTGTGGTTACATGGGTGCGCTACGAAGGTGGTAGCCGTTTATGTGCTGTAGAACTTGCCTGCAAAACAACAGTTACAAGCCGTGTAAGCCATGAAGTCGTTGTGCGGCCGAATGACCACGTACATGTATCAATTAACACAACCCATCCGCTGGCCGTATATTCGCGCTAACTAATAAAAAGCCCGCCTAATTAGGCGGGCTTATAATTTGCTTTTAACTATTAGAAGCTATAACGAACCCCGATACGCATCTCCCATAAAGAAGGTTCAGTTTGTACACTCGTACCAGCAGGGTTGTTGAAAGAGCTATAAACGTACTGACCATCAACAATGTCAGCTGTTACTGCACTTTGCAACGAACTACCTGATTTTAAAACACCCCAATCATCGTTTAACAGATTACCGATGTTTTTAATTACGAAATAAGCAGAGCCTTTTTGATCAGGCGTGAAGCCCATGAACTCTTGCTCAACTTTTAGATCGAATGTAACCCACCAGTCGCCATCAATATTATTACGTTTTTGGATCTCACCTCGTTTTAAGCCTTCACTTTCAATCCAGTTATTAAAGGCGGTTTGATCGAAGTCAGGTCCATAAACAACTGCTGCATCATCAACTTCTGGTACATATAAAAGTTGGCGACTCGCATCATTAAAGCCTAAACCACCTGAATCTCTATCAAAGGTATACGAGTATGGATTAGTCTGTTGTGCTTGACCAAATAGGTTGAACTTAGTTTCGTAGCCATCAAAAATTTCATGGCTATAACCTAAAGATAATGTAAAGCGATGAGGTATCTCATAATTAGAAGTTGTAACACCTGGGTTCTCTGAATCAGATACCGCAATAAAGTGGTAATTAGAGAATGCTACAGAGCTTGTCATTGGGCTCACATCTTTAGCCACGGTATAAGCATAAGAAAGCGCTAAATCTATGCCATTATCAAATGCTTTATTCATCGATAAAGAAAGTACATGTGAATAAGCATCGCTGCCTTCTACGTTTGTCAGCATAAAGTCAGATACACGTGGGTGTAAAACATCGTTGTAAACAGGGCGGCCATCTGGCGCTGTGTCTGTTTGTACGTTGGCGATGTTGCGAATGATTGCTGAGTCTTGTTTATCTGTGTAGAGATAATCAACATTGAACACATAATCATTGCTGGTGATGTAAGTACCACCTAAAGAGAACTTCCATTCTGAAGGAATTTCAAAGTCAGGGTCTGTCACATTTGCGCTTGCATCTGCACCACCTTGTCCAACCTCGTCATAGAGTGATTGAGGAATGTCATAACCTGGCATACCGCCACCATTAAATGCAATGGCATCATCACCAAGAATTTGTAAACCTCTTTGGTCAATCTGAATATTTCGTACACCGTCATTAGAGTAGCTGTTCGAAACCCAAACATTTGGATTACCACCAGAATATAGACCAAAACCACCACGTAACTCTAATTGATCGTTATAAATCCAGTTGATGCCTAAACGCGGTTGAAGAAGGTCAATACCATCGAGGTTTTGGCTATTTGAAAAGCCATATCTGTCTTCAAAGTTTTGGTTATGGGTTGGTTTATCGCTGCTTGTATACCAATCATAACGTAGACCCGCTGTAATCGTGATATCGTAGTCAATTAGCTCAAACTTATCTTGAAAGTAAACGGTGTTTAAAGCGTAAGCAAATTCGCCTGCTGCATCGTCTGGATTTTGTGATGATGCGTTGCCATAGTAAACACGCGCAATACCATTTTCAAAATCTTCTATTGAACTAAAGCGGTATTCGCCTTCTGTGTGCTGAACAAATAAGTTGTATACATCCAGTTCTTCACGCTCATATCCAAATGATAATTCATGATCTTCTAAATAGTATGTGCCACCTAATTTAAGTGATAGGTTGTCATAGTTTAGGATATTTGATTGGCGAGAATCATCAGGACCAATATAAACATCAATATCACCAGTGTCGATACGGAATTCACCAAAACCAGATGCAGCATCTAATGATTGTTGGCGGTTATCGAGTTTTGAATAACCCACTCTTACTTCTGTTGAAAAATTATCTGTCCAATCAGAGTAAACAGAGGCAACATAAGATTCTAATTTAGCGCCACGCTCATAGAAGTGGTTTGAAAGAGCTATTTCGTTAGAATCAGCATCAGATTGAGCTAGAGAGAAGCCATCATTGTAGTTATACACTAGGCTTGCACGGTGGGCATCGTTAATGTTCCAATCAAGCTTCACTAAAATCTTTTCGTCTTCGACAGGTAGGCTCGGAATCATGCTGCCTGGGTCGTAGTTATAGTTATCTTTGGAGATTTGTGTAATACGGTCGATCGTTGCTTGATCAATACGGTTGTCAGCAAATGGAATATAATCAAAGATTTGCGCGCCTTCTAGTTTCTCATAAGAGGTAAAAAAGAATAGCTTATCTTCAATTAAAGGTAGACCTAGGTTAAAACCATAACGTTTCTCAGTGTAGTTTCCTGTATCAAGCTTTTTACCTTCGATAGAGTCGCCTGACATTGAGTCATTAGTATAGTCGTAAAATAAACCACCATGAATTTCATTGGTACCTGATTTTGTTACCGCATTAATATTACATGATGTAAAACCACCGTATTGCACGTCGAATGGCGCAAGTTCAACAGCCACTTGGTCTATAGAATCGAATGAAAATGGCATGCGTTCGGTAGGGTAGCCACTCGAATTTAAACCAAAGTTATCATTCATGCGCACACCATCAACAGTCAAGCTGTTGAAACGTGGATTACCGCCGCCACAATTAATTGAGTTTGCATTTGTTTCATCAATAAAGATGCGAGGGTCGGCGCGAATAATGTCTTTCAAATCACGGTTTATTGCAGGGCGAGACTCTAGATCTTCAAGTGAGAAATGACTTGCAGGACCTGTGCTGCCAGTTTGTGCGCTTATCGGTGCGCCAGATACCACGATTTGTTCCATTTGCTGTGTTTGTAAACTAACAGTCACAGGGTAATCTTGACCTAAAGTCAAATAAATACCATCAAGTTGTTGATCTTCATATTGATCAGAATCGACGATAATTTTGTAAGGGCCACCGACGCGAAGGCCTTGGCTTGAAAAATTACCTTCATTTGTTACCGTCGTTTTTTTAACTGAGCCTGAAGGGATATGGATTATTGTTATTTGTGTGCCAGCAGCAGGGTTGCCATTCGGGCCTGTAACTTGTCCTTTGATAGAAGAGGAGGTTTCATTGGCCATTGCAGCATGGCTGAACGTTAAACAAGTCGCAACAGCGATTGCCAGTGTACTTTTATTAAATGTTGATTTCATGAGGTTTCCCGTTATTAAATTATGATACTTACTGGGTGTAAGTACCTTTCCTTTTTTAAAATCAATGTGTGTCATTTTTATTACAGATATAAAAAAGCCCGTAATTAAACGGGCTTTAAACAGTATAGATTAGAACTTGTAACTAATACCAATTTTAGCTTGCCATGCAGAAGCACTTTGGTCGATTAGTGTGTAATTTCTTACATCGGCACCATTGTACGCTTCATCAATTATATAGCGGCCTTGGTCATCTAAACCACCAAAGTCATAAACTGATTGGTCTTGATAGCTAAGGCGTTTTTCAATGCCCCAGTCGCTATTAAGTAAGTTAGCAAAGTTATCAATCATGAAATACACTTCACCGCTATGACCTTTAGCGAAACCTGGGATTTCTTGCTTAACGCTGATATCCATAGTTGTTACCCAAGGCATAGTACCTGTATTACGGTCTAAGATTTCACCACGCTCAGAAATACCCGCTCTATCAAGTAGTGCTTCAAGCTCACCCCAAGTAAGTTGCGATTCATCCCAGTTTACATTCGGGTCATCTGCACCAGTTGGAATATAAGCTAAGTATGCAGAGCTTGAGTAGAAGTCACGCGAGTCGCCTAGCGCACCGTCTTGGTATGAAGCCATTGTGTGACTGTAAGGGCGACCTGAACGACGCTCAAAGTAAAGGTCAAACTTAGTGTTATAGCCTTTAAAGAATTCAGTGTGGTAGCTGATATTCACTTTGAAGCTATGTTCTACTTCATAGGCACCACGCTGTGCTAAGTCTTGGTTACGGTTTTTAGTAACACTGTGCTGGTAGTTACTTTGCGCTTGTGAAGATGAACCTGAAGACGCTTCAGTGATATCTTGGTGTGCATAGCTTGCTGAGATGTATAAACCGTTATCCCATTCTTTTGCAAGTGCTGTTGAGAAGATAACTGAACGGCCATCATCAGATGAATTTGTTAGCATGATATCGAAGTTATCAGCTAAATCACCTGAGTAGATGCTTTCTTGGATTAAACGCTCGCCATCAGCCGCAACGCCCACAGGTACGATAGCCGTGTTGTGCCAAATTGCTTCGTTTTCTTTCTTGTGGTAAGCGATTTCAGCTTGCCATTTGAAACCATTACCAAGTAATTCAGAGTCAAAGTCATACTCGAAACCAATTTGGCTACGGATGCTTGAAGGTAATTTAAAGTCAGGGTCAATGTAGTTTGTGCTACCCGCACCTTTTACCAGTGAATCTTGAATTGCACCTGGTACAGATGTGATATCTGCAGGGTTATTTGCGTAGTAATCATTAATAACTGATTGTGGTGCATCAACAAGTGTAATACCGTCTTTTTGGTACGAGTTGTTGTACCAAACGTTAGGAATACCACCTTGGAAACGACCTACACCACCACTGATTGTTAGGTTTTCTGTTGCGTAATATTTAAACCCAACACGTGGTAGGATGATATCGACGCCATCAAGATTCTCTTGATTTGAAAAACCGTAAGTCTCTAGGAAGTTTTCATTTAGAGTTGGCTTGTCGTCAGATGCTAAACGCTCATAACGAATACCGGCATTTACTTCTAAATCGTCACCAATATAAAAAGTATCTTCTAGGTAGATTGCTAATTGGCTACGCGTTGCATCATATGCTGTGTCTGCAGCATTGTTTGTATAAGCATTTGCGTAAGAGAAGTCATAAGTACCATTAAAGTTACCCACTTCACGGTTTGCAAAACCAGCCAGACTATCAAACTCCCATGAACCTAATGAATTTGCAGCAAATAGGTTATACAGATTGAGTGATTCATACTGAATACCAAAGTTAAGCTCATGCTCATCAAGAAGGTAAGTACCATCAAATGTTAATGTTAGGTTTTCAGTTGAAGACTCATTCGCGTGGCGGTATTGGTCTGTACCAAACTCATACGCTGGACCACGGTAGTATTCTTCAACTTTTACGCTACCAATATTCGAGTTTGTTAAGCTGTTTGAACTGACATCTTTATACGCGATACCAATCTCTGATGAGAAAACATCGCTCCAATCTGAGTAAAGTTTTGTCGAAAAATTGTTGAATTTAGTTGCATAAGTATAACGGCTTGAAGCAAGTAATACTGTGTCACCGCCAGTGCCGAAGTTGCGCTCTTCTTGATCGTCTTGCCACTGATATGTGAAATCTAGACGATGTGCATCGCTGATGTTCCAGCTTAGTTTTACAAGTAGTGATTCATTTGTATCTTCAGGATCGCCACCTAAAGAGTCTTGGAAACCATATACATTGTCTAATACAGATAAGAAGTTATTTAGTTGCTCTTCTGTTACATCGTATTCGTTCGTTGCACCAGAGCCCTCAAAACCATAATCTAAATCAAGTTCGCTCTTCCAGCTGTTGTAGTTAACAAAATAGAAAAGCGTGTCTTTGATTAATGGACCGCCCACGTTAAAACCAAAACGTTCTTCAGTTTGAATTGGTTCTACTTTGTTAATTTCAAATGTTTTATGGCCATCTTCGTCTAAAACAGGGCGACCATCAGCATAAACTTCAGAAATGCTATCTACATCACCTGCCATATCAGGTGTTGACGTTTCGTAGAAACCTGAGAACTTAAACTCATTTGTACCAGATTTTGTTACGGCATTAATTGTACCACCACCAAAGTTACCTTTTGATGCTGAGAAAGGTGATACATCAACAGAAATTTGCTCAATTGCATCAAGTGCAACTGGTGGTTGAGCAGTAGGGTAGCCGCCGTAGTTTAAACCGAAGTCATCGTTTTGGCCGATACCATCAACAGTCAGGCTGTTTGTACGAGGGTTGTTACCTGCAAATGTAAGCTCACCACTACCATTGATATTTGCAAGTGGGTTTAATCGCGCTACATCTTTAATGTCTTTGTTAAAGCTTGGCATATTGTTGATTGTGTCTTCACCGAAAACACTGCTTGAACCGCCAGACTGTTGAACAATTTTATAGCCAGAAACTTCAATTTTTTCCATTGCTAGCGAGTTTAATTGTTCTTGTAAGCGGTAAGTATCACCAAGTTCTAAGTAGATATTCTCTACCATGCTGTCACTGTGTGTATCTGAGTCGATAAATACAGTGTATGGGCCACCAACACGTAGACCATTGGCGATGAAAGTACCGCTTTCATTTGTAGTTAACTCACTGACTGTGCCAGTTGGTTGGTGAATAACCTTTATTTTAACATTTGCAGCTGCTTCACCAGAAGGTGTTGTGATTTTACCTCTCATTGAAGATGAGGTATCTGCAGCCATAGCACTTGTTGAAACACCAAGAGCTAATATAACTGCTCCGGTTAATTTCGAAAGGCGTAACTTATTCATTATGTTATTTCCCGTGTTAGAGGTTTGTTGGTTTATAGTTCACTGTTAGCTGGCATCTTAAGTGCCTTTACTAACGGTTTTGCTGATTTATCAAATAATGAGTTTAATAAACCGGCTAATCTAATCCCGCCTTGTTGTAGACGAGTTTTTACAATTGGTAAATTTTTATAGATATAACTGTAACTTACATTTGTTTCATTTTCTTTATAGAGTGAATTAGCAATGTTGTTTGATTCAATCAACCAATCACTTGGCGAACTTGCAAGGTAATCTGAGATTAATGTTTGGTTTGATGTATCAACGAACTTGGCAAACTCTGTGTAAGATAAGTTTTCGTTTTCTATTAATTTAGTGTCCCAAAGGCTGTGTAAGTTAGTATCTTGCCCAAAGAATGTGACAGAAATGCGATTGCCACCGCGGTCTTCGCTGTGACCTGCATGGAAAGGTTGATGGCTATCACCAACAAGGTGTACTAAAAAGCGTAATGCGAATTGCTTTTCAGCTAATGATGCTTTTTCGTTTTTTAATACTGAAATTGAATATTCGATACCTTCTAGGATATCTGCGACTGTTTCTTTGTTGTGATGAGAGTGTGCATCATAACTTGGTTTTGCATCATCTTTAGAAAAGTTTATGTAGTGCCAGCGCGATGACTTTTTTTGCCAGAATTCTTCTGGTGCAGAGCGCATTTCATCAGCCCATGTAGCTATTTGAGGGAGCGATTCACCATCTAGTAAGGGAACTAAAGCGTCTCGTGTGGTGTCGGTAATATGCATTGCTGCTAATTCACCAACAATTCGATGACCATTTTGACCCCAAGCATGTGCAGGGGCGGCGGATAAAGCAGAAATTACTGGTGTAGTTAACAGCAACATCTTCATTGTTTTTAGTAACATCGGTTGAGCGTCCAAAGTGAATGTTTGCTTAATCAAATTTTCTGGTTCCAATTCTCCTGAATTTTGAGATAAATAGAAAGGACTCAATAAGATTCATAATTTCTTGTTCATAAAGTAATAAAATCATTACCTTACAGTGTTTAAGTAAAATTACTTGTTGTAATAAGTAAGAATAATTGTTCAAATAGAGGCTAGCACGAGCAAGTGGTTAGTAAAATTGAGTTTAAGAACTATATTAATAAAAAAATCATCGATTGTTACATTTTTGTTTCTGTCTATTGTTTTGTTTTTCTGCATTGGTTTCATACAGGGAAGAGCAGTTGCACCTGACTTAAAATCGTTTATTGAAACCTCGTTTACCTGCAGTACAAAGTCAGACAGCAACTTAAATGATTTGGTCGTTTATGTATCTGGAAAAACACTCGCTGAAGATGTAGCAACATCCTTGTGTGATGATTTAACTATTAGTAAACAGTATGGAAAAGTTACGTCTTACTGGGGCTATAAGACATCGGATTCTATCGAGTTTTTAGGCAAAGGGATTGCAGACTTAATCCTCGCCAAAGAGAATTTAATTGACGCATTCATGGCACAATCCACTTATAACTATCAAGCTGTTGTCGGTTTTCCTGATTACACCGCTTACCTTATTTCAAGTAAAGAAAAGCCACGAATTGAAAAGTCGTACTTTTTAGACAAACGTATTGGGTTACTGGATTATCCAACAAGCCGTTCAGGCCACATATTACCCAAACAACTTTTTAAAACATTAGATATAAATTTAGAAAACTTAAATATTACTTATGCGAGTTCTCATACAGAGTTAAGGGAATTACTCGCCAGTGGTAAAGTTGACTTAATTTCATCCTATTGGCAAGACAGTGATCAAGCTAGTTTTTCAGTTAACTATATAACACCGATAAGAGATAACATTAGTGGCAGCCGCTGGTATTTAAAAATGCAAGATGAAAACACTGACCTTTTATGTGCTGTTCAGGCACGCCTCACGGATTTAGCTCGCAATCAAAGTTCTCACTACTTTAATCATGTTGAATCATTTTGGGATTGTAAAAGCGATGCAAATAAGCACTCAGTAGAGGTCATCAATGCTTCTAAATAAAGATAAGCTTTTTAATACAATCGTGTTTTTGTTTACAACTGCACTCTTAGTTGCAAGCTTCTATAGTGCAAAATTTTACAAAATGCAGATGAATAATGAATTGTCTGTTGCAAAGGTGCAAAGCAGGATTGCGTTGGACTTGAACTACTTAAACTTACCCGATGATTTTTTGAAGCATTCAGGCAGTAAAGAAATGGTTTCAAATTACATTACTCAGCTAAATGCTCGAATTAATCAATCAGGGATAGCAGTTTATTCTATAGAGGGAATTTCAAATTCAACAGTGCAAGGGGCGCATTTATCAACTCAATTACAAACCCCGAACAAAAGTGTGTCGATTACTTTTACTTTTAACAATAGTCTATTAGTAAAGTCTGATATTGCCGTTTTAATTTTTGTGATTCTAATAGCGTCATTATTTACATATTTAGTTAGCCAGAGCAGGCAGTCATCTTATAGTGCAATTGAAGCGACAGCTGATGATGAACCTATACTTGCTGAAGCACCTAAACTTGTTGTCGATTTAAACACGAAAACATTTTCATCAAGCGCACTTGAAGAAAAGTCAGTTGCGCTAGCGAATAAGCCATTGTGCTTTTATTTAGCATTGGTTGAGTTTTGTATTCAATATCCAGATGTTGTGCTTAATCAAAATAAAGATGTGCCAGATGAGTTGTTAAACCTTGCTAATAAATATTTTTATCGTTTAGTAGAGCTTGGTCATACAATCAGAAAGCGCCCGAACTTTACCAATAGTCTTGAGAAAACCTTAAGTGAAATTAGGGCTGCATTGGATGAAGTTTGGCAGGATGAGCCTGAACTTAAAGAAATATATTACCCTCCTAAAGCATATGGTGAAGGTTCTCGATCTCGATTGCATCACTATGGTTTAAAAGCAATTTCCTGTGATGATATCGAAGTAATAGGGAAGTAGCATACTACTTCCCATGCTTTACTTATTCAGGTGCGTAATCAGCCGCTGTTAAAGGACTATTTTCTTCGAAGAAGCGCTTCAATGCTTGGGCATCCGTGTCATCTGTACTTACGAATCCCTGCCTATTCGTCAATGTTGGGTAACCATCGCCCCCTGATGCGTTGTAGCTATTGATACTCATACGATAAGTTTTGTCCATATCGAGTGCCTTACCATTAATTTTCACATCGTTGAGCTGCCCATCTGGCCTACTAAAACTAAGTTTATGGTACTGTAAATAAGCGCCTGAGTCGGGTGGGAATGAGGTCACAACTGACAGATAATCGAACAGTTCTTTTCCTGTTATATCAATGTAAGTAATGCGGTTTTTGAACGGGTGAACTTTCAAAATATCTTTATAGCTAACATCACCTGCTTGAATGCTATCTCGAATACCACCGCCACTGATCAAGCCAAAATCAGCTCCAACAGATTGCATTTGAGCGGCGATAATTACACGAGCTAGATTAACTTGTTCGTAGCGTGCTTTGCTGCGGTCGCCTTCAAGTTTAGCATCGACTGAGCCAATCTTGCCCGCAATCTGAGCAGCCCCTTTTTTCTGATAAACCGCAAGTACGTCTTGGACTGTCTTATCTGGTTCAATATAGTCACCAGCAAGCTGCTTATTGCCCTGTTTATTTGTGGTATACAAGTTCACAGGGATCAATTCATAATTTAGTAGAGTTAATTGCCCATTTTCTAATTTAAATTCCGCTTTACCAACATACTTACCCCACTCATGAGCTTGCATAATCCAAGTACCATTTTGTTGGTCTGGTTTACAGTCTTTACCAGGCGCAAAGCTTTTATCGGCAACGTTCGCACTTGACATACAAACGGGTTCTTGCGAATGACCACCAACAATAATATCAAGTGTACCCTTTGGGAGGTTACGTGCCATCGTTACATCTCCAGGCGCATTGATACCGAAGTTAGCGTCTACATAATGGCCCATGTGAGTTACAGCAATCGTAATATCTGGCTGATATTGGGCTTTGAGTGTCGGCGCTAAATTTGCTGTTACTTGAGTTGGATCTTTAAAATCAAGGCCACCAATGTACTGCGGGTTCCCTATTTTTGCTGTGTCAGTCGTTGTTAAACCAATTACCGCAATTTTAAGTCCATTTTTGTCAAATATTTTGTAGCCTTGATAGCGCGCTTTGCCTGTTTCTTTATCAATAATATTGGCAGATAAAAACGGAAAGTTTGACCACTTTTGTTGCTGATCAAGTACAGAGAGCGGATTATCGAACTCATGATTACCAATTGCCATTGCATCATAGCCGATGAGTGACATACCTTTGAAATCAGGTTCTGCATGTTGAAGATCAGACTCTGGAATACCTGTGTTGATGTCACCACCCGAAAGCAATAAAACAGCATGGCCTTGAGCTTTTGCTTCAGCTCTTAGCTGGTCTATCAGTGTTTTACGGGCTGCCATACCATACTCACCTTGTTCGTTATGCCAAAAACGACCGTGATTATCATTAGTATGTAGAAGAGTAAAGTACTGAGAATTGGTATCTTTTTCTTGGAAGGTGCTGCAAGCGGTTAGTGAAAACAGCAGCGACGATAAAATAATAAAACGCATAATTGTTTGCCATATTAAAGCAGTAGGTTAATTATGCGCTTAGTTTAAACGACTTAGGTTTAAATTAAATGACTTTTAATAATTTTTATTGTCATTTTCAAAATTTAACTCACCTGTCGCGGCTAATTGACGCCGTTGAAGCTCTTGCTCAGCATAGTGTGATTTTTGATGATTATTACCTACCATCCAGTTTAAAAAACTGGCCGGTAATTTATTGTAAGGCTCACCTTGGTGTAAGCCAAAATCGCAAATAGCGCTTTCTTTATTCGCCATGGTTAATTCCTATGTGTTCATTGTTGTCGTGTGAATACTAACAAACTCAGCTAATTTGATAAGACGATTTGGCTTTAATTTATCAAGTTTTTATAACATTAATGAATATACAGTGTAAACAAGTGTAATTAATATGTAATCAACTTGATTTGTTTTGTGTAACAACTTTTCCCTCTATTCAATAGCAGTTAGTTTTTATTTAACCTCATCATCTCAAAATAAAAACTATCAGGAAGAGACAATGAAAAAAAATTTGTTAGCGTCTGCATTACTCGTAATAGGTTTTCAAGCGAATGCAACCATCGTAGAAATGCAAACGAATCAAGGCACGGTTACAGTCAATCTCTATGATCAACATACCCCTGTGACCGTTGCAAACTTTTTAGAATATGTGTCAGATGGCTCATATAATGGAAGTCTTATTCATCGTTCTGTGGACGATTTTGTAGTGCAAGGCGGTGGTTTCACATTCGATACAGATTTTACAGCAATAGAAAAGAAAGCAGCCATTGCGAATGAACCAGTCCTATCTAATGTAAAAGGAACCATTGCTATGGCTAAACAAAGTGGTAATGCAAACAGTGCCACAAGCCAATGGTTTTTCAACTTAAAAGATAATAGCGCTAATTTAGACGTTCAAAACGGTGGCTTTACAGTATTTGGTGAGATCACACAAGAAAGCTTTGAGGTGCTGACTAAAATCACTGATCTTGTACATTGTGGCGAAATCCCCGTAGTTGGTTTAAACGAAGACCAATGCCCAGAAACAACCGCTGGCTTTAATGGTGAAAATTTAGTGACTATTAACAGTGTTGTGGTTATTGATGAAAATCCTGATTCATCAGCAGGTTTGTCACCAGTAGAAAATACATTAATAGACGATGATGGCAAGGGTGGAGATTCTGGTTCAAGCAGTGGCTCAATGGCTTGGTTGATGTCGATTTTGGCTGCCAGCGTTTTCTACCGTAGAAAGTTTATACAGTAGAAGGTTCATACCTTGAAAAATAATGTAAGGCGCAATTTGCGCCTTAGAAAATTCTTATTAAAATCATTAACCACATGATAAGCATGATGAAACTACTGATTACAAAGCTATAATAACGTAGCTTTAGTGTGTTTGTTGTTAAGTGAATTACACTGTGTAATAACCTTAGTCCAACATAAATCCATGCAAGAATTACAAATACAAACCCAGCTGCGTTAACCTGTAAAGCTGTTAAACAGGCAATGAAAAACAAAATCGGCATTTCAAACTGGTTTATAAAGTTTCGATCTGCGACTCTAACCTCAGAACCAGCCTTATCTAGTTCCATTGTTAAAAAGTCTTGCATTTTTATGACTTTATTTCTTGCCGCTGTGAAACGGCGCCTTCCCATAATCACCATGATAGAGAATGTAAGTAATACCTGAGTGAACATTGCCGCAATTAGCCACTTTTCCATAGCTCATCCTTTGTTATAGTTATTCAGTTGTTATTCGAGCCGTAAGTACTTATTTTTCACAATGTGTTACAAAGTTTTAGAGTCTATACCCTAATAAGCATTGAATTGCGGCCTATATGAGCACATGATAAATAAAAACACAGTCAATTTCTAATGGATACGAAATAATGAAAAAAATAATGGGCTTGAGTGCTATTGCATTTGCCGTCTTAGCAGGGTGTAGTTCAGCACCAAATCAAACAACTAACCCAAATTTAATTCCCGAATCGCTTATTGTTAGTCCTAATGACACTCGCGAATATAAAACCCTCAAGTTAGCCAATGAAATTGATGTGATTTTAATCTCGGACCCAAGTGCCGAAAAATCAGCTGCTGCATTGAGTGTTGGGGTTGGTTTGTTGCACGACCCTATGAGTCAACAGGGGATGGCTCACTATTTAGAGCATATGTTATTCCTTGGCACAGAAAGATACCCTGATACCAAGGGCTATAGTGATTTTATGACTAAAAATGGTGGTGCACATAACGCCTATACTTGGTTAGATATTACCAATTACATGTTTAAAGTTAACAACGACGCATACGACGAAGCGCTTGATCGTTTTGCTGATTTCTTTAAATCGCCCAAGCTTTATCCTGAGTACACTGATAAAGAAAAAAATGCCGTAAATGCAGAATGGTCTATGCGTCGTGAAATGGACTTTTTTGGCCAGTTTAAGCTTGCTCGACAAATGATGGGGGAGCATCCAGCAAACCGATTCTTAATTGGTAACTTGGAAACATTAGGCGATAAAGAGGGCAGTAACCTTCATAAAGAAACTGTGGCTTTTTATAACAAGTATTACTCGTCTAACATCATGAAAGTAGCGATGATTTCAAATCGTCCGCTAGCTGAAATGGAAGCAAAAGCGAAGCAGTATTTTGCAGACATTGAAAATAAGCAGATAGAAAAGCCAACTGTGACTGATAAGCTCGACTTTAGTAAAGCAGGTGGTAAACGTGTTTATTATTCTCCGAATGAAGATGTTAAACAATTAGAGTTGGAGTTTACTATCAAAGACAACAGCGCTGAGTTCGCTGTTAAACCTAATCGCTTTGTGTCTTATTTACTTAGTAATGAAATGCAAGGCAGCCCTGCACAAATCCTTAGAGATAAAGGCTGGGTTTCGCATTTATCTGCAAGCGATGCGCCGACTCAATATGGCAACTATGGCACTCTTAAAGTTAGTATTGAGTTGACCGATTCTGGCATGGAAAACCGTGAAGAAATAGTTGCGACTATCATGCAGTACATTGCATTAATCAAAGAGCAGGGTGTTGATAGTAAATACTTCAATGAAATTCGAACGTCTTTAAATAATGAATTCCAATTTTTAGAAAAAGGTGACGAGTTTGGTTATGTCAGTAACTTAACCGATAGTATGCAGAAATTCCCTGTAAATAATGCAATCAATGCGCCTTATTATTATGCAAAATTTGATGCTGACGCTGTGCAAAATGTGCTGTCGCAATTAAATGAAGATACTCTTCGCATTTGGTACATATCAAAACAAGAAGAGACTGATTCACAGTTGCATTTTTATGATGGCAAATACCGTATTGAAGATATCAGTGAAGAAGAAATTGCCAGTTGGAATAAGCAGAGTCAGTACGAATTAGCTCTACCGACTGTAAACCGCTTGCTACCTGAAAGTTTTGCAATCAAAACCGCTGAATTTAAGCAACAAGCTCATCCAGAGCTGGTGTTTGATGAACAAGGAGTGAAGGTATGGCGTCAAGCAAGTCAACAATTTGCAGGGCAGCCAAAAGGGCTTGTTGAGGTTTATATCAATACACCTGACGCACTGGTTGATGCAAAGGCGAAAGTTCTTTACTCGGTTTGGGCGGATATCTATAACTTACAGCAAAGTAAATTAAGCACAGAAGCAGCCGTTGCAGGTATGAGTTTAGGGCTACAGCCTAGTAATGGTCTGGTTTTATCATTAAGCGGCTTTACTGATAAACAAGACGTTTTATTGGCACAAGCACTTGAAAACTTACAGTTAGAAGTATCAAAAGAAGGCTTTGAACAAGCAATTGACCGCTATAAGCGCGACTTATTGAACCAACAGCAACAGTTTCCTTTCTATCAAGCGTTTGGGGAATACTCGAAATTAACACGCAGTGGTAAATTTGACACCGAGGCACTCATTGCAGCAGCCAATGCTTTAACGCTCGCTGATTTTACTGCAATTAAGCAGTCGACCTTGGCAGCTAATGACCTACGTGTATTTACCTTCGGCAATTATAATCAAGACGATGTAAACTCGATTGCCAATCAATTGATAGCTATCTTGCCTAAGACGCACAAAATCTCGAAGTTTGCTCGTAGCAAAGCTTGGTTACCTAAGCTAGGTGAGCGCATTGTGTTACAAAAAGATATTATTGTCGCTGACGTTGCAGTTATCGATATGGTTGTTCATCCGACCCCAGGATATAAGCAGCAAGCACAAGCTCAAGTATTACAAAACCACTTTAGAACAGTTGCTTTTGATAAACTACGTACTGAAGAACAACTTGCTTATGCGGTTGGTGCACTTGCTCGCCCAATTGAAGATTACTCAGCACTTGGGCTTTATATCCAAACGCCAGTTAAAGGTCCAAAAGAAATGCAAGCTCGCTTTGATGACTTTAAAAAGCAATACGCAGTTGAGCTTGATAATATGACAGAAGACACCTTTATGCAGCTTAAGAACGCTACCCTTGTGTCTTTAAAAGAGCAGCCTAAAAATCTTGGCGATGAAATGGCCCCTTTAATTTCTGATTGGTATCGCGAAAACTTTAACTTTGATTCTAAAGATAAACTGATTGCTGAGGTTGAAAAAGTGACCTTAGCTGATCTTAAAGATTACTATAAGAAAACGATGTTAAATGCTCAAGCACCGCGTTTGAACATTCAACTGCGTGGTAGTAAATTTGCGGATAAGCCATTCGCTGATCTGGAAAATCAGATTAAAGTTGATAACTTAGAAACCTATTACAAAGGAATTCAATTCCAAAAATAGGATTTATATTTCAATAAATCAAAGCCCAAGCATATGCTTGGGCTTTTGTTCTTATGCAATAAGTAAAAAACCAATAAATGCAGCTGTTGCTGCCAATATGGTATAGGGTAGTTGAGTAATAGCATGGCTCACTAAATCGCAACCAGAGCCTTGTGCAGCCAGTACCGTTGAATCAGAATAAAAGCACGCTTGGCTGCCAAAAGAAGAAGCTGACAGCAATGCGCCAATCACCAAAGGAATATTCGCATCAATTGCGTAAGCAAGAGGCATAACTATTGGGATAGTGACCGCGAAAATACCCCAGCTTGAACCCGTTGCAAAGGCAAGCACTGCCATAGCTAAAAATACCACGGCAGGCAGGTATTGTGCCGTCATGTAGGGGCTTAGTGTATTAATAACATATTGTGGTAGCATTAATTGGTCACACACATCCTTGAAAATAAATGCAGCGACTACAGTGCCAATTGCCGGAATCATACTTTTAAATCCATCGAGCATGCGTTCTACTAGCTCTGACAACGTCATTAGCTTTTGCAGCATATAAAAGGGTAATACAATGGCAAAAGTTGCGAGCAGCCCTTTAAATACATCAATCTCAAAGTAGACAGTGAATGCCACCAGCAAAATAATGGGCACTAAAAAGTTGTAAAGTTTGCCATTACTTGCGGCAGTCTCAAAGTTCTCTTCGGCCGCTTTTACTGCATATTCATCAGCTGTCTGGATATCGGTGTATTGACTGTTTGATATCTCGATTTGATGATTCATGGCACGTAGCTGCGCTTTTTTCATCGGGCCAAAGGCTGGGATGATGTTGACGCTCACAAGTAATACAACGAGTACAGCAAACCACGCGTAAAGCATGTATGGAATTGCTTGAATATACACAGCAATGCCTTGGCCTTCAGGTGCTACATTGTTATCAACTAATAAACCACCAAAAAAAACTGCCCACGTTGATAGCGGGACTAGTACACAGATAGGCGCGGCAGTTGAGTCGACCACATAGGCAAGCATTTCACGGCTGATTTTAAACTTATCGGTAATACGTTTCATTGTTTCACCAACCGTTAACGCATTAAGGTAATCGTCTATAAAAATAATCACGCCTAACACAAATGTCATAACGAGTGATGAACGTTGTCCTTTAGCAAATTTTAATGCTAATTCGGCAAATGCACTTGCGCCGCCTGTGCGCACTAATAAAGCGATGAGAGCACCGAAACCACCGCACACTAATATAAGCCAAGCAATGGTTTCGTCTTGCATTACTTTTAATGAGATTTCAGCAAAATTAGCCAATACAGCGGTAGGGCCTAGCATGGCTAAACCAAACAAAGCACCAATAAGTAAAGATAATATAGGGCGGCGTAAAAATACGGCCAAAACCACCACTAATACAGGAGGTAGTAAACTTAACGCAGAAGGTTCTTGCATTATATTTTTCACACAGTTAAGCAATGCGAGATTGCTTACAGAAATCAAAAGTCTTTCGACTCAAGTAACTGCTTTACGCGAACACACTTTTATGGACCCATAAGGGAAAGTGCCTGCGTTGGCTGGCGCCAGACAGTATAGAGGGTATACTGCTTTTGTTTTGCCCAAAACATCGCACGAAAAATAATCCTGAATTTTAATTTAGTCAATAAGAATTTTTATCTTATCCAAATTAATTTAATTGCAGTATTTATGTTAGGCTATCAATTAGTTTAACGGGGGTTTTTATGGCTTTTTCAGATACATACAGATTAAGTAGTCATGCGGTAATCACTAATTCACAAGGTCAGGTGTTATTGCTGAAAGCTAATTACGGACAAAAAAGCTGGGGGCTACCTGGTGGCGCTTTAGATAAGGGCGAAACCATTCATCAAGCACTCATACGTGAATGCGATGAAGAACTAGATTGTGATGTACAGATTGCCTACTTAAGTGGTGTTTATTACCACACAGCGTTTAATTCGCATGCATTTATATTTAGAGCTTTTTTGCCTGAACATGCAAAAATAACCCTAAGCGACGAGCATACTGACTATGGGTATTTTAACCTTGATGAGCTTTCTGATGTTCAAAAGGAACGTGTCCTTGATTGTCTCAATTTTACCTCAGATGTTGTTAGTAAAGTATTTTAGGAGCGTGTTATGAGCGATATTTTTTTACGTGCCGGGTACCCAAGTGATGATAGTTTTATTCTAAAACTGTTAAATCAGACATCGTTTTTAAAGCATATTGGCGATAAAGGTATCAAAACGCATGCTCAAGCTCAGCATTACATACAACAAACTTTTATCAATAGCCACCAGCAAAATGGCTTGGGCTGTTATATCGTTTGCCTCGCTGACGAAACACCCGTTGGAATGATTGGGCTTTTTCAAAGAGATGCATTGGCAATTCCTGATTTAGGTTTTGCCCTTTTAGCTGAGTATGAGGGGCGGGGAATTACAACAAAAGCGGCATCTTTATTGTTTGCAAAAGAGTACGTGAGAAATATTGACTTGTTAGCTGCTATGACATCATTACAAAATGTAGCATCGCAAAAAGTGCTAATGAAATTAGGGTTTGAAGATATTGGTGACCTTATTATCAACGATGATCACCAACCTCTGAAAGTTCTTTTAAAGAGTAAGTTTTGATAACTCTGCACCGACTTCTTGATTAATTTCAAGCCATGTTGATTCTAACGTTATAACAAGACCTTCATAACCATCTTCGTCAAGAGGCGTAATTTCGTTAAAGTAGTTTATCGCTTTTAGCTGTCTACCCGACTCAGGTGTTGTGTAATATAAGCGCCATAATCCAGCTATATTCGCATTACCATTTTGATCACCATTAAAGTGGTGTAGCTCGTACTCTAATTCATAATAAGTTTGCTGGTCTATATCTGTAATGACAGGTAAGCCTTTAATTACCATCCAGTTTTCTAGCTTTGTATAGAGAGTTTGATGCGCACTTGCCGTAAGCATTAAATCCGGTGACTCATTCCAAAGGTGATAATTAGCTGCATTTATGCGGTTATTATCGAGCACCATCGCAATACCCCGGTTATTTAATGAACCTCGTAGTTGTACCGTATTAACTCTTAGTTGAGCTTGGGTTTCGTCACTTAAACGTTTCATCGCAGTTATAGGCTGCGAGAATTGGTAATACTGCATTGTTGAAAATGACGTTTGACTACATGCAGATAGTACGAATAGCGAGCTTACAAAAGCAATTAGTTTATAGTTCATTATTGTTTCCTTGGTGTCGGATCAGCAGGAAGGTCTTTATCGAAAATCAACATATTTGGTTGCTGATTTAGGCCACGCGTTAGGGGCTGTAGCTCTTCACTTAAGCGTTTAAACTCAGAAAGAGTAGTCTGCAATTGTTGGTGAAACGCTGACCCTTGTTGATAGCTTGCCATGGTTTTTTCGAACTGTTTCATGGTTTTATCAAACTGCTGCATACTTTTGGTCATTTCTGCAAAGTTTCTATTAATATCACCCGGTAAGTCTTGCGTATCTTGCTTATTGAGCAAATCACGCATGTCATGCGCAAGCGCTTGATATTCTGAGAATGTGGTTTGCATTTGCGCTAAGCTGTCTTCTATTTTTAAATTATTTACTTTATTTAAAACATCTGAAACTTGATCGGCAATAACAGTAATACCGCTGGATATACTTGGGAATACAGTATATTCAGCAACTTTTGATAAACTGGCCGGCTCGGCGTTATTGTAAATATCTAAGTCGACATAAACTGCACCTGTTAAAAGGTTACCTGGTTTTAAAGAGGCTCTAAGGCCACTTTTTACCCAGCCATCTAAACTTGAATGCCAAAACTCACGTGCTGCTGTACTGTCGTGATATAAGCGACCATATTCAACCTTTATAAGCGCAGGAACAGCGGTGTTATCTGTTCTAAAGTGTGCAGGTTTCCCATTGATAATAACGCTTGCAGGTGCTTCAACAACGGTTCCAATTCTCATTCCTCTGTACTCAACGGGGGCACCTGCTCTTAAGCCTCGAATCGATTGTTCAAACTCAATTAAATAGTAGTCAAAGTCATAAAAACGTTCTTCAAGGGCTGCTTTATAACTGTTACTTAATGAAAAGCTATGGCCATTAGTTGCAATTTCGCCCGGTGTTTGTTGCTCTGGTATACCTACAGATATTCCGCCTTTTAGAAGTTTGCTTAATGAACCCGTATTGACATTAATTCCATCCGCAGAGAGGTCAATTTCAATACCAGAGTTAACCCAAAAAATAGAATTCAATGTGATTAAGTTTTGATAAGGCTCATTAATAAAAATACCATACTTCATTGCCTGGTTTTTCCAATCGAAAGTCGCGGTTTCTATTTGGCCTATTTTGTAGTCTTTAAAGTATATTCCTGTGCTAACGTCTAGCACTTCAGCGTTATAACTCAATAAGGTAAAACGCCCTCCTTTAACGTCATTTGCAATCAAAGCAGGTTCATCTTGAAGCTTAAACTTATCCGCCAGCTTTTTGCTTTCACCAGGCGAAAACTCTAAATATACGCCCGATAATAGCGTGCTCATGCCACTGATACCTGTGTCATCAATTCGTGGCTTTACCACCCATATTTTTGCATCATCGGTGAGTAAGTCTTCATAATGTTTATCTATCTGGGCACGTGCAATGACGCTATTTTGTTTGTCAGATAGTCTAACATGGTCAATTTGACCTATTTTTACACTTCGAACTTTAATTTCTGTTTTGCCAGCGACAATCCCTTCAGCGTGAGGCATTCTTATAAAAATTGTGGTGCCTTGATTTGCCTGATATTGATATAGCATCCAGGCGCCTATCAGTAATGCCACTAATGGAATAATCCAAATAGCGGAAATATTTGGCGCTGTTTTTATTTTAGCTGTTTCGCTCATGCCAAGTTCTCTTGTTTAGCGGTTTTTAAATTAGCAGGGCTATCCCATAATAATCTAGGATCAAATGCATGGGCTGCAAGCATTTGGCAAATAACCATAGTTGTAAAAAAGACGGTACCTATTCCAGGTGTCACAGACATCAAATTCCCCAGTTGCACCAAGGCTACTAAAATTGCTACCACAAAGACATCAATCATTGACCATTTACCTATAAATTCAGTTAATTGATAAACTCGTGTGTAACTTTTGGTTTGCCTATTAGCAGGACGTGTAACCATAAAGCATAGAAAGCTCAGTACCAGTGCTTTTGCCAAAGGCACCACAACGCTTGCTAGAAAGATAATCATAGCAATGGGGTATGAGCCACTCGCCCATAAAATCATAACACCACCGATTAAAGTTGATGGCGTTTCGTCACCAAGGCTGGTTGTATACATGATAGGGTAGACATTAGCAGGGATATAACACGCAACCGACGTAATTAACCAAGCAGCCGCTTTTTGAATGCTATTGGGATTGCGGCTAAAGGTTTTAGTTTCACAGCGTGAACACACCTCTGTATTACATAATTGACCACATACATGGCAGGCTTTAAGGCCTTGATCAATTGCTCTTGTATTGGGTAGCGTTTGCTCTATATAAATAGGTTCTCTTAGTTGTTGCCATAAACGTTGTTTGTTTAAGCGCGTTGTTGCGGCCACGTAGCAGACAACAAAGGCAACATAAGACCAGAAACTAACGCCAAACGTGATATCTGCCATGGACATGATCTTCACCATGCTGACCATAACACCTATCAAAAATATCTCTGACATTATCCAAGGTTCAAGTGCAAAGGTAACCTTTAACAAGCGTTTTCCCCATTCATAAGGTAAAGCTTTAAGTAAACCTAAGTGTAAGGGAATGATCAAAACCAAAAGTAACATAGGCAGCCCGATGATACTTGTATCAATAAAGAGGCCTAAAAAGTCATTGTCGTAGTTAAATAAAATGCGAGCTGCGTCTGGGAGGGTAATCGTTTGGGTTATGCCGCTACTACTGAATGATAAAAATGGATAGAACATACTGCTAAGCAGCATAAAGATAGCACTTAAGCTAAGCGCGACAACACTACTGTCTTGATTGGCTTTTGAAACCGACAGTTTAGTATTGCAGTGAGGGCATACAGCCATTTGTTTTGCACTAAGGTGCGGTATCTCGATGACAAGATCACAACTAGGACATGCTGTTTGCAAACTTTGGTACTCTTAAACAAGAACTTAGTTAATTTTGCACCAATTAACCGCTAAATACAAATGCAAGCACTCAAGTTCTGGACTAATATTGAGCATAGTGTCAGTGAAAATATTTCGGCCCAAAACTTTAAGGTGGAATGTGAGTCGTACATTAATACTTTTGTTATTTATGTTTTCTTTTAAAGGCGAGTGCGTGTCTAAGCAGAGCCACGAAATGCAGCTTGTTGTGGCTGCAAGCTCTTTTTTACCACCTTATATAGTTAAGCAATCAAACAGCGGTATTCAAATTGAAATTTTAAAAGCAGCGTTACAAGCACAAGGTATTGCTGACCCTACTATACACTACATGTCTAATAAACGAGCTGAGCAGCAGTTATTGCAGGGTAAAGTCGATATCGTTCTGAACTTTCCTCCGACTGCCATAGCAGACATTTATAAAAGTGAGCCACTTGTAATGTATCAGAATGTGGCAATTAGCTTGGCAACAAACGAGTTTGCTATTAATTCAGTGTTTGATCTTGCTGGTAAGAGTGTTTTAGCATTTCAAAATGCAATAAATTTTATAGAGCAACCATTTAAGTCTGTTTCAGAAAATTTGGCCTCCTACGACGAAGTCGTTAATCAAGAAGCACAAGTTGACCATCTAATGAAGGGCTGGGTAGATGTTATAATAATAGAGCGTCGTGTATTTCTTTTTTATTTAGAAAAATATAAACAATCTAGCAAAGTACTTCCTTTTGTTGTTCACCCTATATTCAAAGAAGCGCCAAGACCTGCGTACTTTTCTAATAAAGCACTTAAAGATAGCTTTAACCTTGGTTTAGGTAAGATTATTGAATCAGGCGAATATCAAGCAATTATTCGCCTAGATGGCACTGAATATGCGCAGCTATCAACAGGAGAATTACGCGAATAGCGCAACAGTTTGACGACTAAGTGCGATTAATTTGCCGTCTTCACTCCAAATACAGCCATCTTCAAGGCCATAACCATCTTTACTGTGGTGAGTGATTGCTTCATAGCCTATCCATGCATCCGATGCAATGTTAGGTTCCTCAACAAACTCAAGGTACCACGACATGCTACTTGCTGGTGCAGGTTGCTTATACATTTGCAAAAGCGTTGGTGGCCATGAATCTGTTAGGGCAATAATATGTGCCTCACTCATTTGCTTCGGGGTATGTTTAAATTTCATCCAGCCACCTAAATGAGAGGTATCAGCACCTGAAAAGGGCATTTGACCATCTTGCAAGCACAGTGCTACATGTTGAAAAAATGCCGGCATTACTCCTTCCTTATAAGGTAGCGTAAAACGCTCATCAACAGGTTTAAGTTGCATTACTTTAGTGACATCAACACGTACAGTTGATTGGCGCTGTGCCCCAAAGCAGGCTTGAGTAATAACACAGACAGCGCCGTTTTGAACCACTTTAGCAAGCACTTGAGCGCTGTTTTTACCTTCACGTAATACTTCAACATCAATGGAAAAATCAGTATCAGCAATTAAAGGCCCCACAAAGTTGGTACTTAAAGATAGTAAACGACGAGAGCTATCAATATGTTGACGAATTGCTTGATACAACAAAGCGGCTGATAACCCGCCAAAGGCTGTACGACCCTGACACCAGTTTTCTGGGAACTGCATCACTTTCGTTTTGTCGCAGCCTAGTTCACTCGCTTTGGCGAGTAATTGTTCAAAATGCATAACTTTCCTTAACATTTAGTATTATATTGTTGGTTATAGCATAGCAAAAGTGATCAGACCAGTTCACTTACCCTGCAATGAAGCTAAGAAAACACCTCTTTTTGAAGAAAAAATGCCCATTTGGAAAATATTTCAAAAAAAAGTAAATTTTTTTCATTTTAATAGTTGAATTCAGTTTGTTGCACCCCTATTTACTAGTCATCGAACGTTTTAACGAATTTTGAAGTTGGAGAAGATTCATGGGTAGAATTATTGGAATCGATTTAGGTACTACTAACTCTTGTGTAGCAGTACTAGACGGTGATAAAGCACGCGTTATCGAAAACGCGGAAGGCGATCGTACAACACCATCGATCATTGCATACACGCAAGACGGTGAAACATTAGTTGGTCAACCTGCAAAACGCCAAGCAGTAACTAACCCAACTAACACATTATTTGCAATCAAGCGTCTAATTGGTCGTCGTTTTGAAGACGAAGAAGTACAACGCGATATCGGTATCATGCCTTTTAAAATTGTAAAAGCTGATAACGGTGATGCATGGGTTGAAGCACGTGGCGAGAAACGTGCTGCACCACAAATTTCAGCAGAAGTGCTGAAAAAAATGAAGAAAACAGCAGAAGACTTCTTAGGTGAAGCGGTTACTGAAGCAGTAATCACTGTACCTGCATACTTTAACGATTCACAACGTCAAGCAACTAAAGATGCTGGCCGTATCGCGGGTCTTGAAGTTAAACGTATCATCAATGAGCCAACAGCCGCTGCTCTTGCATACGGCATGGACAAAAATAAAGGTGAAAACGTTGTTGCGGTATACGACTTAGGTGGTGGTACTTTCGATATCTCTATCATCGAAATTGACGAAGTTGAAGGCGAGCACACATTTGAAGTGCTAGCAACTAACGGTGACACTCACCTAGGTGGTGAAGACTTCGATAACCGTGTTATCAACTACTTAGTTGAAGAGTTCAAGAAAGACCAAGGTATTGACCTTAAAAATGACCCGCTTGCAATGCAACGTGTTAAAGAAGCTGCTGAAAAAGCGAAGATTGAACTTTCTTCTGCACAGCAAACAGAAGTTAACTTACCGTACGTGACTGCTGACGCAACTGGTCCTAAGCACATGAACGTTAAAGTTACTCGTGCAAAACTTGAGTCACTTGTTGAAGACTTAGTCACTAAGTCAATCGAGCCGCTTAAGCGTGCACTCGCTGATGCTGATTTATCAGTAAGCGACGTAAATGACATCATCCTTGTTGGTGGTCAAACACGTATGCCTTTAGTACAAAAAACAGTTGCTGAGTTCTTTGGTAAAGAGCCACGTAAAGATGTTAACCCTGATGAAGCTGTTGCTGTAGGTGCTGCGATTCAAGGTGGTGTACTAGCTGGTGACGTTAAAGACGTACTACTACTTGACGTATCTCCGTTATCACTAGGTATCGAGACTATGGGTCAAGTAATGACAGCATTAATTGAGAAAAACACGACGATTCCTACTAAGAAATCACAAGTTTTCTCAACAGCTGAAGACAATCAATCAGCGGTAACGATTCACGTACTACAAGGTGAGCGTAAGCGTGCAAGCGACAATAAATCTCTAGGTCAATTTAACCTAGAAGGTATCCGCCCAGCACAACGTGGTACACCTCAAATCGAAGTAACATTCGACGTAGATGCGGACGGTATCTTACATGTATCTGCTAAAGACAAAGATACAGGTAAAGAGCAGAAGATCACAATCCAAGCTTCTTCAGGTCTAAGCGATGAAGAAGTAGAAAAAATGGTACGTGATGCTGAAGCGCACGCTGAAGAAGATAAAAAATTCGAAGAGCTAGTAGCGACTCGTAACCAAGCTGATGCAATGGTTCACGGTACACGCAAGCAAATCGAAGAAGCAGGTGACGCATTACCAGCAGAAGATAAAGAAGCAATCGAAGCTGCGCTTACAGAGCTAGAAACGGCGATTAAAGGTGATAATAAAGAAGAGATTGAAGCTAAAACTCAAGCTCTTGCTGAAAAATCACAAAAGCTAATGGAAATTGCACAAGCTAAAGCGCAACAGCAAGGTGGTGCAGATGCTGGTGAGCAACAATCATCTGCTAAGCAAGATGATGACGTTGTTGATGCAGAATTCGAAGAAGTGAAAGACGACAAGTAATTGCTCGTAACGCTTCTGCCTAATTTAAAACTAGCTGCTTTGTTGTGCTATTTAAGTTAGGATGAATCATTGAGGCGCGCCAGCGAATTCGCTTGACGCGCCTTTTGCATGTATATAGATGGTAAACAAACGTTTAGCATCATGCAGTAAAACTGCATTAAAAAGAGTAGTGTGATACATATGTCAAAAAGCGATTATTATGAAGTTCTCGGCGTAAGCAAAGATGCAAGCGAACGAGACATCAAAAAAGCGTATAAGCGCTTAGCGATGAAATATCATCCGGACCGTACTGCGGGCGATAAAGAACTTGAGTCGAAGTTCAAAGAAGTAAAAGAAGCTTACGAAGTACTGACTGATCCGCAAAAACGCCAAATGTATGATCAATACGGTCACGCCGCCTTTGATCAAAACGGCGGTGGCGGGCATGGTGGCTTTGGTGGCGGTCACGGTGACTTTGGTGATATTTTTGGTGATGTGTTTGGTGATATTTTTGGTGGCGGTGGCCGTCGTCAATCTCGCCAACAACGTGGCGCTGACCTACGTTACAACATGGACTTGACCCTTGAAGAGGCAGTTCGTGGTAAAGATGTAGAGATTAAAGTTCCTACTTGGGTTAGCTGTAAACCATGTGATGGCAGTGGTGCAAAAGCAGGTTCTAAACCAAAAACCTGTACTACCTGTCATGGTGCTGGTCAAGTCCAAATGCGCCAGGGCTTCTTTGCTGTGCAGCAAACTTGTCCGACGTGTCAGGGCACAGGTCAGATTATTTCTGATCCATGTGATAGCTGTCATGGTCAAGGTCGCGTTGAGAAAACGAAAACTTTATCTGTTAAGATCCCAGCGGGTGTAGATACGGGCGACCGTATTCGTTTATCTGGTGAAGGTGAAGCAGGTATGCATGGAGCCCCAGCAGGTGATTTGTATGTTCAGGTCTCTGTTAGTGAACACCCGATTTTCCAACGTGATGGTAATAACCTGTATTGCGAAGTTCCTATCGGTTTCACTACGGCTGCTTTAGGTGGCGAAATCGAGGTACCAACACTGGATGGTCGAGCAAAACTTAAGATCCCATCAGAAAGCCAAACGGGCAAAATGTTCCGTATGCGCGGTAAAGGTGTGAAATCGGTTCGCAGCGGTGCACAAGGTGACTTGATCTGTAAAGTGGTCATTGAAACACCGGTTAATCTAAACGACCGTCAACGTGAATTGCTTGAAGAGCTTGAGCAAAGCATGGGTAAAGATGGATCGAAAAACCGACCTAAAGAGAAAGGTTTCTTTGATGGTGTGAAGAAGTTTTTCGATGATTTAACTAAATAAATTTGGTTAGTTAATAAAAAGGCGCTTACTGATAAGCGCCTTTTTTATTACTAAAAAATTACTCTAGTCGTTTAAAATATCTAATTTAGAACCACGTAGTAATCGCTATTAGCTAAGCACCTGCAAAGTGTGACGTCGTCATTATATTGAGTTTTTTGTATTCTGCCTTTTTCAATTCCGAGTAACTGACATTTATTCTGACAATCCACAAAAGCATTCCACCGTATATATTCATTGCACACAAAGTTAATAGCGAAGAAACAAGTTAAAAGAATGAATATTTGCTTTAACCAATACAGAGTATGTGATTTCAACATGACAATTGTCCAAAAAAGATTGGTTCTATTAGTCTAGTTGATTATAAAATTCATACCCTAGTACGATTCGTTCTTTATTAAGAATTTTATGTTATGTTGAACAAAATGATTATAGAGTAACTTGGATTAGAATTAATGACACCAGCAATCAATTTGTTGAAGAAAAAAGGAATTAAATTTGATGTCCTTTCTTATGAGCATGAGCCAAATCAAAAGCAGTTTGGGCTAGAAGCCGTTGAAAAATTAAATTTACCCGCAGCACAGGTTTTCAAGACCCTGGTTGTCGAAGACAATACTCAGAACTTATTCGTTGCCGTGGTGCCTGTGAGCCAGCAGCTTAACCTAAAAATGTTAGCTAAGTTTGCGGGGGTAAAAAAAATAGAGATGGCTCCCCAACAAGCTGTTGAAAAATCCACTGGCTACATTCTGGGTGGAGTAAGCCCGCTTGGACAAAAAAAACAACTAAAAACTTATATTCATACTAGCGCAAAAAGCTTTGAATGCATTTATGTATCCGCAGGTAAACGTGGGCTAGAGATTGCCTTAAATCCAAAAGATCTTATGACTTTAACGCGCGGTCAATACGTAAATTTTTAAGTAATAATTTAATCTAGCTTTTAATATTGTTGATCATTGTTGTCGCTGTTGATATGAATTCAGTTATCTGAGTTTCAGTTAACCCTTCACAAAGCCTAGAATCAACCTGTTGCTCTGCAACTTCTAAGCGCGAGAGCAGGGTTTTACCTTGCTCAGTAAACGACAAAATCAAACAGCGCTTATCATTTTCGTCGGCACATTTAGACACCAAGTCAAGCTTGATGAGATCTTTCACTAAGCGTGCTATCTGCGCCTTATCACGCCCCGTTGTCGCAACTATATCGTTCGCTGTGCAGTGCTTTGTTTCAGCAATAATGTGCAAGCAGCGTACATGTAATGCGTTAAGGCCAAGCTCGTTGGCGTTAATGGCTTCACGTACAGTAACACGGTAGCTTTGTGCCAGAGTAAATAAAGCAGAAGAAAGCGAAGTTTGTGGCATGGTTCACCTAGTTATGATTAGTTGACAAAGTCAATCAAAAGCGTATAGTTGACTATATCAACTATTGGGGCGTTGTGCAATTTAACCAGCTAGGAGACTGACATGGCTAGAAAAGTTCGTCGTGCAAACGTATTAAGTACTACACGTATTTCCCCGCATCTACAAAGAATTGTCGTTGGCTCAGAGGAGTTTGCCGATTTTCCACAAGATGCAAAAGGTGCGTACGTAAAGGTATTACTCCCGCATGCCGGTGAATCTAAGGTTGAACTTGATTTACACGCTGAGCATCCTGCATTAATGCGCTCTTACACTATTCGTGATATTAACCCTGTGAACGGCGCTATTACCCTCGACTTTGTGGTTAACCAACATCAAGGTGTTGCCACCAACTGGGCACAAAGTGCGGTAGTAGGCGACGAGGTAGGTATTGCTGGCCCTGGTTCTAAAAAACTCACTGATTTTACGCAAACACATTACTTAATGCTGGCAGATTTAACCTCTGTAAATGCAATCAATGGTTATTTACAAGCCCTGCCACAAGACGCCACAGTTGATGCCATTATTCATGTCGCTGATAAAGCCGATATCATTGAGCTTGAGCAAATTAAAGCACACAGCCAACATAGTGTTGAATGGTTAGTTACAGATGAGCCAGAAACAGATCTGCTCGACCAAGTAACACGCTTATGTGCAGGTTATAACACGCAACCTATGGTGTTTATGGCATTAGAAGCAAACTTGGTTAAGGCAATTCGCCGCTTAGTGACAAGTAGCTTTAAAATTGACCGTGAACACATTGTAGCATCGGCCTATTGGAAGCGTGGTATTGATGCCGATGGCCTAAAGGTGGAAAAACAGCAACAAAGCCGTGCCTAATTAGCATTTGAAAAATAGCCATTCGCTCTCATTAACTAATTATAAAGAGTTAAATTTTGGAGAGCGAATGTCAGATCTTAGCAACACACCTTTTTCATTGCTTGAATTGAGCCCAATGAAAGAGCACGAAACCGTTTCGCAAACACTAGCTAACAGCGTTACCTATGCACAAACAGCCGACAAACTGGGTTTTAATCGGTTTTGGATGGCAGAGCATCATAATATGCGCGGTATCGTGTGTGCCGCAACTTCAGTACTGATAGGTCATATCGCAGGTAAAACCGAGAATATTCGCGTAGGTGCGGGTGGAGTGATGTTACCTAACCATCCACCGCTGGTTGTTGCTGAGCAATTTGGCACCCTAGAGAGTTTATACCCCGGTCGCATTGATTTAGGTTTAGGCCGAGCACCAGGTAGTGACCCAATTACCAGCCGTGCTTTGCGCCGTGACGAACAACGCGCTGAACACTTCAATGATGAAGTAACGGAGCTGCAAGCTTTACTTGGCCCATATAAAGGTGACTCTCCAGTACGCGCAATTCCAGGTGAAGACACTAATGTGCCAATCTGGTTACTGGGCTCAAGCCTTTATAGTGCTGGACTTGCGGCAAAAAAAGGTTTGCCATACGCATTTGCAGGTCATTTTGCGCCGCGCTTTGTTGAAGATGCCATTGCATTGTATCGCAGAGAATTTCAACCATCTGAGGTATTAGATAAGCCATACGTCATGCTTGGCTTACCTATTGTTGCAGCTGACACCGACGAACAAGCACAGTTTTTAGCAACCACAGCGAAACAACGTATCTTAGCACTTATGCGCGGCAAGCCACTTTGGCTTAAAGAGCCTGTTGCAACAATGGAAGGCTTGTGGACAGCACAAGAAAAAATGCAAGTAGAAAACTTTTTAGGACTTTCTGTTGTTGGCGGTCAAGCGAGCGTTAAGCATAAGCTGAGTATGATTAAACAAACGCTACAGGTTGATGAGTTTATTTTTACAAATGACCTGTATGAATTGAGTGACAGACAACATGCGCTGGAAATATTAGCAAGCATCATGCACTAATACGGTTTGGTAAATAGTAATGCGTGTGATGAGTTTTTTATGCGCATTACTTAAGCCCTGACACTCTCTTATTAAACGGTTTTATAGATTGATTTAATTTAATTATTCCGTTTTAAGGATTGAATTTTACTTTATACAATACATTTATTAACCATTACCCTAGGAAGGTGCACCGTGAAATCTCAAACAATTGCCGCAGTAGAACCACAAACAAAAACAGCATTAATCGCTGAGGGTGGTGGGCAACGAGGGATTTTTACCGCAGGTGTACTCGATGCGTGGTTAGAAAATAATTACGATCCATTCGATTTATTCATTGGCACGTCGGCAGGCTCACAAAACTTAACAAGTTATTTAGCGCGTCAAAAAGGCTATGCAAAACGTCTTATCAGAGGGCTTTCGCGCCATAAACGTTTTTTTCAACTTGGCCGCGGACTGTTTGGTAAAAGCATTGTCGATCTTGATTGGTATTTTGACAAAACCAAAGAAGTAAACCGTGCCTTAGATTTTAAAACAGCAACACAAAGCCTAGGTAATCGCGAACTGTTGATTACAACCACTAACGCGGCTGACCGTAAACCGTATTACTTGAGCCCGAATGGTGAAGATACGCAATGGTTGGCCCTGTTAAAAGCATCAAGCGCATTACCCTTTTTATATAAAGATGGTGTTAACTTAACTCCTTGGCTTACTACCAAGGCCGCAAATGATGCAATTATTCAAAGCTCTAATACTGATTTAGTCCATGATATGTATTTAGATGGTGGCCTAGCTGCACCTTTACCCGTGAAAGAAGCTTATAACCGTGGTGCCCGCGATATTGTGGTTATTCGTACTGTTGATGAAAACTTTCAAGTGCAATCGGAATGGGTTAATAAGCTAAAGACACTCGTTCGCGTATCAGGCTATTGCCCCAAAACATTTGATTACCTAGTTCAGCACGAACAAGCATATCAAGATGAATTAGATTTCATTGCAAACCCGCCAAGTGATGTCCGTATCACACAAATTTTTGCAGGTGATAAATTACGCAGTAAGCTGCTGGGTAGTACAGATTCAGATCTTCGTTATGATCACAAATTAGGCTTAGCGGCAGGTCGTGCATTCCTACAGCAACAACTGCTAAATTAGTCGAGAGCAGGCTCGGGTAATTAATCTCACTGCCTACTTGAGATATTTGTAAATAAAGTTAAAGTGGTTAGCTATTCACTTTTTGTGATTTTTTATACCAATCCGCTTAATTAACAGAGCAGTTTTGAGGCAATAAAACCTTGTTGATAACAAGGCAAAAATGTCGTTATTTAGTTTTTTAAATGAGAGATTTTTAACGCAGTTAGTGACAGGTTTAATCCCTCAAAATGATTAAGTATTACTGCAGGTTGGTATTAATCTATAAGAACAATAAAGGCTTGCCATGTTTAATAGTGCTGTATCGACAATCAATGGTCTTCTTTGGGGAGAAGGCCAAATTCTTATTTATATTCTTCTGTTTACTGGGATCTGGTTTTCAGTAAGGCTAAAAGCAATCCAACTGGTTAAGTTTCGCCATATGTTTAGCTTGTTAAAGTCGAGTAGCAACACAGATAAAAACTCAATTAGCTCATTTCAAGCTTTATGTACAGGTCTTTCAGCACGTGTAGGAACAGGTAATCTTGCAGGGGTTGCCGTTGCTATTTCGTTAGGGGGCAGCGGTGCAATATTTTGGATGTGGGTGATTGCCATTTTGGGCATGGCCACTGGCTTTGCCGAAAGCGTACTTGGGCAAGTCTATAAGGTTAGGGATGCCAACGGCGAGTTTAGAGGCGGGCCAGCTTATTATATTCAACAAGGATTAGGCAGCAGAGCACTTGCGGTGTGTTTTGCTTTTTGCTTGTTTCTTGGTTATGGATTTACGTTTAGTGCCATGCAAACGAATACCATTACCGATGCCCTCAATTACGCATTCGAAATTCCAACACTCTATTCAGGTATTGTGATCACAATACTGGCAGGCTCTATTATTTTAGGTGGCTTTAAAGCAATCGCCCGCTTTGCTGAACGCATTGTGCCAGTCATGGGCATTTTATTTGTACTCGCCGCTATCATAATTACTTTACTGAATATCGGTAAAGTGCCTTCGATGATTGAAGATATTTTACTTTCAGCCTTTGGCTTACAAGAGGCCGGCGTAGGAGCAATGGGCGCAGCAATTAAAAATGGTATTCAGCGAGGGCTTTATTCCAATGAAGCAGGTGCGGGTAGTGTACCCCATGCATCAGGCTGTGCATCACCAGTACCAAACCACCCGGTCACTCAAGGTTACATTCAAATGCTAGGAGTGTTTTTCGATACTATTGTGCTGTGTAGTTGTACTGCGGTGATTATTTTACTAGCTGATATTGATATTAGTGGCGAAATGGAAGGAATACGCTTAACTCAATCTGCAATGACAGCGCATATGGCCGCTGGTGGCATTTACTTTGTAGCAGCTGCAATTTGTTTATTTGCGTTTACTTCTGTGGTTGCAAACTATGCCTATGCAGAAAGTAACCTTCATTTATTTAAACTAGATAATAAACTCGGCCGTGGTATTTATACCTGTTTATATTTATCCATGATGATTTGGGGCGCATCGGCCACAATTAAACAAGTGTGGGATCTTGCAGACATTGCTTTAGGTTTAATGACAGTGGTGAACGTTATCGCTATCATACGCTTAACGCCAACTATCTTATCTGTGACAAAGGACTACCATAGTCAACGTGAAGCAGGGCAAGAACCCAGTTTTGATTCTGAAAAAGTACAGGTTCAAGGTCAAACAGAACAAGGGATTTGGCGAAAGTAATCTAAAACAATAACGAGAAAAGTAACCATGATAGATATTTACGCAGGGCCAAGTGCTGCAAAAGTAATAAAAGAGCAAGGCCTGTCTGCCGATTTGTTTAATACCTTTTTAGGAGCAAGCGGCGGCCCCAAATGGTTTACATTATTTGGTTTGGATAAATACCTATTTGGTGAATTTTTTAAAAACCGTACCGCACCTTTAAACTTATTAGGGTCAAGTGCAGGGGCATTTAGAGCGGCCTGTTTTGCACAAAACGACCCTGTTGCTGCTATATCGCGATTAGCAAAGTCTTACTCTGAAACACGTTATTCATCGAATAAAGCAAAACCAGAAGAAATAACCACAAAAGCACGAGAGTTATTATGCACTGTGTTTGCTGAAAATGGTATTCAAGAAATTATTAACAACCCTATTTTTAAAGCCCACTTTATCGTTGCAAAATCGAATGGCTTTACAGCATCAGAAAACAAAGTAATGCAGTTAATGGGGTTATCTAAAAGTTACTTAGCCAATAGAATGAATAGGCGTTTTCTGAGTAAGCAATATGAGCGTTATGTATTTCAGCCTGCAGATAGTCAGTTATCGTTTTCAGATAACAACATCTTCAATACCCATACTATTGAGCTTAGCGAAGATAATTTAGCCGATGCGTTACTTGCTTCAGGCTCTATTCCATTAGTCATGCAAGGCATTAAAAACATAACAGGAACACCGCCTGGTATGTATCGTGATGGCGGTATCATTGATTATCACTTTGACTTAACTATTCATAATGACGGGCTTATTTTATATCCGCATTTTAATAACAACCCTAAAGCAGGGTGGTTTGATAAAAGTTTAAAGCGCGGTATTACCCCTAGGAACTATGATAATGTGGTGATGATCACTCCATCAGCTAACTTTGTTGCTTCATTACCTTATGGCAAAATCCCTGATCGTAAAGACTTTACTGAGCTTGATGCCGATACACGAATTAAATATTGGCAGCAAGTGCTTGATGAAACTGAGCGACTTGCTAATTCTTTTGATGAAATTTGCAGGCATAAAAAGCCATTAATGATAAAAAATATTACTAAAGATTCTGTCTGAGAGTGTCCCTTTATGTATTTATAAAATGGTAGAGTTTAATATTTGTAACACCTTATATAGATGTGCATACTTATTCAGTTTAGCAGGACTAGAAATACAGTTTCTAAATTAGACTATTTCAAGAAAACCTAGTTAATTAACGCCAAACATAGCATCCTTACCAACTAAAGCATTGGTAATGCAACTTAGAATTTTAAAAAGCTAGTATAGTATTTGGTAACTTGATTCGTAAAGAGGTGATCCAATCTTTGCGGTATCGAAGATAGCCCATAAATTACGTTATGTTAAATTCAGTTAAATAATTAAAAGTGGGAGTTAGGTTGCTAACTAGCCCACTTTCAGAAGGGTTTTAAATAACTTAATTTAGCTCAGAATCTACCCAAAATTTAGTGCCTTTAAGTACTGCTTGTAACGCAAGGCCATTTTCGGTTAAAGAATAAACTGTTACTTGGTCGGCAATTGCTTCGGCAACTAAAGCGCCACCATTATTTTCATATTTAGCAGCTGCATCTGCGTTACCACCGAATGCCCAACCGTGTTCAATAAAGCGATTTACTGCTGCTTGATTATGAAAAACCATAACAACATTAAAGTCTTTAACACCTAAACCTAGGCCTAAACCTGCTTCACCCATATTCATGTAAGTTGATTTACCGGTTAAGTTATTTTTTACTACACCATAACCACCACCAAAACTGGCTAAAACAACATTGACGTTGGCATTATCAAAAACCGCGTAACCTGCCGAGTTAGCAATTTGCTGTTTTACATCGGGTTTTTGTGCGTAAAGCTCACTTAGTGTATTATTTTTCATGCTTTGTACTAGAGCACGTTTTTCATCGGGAGAAGCGCTTCCTGTAGTAGCACAACCAGTTAGGATGGCTGTAACTAAAATTAAACTTATAGTAAAAAACTTTTTCATACATATTCCTCGAATATTTGTATGGCAATGGTTATGATAAATATAGACTAAAAAGATAATATTTAAAGTCCAATACTAGACAGTATCGGACTTTGTGTTAGTCTTATAACTTGTTATTTTACAAGATATTTAATCATTATGCTCGTTGCTCTCGTCGATACACTTAAACAACTGCGCTATCAAATTGCCCATCTTGAAGATGATACTCTTGCTACAGAATATCCTGAACTTGATAACTTTATACATCAAGTTGGATTGACTGTTGCTGAATCAAGAAATGACTTAACTTTTCTATATCAATTCTTGTATGTTTACGGCCGAAAATCAGAAGCAACATTTAATCGCTTTCGAAATGAACTTGAGCGATTCTGCTTATGGGCATGGTTAATTGCTGAAAAATCAGTTTTTGAACTAAAGCGTGACGATATTGAAGCCTATGTTGATTTTATGGTTGAACCAGATTCAGTCTGGTTATCAAATTCAGTTCAATGGCGTTATAAAGATGAACAAGGGATAAGACGACTAAATACAAATTGGCGCCCTTTCATTAATAAAGAAAACATAGCAAGCCAACAAACACTAGCAGCAATGTTTACAGCACTCAATGTGTTTTATAAGTTTGCTATTCTAGAAGAAAAAACCTTTGCCAATTTTGTACCGGTTGTCAAAAAGAATAGCCCTTATTTAGTTGTACAATCGCAAATTAAAATCCCTGACACACTGAGTGATATTCAATGGGAGTATGTATTTGGTGTTACACGAGATTTATGCGAGCAACAACCTGATTTAGAGAGAAATTTATTTACTCTCGCTTGCCTAAAAGGATTATATTTACGAATTTCCGAGTTATCAGAGCGACCTCAGTGGTCGCCGGTTATGTCACATTTTTGGCAAGATAATGATGGTTTTTGGTTTTTAAGAATTATGGGCAAAGGTAATAAATTACGTGATGTTACTTTAAGCGAAGATTTTATCACGTATCTAAAACGTTACAGACTTTACCGTGGTCTACCTGCCCTGCCCCGCGTTGATGAAGCTGAACCGCTTGTTCACAAAATTCGTGGTAAAGGGGGAATGACTGTTCGACAAATTCGCCGTTTAGTACAGCAAAGTTTTGATTTAGCAAAACAATCATTATTAGATGACGGCTTTAAAGATGATGCGGAACAACTTGAAGCGGCCACGGCTCACTGGCTAAGACATACCGGAGCAACGCATGATGCTCAAACAAGGCCGCTTAAACATTTATCTGAAGATTTGGGTCATGCAAAAATTGCCACAACAGATCAAATTTATATTCAAACAAATATAAAAGAACGTGCAAAGTCTGGAATAAAAAGGAAAGTTTAATGGAATATACAATACTAGCATTAGTTGGCTTAGCTCTTTTATTTTACTCACTGACAATCCGTCAGTTAGAGCGAACAGAAATTACTGGGCCAATGTTTTTTGTGTTAGTAGGAATTGCAATGTCTTACTTTTTGCCGAGTGAGTTTAAGCTAGGCGAAGCAGGACTCAGTGACATTTTACCTTTGGTTGAATTAACCTTAAGCATTTTTTTATTTACCGATGCAGCAAAATCAAAACTAACAGTTTTAAAACATAGTTATCAGTACCCTAGCCTGTTACTTTTTGTCGCTTTACCTATGACATTAATGTTAGGTGTTGCCGGTGCTTTATTTTTCTTTTCTGAGTTATCACTTTTTCAATCTGCATTGATCGCGATTATTTTAACGCCAACTGATGCCGCGCTTAGTAAGGGAATTTTAGAATGTACATCAGTACCAGAAAAAGTTCGAGAAGGAATAAATACGGAAAGTGGTTTGAACGACGGCCTTTGCGTTCCCATTTTTTTAGTTTTACTTTTATTAGTTCAAAACCCAGAGAGTGCTGTAACGACAATTGATACTTTACTTGTTTTTACAAGAGAGTTAGGTGTTGCACTTGTTATTGCAGGCGTGTCTATGGCAGTGTTTATTCCACTTCTAAAAATTGCATTAGCACGTCATTACTTTGCCAATAATAGCAGTCCATTTTTATTGATTGGTTTAGTGATGGCCATTTTCTCTTTAACACAAAATTTCCATGGTAGTGGTTTTATTGCCGTTTTCGTCGCGGGGCTTTTATTCGACTATTTAGCTCCTAGAAAAATACGTTTTACATTAGTTAAAGATTCTGAACATATCGCTGAATTTGTTGCGCTAATAATTTGGTGTTTATTCGGTTTTGTGTGTGGTCACTTAATTGTGAATGATATTACCTGGCCAATTGTTTTTTATGCGCTATTAAGTGTGACGGTTTTTAGAATTGTGCCGGTACTACTTTCACTCATATTTACTAATCTAAATTTCAAAGAAAAATTTACTTTTGCTTGGTTTGGTCCACGAGGTTTAGCGTCTATTGTTTTTACTTTAATGGTGATGGACACAGCAATTGCAAACAAAGAACAAATTGCCACCGTAACATTAACAACCATTTTATTTAGTGTTTTTATTCATGGCATGAGTACCAAGCCAATTGCAAAAAGCTACCAAAAATAAAGGCGCGTAACGCGCCTTATTTATTTTAAAAATTAAAGTAGCTCTGCAATTAATTGCAGTGGATGCTTTGGTTTAAATTTTTCATAGCGTTTCACTTGGCTACGACAAGAAAACCCAGTTGCTAAAATAGTTTCAGGCTCATTATTAGAAATAATTGGTTGCCAACTCATTTCATAAAGTGCGCGTGAATTTTCTTGGTTTTGTTTTTCATGGCCATAGGTTCCTGCCATACCACAACAACCTGTACTAGTCGTATCTAGTTGTAAATTTAAATCAGCAAAAATAGTTTGCCAAACTTTAGATGCATTTGGCATAGCTGTTGTTTCAGTACAATGACTTAACAATTTAAATGGCGAATTCGATTTTGTGGCAAGAGTAACCTGTTTAAAGTTTTGCGTTTGAAGCCATTCATGCGCAAGTTCAACTTTAAAATCTCCACGGTTCTCTTTTAAAATTGACACATATTCATCTCGGTAACACATAACCAAAGATGCATCGAGCCCAACTAAAGGTGCATTGATTTCACTGAGTGAATTTAAAAACTCAGCTGCATTTTTTGCTGTTGTTTTAAATTCATTTAAAAACCCTTTTACATGCTGTGCTTTACCATTAGGTTTAAATGGTAATAGCATTACTTTTTTGCCTAACGCTTTAATGACTTTAATAAAGCTTTCAACTAATTCGGCTTCATAAAAACTTGTAAATGGATCTTGAACTATCAATACATATTCAGCTTGTTGTTCTTTGGAAAGCGAGTTAAGTAATTCAAAATTGAATTGTTGATCTTTAGAAATACGTTTTGAAAGTTGCGGTACGCTTAAACTTGGTGTATCAACATAACCAATAGTATTTTTAATTAAACTTGAAACAAGTTTTGTATTTACTATTGGGTTTACCACTTTAGCAAATTTTGCCATCACCGGCGCAGTTTGTTCGATACCTGCCACTAAGTAATCTTTTGCTGGGCGTGCATAAAAACTATGGTAGAAATTTAAAAAGCGTGAACGGAATGTTGGTACGTCAACTTTAATTGGGCATGCAGTTGTACATGCTTTACAAGCTAAACATTCGTCCATTGATTCTTTCACTTCATGAGAGAAATCATAAACGCCTTTTTTCTTATCGCGACTATGTTGATAGCGCTCCCACCAAGTGATTACTTCACCATTGATCAATTCTTTTTCAACATTGAGTAAATCAATATTTTCAGACTCTTGAAGTCGTAACCATTCGCGCATTAAACTCGCGCGACCTTTTGGTGAATATCGGCGGTCACCTGTTACTTTATAAGACGGACACATTGGTGATTTTTCATCGTAGTTAAAACACAGACCATTACCATTACAGGTCATCGCGTTATTAAATTCTGTTTTAACATCGATAGAAATTTCTTTGTCGAACCAGGCTCGCTTTTGATCGTCAACAGAAACGAGTGAGTCTTTACTTTCAATTGGCGTACAGATTTTACCAGGGTTTACTCTGTTATTTGGATCAAATGCCGCTTTAATTTTTCGAAGTTGTGTAAATAAATGCTCGCCAAAAAATTCAGGGCCATATTCACTTCGATATCCTTTGCCGTGCTCACCCCACATTAAGCCGCCATATTTGGCAGTCAATTTAACGACTTCATCAGAAATATGACGAAGCAATTTTTCTTGCTCAGGGTCACACATATCTAAAGCAGGTCGTACGTGTAAAACACCCGCATCAACATGGCCAAACATACCATATTGAAGATTGTGGTTATCGAGAAGTTCGCGAAACTCGACAATGAAATCTGCTAAGTTTTCTGGAGGTACTGCAGTATCTTCAGCAAAAGCTAATGGTTTTTGATTGCCTTTTACATTCCCTAAAAGACCCACTGACTTTTTACGCATTGCATAAATTTTTAAAATATCAGCCTTGTCATTGGTTAACTGATAACCGATCACGCCATTAGTTTGCTTTGCAACACATTCATCAAGTAACTTACAAAGAGTGTCTACTTTGTCTTTTATGTCTTCTGGTGAAACCGCATTAAACTCAACCATGTTGAGCCCTTGCATATCTTTGTTTTCAACATCGGTTATTAAGTCCGATACTGAATGCCAAATGATATCTTCTCGAGCAAGGTTAAGCACTTTACTGTCGACTGTTTCTACCGAAGTTGCATTTGCTGCGACTAGAAAGGGTGAATGACGAAGTGCAGAATCAAAGCTATCGTATTTAATGTTAATTAAAGTCTTAAATTCTGCAATTGGCGTAATGTTAAGTTTCGCTTCTGTAACAATACCTAAAGAACCTTCGGAGCCAGTAATTAATCGGCTCATATCAAAGGTTTGTAAATCATCAGAAAAAATATGTTCTAAATCGTAACCGGTAAGAAAACGGTTTAAACGTGGGAATTTTTCTAAAATAGCATCACGGTTTTCAAGGCCAATATCGATAACTGTTTTATATAATTTACCTACAGTCGTGTTTTGTTCAGCAATTACTTTTGCTTTTTCAATAGGCATAGGGGTTGTTGACATTTCAGTGCCATCAACAAGATAAGTAGTAAGGCCTAAAACGTGATCACTGGTTTTGCCATAAACCAAAGAGCCTTGACCAGAGGCATCTGTATTTATCATGCCACCGATTGTTGCTCGGTTACTTGTTGATAAATCGGGCGCAAAGAAAAAACCATAAGGGCGTAAAAAGTCATTTAATTGATCTTTGATTACACCTGTCTGCACGCGTACCCAGTTTTCTTCGACATTGATTTCTAAGATTTCACGCATAAAACGAGATAAATCAACAACTATACCGGGTGTTAGCGATTGGCCATTAGTACCTGTACCGCCACCACGCGGACCAAAAGTCAGTGATAAAAACGGATCACGTGAAGCAATTTGCATAGCAAGTTGTATGTCTTTTGCAGACTTTGGAAAGATGACACCTTGAGGTACTTGTTGGTAAACGCTGTTATCGGTCGATAAACTTAAACGTGTAGAAAAGCTTGCATCGGTATCACCACTAAAACCTTGTTTTTTAATTGTTTCTAAGTAATTAGAAACGAGTTCTGTGGCGGCTTGTTGTTGGCTTATTGTTGCTATCATGACGGTGATAAATTAAGGCATTTTGCAAATTATATCATGCTAATAGCTAAGATAAATTGAAGATTTTACAGTTTGTAACACTCTTTTTATCGATTTAGGGTGCAATACTTTTATACTGTGTATTAAAGCAGCAAATGAGATAGCCAGATGAAAAAAATTGCATTAATCAGTTTAGGTGCCTTGTGCATGTTATTGGGTTTAGTTTTTGTCATTATTCCGGGGCCCTCGCTGATCTTCTTTATTGCAGGGCTTTTCTGTTTATCTTTTTATTATCCTAAAGCGCGTGATTATTTAACCTTGTGCCAAAAGGCACTTACTAAGTCATGTGCCTATATTGATAAAAAACTTGCTCGCTGATTTAAAGGGCGTGTTGCCCTTCGAAGTAACAAAAATGCCAGCTAAGTGCTGGCATTTTTATATTAGGTTCTTTATTTTAGTTAAATAAAGTACTTAGTCGGCTAATTTTTTAGCAAGATATAACCACGTTTCTAATACTGTATCTGGGTTTAGAGAAACAGAATCAATGCCCTGCTCAACTAACCAAGCTGCAAAGTCTTCATGATCTGAAGGACCTTGACCACAAATACCTACGTATTTGCCTTTTGCTTTAGCTGTTTGAATAGCCATTGATAATAGTTTCTTGATTGCAGGGTTACGCTCATCAAATAGATGGGCAATTAAACCTGAATCACGGTCAAGACCTAATGTTAACTGAGTTAAGTCATTTGAACCGATAGAGAAACCATCGAAATACTCTAAGAACTCATCTGCTAGTAAAGCGTTTGATGGTAATTCACACATCATGATTACTTTCAGACCATTTTCTCCACGTTTAAGGCCATGTTCTTCAAGTAATTCAATAACGCGCTTACCTTCTTCAAGCGTACGAACAAATGGGATCATGATTTCGATATTAGTCATACCCATTTCGTTGCGAACACGTTTAATCGCTTCACACTCTAACGCGAAACAGTCACGGAAATCTTCAGAAATATAACGTGCTGCACCACGGAAACCAATCATTGGGTTTTCTTCTTCCGGCTCATATTGCTGGCCGCCTACAAGGTTTGCATATTCGTTTGACTTAAAGTCAGACATACGAACAATGACACGTTCAGGTGCAAACGCACAACCTAATGTTGCAATACCTTCAACAAGCTTAGAAATATAGAATTCTACAGGTGATTCATAACCTGCCATCATTTCTGAGATTTCAGCTTTTAGCTCGTCAGATTGAGCATCAAAGTTAAGAAGTGCCTTAGGGTGAACACCAATCATACGGTTGATTACGAATTCAACACGCGCTAGACCTACACCTGCATGGGGTAAGCGTGCAAAGTCAAATGCACGATCAGGGTTACCCACGTTCATCATAACTTTCATTGGTAATTCAGGCATTTCATCAACACGTGAAGTAAGTACTTCGTAATCTAAAATACCTTCGTAGATGTAACCTGTGTCACCTTCGGCGCACGATACTGTTACATCTTGGCCTGCTTTAATTAAATCAGTTGCGTTACCACAACCAACAACTGCAGGAATACCTAATTCACGTGCAATGATTGCCGCATGACAAGTACGGCCACCGCGGTTTGTAACAATCGCAGCAGCACGTTTCATGATTGGTTCCCAATCAGGGTCAGTCATGTCAGTAACTAGAATGTCACCTTGTTGTACTTTGTCCATTTCATCAATTGAATCGAGTACACGTACTGTACCTGAACCAATTTTGTGACCAATTGCACGGCCTTCAGCAACAACTGTACTTGTACCGTTTAATTGGAAACGCTCCATCACGTTAGCGTCTTCGTTTGAACGAACTGTTTCTGGACGTGCTTGAACGATATACAGTTTACCGTCGTTACCGTCTTTTGCCCACTCGATGTCCATTGGACGACCGTAGTGTTTTTCAATGATCACAGCTTGCTTAGCAAGTTCTTGAACTTCAGCATCTGTAATTGAGAATTTGTTTGAAAGTGACGAATCTACATCAACGATTTCAACTTGCTTACCATGTGACTCATCCGCAGAGTAAATCATTTGAATTGCTTTTGAGCCAATATTACGGCGAACTACTGCTGGTTTACCGTTAGCAAGTGTTGGTTTGTGAACATAAAATTCATCTGGGTTTACAGCACCCTGTACAACCATTTCACCAAGACCATAGCTTGAAGTTACAAATACAACATCCTCAAAGCCAGATTCAGTATCAATACTGAACATAACACCTGAAGAAGCTTTATCTGAACGTACCATGCGTTGGATACCAGCTGATAATGCAACACCACGGTGATCATAACCTTGGTGAACACGGTAAGAAATTGCGCGGTCATTAAATAGTGAGGCAAACACGTGTTTGATTGCAGTCATTACTGAATCTATACCACGTACGTTTAAAAACGTTTCTTGTTGTCCTGCGAATGAAGCATCTGGCATGTCTTCTGCTGTAGCAGACGAGCGAACTGCAAATGAAACATCTTGTGATGCGTCGCCATGTAATTGGCTATATGCGTCGCGGATGGCTTGGTCTAGGTTAGGTTGGAATGGTGTATCGATAATCCATTGGCGGATTTCGGCACCGACTTTAGCGAGTGTATTTACATCATCCACATCCAATGTGTCTAAAATATCGTGGATTTTTGAGTTTAGCCCTGATTGTTCAAGGAACTCGTTGAATGCATCAGCGGTTGTAGCAAAACCACCTGGCACTTGAACACCAGCGTTAGCTAGGTTTGAGATCATTTCACCCAGTGAAGCGTTTTTACCGCCAACACGTGGAACATCTTGCATACCAAGCTCTTGATACCAGAGAACGTATTCTTGCACGGATCTTTCTCCATAAAACAAATTGTAGTACTAACTGTGAGAGTTAAGAAAGAAAACCTTCTAAAAAGGTCAGCTTCATTCTACACTGGCAACAGACCTCACGTAAACCGTGAAGCCCCTATTTTGCAGATAAAGGTAATAAAAAGGTTAATTATGAGAACTGCATTCTATATTTCTGACGGAACAGCTATCACCTCTGAAGTATTTGGCCACGCAACATTGTCTATGTTTCCAGTTGACTTCAACCACAAAACAATCCCATTTGTTGAAACAGAAAAAAAAGCAATTGAAGTTAAGAACTTAATTAATTCAACTGCTCAGCGTGATGGTGAGCAGCCACTCGTGTTCTTCACTTTTGTTAACCACGAGCTAAGTGAAATTATTAAATCGTCTTGCGCGGTTTGTTATGACTTTTTATCACAATACAGTGATAAAATTTCTCAAGAGTTAAAAGTTGCGCCGGTACCGAAGGTTCATAGAACGCATTCGATGCACGAGAAAAGTTATGATTTTCGTATTGATGCGGTTAACTATGCGTTGACCAATGATGATGGCGCTAATATTAAAAACTACTCTGAAGCCGACATTATTTTAGTGGGTGTTAGCAGAAGCGGTAAAACACCGACTAGTTTATACCTGGCATTACAATATGGTATTAAAGCGGCCAATTACCCGCTTACAGAAGATGATTTAGAAAGGGGCACCCTGCCTGAGTGTTTAAAAGCTTACAAACATAAACTATTTGGTTTAACGATTGACCCTGTTCGCCTTGCCGATATTCGCCAGCGTCGTATGGCAAATTCAAAATATGCATCTTTAAAGCAGTGTCGTATTGAAGTGCGTGAAGTAGAAATGCTTTATAAAAAGCAAAAGATTCAATTTTTAAATTCGACTCATCATTCAGTAGAAGAAATTTCTGCAAAGATTATATCTGATACTGGACTTGAAAGACGTAAGTACTAACTTATTTTAGTATCGGACATTAAAAAGGCTGCGAACTGCAGCCTTTTTTGAAGCACTTGGCTTATTACTTACGTGCGTCTTTTAATAAATCAGCAACTAAGAAACCAAGTTCTAAAACTTGATCTGCATTTAAACGTGGGTCGCACTGTGTGCGGTAACGCTGAGCTAAATCTTCATCAGATAAACCATAAGCACCACCCGTACATTCAGTCACATGCTGGCCTGTCATCTCAAGGTGAACACCACCTGGGTAAGAACCTTCCGCTTTATGAACTGCGAAGAACTGGCTAATTTCACGAAGAATATTATTAAAGCTACGTGTTTTATAACCTGAGCTCGCTTTCTCAGTATTGCCATGCATTGGATCTGAGCTCCAAATAACTTTACGGCCTTCTTGTTGTACTTTACGTACTAGTGCCGGTAGTTTCTCAGGCAGTACATCAGCACCCATTCGTGTAATTAGCGTTAAGCGACCTGGAATGTTATCTGGGTTAACTGCATCGATAAGTTTTATTAGCTCGTCTGGGTCCATACCTGGGCCAACTTTCACACCGATAGGGTTTTTAATCCCTTTGAAGAATTCGATGTGGGCATGATCAAGCTGACGTGTACGCTCACCGATCCACACAAAGTGTGCAGAACAATCGTACCAATCACCTGATAAGTGGTCACGGCGTGTTAGTGCTTCTTCGTAGCCCAATAATAACGCTTCGTGTGATGTAAATAAGTCTGTTTCTTTTAAGCTCGGTGCAACTGTTGAGTCAATACCACACACTTCCATGAACTCAAGCGCATCTTGAATTCTATCGGCTAGCTGTTGGTATTTCTCTTTAAGTGGATTTGCTGCAACAAAACCCATGTTCCAACGGTTTACTTGATGTAAATCGGCTAAACCACCTTGCGCGAACGCGCGTAATAAATTCAGCGTTGCTGCACTGTGATGATATGCCGTCATCAAACGCTGTGGATCGGGTACACGTGCTTGCTCTGTGAACTCGAAATTATTGATGATATCACCACGGTACGAAGGTAATGAAACACCGTCGATAGTTTCGTAATCTGATGAGCGAGGCTTAGCGTACTGACCAGCCATACGTGCAATTTTAACGACAGGGCATTTACCGCCATAAGTTAGAACAACGGCCATTTGTAAAAGTGTTTTAAATGTATCGCGGATATTTGCTGCATTAAAGTCACTGAATGACTCTGCACAATCACCACCCTGTAATAAAAAGGCTCTGCCTTCACATACAGCTTCTAGTTGTTTGTATAAGCTACGCGTCTCTTCAGCAAATACCAAAGGTGGTGCGCTTTTTAATTGCCCTTCAACAGATTTAAGGGCTTCTTGATCTGGGTACTCTGGCTGCTGAAGTATCGGCAGTTTTCTCCAGCTATCTGGGTTCCACGATTGCATGTTCTTTCCTCATTCCTAACATAGACCGTTAACGAAAACTAACTTATTGCACGTACTAAGTTCAAGGACAATATTCAGCTATTTACGATTATTTCGTTATTTGATAAACAGTTTTGATATTAACAATTAGAACTCCAAGATTTTATTGTTCTATACCAGTTAGTTACACCTGTTTCACGATATTTTTCGTTGATGCACCATAAAAGAACACATCTTACTTCAATCAAGCCATAGTGTAACCTCAGCTTTACATGTATAAAACATCCTTTTTTAAGTCTACATTGATCAAATTAAAAAGTTGTACTTGCAAACACCATAAAAGAACACATCATACATCAACTGGCTTAAATATAAGGTCAGCAATGAAGAGAAATTAACTTTAAATAATCAAGTGATAAGGTTAGAATTGAATTAAATTTAAGTAAGATGTGTTCCTATGAGTTCCAAGTTAGAAATACGTAGTCAGTTTGATTTAGTAAGTGAATTAACTCATTTATTTTGTGAAGAATTAAAAGAAGTGGGTTTTCATAAGGCATCATATTATCAATTGCCAGATATCGATATAAACGACGAAAAGAAGGTTCCTTCTTCAATTAGTGTGCAAAAAATTGAAGGCGATGATGCTCATAAATTAATTCTAAATTCCTTTGGTGATTTTTATAAAAAGACAGGATTAAGTAGTCGAGTATTAAAAAGACACCCAGGCTTATTAGTTTTAAAAGACGTCGATAAGCAACATTTCATTGCAAGGATAAATCAATTAAATAAAGCCAAAGCTGATTTTAAAAATAGTGTAATAGCTATCGATAATAATGATGCGCGCTTTGAAGCAGTTCATAATGCTGTGCCGAATCTCATTACCTTATCTGCTTATCGAAAAATCCATTTTGAAACTGAATCGCCCTACTCTGTTCGTTTTACTTGGATGCACAAACACGCAACTAAAACGCTCACAAAAAAAATGGCCTTAGCAATGTTGGATAAATCGGCTAGTTATTCTAATCCAAGAATGATAGACCAACACTCTTGGCAAGCACTAGTTGCACAGGAGCAAAGTCGTGTTGCAAGTTTAGGTGATAAAGAAAAGTTACGAATTCGTAGGCCAACCAGAGTAAGCCCACAAGTTAATGTAAGATATACGGCTCAAAACCGATATCATGTGAGTGCTGCTTTACCTTTTATTTTGATAAACCCAGAACCAGATGTAAAACTTGGTACATTATCTGATTATCAAAAACCAGAAAGTCATCCTCGAAAAAGAGAATATGATTTCTTAGTTGATAGACTGTACTTAGAACAAGTAACAGATTGATTATGTTAAAAAGGCCACATATGTGGCCTTTTCATTATAGTTAGCAGTATCTAAAAATTTAGTCTTCGACTATTTCTTCAATTTTGTCTTCATCGATTAAAACAGCATTTTCAACAATGCGTTTGCCACCTTGAATTTCGATTCGTTTGTTATGCTTATTTAGTGTAAGAATCTCATCGCAAAATTGATCAGATGGATGCATCTCGTAAGTGTAATCAATAATATTACCCGTTTTATCGTCTTTAACATTGGTAATGTTATATTCTGAGATTGCACCTTTCTCAATTAAGTCTTTCATTGTCGTTGTCATATCACGACGTAACGCTTTTAATTTATTCTCGGTAATTTCGTCTGTTGAATAAATAGAGCCATATTTTTCCATGATTGATAATAGTCGAAAATGGTAGGTCTTACCCGGTGCCGCATAACGCCATAAATGATATAAACGAAGCATCATCCAACGAGATAAACCACGTTTTAATTCTTGAGCACTATTAAAGTAGTAACCTTTGTATTCAAGGTTATCGATCATGTTATGAACAAAAGCATTCAAACAAGCTACACATTTTACGTTACCACCCTGACCTTTTTTGCCGCTAAAATGAAGTGACGATAAAAAGTTCATGTTCGATTCGTAAAATGAGTCATCAATATCTGAGTTACGCGTATCTGTCGCTGAATATTTAAAAGAAAGCTTAGAACCTTGTAATGCTTCCAATGATTCTTTGATTTGCGGATAAGGCATCGACTGGCCAACCGCTTTCAGCTCTTGCGCTAATTCATTCATTGAAAAAACAACTGCGTATTGAATGCCTGACTTAAAATTGATTTTTACAATTTTACCTTTAGAGGCTAAACGAATTAAGGCACGTTCGACTTTTTCTTCTCGGTCAGATGGCCAAACAAGATATTCAACATCTTCACCATCTTTTCTTGTGCTTACTACCGCAGGTGTAATTTTGATTTCGCCATCATAAAGAATGCCGTCTACTTTTTCAGAAATTCTTCGTGTAACGATGGTTTTCTTTGGTGCTTCTTCAACCGGAAGCTTCTTATGACCAGAACGGACAAAACGTCCCCATAAATCATAATGATTAAATGTATTTGAGTAAGCTCTCAAACCATGTGCAGCATTTTCAATTGAAACACGCACATCTTTGTTGTCTGTAAATAGTGCAAGACTTTCATTATCGATTGCACTTTCCACCCCGTGGATCTGCCCGCGTAAGGTATCGGGTAAGTTATCTACCGAGATGTTGACCTTTCGGCTCATTGTTCTTATTTCCAATTTTTCTTCGACAGTTAATAACAACACATAAAACTTCAAAAGTTAAATGTTTAAGTTAGTATAAACTTGATCCGATCATAATTTATTTCTTCGGATCAGTTTTATACTAACTGTTTTGTAATTGCTGATTTTCAGATCAGATTTTTACTAAGTTATAGTTGATAGGTCGCAATTTTACTAACTCAGTTCAAATTATGTCCTGCTTATCACCTTTTTAAAGCAAATTAACACGACATAAATTGCTTTTTTAAAACAGCATGTGGATAAACAGCCCTTTAGTTAGCATAGATCTGATCTGTACCAACTATAGATCAGATCCATACCAACTTATTGCGCATTTTAGTCATGCTCTCGGTGTATAACTTTATAATTTAGTTAGTAAAAAATTGATCTATACCACTATTTTTGTGAGTAAAGCAGTGACTAAACTGTGTATAAGTCGAAAGCTCATCTTTTGCTTAGTAATTGGTTGATCTGCGAGTCATTAAAGATCTGATCTTTACCAAGTAAAAACACGATCTGGCTTTTTAGTAAATATTCAATGAAATCAGCTATATATTTCACTATTTTAGCATCTTAACCTTATATACCTATATACTTAACCGATATTAAACTTACTTATTTATACTTAGCATTAGTAAAGTTACAAATTTTTATTAAATGTCTTATAAATAAAAGGTATGTCGCCTTAAATAGTTGTTTACAGCAATTTGAATGGACATTATACTTAAAACATAACTTTGAGGAAGAAAGTATGTCTATCAATAATAATGCGCTAGCCACTTATAGGTTACTAAAAGCGACAGCAGAAGTTGCTGAAAAATCGCTAGAAGGACGTATTCAACATTATCGTGCTCATCTTAAGTCTGAAGAAAAAGAACTTCGAACTTACACTCAAAAAGCAGCCGCAGATCTATTAGGCTGTAATAATCGTACGTTAAAAAGACGCCACGACAATGGTGATTTTGATGAACTTAACATCAAACGTGGAGCTAATGGTCACTATGCTTACACGTTAGTCAATATCTTTGCTATGGCTGACATCATGGATATTAAGCCTGATCACCGTACTGTAGATGACAAATTGCAAGTTATTGTTATCAATTCATTAAAAGGTGGCTGTGGTAAAACAACTAGCATGGTGAATATCGCTGCGGCACTTGCTACTACAAATATCAAGCGTTACCGAATTGGTATTATCGACCTCGATCCGCAAGGTTCTTCATCAAGTTTCTTTCCTCCTAGCGAGCCAGATCCGATCACTGTCGGTGACTTAATGCGTGATTGTATTGAACTTGAAGAAAACGAAACCTGGGATGAATTGGTTACTAATTCTTTTCTACCAACTCATATCCCAAATATTCGTATTTTGCCTTCTGGTATGGATGATTTTTACTTTGAGCATGAAACTGCAACTCTATTAAAAGATAGCTCTAGTTACGATAAAACACGTCATTATCATAAGTTACTTGAGAAAGTCATTGAACCCGTGAAAGATCAATTTGATCTTATCTTAATAGATACCGCACCTTCCCTTAACTTTATGTTTTACAACGCGTTAATGGCTTCAACATCCATGCTTATCCCTGTTCATCCAGAAGCTGTAGATTTTGATGCAAATAATAAATACTTAAAACGATTGGGTGAGATTTATCATACTGTTGCAGCACTAGGCCACCAAGGCTGGGATTTTATGCAATTCTTGGTAACTAATTATGTGAAAGGAAATCACTCGCAGCGTGACATTGTCAAAGATGTACGTAGTGCATTTGGTCGCCAAGTTATGAGCTATCCGATTAATCATAGCTCAGCTATTACTGCTAGTTCATCATCTTTCAATACTATTTTTGATCAAAAAACATCTGATAGCTTAGCTAGCCGAGAGTCACTCCTTCGTGCTCAAGAAAATATCAAAGATGTCGTTGATGAACTAGAAATGTTGATTCGTTCTAATTGGCAATCAACCCAATCATCTCTCAATCCAGCTAAGTAAGGTTAATAATAAAAATGGCTAAAAAACGTAAGAATGATACCAGCTTAGATCCATTTTCAACGTCAATTGAAAGCAGTAGCTTAGATGCGTTACTGGAACAAGCAACAGCTGGAGATGTAGTGAGTATGCCTTCGCCTAGCGATCCTACTCGCTTAATTACCTTAGTGTGTAAGGTTATCCCTAGCTCTGAAATTGAAGCTAAAACAAAGGTATATGGTAAAAATCGTCGTGTACAATCATTATTAAATGAAAAATCAGTTGCCGATATTCTTCCAGCGATTGCCGAAGACGGTCGTAACCAACACCCTGCCCTATGCTGGGATAAAGGTGACGAAATGCTTGTTTTAGCCGGCTCTCGTCGTCGTAAAGCATGTATCTTAAGTAACTCTGATTACTTAGTTTTAAGCTCTAAAGATTTCACAGATCAAGATGCTAAAATACTTGCTGTATCATCTGATCAATATATTGCTCCAAGCCTATGGGAGCTTGGTCAAGCATATCAACAGACCCGTGATGAGCTTATTGCTGAAGGTAAAAAGGGCTCTTATCGTGAGATTGCTGCGATTGAGGGAGTATCACACACAGCCATTGCTGATGCTATCAAAGCTTATGAGAACCTACCTTCAACGGTTTTAAGCCTTTACCCAACAGCAAACCATGTTGGCCGTGAAGTAGCGAAAAAGCTTATAAGTGCCAAAGAGCGTGATGAACAATTGTTTACCAAACTAGTAAACGATGTCAGCAGAGATAGCGAAATAGCGCAAATTAGTAGTGATGATAAACGTGCGTTAGCAATTACTAAGTTATTGACTGCCGAGCCTGCAGCGCCAAGCCGCCGTGAAGCGCTTATCGACAGTGAGTTTGTCAGCGTACAGCGTAACATTAAAAGCGGCGATTTATCTGTTAAAATCGATAATAAAGTGATGACAGACAAACGCTTAGAGCAGTTAACTAAGCTTTTAAATAGTTTTAATTAGTTAGTAAAAGAATGATCCCTCACGCTTTTACTGTTAGTAAAAGCGTGATCTATTCCTCTCTTTTGTTAGTAAAATAATGATCTATGACGGGCAAAATTGGTATTTATTACACTCTTAGATCAGTTTTTTACCAACTAATCACCCCTTTACAGGCTTTTTACTCTCATAATTAGATTGCTTAGTAAAAAATTGATCTGTAAAGCCCCTGCCTTGTTATTAACCTGTTTGTATCTTGTGCGATTGTTGTTTGTTAAATGCTCAGCATGTCAGTTTTCAGCTTTGATTTTATTTTAAAACAGATTTTTACCAAGTTATCAGCTCCAACCAGTCCAATATTGCCCAATAGTGCTTTAGCTCTGGGCCGATAGATCATATACTGGCAGAATTATTTTTTGTTTTTACTGCCAAAAACGTTATGTCTGCTAACTTATCTAAAAGTGACTTGCTAGCTATCTTTGAAGAAATTAAACAAGAGCAAGAAACTCAGTTTCCTCTATCCGAGCGCTTCATTAAACAGCTATTTAAGCCACATGTGTTAAGTAAAGCAAAAGAATATCATCAGAACGGTCAAATCAACTGGTTAGAGCATAACAGTGACTTTAGTATTATCGATGCATCAATGTTTGGTAACGAAGGAAATACCTTTACTCAGCATATTGAGATCAGTAAATTACCAAGTGGTTTTTCGGTTGATTCGCATTGTACTTGTGGCTCTAAAACTAAATGTCGTCATGTCGCAGCTGTGCTTCTTAAGCTAAAAATTGAACATTCAGGTGACTATGGCGAAGACTACATCATTAATGATTGGTTTAGTGAACTAAAAACGCTAAAACAAAATACCAGTAATACTGCTAAACAGGTTCTATTATTTGTCCTCGATGTAGAGAAGTCTGTTGTAACCCTCACTCCAAAAATTGCTAATTATGACTCAGAACACGACTATACATTAGGTCGAAACCTAACTGAGCAGCAATTAAATAGCTTTGTGACTCCTACTGATTTATTAGAATCGGATTTTCGTTTATATAGCTGGATCCGTTCTCAAAATGCCCTTGGTAAATTAGAACTTAAAGGCCAATGGGGCTTTGCAGCACTGCAGCAGTTAATTGCCACCCAGCGTTTATTTTTAGGTCGCTCTCGCCAAGCTATTAGAGCTGATAGCATGCAAGCACTAGAGTTTGATTGGAAACAACGCAAAGACTTAACGTCATTGAGCATGACGCTTGCTGGCCAAGATAATTGGTTATTGCTAAAAACAACCCCCCCTACTTATCTTGACCCTGAAAAACTAAAGGTAGGTCGTATCCGTACTCCGTTAACGGCAGATGAGATTGCTTTACTTGCCAATATGCCAGCTATTCACACAGAGAACTTTGACCGCGTTTATCAACAACTCAATGATAACTTTGGTGAAGGTGTTATCCCTCACGCTTTTAAACAAAGTAAGAAAAATAACTCCCGTACAGTTTTTCCTGTGATTAGTATCAATAGTGATGAGAACGTAATTACACTCTCTTTAAAGTTTAATTATCATAATTCGCTGTATGATTTAGGTCAGGCACCTGCTGATATACTGAACAAGTCGCTTGAGAATACGGTTGTAAATGAGCTAACAAATCTCGGTTTTGAACTCTGTAAAGGGGCTTTACAAACCGAGCTCATTTTTAATAGAAATTCGGCGATTCACGGGCACTGGCTTAAGTATGAAATAGTTCCTAACTTATTGAAACGTGGTTGGAAAATAGACGATAAGCTAAGCGTCAGCAAAGGCTTGAAGCAAGTATCACTCCAAGTCCAGCGTGGTAAAGGTCATCAAATCGTTAGTAAAATCGTGATCTCGGGAGTCAAAACACTACAACTATTTACTACAGAGAATTCCGACTTCCAATCTCTCAATAGACAAAGTGAACTGTTTTATTACTTCAATGTGGGAAAACGTTTTGCTGTAGTAGAAAAAAATGCAATCACACAATTAAATGACTATCGCAAGCGATTTGAGTACATTAAAACCCGTGACGAAATCTTAATGCCTTTATCGTTTTTGCCTAAGCTTATCGAGCAAAAAGCAATTAAGATTAATATTGTTGACGACGCTCTAGATGCTTACTTATCTGAATTAAATAGCTCACAACAGCTTATTAAAAAGTCCGATATTCAAGGCTTAAACCAAGGTGTGCAATTGCGTGAGTATCAACAACACGGAGTTGATTGGCTTAACTTTTTAAAACGTCATCAACTTGGTGGTATTTTGGCAGATGACATGGGGCTAGGTAAGACCCTACAAGTTATTGCCTTTTTAGCTAATGCCAAGCAATCACCACAAGCAGGCCCTACGTTAATTGTTTGTCCAACCAGCTTGGTCGGTAACTGGCAAAGCGAAATCAATAAGTTTGCGAGCAACTTAAAAATCACTACCGTCTTCGGGGCTGCGCGCAGCGACCAATTACAACAGCTGTCGCAAGCAGATTGTATCTTAACAACTTACCCACTGTTGAAGCGTGACATTGCCTTTTATTCGCCGCTGTATTTTGAAAACATCATTCTTGATGAAGCGCAATATATCAAAAACGATGCTGCGCAGGTTTCACGCTTGGTCAAGCGTCTGAATGCTGACTTCAAACTGTGCTTAAGCGGCACGCCTATTGAAAATAACTTATTTGAGCTTAAATCCTTACTCGATTTTGCAATGCCTTCTTTACTTGGTTCGCAAGCACATTTTAAGAGCTATTTTCAAACGCCTATTGAGCGTGATAACGACGTTGCCCGTGCAGATGAACTTAAATCGTTAATCATGCCATTTATTTTGCGTCGTACTAAAGTACAGGTAACGCAAGAACTCCCAGAGAAGACTGAACTAGTTAAAGAGTTTGAATTTGAAAGCAAACAAAAAGAAATTTACACCGGTATAACTGAATCTTTAGAACAGAAATTAGTCGACCTATTTGCCCAGCAAGGTGTGCAAAAAAGTAAGCTAGCTTTTTTAGATGCATTATTAAAGCTCAGACAGATTTGCTGTCATCCAAAATTGATCGACCCTAGTTCACAGGCTGGCAGTGCTAAGCTTGAGTGGTTATCTAAGCATTTGCCTATCATGCTTAGCGAAGGTCGTAAGGTGATTATATTTAGTCAATTCACCATGGCACTTGATGTGATAGCTGAGCGATTAAATGAGCTTGGCATTCGCTTTAGTATGCTTACCGGGCAAACACGACACCGTGACCGTGTTATCGAAGAGTTTACTCAAGGTGATACATCCGTATTCTTAATTAGCCTTAAAGCCGGTGGTACAGGTCTAAACCTAACTCAAGCTGATACTGTGATTCATTTTGATCCTTGGTGGAACCCTGCTGTTGAGAAACAAGCGACAGATCGTGCCTACCGTATTGGCCAAACTAACCCTGTTTTTGTTTATAAATTGATTATGGCTAACTCAATTGAACAAAAAGTATTTAAAATGCAGCAGCATAAGCAAGCCCTTGTTGATGCATTATTTACTGAAAAATCAATGAGTTTCACTCAGTTTGATGAAGAGCAAATGCTTGCTCTGATAAAAAATTAAATTTTTTTAAAGTTTTTTTGAACTAATCAAATTTTGGGGCGTCTATTATTATGCTTGTTGTTAAATTGCAGTTTACATAAGCATTATGTTGATTTCCCATTTGGTTACTAAATTTTAGTAATGTTAGAGCCAGCTCACCTTGAGCTGGCTTTTTTTATGCCTAAACCCACTACTCTGCTGAGCACTAATTCGTTATGATGATGTGTCTTTAAGTTATTGAGTTTTCGTTATGATTACAGAGCTGATTGCACAGATTAATTGGCAAAGTGTATTGCTTGGTGCTGCTGTAGGTGCTGTTGCAAGTGGTGTTATTTTTGCCTTACAAAAAAGTCGCTTAAAAAATCAGTTAACCGAACTGCAAAATAGTCAGCAAATCCTGCAAAATCATTTAGAACAAAAGCAGCTGCAATTGCAAGAAACCCAGCTTACCCTTTCGCAGCTACAGCAAGATTACGCTGAACAACGTGATGAGTCTCAACACTTTAAAACCCGTTTCGTAGAACAAGAAAAACAAGCACAACAATACAACCAATTTTGGCGTCAAGTTGAAGCTGAGCTTGCTGATACAAAAGCTGCACTTAATCAGCGGGATGTTGATTTAAGTACCTTACGAAGCACAGTAGAGCAAAAAGAACTGCATTTTAAAGAGCAGCTTAGTCATATCAAAGAAAGCAAAGAGCAACTCAAAAAAGAGTTTGAAAATCTCGCTAATCAAATCCTTGAAGAAAAATCGCAACGTTTTAAAACCTTAAACCAAGAGAGTATTGAGCAGCTACTAAAACCGGTTCAAGGTGAGCTAAAAGGCTTTCGCGATAAGATGGAATTGATCCACGTTGAAGATCTTAAGCAGCGTGCAGCGCTAAAAACTGAGTTATTGCATTTACAGGCTAAAAGCCAAGCTATCACTGAACAAGCCGATAGGCTTAGCACCGCATTACAAGGGCAAAAGAAAACCCAAGGTAATTGGGGTGAGTTAATGCTTGAAAATGTACTCGACAGCGCTGGGTTACGTGCAGGTATAGATTATCAACGTGAATTGTCGTTTAACACCGAAGGCGGTCGTTTACGCCCTGATGTAGTGGTGTATTTACCTCAGCAACGTCATTTAGTTATCGATGCTAAAACCTCATTAAACGCGTATACACGCTATGTAAATGCCGACACAGAGCTTGAGGCGCAGCAAGCGCTCAAAGAGCATGTTATGGCGGTGCAATCACGTATAAACGAGTTAGCAAGCAAAGCCTACGACAGACTCCCTGGTATTAACTCTCCTGAAGTGGTGATCATGTTTGTACCGATAGAGTCGGCTTTTGTTGAAGCGCTTAAATATCAAAGTGATATATATCAACAAGCTATCGAAAAAAACATTTTAGTTGCTACTCCAACGACCTTATTGACTAGCTTGAATATCGTAAAACAACTGTGGCGCTTTGAAGAGCAAACTAAATATTCAAAAGAGCTTGCCGTTCGTGCAGAGCGTTTTTACAACAAACTAAATGGTTTCCTAACCAGTATGGAAGGGGTCGGTAAGCAATTAGATCGCGCCAAAGAAAGCTACGACAAAGCGTTTTCTCAGCTGTATCGTGGTAAAGGAAACTTAATTAAGCAGGCCTCTGAGTTCAAAGAACTGGGGGTTTCTGTTCAAAAAGAGCTACCCGCGGAAACTGTTGAAAAAGCCCACTTAGAGTTAGATTAAATGCGATACAAAAAAGCTAACGTCAGCTGAACTTATTAATTAATAAGTTCAGCTGACACGATATCGTTGAGCATCAAAAAGTGGTTAAGTACTGACTCTTCAAGTTCGAATACCTGCGCTAGTTTTTCGCCACTTGCTGACATTCCAGTTTGCGCACCTGCAAACTCGATATGTAACCCTAAACGCTTTAGGGTTTGCGCGTCGTAACTATAAATAGCAGAATCACGTTTCTCGGTAATACCAGGCATCATACCTATGATAGTAACCGCCTGTTCTACATTAATGATATCGAAAAATTGTCGCTCTGCGGTTTGCCATTTTGCTATATAGCTAGCGACCTCGGGTGGCTGATCCATTGGCACGTATAATGGCTGTAATGAGCCGCCATGCCAGCCTATAACGGCTTGTTCCTCAACAAGTACATGTGGACTGGCGGTAAGTACATAGTTGGCACACGACGATGCACAAAGCTCGCGTACCACAATATCGAGTTGATACTCATGAACTAAGCCTCCGAAGTGGAGACCTGCCATCACATCACCACCTTCGCTATTAATAATTAAGGTGTTGATTTGCTGATCGCTATTTACTAATAACTGTTCGAACTTTTCAACATTTTGCTTTGATGTTTCGCCCTGAAAATAAATCGTGCCCGGCGATACTTCACTAATTTCAGCAACGCTTTGCTGTGTTGTTTTGCAACCAACCAGCAGCACGCTCAATAAGAATAAAAAACGCATTAACAATGCCTTGAAGTTTTGTTTGTATACAGTGCGCAATTTAATAATATGTCATTAACGAACTGCAAAAATGGCATAGTACGTTTTTTTACTTGAGAAATAAATCCACATAATAGGAACAATTGTATGAATATTGGAATTTACATCTATGATGATGCCGAAGTACTCGATTTCTCAGGTCCGTTTGAGGTGTTTAGTACTGCCAAGCGTCTAGCGAATAATGACTGGCAAGTAGCTTTAATTGCTGAAAGTGATAGGCCTGTAATTGCCCGTGGTGGTTATAGTGTAAACCCCCATTACAGCTTTGCTGACAGCCCATTGCTTGATCTCCTTGTTGTGGTTGGTGGCGACCATACACGAGAGCTCGAAAAAGCAGAGGTTATTACTTGGTTAAAACACACAGCCACTAACACCAAGCGTGTTGCGAGTGTTTGTACGGGGGCATTTTTGCTTGCTAAAACTGGGCTTTTAAACGGTAAAAATGTCACGACTCATTGGCAAGATCAACCTGAGCTGGCTGCTATGTTTTCTGATCTCAATGTGATTGCAGATACTCGTTGGATCACCGATGGTAAGTTTACCAGCTCTGGGGGAATTTCTGCTGGCATTGATATGAGCCTAGCGTTAGTCGCTGAGTTTATTAGTTACGAACACGCCCTACTGACTGCCAAACAGATGGAATATCAATGGCAGACTTTATAATTGTTCAGCAATATAGTCGGTTATAAACTGTTTTAAACAGGCAGCCTTTTTACTCAGTAAACGTGCGCTTGGCCAGATAGCATAAATGTCGCGGTTTTCCCCTCGCCAGTGTGGCAGTACTTGAACTAGCTGCTGAGATTTTAATTCATCTATAACTTCGAACCGAGGTAACAAAGCGATACCTTGCTCATCACAAACTAAGTATTTTACAAATCCAGTATCGTTAAAAGTAGAAGCAAATCGGCACATGTGAGTATAAGTTGCATTCGTTTGTGCATTGGTTAGCTGCCATTTATTTCTTAGTGTGGTGCCAATTAACCTATGCTGTTTTAAATCAGCTGGCTCTTCTAAGGCAGGTGCCGAATCAAGGTATGCTTTAGTGCTTACAAATAAAGTATCAACACTGCCTAACTTTTTCTGATGGAGCATAGAATCAGCTTGCGGCCCTATTCGTATTGCTATATCAGCTTGGCTTTTACTGAGATCTTCAAGTTGATTATTAAGCAGTAGCTCAAGTTGAATATCAGGGAACTGTTTAGTAAATGCGAGCCACATTGGCTTTAAGAAACCATGACTAATATTCAGAGGTGCTAACACTTTAAGCTTTCCTGACAATTGTGCTTTTTGCTCATTAAGCTGGCGATGAGTTTGTTCAAATTGCTCAATTAATTCAACATAACTTTGAAAGTATACCTCCCCTGCTTGCGTTAACGTGCATTGCCTTGCTGAGCGATTTAATAGCTGCTCACCTAAGCGTTGCTCAAGTCGTTGTAAGCGTCTCGACACTGTTGCGGTAGGCAGCGACAAGTTCTTAGCCGCATTACTTAGGCCGCCTTGTTTAACAATCTGTATGAATAGAGCGATATCGTCAATCATGTTCTCATTAATGCAATCATAGTTTGTTTATCTTACTATTTTTAGCACTTTTGCAATTAGATATCATGCCTTTTATTAAATCATTTAAGAGCATCTAATTATGAGTGTTAATGATATTTATGTGATAACTTTTGTAGGTATAGCGGCGACTTTGTTCATTGATCTTTATGCTTTTTTACTGGCTAAAGTGTTTAAGGTATCTTCATTAAACTTTTGTTTAGTTGGCCGTTGGGGCTTGGGGTTATTAGATGGAAAGTTTAAGCACCTGAATATAGCAACTAGTCCAGTTAAGCAGTTTGAGTGCGTGTTTGGCTGGTGTTTACACTACTTTATTGGTGTTTTATTTTCGTTTCTATTTATATTATTGGTCGGTATTGCTTGGCTTGAACAGCCCACCTTAATCGCTGCATGTATATTTGGATTAGCTAGCGTATCTATGCCATTTTTTGTTATGCAGCCCGCTTTAGGGATGGGGATAATGGCTACGAAAACAGCAAACCCACTTCAAGCCCGCTTAAAAAGTGCTGTAACTCACCTACTTTTTGGTGTCGGAATATATTTATCAGCTCAATTCATTCAATTTATTTAGGAGTAAGTAATGGACGCAAAGCATTGGCATCAACGTTGGGAAAATAACGAAATAGGTTTTCATGAAGGAGACGTTAACCGTTATCTAGATCAGTATTTTACTAACTTGAATTTACAGCAAGGCGATACTGTTTTTGTGCCACTGTGTGGCAAAACTCACGACATTCATTATTTGCTCGCGCAAGGTATGCGTGTTGTTGGGGCTGAGCTTAGTGAGATTGCCATTAAGCAATTATTTGATGAGTTAAAACTAGAACCCGAAATCAGCCAACACGGCGAGCTATTACGTTACCAAGGCGCAAATCTAACCGTTTGGGTAGGTGATATCTTTGCACTGACCGCGAATGAACTTGGCACTATCAACGCGGTTTATGACCGTGCCGCCTTAGTTGCGCTGCCAAAGCCCATGCGCATTCGCTATACCCAGCATTTACTAGAGTTGACCAATAGAGCTAAACAATTAGTGGTGGTCTTTGAGTATCAGCAAAATGAGTTTTCGGGTCCGCCGTTTAGTGTGGTCGCCGATGAGCTACATCAGCACTATGATGCTTTTTATCAACTAACATTACTGTGCAAAGAGCCTCTCGAAGGTGGCTTGAGAGGGCAAATCCCCGCCATGAACGTTGCTTGGGGTCTTAGTTAGTACTTACAAACTCATAGTGTGTAAATTCACACCCTAGTTGTGCGTTTTTGTGGCTGGTTATTGTATCTCTGTGCGTGCACTATAGTGATAAGCGTATTTAAGGAGCACATTTATGCAAAAGCCACGCGTTTTATTTGTTTCTCATGGCGGCGGTCCTATGCCTTTACTTGGCGATCCAAGTCATGCCGATATGGTTACGTGTTTGCAGTCTATTGCAGCAAAAATTAAAAAGCCGTCAGCTATTTTGATGGTGAGTGCACACTGGGAAGCGAACCCTATTAGCATCACTTCGAGCGCTGCTCCTGAGCTAATTTATGATTACTATGGTTTTCCTGAGCCTGCTTACAGTATTGAGTACCCAAGTCCTGGCGAACCTGTCCTTGCCGAAAAAGTGCATCAGGCATTGGCAAAGGCTAATGTCGATAGCACATTAAACCCATCTCGTGGCTTTGATCACGGTATGTATGTGCCTTTGAAGATTATGTATCCAGAAGCAGATATACCTTGTGTGCAATTGTCGTTACATCCAAGCCTTGAGCCAAGCTTACACTTGGCAATAGGTGAGGCTTTACAACAGCTTGATTACGATAATTTATTGATCATTGGGTCTGGCTTTACTTTTCATAATATGCGCGCATTTTTCACCCCTGAAACCGCTGAAATTAAAGCGCAAAATATGGCTTTTGAGCAATGGCTAGTTGATGTATGTGGCAATACTGAGCTGAGTGAACAACAGCGACAAGCTAAGTTATTAGAATGGCAAATGGCCCCCGCGGCGCGGTTTAGTCATCCTCGTGAAGAACACTTATTGCCATTACATGTTTGCTATGGTGCGGCGATGCGCCCTTGTAGTGATATTTACGAACTAAGTATTGCTAACAAGCAAGCCAGTATGTTCTTGTGGAACGCGTGATTTTAAGTTTAAACACATTGTTTTCACGATAAATGTTAAGATTTTATTAAGTTAATTTGTTACGCTTGATTGGTTAAAACCAAGGGATAACAAAAATGAACTTAATAAAAACATCGACCCTTGCGTTTGCTGTGGTTGCGGGTTTAGGTTTGCAAGCATGCTCTAGTACAGAGCAAGCGAACACGCCATCAGCAACAGTGAACGCAACGGCTAATCCGCTCTCGCTTGAACAAATTTATAAAGAAAAAGACTTTAAAGCTGAGCGTAGCACCTATTTTACGTGGCTCGATGATGGTACTGGTTATACGGTACTTGAAGAGCGCGAAAGCGATAAAAACAACCAAGACGACAAAGCTAAAGACGATGAGCACGGCGTAAAAGGCAATGATATTGTGTTTTATAACGCCGATGGCACGGGTCGTAAGGTACTTGTTAGCTACGAAAAATTAATTCCCAAAGGTGATAAAGAGCCACTCACCGTTGAAAGCTACCAATGGTCTAAAGATGGTAAATGGCTGATGGTTTTTACCAATGGCGAGCAAGTGTGGCGCTCACGTAGCCGCGGTGATTTTTGGCTTTTAAACCTCGAAACCGATTCGCTATATCAGTTAGGTGGCGAAAACATCGAAGCGAAAAAGCTAATGTTTGCTAAGTTCTCACCAGATAGCTCAAAAGTCGCTTACGTGCGTGATAACAACATCTATATGGAAAAAGTGGGCAGCAAAGCAGTGACTGCTTTAACCACTGACGGTAACGACACCCTTGTTAATGGTAATTTTGACTGGGTATACGAAGAAGAATTTACCATTCGTGATGGTTTCCGCTGGAGTCCAGACAACAAATCAATTGCCTATTGGCAGCTTGATACCAGTGGCGTGAAATACTTCACGATGATCAATAACACCGATGATCTCTACCCTACCCTTAAAGAATTTCCGTATCCAAAAGCTGGCGAAATGAACTCTGCGGTTAAAGTGGGTGTGGTAAGTCTTAATGACAAGAAAACCCGTTGGGCTGAACTAGGTGGCGATAATCGCGATCGTTATATTCCACGTATTAGCTGGGCAGGCACTGGTGAATCATTGATGATCCAAGATCTTAACCGCCCGCAAAGCCACAATAAAGTTTGGTTATTCGACTGGCAAAAACAACAGCTAACTAAAATTCTTGAAGATAAAGACGATGCCTTTATTGAGTGGTTTTATAAAGCAAACTGGTCAAAAGACGGTAAGTTCTTTATTTGGCACAGTGAGCGTGATGGTTGGCGTCATTTGTACCGTGTATCTCGTGATGGCAAAACGGTTGTTGATTTAACGCCGGGCGAGTACGACATCATTGATATGTTAGCGCTTAACGAAGATAAAAACGTTATGTACTTTACTGCATCACCGGATGATCCAGGCCAGCGTTATTTATTCCGTACCTCGCTAGATGGCAGCTCTAAACCGGTGCGCGTAACGCCAGCGTCATTTGATGGTTCAAACAGCTATTACATGTCTAAAGACACCTCTTGGGCAATGCATACCTTCTCTAAGTTTGGCACTCCACCAATGAAAGAGATCATCAAAGTAAGCGATCACAGCAATGTGAAAACCTTAGTTGAGAACACAGCATTAAAAGAGAAATTAGCGACTGAGCAATTACCGACTCACGAGTTCTTTACGGTTAATGCGCGCGATGGTGTTGAGCTTGATGGCTACATCATGTTCCCTGCGAATATGGATAAAAGCAAAAAATACCCAATCGTTTTCTATGTCTATGGTGAGCCATGGGGTTCAACAGTTCAAGACCGCTGGGAAGGCGACAGTTACTTATACAAGTCGTATCTAACTCAGCAAGGCTTTATTGTTGCCTCTGTTGATAACCGCGGCACACGCGCACCAAAAGGCAGAGATTGGCGTAAGTCTATCTACAAAAAAATAGGCTCTATTACCGTACGAGACCAAGTTGACGCTCTTGATGCAATGGCAAAACGTTGGGATGTCATTGATACCGACCGTGTTGGTGTATGGGGTCACTCAGGTGGTGGTAGTTCAACGCTTAATTTGTTATTCCGCCATGGTGATAAATATAAAGTTGGGATTGCCTCTGCCCCAGTGCCTGATATTCGCTTGTACGATACTATCTACCAAGAGCGCTATGCGGGTAACCCAAATACCGATCCTGAAAGTTACGACAACACGTCTCCGATCACCTTTGCAAAAGACCTGCAAGGTAAGTTGCTACTGATCCACGGTACCGGAGATGATAATGTACACTACCAAGGTTCAGAGCGTTTAATTAACGAATTAGTTAAGCACAATAAACAGTTCGATTTTTTCTCTTACCCGAACCGTTCTCACAGCCTACGTGAAGGTGAAGGCACTACCCTGCACTACCACACTATGATGGCTAACTTCTTCGAAAAGCATTTACTTAACAAGTAAATATGCTTCAGTAATAAACCGCAGCTTATGCACTTAAGCTGCGGTTTTTTATGCAAACTGTAAACCCCCGTTACAGAAAGCTGGTAGAAGATACTCGTTTCTAAATTACTCAGTTGAGAAGTAATAGTATTTATCACGTCAAAATAGCTATTAGGCTATTCGATTTTTGATCAGGTATAAGGGTTAATTGATTATCTTTTTAAGCCACTCAATTATGGTTTTATATGTGTTTGTTGCAAATCGAGATTTATCTGGAATGTAATAACACAGCTCAGATTCAATCGCTTGGCTGTTAAATTGCGTTAATAAACCTGCCTCGATGTAAGGTTTTACTAATGTGTTTGAACAAAATACTATACCGTTATTTGCTAAGGCTTGTTGAATGCCGAATAGTTCTTGATCAAACGTCTTAATTTTAAACTGCTTTGAACCTAAGTTATTTTTAGTGAGCCAGTCAGCAAAAGGTGGTTCAGGTAAGTTGTTGTTTTTCCAGTGGCAAGTGTATAGCGTTACTTGATTATTCAGCCAAGGAGCTGTTCGTAGTGTGGTTGGAGCAAATACATTAAATACTTCACTATTTATAATATCATTTTTATTAACTTTCCCTTTTTCTCCTAACCTAACGGGTAAAGTATGTAATTGTTTATCCAGAGATTCACTGGTTGATATATCCACGTTTAGGTGAGGATGTTCTGTATTTAATTCATGTAATGCAGGTATGAGTCTCAGCGCTGCAAGCGATGAAGTTGTGCTTATGTGAATTTGGTTATGCGAGCTGTTTAGCTCCTCTATTGTATCATGAATAAGTTTAAAGGCTTTTGATGCGTTGAGGCTTAAGAACTTACCCGTGTGAGTTAGGGTAATTTTTCTCACTTCGCGATGAAATAAATCAGTATTTAACCGGCTTTCTAGATTTGCGATGTGGTGTGAAACCGCTGTGGGCGTAATGGCAAGTTCAGTTGCCGCAGCTTTAAAGCTTCCAAGGCGGGCTGCTGATTCAAAGGCTTTTAAAGCTTGTAATGATATATGCATAACTAAACTCACTTATATTTATAGCTGAGTAAAACTTATTTATAATGAATTTTAACTCGTTTGCTAAAACGTCTCAATTTGTTGATGATATCTATACATTAACTAATAAGGTTTTAATTATGACTACTCTTTTACACATTGATGCTAGTGTACGTGAAGTGAAAAATGATAATCCAAATCATAACTCTATTTCTAAAAATATTGCTAAATATTATATTGATACCTTACAAAAAAATAATGCTATAGCTGAGTATATCTATCGTGATGTAGGGATACACCCTCCCTCTTTTATTACTCAATCTTGGATAGAGGCTGTGTTCACCCCTGTTCAAAAACGGACTATACAGCAGCAGACACTGCTAGCTGAATCTGACGAGCTGATTGGTGAAGTGGCAAAAGCCGACACTATTGTGATATCAACGCCTATGTATAACTACGGCATGCCAGCACAATTAAAAGCATGGTTTGATCAAATTGTAAGAATTAACGAAACCTTTGATTTTGACTTAGAGCGTGGAGATTTCCCTCTAAAACCGCTGCTTAAAGGTAAACGATTAGTGATCATTACCTCCACTGGAGAGTTTGGTTTTGAACAAGGTGGAATACGTGAACATATGAGTCATTTGGTGCCTCACCTTCGCACCTTAAGTCGGTATTTAGGAGTCGATAAAATTGACGAAATTGCCTGTGAATACCAAGAGTTTAAAGATGATAGACATCAGCGTTCACTTACCAATGCTTACGCGAAAGCTGAGCAATTAGCATTCACTCAATATAAATAAAGAAAGCCGCTTGATGCGGCTTATTTAGTTTTTGTAATGGGGGTTTACAGATACGACGAGAGTTAAAATTCATATCACCGCTTTCTTAACGCCTTCTCACTTTTTAGTTTTTACTTGTTCATCTTGGTAACAAATCACTATTCAAAGATTTTGCTTTACCTCATTAGATCTTCTTTAGAACAGCTTAAAGTTAGAACATTTATCCAATAGTTTCAGCCTATAACCCAAGGCTATGATTTAAAGCTTTTTTGTCAATTGTTTAGGTTAAGTTAATTGTGCAAGGTAATGAATGGAATAATTAAAAATATAAAACAGGATGAAGAAAATGCCTTCGCAAAAGATAACAAAATACCCATTAAATAAAGTCAGTTTATCCTTATTAATTGCTCTTAATCTACTCCATATATCTGAGGTTGCAGCACAGCAAGCTGACAAGAAACAGGTTAAGACACCTGAAAATGAAGAATTAGAGATTATCAGTGTTGTTGGCTCAATGATCAAAGGGGCTAATATTGAAGGGGCGCTCCCTGTGTCTGTTATTGATTCTGATGATGTTGACGCAATTGGCGCGACTTCAGGAAGTGAGTTGTTTGCATCGATACCTAGTAATGGAACAGTAAGTTTTAATGGTAACGATGTAGTGAGTGGTGTGTATGCGTCACGAGGGGATGTAGCATCAATTAACTTACGTAGTATTGGTACGGGTAACACACTTGTATTATTGAATGGGCGACGTTTGGTACAACACCCAGGCTCGCAAACAGAAAACTCAGTGCCAGTAACGACCGTTAATATGAATTCGATTCCAGTAATGGGGATTGATGCTGTTGAAGTTTTACATGATGGCGCTGCTGCTATTTATGGCTCCGATGCGGTTGCAGGGGTCGTTAATACGCAAATGAAAAAGGATTTTAGCGGTTACCGTTTTGATATGCAGTATGGCCAGGCTGAAAATACGAGTCGTGAAAAGCTCAATTTAAATGCGTTAGCTGGCTGGGATGTTAATGATGGTTCAACCAATATAACAGCCTCAGTTAATTACTATCATGGTTCTGAGGTTATGGCTTCAGAAACGAAGTTTTCACGCAATAATGATTTAAGACCATTCTTAGAGGGCACGCGTTGGGAGGGAGATTCTAACTTTAGAAATAACTCAACAACAACTCCTTGGGGACGTTTTGATGCGAGTCAAGCAGTCGACGGCCTGACAAGTTCAGCCGGACGGTTTCATATCGAAGATGTGGATGCCAGTGATTCAAATCAGCGATGTATATTAAGCAATGGCTTGTGCATTGATAGTGGCAGCATTTCAAGTGACACTCAAGGTTATAACACCAATAGTAGCCGTACGCTTATTCCTGAAACTGAACGGTTAAATTCATTTGTTTTTATTAATCATGAACTAAGCTCAGGTACCGAGTTATACAGTGAACTAGGTTATTACCAAGCCGAGTCAAACTCACAGCGAGGTGAAACCGCTACGTTAACCTCTGCACCGGTGACAATCTCAAGTGATGCATATTGGAACCCGCTAGGGAGTGGTATTAATCAAGTGTCTGGTTTTGGGATTCCCGCACAAGGACTCGATGTCACTATTGATGCTTACCGTGTTGTTGATGCTGGTGCTAGAGGGATTAATGTGGACAATAAATCTTATCGTGCTTTAGCGGGTGCCCGAGGTGATCTTGATGCATGGAGTTGGGACAGTGCGGTACTTTATTCCAAAGCTAAAACAGTTGATAAAACGAATAACCGTATAAGTTTAAGTCTCTTTCAAGACAGTGTAAACCGTCAAGACAGCTCTGCATATAACCCTTTTTGTAATGCATCTTGTAACTCTCAAGAGACGATTGATAGCTTTTTAATCGATATCAGTCGTGAGGGTGAAACAGAACTCGCATTAGTCGATTTTAAAGTGTCGAATCCTGCTTTATTTTCACTACCTGCTGGTGATGTTGGTATAGCAATGGGAGCTGAGTGGCGTTATGAAAGTTTCGCAAACACTTATGATGACAGATTAAATGGCACTATAACCTACACAGATACCGTAACGGGGAGTAATTATGCTTCTGATGTTATGGGCTCTAGTGGTCAACCAAATGCTGATGGTTCACGTAATGTAGCGTCGGCGTTCGTTGAGTTTGCAGGAGCGCTGATAAGTCCTGAAATGGAAGTCCCTCTAGTCGAGAAGCTTAACTTTCAGCTTGCTGGTCGCTTTGAGCAGTACAATGACGTAGGAAGTGTATTTAAGCCAAAAGCAGTACTCAGCTGGTATCCTACCTCTAGTTTACAAGTACGAGGCTCTTACTCAGAAGGTTTTAGAGCTCCTAATCTTGAGCAACTTCATACCGCCAGTACAACTCGTGTTAATTACCCAACAGATTACTATCGATGCCAAGCGCGAATAAATAAAGGGGAGTTGAGCAACTTAAGTGAATGTAATGGCAGCGACAGCGTCTCTAATATTCGCTTAGGGAACACAAAACTAAAACCAGAAAATGATTACAACTATGGATTAGGCCTAGTTTATACACCCGAATTTATTGACAACCTAACGCTTACAGCCGACTTTTGGCGTATAGAACAAGAAGACCTGATCGGTATACGCTCCTATCAAAATATCGCTGACTTAGATTATTTCTACCGTTTAAATGGCGCAGCTAACCCAAATGTTATTCGCTCACAGGCAACTGCTGATGATATCGCTTTTTTTGACGGTTCTGGTTTGGCAGCGGTAGGCGACATGGTTGAAGTTGTTGGTTTATATGAAAACTTAGACTCTCGTGTTACTGAGGGCCTCGATTTAAGCATCAACTATCGCTTAGCTGATACTGACTTTGGTGATTTTGATATAAAACTTAACGCGGCAAAATTACTAAAAGCATATCAAAGTGTTGATAGTGAATCGGCAAAGTTAGCTGCATTAGGTTTACCTCTTGAAGATGTGGGCGATTTAATTCAAATGGATGGCCGTCCTCAGTGGCAAGCAACCGGTACTTTAACTTGGCGCTATAACAATTGGGGAGCAGGCTTGTATGGTAAATATGTTGGTGATTTTTATGATACGAGCGCCGTTCATGATGAAACCGGTGAATATTGGCATGTAAGTAGTTGGAGTACTTTTAACGTGTATGGTCAATACACGTTTGATTCTGGTACTCGCGTTCGTTTAGGTATGCGAAATATGTTTGATAGAGAGCCACCTCTAGCAGATGAAACATACGGTTATAACGCAAGCTTGCACAATGCAGAGGGACGTTATTTATACGCTAACTTTAGTTTTAGTTTTGAATAAATAATCATTCAATTAGATGAGAGGTTGTGTGCTTCTCATCTGCTTTATGGGATAAAAAATGCGAATTAATAAACTAACAAGCATCATCGCGAGTGTTATTTTACTGGCGGGTTGTACTAAGGGAACCCCGCAATCTATCGACACAATTATTATTGGAGAGGTTATTTATAGCGGAGCATCTGAAACTCCGTTTTCTGGTGTGATTGGTATTGATAAAGGCAAAATAGTCTTCGTTCAAAAACATCTACCTACTGATATCAAAGCAAAAAAGACAATTAACGCGCAAGATTTTATCATCGCACCTGGTTTTATTGACCCTCATACACATGCGTGTAACGATTTTAAAGGTGGGCTGACAAATCTAAATGCAAACTACTTAACGCAAGGTGTCAGCACCGTATTCTGTAACGTCGATGGCGATGGCGATGTTAATGTTGCGGGAACATTGCAAGATTACCAGCAGCAAGGTATTGGCACCAATGTTGGGCTTTATGTTGGTCATGGTTCAGTCCGTAAGGCGGTAATGGGACGCGTAAATCGCGCGCCAAGCAACAGTGAGCTTGAGCAAATGAGAGAGCTTGTAAAAGAGGCAATGAACGCGGGAGCATTGGGTTTATCAACAGGGCTTTATTATGTGCCTGGTAACTATGCGACAACCGAGGAGGTTATTGAGCTGGCTAAAGTCGCAGCAGAGCATGGTGGTGTTTATGATAGCCATATTCGTGATGAAAGCTCTTACAGTATTGGTCTTATAGGCGCTATTGAAGAAGTTATAACAATTGGTGAAGAAGCAAGGTTGCCCGTTCACATCGCTCACATTAAGGCGTTAGGAACCGACGTGTGGGGAGAAAGTGAGCAAGTTATTAAACTTATAGATAATGCGAGAGCGCGGGGAATTAAGGTGTCTGCTGATCAGTATCCTTGGCGAGCCTCAGGAACCAGTGTTGCGGGTAGTTTAGTACCACGTGAAGTGCTTGCCGGTAGCAAAGAAGAGTATTTAGCGAGATTACAAGACGCTTCGCAATGGCCTGCAATTCGTACAGCCATGTTAGAAAACTTAAGGCGAAGAGGCGGCGCTGATTCTTTATTGATAAGTGACCCTACGCGCCCTGATATACGTGGCAAGACACTGGCTCAAATCGCTGAAGACTGGCAGTTGGATGCAATTGACGCAGCAAAAAAAATAATTATTTCAGGTAATGCGCGGGTTGCCAGTTTTAATATGTCTGAGGACGATATTAAAGCGTATATGCAAGCTCCATGGGTGATGACTTCATCCGATGGCAGCCCTGGTCACCCAAGAAAGTACGCCTCTTTCCCAAAAAAATATCATGAATATGTTTATCAAAAAAAATGGCTAAATCTAGCTGAGTTTATACATAAAAGCAGCACGCTAACCGCAGAGACATTTGGTTTAACTAATCGAGGAAAATTAGTTGTGGGAAATGTCGCTGATATTGTTATTTTTGATAAAGAAAAATTTGCTGCTAATGCAGATTATTTAAACCCAGAAAAGCTAAGTTCTGGTGTGCAATGGATGCTGATAAACGGCCAGTTAGCTATTGATAATGGCAAAGTGTTAAATGTATTGGCAGGCCAAACTATTCGACAAAATCAATCACTAAGGTAGTCATTATGAAAATGTTTTTTAAGGCGCTTTTCTGTTGTCTCATCATGTTTTCTTCTTTTTATGTGTTCTCTAGCGCCGCGAGCAACTTTTATAGTCCAGCAACGAATTTTAATGCAGATATAATTTCCCCAGAGAACTTCTTGGGTCATCAAATAGGTGAGCAAATGGTTCGCAATGATCAGTTAGTTGCTTACTTTAAGATGTTATCGGAACAATCAGAACGCGTTAGTTTTGAAGTAATTGGCTATAGTCACGAGCGCAGGCCAATAATTACTTTGACAATTAGCTCGCCAGCAAACCTAAAAAAGCTGCCTGAAATCCAGCAAAAGCATATGCTTTTACAGCAAGGTAATGCATTAAATACTTCAAATATGCCAGTGATAAGTTGGATTAACTTTGGTGTTCATGGCAGTGAGGTAAGCTCAACAGACTCTGCGATACCTATTGCCTACCACCTTGCAGCTGCACAAGGTAAAGAAACAGAAAAGCTATTAGAAAATAGCGTTATTTTGTTAACAGCTAGTATGAACCCTGATGGCAATAGTCGTGAAGCCTCTTGGAATTTACGTTATCAATCAGAGGTAGCTATTAGCGACCCTGCGCATGCTTTACATGGTTCTCCATGGCCGTCAGGGAGAACCAATCATTATTGGTTTGATTTAAATCGGCAGTGGATGTTGCAGCAACACCCAGAGCCCGTGAGTTGGGTGAAAAAGTTCCATGACTGGCGACCAAACATCGTGGCTGATTTTCATGAAATGCGCTCTTATAAGTCGTTTTATTTTCACCCAGGCGCACCTGATAGGGTTCATCCATTAATCAATAAGCAGGCTATGGGGTTGTTATCGGATGTTGTTGAGCAACCTCGCGCGTATCTAGATAGCGCCGCTACTTTGTTTTTTAATGAAGAGGCCTATGATAATTTCTACCTTGGTAAAGGAGCGACTTATCCACATTTATACGGCAGTTTAGGTATTCTATTTGAACAGGCCAGTTCTGCTGGGGTTTTGGAAACACCAAGAGGGCTGTTGTCATTTCGAGAAAATATTAAAATGTATTATCATGTAGGCCTAGCGCTTCTTAATAATGCTGTAGACAAAAAACAGGCCTTACTTAATTACCAGTATCAGTTTTCTAAAGAGACTAAAGAAACCGCGAAGAACGATAGTGTTAAAGGGTATGTATTTTCAGCACCAGAAGACCCTGCAAAGATCTTTCATTTCTTACAGCTACTTAGCCGCAATAAAATAGACGTTAAGCCCCTAACAAAAGACATGACCGTTAACGGTAAATCATTTTTTGCAAATCAAGCATACGTTGTTGAATCAGCTCAAGCGAGTTATCCCATGCTCAAGGGATTGTTCTCAAAAGTAACGCGCTTTGAAAATAATACATTTTATGATGTATCTGGCTGGACGATGCCGTTAGCTTTTGGCATTGAATATGAAGAGCTCAAACAAAGTAATTACCAAGTAGGTGAAGTGCTTGCGGTTACTTTTCCTCGCCAACCTTCCCCAAGCGAGGCTCAGGTTGCTTATGCATTTGAATGGAGCAATTATTACGCCCCTAAATTGATGTATCAATTACTGCAAGAAGGTTTTCGTCCCCGTGTTGCTAATAATGGCTTTCAAGCAGAAACAGACCAAGGGCAAAAAACATTTATGCGCGGTACAGTGGTGGTGCCTGTATCGAATCAAGATAAAAGCAAATTACATTCATTAATGAGCCAGGCTGCGGAGCAAGATGCGATAGCTAGCTACGCATTGCAATCATCGCATACTCAGAGTATTGGCATGGATTTGGGTAGTAATAACATCGAAGCAATTGAACAGCCTCACGTATTACTTGTTATTGGGCCTTCAATTTCACAGTATCAAGCTGGAGAAGTTTGGCATCTACTTGATAAGCGCATGAATATTCCTAGTGTTTTAGTGACTAAATCACAGTTAGAAAAGTTAGATCTAAATAACTACAGCCACATTGTGCTTGTTGACGGTCAACACGCAAATATTAATAAGAAAACCACCAATAAGTTATTAACTTGGACCCGCTCGGGAGGGACATTTATTGGTATAGCTGACGGTGCCAAATGGGCCAGCAAAGAGTTGCTAGACCTTGTTACGGTCGAGATTAGCGCGGGTATTGAGAATCAGCGAGAAAGAATCAATTATGGCCAGAAGTCACACCTTGAAGCGCAAGATATTATTGGTGGTGCAGTCATGTTAGGAGACTTAGACATTACCCACCCGCTTGGATACGGTTATGTAAGAAGAGAGATTGCCACTCACCGTAGTGGCTTACTGGCGTTTGAAATGCCAAAAAACCCTTACGCGTCTATTGTACAGATAGCTCAAAAACCGTTATTAACAGGGTTTGCTTCAGCTGAAAATCAACAGCAACTAGCAGGAAAAACAAGTTTAGTTGCACAAAGGTTAGGAAAAGGAAGTGTTATTTTATTTGCCGATGATCCAAACTTTAGAGGCTACTTTTATGGAACAGAGAAGCTATTTTTAAATAGCTTATTCTTTTCAAAGTTATTCGTATCGCCCAGATAGTGTGCATTTTTGAGCCCCAAGCGTTCGACTTCGGGCTCAATTTGGGTGTTCATTTGCATTTCAAAAAAAGACAATAAAATGATAAGCAACAATAAACTTTTACCCTTTCTGATCCTTTTAAGTGCCATTGCAAGTGCACTGTATGTGAACTTTTTTGTCACTCCAACATGGTTAGAGCAATCTTATTTATATGATACATATCAAACTGAGCATAGTCAGTATGCTTATATTTATAAAGGAAAAGAAGTCACTATAAACTCAGTTGTGGCATATCAAGACTCACCTTTAAATCAAGCCTCTTTAGATGCGAGTAAACAAACGCCGAGTTTAAAAGAGCAATGGGTTATGACTGATGATGGCGAGGTACGCCTGCTAAAACCTGCCTTTCATTATGGCTTATGGTCACTACTGCCTGCATTTGTCACCATTTTATTGTGCTTGATTACCAAAGAGCCACTTACGTCTCTATTTAGTGGCATTGTTGTTGGGGCTTTATTACTTGGTCACTACGACTTAACCAATGACGTTATCATTGTGAATTTAGCAACTGAAAGTAGCGCCGCTTTGTTATTACTTTACTTGTGGTTATTAGGCGGGTTGATTGGTATCTGGTCTCGAACTGGGGCGGCTCAAGCGTTTGCAAACTTTATGACCAAGCACTTTGTGAAAGGGCAGCGCTCAGCCAAGTTGATTTCATGGTTTTTAGGCATTATTTTCTTTCAAGGTGGTACCATGAGTACAACCTTAGTTGGCACCACAGTGCGCCCCCTTGCTGATAAAGCAAAAGTGAGCCATGAAGAAATGAGCTATATTGTTGATTCAACAGCCTCCCCTATTGCATCAATCCTCGCATTTAATGCATGGCCTGCTTATATTCAAGCGCTAATTTTTGTACCTGGGGTTTCTTTTCTTGCCACAGAATCAGAGCGAATTAAATTTTTCTTCTCAAGTATTCCATTTAGTTTTTATAGTTTTTTCGCCGTTTTAGGCACATTTTTGTTGAGCATGAATATTACGCGTTTTTCTGGCAAGCGGATTAGAGATGCTCATCAACGCGCATTATCAACAGGACAGCTTGATGCCCCAGATGCAACACCATTGAGTGCAAAAGAGTTACAGCAAACCCATGTCCCTTCTCATTACTCGCCACATGTATTAGAGTTTTTATTGCCTTTGATAAGTTTGATTAGTATCGCCATAATTACTTTTTTATACAGTGGTACGCCTGAAGTTAACTGGGCATTTGGGGTTGCGTTGTTAATGTCTGCGTTTATTGCGTTGTGTAAAGGTATGTCGTTAAGCGACCTGATGGATGGGTTTGCAACAGGCCTAAAGGGGGTTGTTGTTGCCTCTGTTATTTTAATGCTTGCGGTTATTATAGGAACCATTAGTAAACAAATAGGTGGAGGTTTGTATCTTGTATCTTTACTTGGGGATGGTTTGCCCTTTTGGTTGCTGCCAATACTTCTACAGCTGATCACGCTCGCAATAGCTTTTTCAACAGGCACAAGTTGGGGAACCTATGCTGTCGCATTTCCTTTAGCAATGCCACTCGCTTGGGCTATTAGTCAATCACAAGAACTCGCACATCCAGAGTTATTTATGGCTGTATGCTTTGCTGCGGTTTTAAATGGGAGCGTATTTGGTGATCAGTGCTCACCTATCTCAGATACAACGATTTTAAGCGCTATGACCACTGGGTGTGATCTGATGGATCATGTTAAGTCGCAGCTTGTTCCTGCATCAATCGCAGCTGGTCTGGCAGGTTTACTTTGGACTTTGACTGTTTACTTTTTTGCCTAACTTTGGGAGTTAATAAATGCGACTGCGACATATTGAAGTGTTCCATGCAATCTATACAACGGGTTCAATAACGAATGCCGCTAAAGCTTTACATGTATCACAACCCTCGGTTAGTAAAGTTTTATCGCATGCGGAGATGCAATTAGGTTTTAAGTTATTTGAGCGGGTAAAGGGACGTCTCATTCCAACGGAGGAGGCGTCGATGCTATTCAACGAAGTTGACAAAATTTATCAGCAAATGCGGTCGATTAAAAACACAGCTGAAAATATAAAAAAAGCTGAGTTTGGCAATATAAATTTAAGTGTTACACCTGCCTTAGGTTTCGATGCACTTCCCTGTGCAATAGCAAAGTATCATCACGCGTATCCAAAAGTTAACTTTAATGTGCAGACGATTCATAACAATGAAGCATTGCAAGCATTACTTGAGCATAAGTGCGATTTGGCTGTTGTTTTTTCGCCGAGTGCGATGCCAGGCGTTAAAGCTATTAAAATTGCACAGTCAGAGCTGGTTGCGGTATTTCCTAAACGTTTATTTCCATCTATACCTGCTCAGCTGACTTTTCAGGAACTTGAAGGGGCAGAATTTATTGATATAAGTGATAGTGGACCTTTAGGGCACCTGTTGTGGAAGCGCATGCTTGAGGAAAATATCGTACTGGACTCTACAATTAAAGTGCAAACTTACTTTATTGCTGCACGCTTGGTAGCACAGGGAGTGGGTGTATGTATCGTTGATAAGTATACTGCTATGGGAAACTTGTCAGATGACATTGCTATCGCCTCATTCAGTCCTCCTTTATTTTTCAACGTGAGTGCTCTTCATTTAGAAAATAAAGTTTTATCACATGTTTTAGATGCCTTTTTAAATGAGTTATCTAATTGTATTTAAAGGGTATTTTGTCTGACTATAAACATAGGTTATAGGTGCAATAATTCTTCATTCTTTTCTAAATTTTAAAAAATAATATGCTCTGTTTAGTCAATTTTTCTTTCTAAATTAGAGATATATTATGCAAATTAAGCCTCCTTATTTACTATTTATCGGTGATGCGACCGATAAACTCTCAATTAAAATGGCACAAAGTTTAGCTGATTGGCGCGCTGAACTTTGTGTAGGCGAGCTGAGCGTTAACGGTTGTACAGTCAGTACTGGCCTCAATCAATGTAGCATCTGTGAAGCTGCTAAGTTAGGCGCAAAAACATTCGTTCTAGGTTTTGCTAATAGTGGTGGTGTGTTAGACAAAAAGTGGTTGCCAATTATTAGTGAGGCAATAGAGCACGGAATGAACATCGTAAGTGGGCTTCACGATAAGCTCACTAACTTTGATGAGCTGGTCAGTCTTTCGCAAAAGCACAATACAAACTTATTGGATATTCGTCATCCAAGTACAGCATTTGCAACAGGCAAGGGATATAAACGCAAAGGTAAGCGATTACTTACTGTGGGAACAGATTGCTCTGTAGGTAAAATGTATACAAGCTTAAGCCTAGAGAAAGCGATGAAAGAACAAAATATAGATGTCGACTTTAGGGCTACGGGACAATGCGGAATTTTAATCTCAGGCAGTGGTGTAGCGATAGATTGCGTTATTGCTGATTTTATTTCCGGTGCTGCGGAATCATTAAGTCCTGATGCAGAGGAAACCCATTGGGATATTATCGAAGGGCAAGGTTCGCTGTCACACCCTGCTTTTGCTGGCGTTAGCTTGGGATTGTTACATGGTTCTCAGCCTGATGCGTTAGTGATATGTCATGCTTTAAATAGAACCCATATGCGTGGCTTACCCCATACTTCTTTTCCTAGTATTGAAACGACGATAGAGTTAAATATTGCTGCGGCAAAATTAACGAACCCTGATGTTCAGGTAGTCGGTATTTCCGTTAATACATCCAGTGTTAGTATTGAACAAGGAAGTGAAATTTGTGAGCGTCTGAGTCAGACATTTGGTGTGCCATGTGTTGATCCCTTACGTGATGGCGTCGATTCAATAGTGGCCAACTTATGCTAACAGAAAGATTGTTCAATATATCCTTAGAAACGTTGTCGAGCGTCTACACTGTCTCTGTTTTTCATCAATCAATACCATTGAAATCAGACTTTAAAATTTCTAGAGGAACAAAAAAGAGCGCTGATGTGATTGTGGTTGTGATTGCAGACAAAGAATTTTACGGCTGGGCTGAATCGGTCCCCTATGCGCGTTATGATGAATCAATAAATACATCGACAAAACAAATTAAAGCATTGTTTTGTGATCGTTCCTTCACTCGCAAAATGGAACTTTCCGAGTTGATTAATACACTTCCCGCTGGTGCTGCCCGTAATGCACTAGATTGTGCTATGTGGGATCTTCAGGCCAAACAAAGTGCACGACCAGTTGCAGAAATATTGAGTAAAACCAGTATAACGAGTATTTGCGCGCATACACTTAGCATTGATACACCAAAAGCCATGCAAGAGGCTGTATTGGCGATGAATTCCCCTCCTTTAGTGAAAGTAAAACTAGATAAACAAGACATCATTGCTAGGATGACGGCTATTGCAAACGCAGCGCCTCATAGTCAGTTTATCGTAGATGCAAACGAAGATTGGTGCTTTCGTGATTTAGAAGAGAATGTAGAGGCGCTAAAAGCACTTAATGTTGTACTAATTGAGCAACCTCTACCCGCTGGTGAGGATGAGCAACTGATTAACTTTACATCGCCAATCCCTCTTTGTGCTGATGAATCATGCCATACTGAAAATGATCTTCCTTATTTGCAGGGACGATATCAAGTTGTCAATATTAAACTCGATAAAACAGGAGGATTAACTCAAGCCTGTTCGTTAGCCAGCAAAGCCCAAGAGATGGGGTTTGATATAATGCTTGGTTGTATGGTGGGCAGTTCTCTAGCGATGGCGCCAGCCTCATTACTTGCATCACAAGCTCGTTATGTCGATTTGGATGGGCCACTGTTAGTGTTAAAAGATCGAAAGCATCACTTTACTTATGCTGATGGTCAAATGAGCCCTCTTCAAAGTTGTCTATGGGGAGGTGCGCATAATAGTGAGCGCTTTTTCGTTGATTGCTTACAGCTACAGTAATGCTTTTCAATTAAGCTCCCAGAAGCTTGTCATAGCAGGGAGCTTAGAGATATTTATTCTACAGAAATAAACACCTCGACCTCTTCACTATTCTTGTAAAACTCATAGTCAGTTTTATAAGCGCGAATATATGCGCAGTGCTCATTACTAAAGTATTGCCATACTTGCCCCCATACATCTACAACTGTTTGAGGCATGGCTCCTTGACCGCTAAAGCGAAGATATTTTCCCGTTGCAAGGTCTATTGATTCTGTATTGGCTGATTGTACAGGGGTATTGGTACAAGCATAGACATCAAAGTCACCCGTAACATCTGACTCGTAATGTGTGTATACACCATAAACTTGGCTTTTAGGAGATAATTTTGGCGCAACATTGGCATAAAACTCTTGCCATAATCTCGCTATTTTAGCGCCTTGGCCACTCATTTCATTACTGTTACAAGTGCGAACTTTTAAACCAAATAGTGTTGTGGAGTTATCGATAGTGATATGTGTTTTTTGCTGATCCATAGCGCTTTTTCCTTGTGTATTTTGTACCTATAAAATATCAGAGTTTTGGATTAGATATATAGCTTTTTTGGAAAATTTTAGTCTTGAGCTTTATGGATATATCTAACAGGCTAAAAAATAGTCATAGTATCGCAATCACCATCAGGTTAAGATGAATTTAAATTAAAATAAAATTAGCAGGTGTTTTTATGAATAAAATCAATGCTCTCATCTACTTTCTCGCATTTAGTAGTGGCTTTTGTATCATGGGGATTGAGCTTTTAGGAGGGCGAATTTTAGCCCCTTATTTTGGTAGCAGTGTACATATTTGGGGCAGTATAATTACTGTGTTTATGCTGAGCTTATCAATTGGCTATCTACTAGGCGGAAAGCTTTCTACACGTAACCCTTCCTTAACTAAATATGGCGCTATCTTTTTTATTGCCAGTATTATGGTCGTACCCATTGTTTTATTTGCTGAGCCTATTATGGCTTTTATTTTTAGCCATATTGAAGACAGCCGTTACGGTTCTTTATTAGCCTCAACAGCATTGTTTTTTATTCCAACGACTATTCTCGGAATGATTTCGCCTTATTCAGTGCGGTTATTGGTTACCGATCACGAAAAAAGCGGTCAGGTTGCCGGTGGTTTATATTTTGTTAGCACTTTAGGTAGTGCTCTTGGGACTATCATCACATCTTTCTACATGGTGTTAGCTTTTGATGTAAACGATATTATTAAAACATTTGCATCAGTACTCGGTGCGTTAGGCCTACTTGCTATTGTCGTCAGTCAAACACGTACTAAGGAGCGTACAGTATGTTTAGAGTCTTGATAGGGTGTGTAATTTTGATATTGTCGTTCGGTGTCTACAGTGAGGTAATACATAAGGAACGCTCGTTATATCGCAATATATTAGTTGAAGAGTCCGGTGATTTACTGTGTTTAAAATTTAATGAAAAAACCCGCAAAAGTACGCAAAGTTGCATGTATAAAAGTAAGCCCAAAAAGCTGGTGTTCAACTATACAAAAATGACATTTGCGAGTTTACTTTTTATCGATAACCCCCAAAATGTGCTTATTATCGGTTTAGGCGGTGGGACATTATCCAATACTATCCACGAGCTTTATCCTAACGCAAGTATAGAAAATGTTGAGATAGACCCCGCTGTTATTAAAGTTGCGCGTGATTATTTTCAATTTATAGAAACCGATAAAGTGACTTCAAAAGTACAAGATGGGCGTATTTTTATTAAACGAGCGGCATTAAAAAAGCAGAAGTACGATTGGATTATTCTTGATGCTTTTAATGGTGACTACATTCCTGAGCACTTACTGATTAAGGAGTTTTTTGCTGAGGTAAAAAGTGTGCTTGCTGAGGGAGGCATTGTTGCTGCTAATACTTTTTCGTCAAGTAAGCTTTATCAGCATGAGTCCGCTACATATTATGATGTGTTTGGTGACTTTGTAAATGTTGTGACAGATAAAAACTCAAACCGCATAATCTTGGCGGGGTTAAGTGCGATGCCAAGTGAGCCGCAAATAGCAAAGCGCGTAAAACAATTAGCGGTTAAGTTAGCGCCATATGATGTAGATATACATTCTTTGAGCGAGCATTTGTTTTATACCAGAGATAATCAGGATTGGCCTGAAGATACTAAAGTACTGACGGATCAATATTCGCCAGCAAATCTGTTAAATTATCAATAAATACATGTTCTTTAATGAGACTGATTTAGTTGCTCTGCTGTTGGCAGAGCAATGATTCCTGCCTGCCCCGTTTTTGACAGGGCTAAACTAATTGAAAAAGGGCGAGAACTGAAAGGGTATTGCTTCAAATCGTTTGGTTGTGCATAAGTTTCGCAACTTTTCGTTTTTTTCGATTGATCCTATTTGTTTTATAAAATGCATTAATATTTACTTAGCATGCTAAGTAAAATATAATAGTTAGCATGCTAAGTAATTGGAGTGCATTATGTCTTCGACTATCCCCTTTCATGAAACGTTAGATTTAACCCTCTGCGGGAGCATGGGTCGTGTACATCGTTTGTGTCGTGATGCCGTCACGCTCGCTGTGGAACCTCTTGGTCTAACTCAGTCTCGTTGGACTGTTATGATTCATTTGTTTCACTTAAATCAGGGTTGTACCCAGCAAGAGTTGGCGCATAGCTTGGGTATTGAAATGCCGTCTTTAACACGCACTATCAAGCAGCTTGAACAACAACAGATTATTGTACGTAAAGCTGATGCAGAGGATAAACGCAGTAAGCGACTGTATTTTACTGAACAAGGTCTAAACTTACTGGAGACCTTGCGTGTGATCATTGCAGATGTAAAACAAAACCTTTATGCAGATTTAACAACAAAACAGCTCGACACTATGGCATATGGCCTTGTTCAGATGGAAAAGAATGCTCGTCAGTGTATTAATCACTACTCAGGAGATAAATAACTTTATGACACCGGATCAAAAATTTGCCCGTTATGTAAAAATCTCCTTAGTGGGCTTCATTGTTTTATTTTTGTATTTTGTAATTGCTGATCTTTATATGCCAGTGACGCCACAGGCCCGTGTATACCACCCTGTTGTGCAAGTGACACCACAGGTAAGTGGCCGCGTGACGGAGGTTTTAGTAACCAATAATCAAGCAGTCGAAAAGCGCCAAGCATTGTTTAAGATTAATGATGAACCGTTTGAGTTGGCTGTTCAACAGGCTGAGCTTGCTTATGACGATGCTAAACTTCAAAACCAACGTTTAGATAGCAGTGTGAAAGCAACTGAAGCGCAGCTCGCGGCAGCGAAAGCTAAGCTGCATGAACAAACATTACTGTTCGAGCGCGGTGAGTCGTTATTGAAAAAACGCTCTATTTCAGAGCAAGAATACGAAACAATCAATGCAAATTACCAATCAAGTAAGGCAAATGTAGCGGCAATTGAAGCTCAGCTTAGCGAAGCTAAACTTGCTCGCGGTAAAATAGGTGATGATAACTTAGCATTACGTCATGCCCTGAATCAGCTTGAACAGGCTAAACTCAACTTGTCTTATACAACAGTAACGGCTGATACCGATGGTAAAACTGCCAACTTACAAGTGACAGCGGGTACATATGCCAATAAAGGCCAACCTTTAATGGCGATTGTTGCTAACAAGGCTGACCTTGTGGCTGATTTTCGCGAAAAGTCCTTGGTGCACGTGCAAATTGGCAGTACTGCTAAAGTAAGCTTTGATGCGCTACCTGGGAAAGTGTTTACTGGTAAAATTATTAGTTTTGAAGCGGGGGTGAGTGATGGTCAACTCAATGCAAACGGTTTACTCAGTGCCACTGAAAGCAGCAATCGTTGGGTACGAGATGCACAACGTCAACGTATTCATATTCAATTAGATGAGCACCAAATGTTAGCTAAATTTCCAAGTGGTGCCCGTGCTACAGTTCAGCTTCTGCCTGACTCAAGCGTTGGAAGTTGGTTTGCGAGCATGCAAATTCGTTTTATCAGTGTTCTGCACTTCATTTACTAAGGCAAGGTAAGTTATGTCAGTATTGCAACTTGATGGTAATGGCTTGCGCCAAGCGCTGCGCATTGCCACGGGTTCAGCATTAGGGTTCGCACTGGCAAAATTGATGAATTGGCCTAATGGCATCTTTTTTACTGTCTACCCTATGTTATTGCTCGGCTTAGTCCCTGTACTTAATATGCATATCATTCGTCAGTTTTACGCTGGTGCTGTATTCAGTGCGTTGTTTGTGCTTGTTGTGCAAGGATTATTTTCCCACTTACCTGTTGTTATGACGATGATGAGTTTTGTCGCATTCGCTTTTTTGTTTTATCAAATGAGCCGTGGCGCTAACTTTTTATTTGGTGCTACAACGGTTGTAAGTTTGTCGATTCAATTACACTTTTCGACTTACACAGGTGGAGGAGTCAGTATTTATCCGCTTATTATTAGTAACGCTGTTGCTGTTGTAGTCACTGTTATTTTTTCGATGCTTATGCATGGTTTGTTTCCTGATGTTGCACCGCGTCAAGCTCGTGTAATGCCAGAAAAAGCGAAAGAAAGTATACGCCATGAAGTTTTACTTTGCTCAACAGTGGCAACCTTGTCGTTTGTGGTATTTCAGGTGTTTGATTTACAAGACTCAATCTCCGCGCAAGCGGCATCGGTATTGATCTTATTTTCATTGTGCTGGAAAGCGGCCGGTATGGCGGCGTGGCAGCGTGCAATTGGCACATTAATTGGCTGTAATTTAGCGTTAGTTGCGCAGCTCTTTTTATACAATCACACTGATATATTGATTTTTCCTGCGCTTATCTTATGGATTTTGACGTTTATCTTTAGTCGATACCATATAATTTCTGGCGGCATTCCTGGCGTCGGTTTTGGTATTATTACTACGTTTGGTATTTTGTTTGGTCAATCGTTAGGACCAGGACAGGACTTGGTTTACAGTGCTTTGTATCGGTTCTCGTCAGTATCTGTGGCGATTCTAGTCAGTTTATGTGCTGTGTATATTATGCACCATATACTCAATCGTTTCGCTGTAACACGGCATCATACATTTGATTAATAAAAAAGGGAGTTACTCTGATGAACTCCCTTTTTTATTATTTGCTTCAAAAATTGTGGGCAATGATTTTAATAATTCATCTTGTTTCACCACATTGTGCACACACGTTTTTGAAACAACATCTGCAACCCATGCTCCCCACTGCGAGCTACCAGGTTCCTCACCTGGGGTGGCCCACCATCGAGCCTTGTATAAAATCTCGTTGTAGCAGGTTTCACTTCCTTGCGGATATGCACTACCGGCTTGCCAAGAGTCAAGCGCGAAACTAGACATAGGCAAAACTGACAGCGTTATCATTGCAATTGCAAAATGGTGTGTTTTGTAGTCCATGCATGGTTCCTTCAAAAGTGAGATAGTATGATTATTATAGTATTTGCTAGATTAACCATCAATTAACTTTGTTAACAAGTTACACTTCTTTACAGTTCTGCTTATTTTTGATACTAGGGTGTAGTTATAAAGTTATAATTTTATGTTTTTTCTTAGTTCTTTTGTTTGTCCTCTTTTGGTTTTGCTGTCCATCCTCTTTCGTTGAGAGTTTTTACTTGGTTTGGTTGGTCTGCGTTCCTTTTGAACCTGTGTCGCACTTATAATAAGTTCTTTTAAGCGGTTAAGTGCATCTTCTTTATTAAGTTCTTGAGTACGGTGGTTTTGCGACTTTATTACAACAACGCCCTCTTTTGTGATTCGAGAATCATTTAAATTTAACAGTCGTTGTTTGTAAAAGTCAGGAAGTTTGGAGCGATTAATATCAAAGCGTAAATGGATAGCACTCGCCACTTTGTTCACATTTTGCCCACCCGCTCCTTGAGAACGAATAGCGCTTATATCGAGCTCCCATTCATCGATTGTTACAGTATTGGAAATAATTAACATTAGGTTCAGTTAGCTGTGATAAAAACTATATTCTAACATTTGTAATTAGCTGATCATAATAACCCGTTAAAACTAACTGGCGGCTAAAAATTGTACACAAGGAGAATCTGATGAAAGCGTTACTTATATCAATGAGTTTACTCGTAATGAGTTTTTCAAGCTTCGCAGAAGATATTACGGAAAACCAACTTCAAAGTTATATTAAAGCGTTACCTGCAGTGGCTAATTGGTCGCAGAATCAGCCTGAGCTTAAAAACGTTGACTTAGGAAGTATGTTAAGTGGTTCTGAGGCAACGAATACATCATCAATGATGGGGTTTCTTGATCAAATAAAACAACACGAGCTATATACTGAGTTTGCGGGCTTAACTGAGCAATATGGTTTTACGCCAGAACAGTTAATTGCCGTTGGCTCTGAAGTATCAATGGCCTATTTAGCTAATTTAAAAGGTAGCTTGTCCAGTGAGAATCAAAAGCGTGTTGATCAAGCTGTAACAGGCTTACAAAGTTTCGGCGCTTCTTCGGCTAATTCGGGCACACGATCATTGGCAGGTGCATTAGAAGGGGCAAAATCAAGCACCAACGTGAACGAAGGCAATGTGAGTTTGGTTAAGGAATATATGCCACAACTAAAACAACTATTTGCAATGTTACAGTAATCTTGTCATTCAATAAAAAACGGCTAACTAGCCGTTTTTTTGTGGCCAAATAAAGGCATCTGGGTTGTCGAGTTGCAGCTTTTGATTTTCAGTTGGTAAAAAATCGGTTTGTAAAAATTGCTCAATACTGGGATGACGTTCAAAGTATAAAATATCAAAAGCAAACCGATTTAAACCATATAGGCCTCTATGAATCATATTTGCAGAAAAAATAAGTAAGTCCCCTTTTTCCAGAGCAATCGTTTTTCCGCTCTTTAGTGCATTACTATTTGAAGCCCCCTGTTTCTCTAGCCGCACTGTTAATTCCTCTTTTGAGTCCCAGTGTTTATGGCTTGCAGGAATGACTTCAATACCAAGTTCATCCTCAAAAGCCACTCGACAATGCAAAACCTCTGGGCCCTTAAGGGCTTTTTTTTGCTCGGTTAGGTTTAAATGGTACTGCATATCTCTGTGCCAATAATTACGCTGTTCTTTTTTGTAAGGGTTAAAGAAAAGCTGGGTATTCATAAAGCACGGTGCAGCAATAATTGGTCTTACGTGGTTGAGCAAAGTATTTGAATTAATGAACTTAAATAAAATTAATTTTTCGTCATCCGTTAAACATCGTGCTGCGGTCAGTCCTGAACTATTGATGCCTTTAGTTTTGTAAAAATGTTGGTTTTCCTGTAACCAGTTATCATGAAACTTATCTAGAATTGGGCGAACCTTTGATAGGCTCTTATCATTGTAAAGGCCCTTTACATGGTAATAGCCATATTCTTCATAATAGCGGTTTTGCATTATTAGCCTTTAAGTATGGAGCGTACTTTTGTTCCAAGCTCGGGCAGTACTTGTTGTTCAAACCAAGGATTTTTCTTTAGCCATATATTGTTGCGGGGGCTAGGGTGAGGTAACGGAAGATGGCTTGGCCAGTAGTCACGCCATGATTTTACTAACTCTGTTAATGGCTGCTTCTTTGTTTGTGGTAAATGATAAGCTTGCGCATACTTGCCAAGAACAATAGTCAGCTGAATATTATTTAACTGCGCCAGAAGCTTCTCACGCCATGCAATAGCGCATTCTTTTCTTGGCGGTAAATCACCTGATTTGCCTTTTCCTGGATAACAAAAACCCATAGGTAAAATAGCAAAACTCTGTTCATCGTAGAATTCATCAGTACTTACATTAAGCCACTCTCGAAGCCTATCGCCACTTGCATCATTGAACGGCTTACCTGTTTGATGAACTTTAACTCCGGGCGCTTGGCCTGCAATTAAAATACGAGCGTTACTGTTAAACTGGATAACAGGGTGTGCGCCAAGTGGTAAATGAGGTTCACAGATCACGCATTTACTAACTTGTTCTATTAAAATTTTTGTATTCATGAGTTAGTAAAAATATGATCTAGGCTTGTTTTGACCAAACTGCCAGCTCATTACCGCTTGGCTCTGTGAAATGAAAGCGATAACCACCCGGAAAATTAAAAAGAGATTTTATTATTTTACCGCCATGGCTCTCAACCTGTGATTGAGTTTCCTTAATGTTGTTTGAGTAAAGCACTAACAACGCCCCTCCATTCGTTGATAGACATTTTAATGGTGCTTGATAAAAGCCCCCGTCAAGGCCTGCTGATTCACAGCTAAATGCGGTGTATTGAGGTCCATAGTCAGTAAACTGCCATTTAAAAACGTGCTGAAAGAAAGCTTTAGTTGCTGTTAAATCGCTCGCAGCAAATTCAACGTAATTTAAAGTATGATGGTTTGACATTATTTATTCCTTATTAAGGCTATGCTCAAGGGCCATTTCACAATGTAGCGCAGTGCTATCAAGCAGCGGCATTGAAGTATCAGCTTGCTGTACTAGTAATGCGATTTCTGTACAACCTAGAATAACAGCCTCTGCTCCTTGCTGTTTTAGTTTATCAATAATTGCTAAGTACGCAGCTTTAGACTCTGATTTTATAATCCCTTTGCATAATTCATTATAAATAACATTATGAATGATGGCTCGCTCCTGTGCTGCTGGGATTAACACATCAATAGAAAATTTATCTGCTAGTCGTTGTTTATAGAAATCCTGTTCCATAGTGAACTGGGTTCCAAGTAAAGCGACCTTTTTATGATTATTTTGGATCAGGTTTTCACCAACTGCATCAGCAATGTGTAATAAAGGAATTGAAATCGCAGCTTGTACTTGCTCAGCTAATTTGTGCATTGTATTGGTACAAATTAATAAATAATCCGCACCTGCAGCCTCAACTTGCTTGGCTGCTTTGATCAGTATCTCTGCCATCTGTGGCCAATCTTGTTGCTGTTGTAATCTTGCTATTTCGGCAAAATCCAAGCTTACCAGTACTATTTGTGCACTATGAAGTCCACCGAGGCTTTCTTTAACACCTTGATTTAAAAGCTGGTAATAACTTTGCGTTGACTCCCAGCTCATACCGCCAATTAATCCTATTGTTCGCATCCTAGCCCCCTATCCGATTTTTATATCACCTTATGATATTAGGCTTCGCAAAGCTAGTAGATCATTATTTTACTAACTAGAGAGTACTCGATAAATTTACTTTTTCTTCATGGTTACGCAAATGATAATCACTATCTTTTTTATTTTGTCGGTTTATAATAGTGCGTTTTCTATTCGTGTTTATTTAAAGGATTATCATGCATTCACAATCCATTGATGCAGTGCCTTCGCAGCGTCCTAAAAATGTGTCTAAAAAGCGCTCTGTGAGCATCTCTTATCGAATATCGGTATTCTTTCGGTTTGTTGCTGCCATCTTTGGGGGCTATGTGTTTACCAGTGTACTTATCTCTTTACTAGCCATCTTGCTTCCCTTAAATCAGCTAGACAGTGTGTTATTAACCACCACTTTGTCGGTATTTTTTTATAGTTGTGTCTTTATTTGGGTGTTTGCAATTAAGTCATTAAAGCGTGTCTGGATCACTATTTTACTAACTACAGGTGTTCAGTTTGTAATTCTTTCGTTGATTAAGGGTTGGTTATGAAAGAGAACTTTTTTCGCTCAATGACCTGGCTACATACTTGGGTTGGTTTGTTAGTATGTTGGTTATTATTTTTAATTTTTTTTGCTGGCACAATCAGTTTTTTTAAAGATGAGATTACTTATTGGTCTGAACCAGAAACGCACACTATTACCCATCAAGATAACCGCCTAGATAAGCAAAGACAGCAAATTAACTATGCCGTAGAGCAGTTGCAAAATAAAGCCGCAGACTCATCATCATGGCGTATTTATTTACCTGAGCCTCGTAACCCTTTATATACCTATAGTTATGCTGAGCCTAAGCAGCCAGAGCAACGACGCGCTAAATTTACTGAGACTTATTTAGACCCTGCTACAAATGAGGAAATTGCGCCGCCTAGAGAGACCAAAGGCGGGTATTTTTTCTATCGACTGCATTTTGATTTACATTACATCGATGTCAGAACTGCACGTTGGCTAGTGTGTCTAGCATCATTATTTATGCTGATTGCTTTGATTACTGGTGTTGTTATTCACAAGCGTATTTTTAAAGATATGTTTAGCTTTAGAAAAAACAAAGGAAGTCGCAGTTGGCTTGATGCTCATAATGTATCATCGGTATTAGCCTTACCATTTCATATTATGATTACGTATACAGGCTTGATAACGTTAATATTTATGGTTTTCCCCTACCCTGCTCAAACGGTGTATGAGAAGGGGCTACAACAAATGTTTAACGAGGCAAGTCCTATCAGGGCTCGTGTCGAATCGAGTGATGTTCCTGCGCCACTGGTGAGCATGAATACTATTCTAGATCAGGTTTATACTAGGTCACCTGATGCTGATATTGGCTTTTTCTTTATTCGCGATGCAAACAAAGAGTCATCACGCGTGAGTGTGTATTTGAACACAGGTAAAGAAGTTGTGGATAATGGGGCGGCATTTTTATTTTCAGGTAGTACTGGCGAATTACTCGCTGAGCAAGGTAAGGACTGGTCGGCATCAGCACGCTTTTATGATTCGATGACAGCATTACATGCAGGGCGACTAGCTAGCCCATTATTACGCTGGCTATATTTCTTATGTGGTATCGCTGGCTGCGCAATGATTGCTACAGGCTGCATTATGTGGGCTAAACGTTTAAGAGAGCGTTTAAAGCCGCAGCAGCAAGCTGGTGTTGGCTTGAAATTAGTAGAAACGTTAAATCTAGCTACCCTGATGGGGTTACCATTTGCTACGGCATCATTTTTTATTGCTAATCGATTATTACCTTTAGAGATGGTAGCGCGTGCCGATAAAGAAATACTCGTGTTCTTCCTCGCATGGTTAGCAATGACTGTGCTGGCAATAATAAGTAGCTCCAAACGTCAATGGCAATTAGCAGCGTGGCTTAACGCATTGGTATGTTTTGCTGTTCCTTTAGTAAATGCTATGACAACAGAGGGTAATTGGATCAGTTATTTACTAACTCAAAACTGGGCGCTGTTTTGCGTTGATTTTGGTTTCATTATTGCGGGAAGCCTGTTTATTTTACAGGGCAAAAAATTACGTACTGCTAGCAAAAAAGTAAGTACTCGCCGTTTTCAAAAGCCCAAGGAGCTTAAGGAGCAACAAGGATGATGGAATTAATGCAGTTTAGTTTGTGCTTTATGGCATTTAATTGTTTTGCTTTAGCAAAGTTTAACCATTTTCGTGAAGTTTTTAAAAAGAAGCTAACTGATAAACAGCGACATAGCTTTTTAACTACAGGCTGGATCACTATTTTACTAAGTTTAGTGTTATCTGTATTGAGCGAAGGTGGATATGGTGCATTATTATTTTGCGGTTATATGGCGCTAAGTGTACTTATGCTCATGATTTTATATAGTTTTACCGTTTCATGGGTAAAGCATATAAGTATACTCAATTTATCAATTTTACTGTTGAGTTGCTTTTCGGTAATGATTTTCTAGCTTAGTTAGTAAAAAGCTGATCTGAAAAAAATGGGTAGGCATAGCCTACCCGAGCAGGGAATTAAATTGGGGGGATCACATGTTGCTTCAATTTAATAAAGCAGAGTTTGCCTTGGTTCAATGACAGTTGTGTTACGCATTCATGATGTTTTAAAGACAATCTGTAAATCCCCTTTACAGTTCGTCATGCTTAACGAAGATTAATTCTTCGGTTTTAAAGCCATATTTTTTAGCTGTGTCTTTAAAGTCTTTTAATTGTGCTTCGCTCACCTTGGGTGTTCTTGATAAAAACCATAAATATTCTTTGTCGTAGCCAGTGATATATGCATATTGATAATTTTCTTTATCTAATTCAAAAATGACATACGAGCTGTAGAATGGGCCAAAGAAAGAAACCTCTAAATGACCTATGTTAGGTTTGCTCGCAAATTTAGCTTTGCCTTGGGCTTGCTCCCATGCCTGTTCCTCAAGATTGTAGCCCTTGTTAATTACTTTTACACTGCCATCCGGATTAACTGAATATTGAGCTGTTATTCCTTCTAAGCCACGCTCAAAAGAGTGGTCTAGCCGCGCAATTTCATACCAGGTACCTGTGTATTTATTGAGTTCAAAGTTTTCAACCGGTTTTATATTCTCTGGAGTGCCAGTACACGCAGAGAGTACCGTAGAGGTAATTGCTATAATGAGAAGTTTATGGAAGTTGCGCACGTAAAGCTCCTTTTAATATCAAATATTTTAATACGTTAATAGCGGTAAATAAGTTCAATTACGGTAAACTATCTCACACTTAAAAATTCTGTCGAGAGTGCTATGAAAATTTGGGTTGATGCGGACGCCTGTCCTACCGTTATCAAAGAGATATTATTTCGCGCAGCAGAGCGCACGCAAACAGTTACAACGCTGGTTGCTAATCATGCGATGCGTGTGCCACCCTCAAAGTTTATTTCGCGTATACAAGTTTCATCAGGGTTTGATATTGCTGATAACGAGATTGTGAAACGCGTTGAAGCGGGTGATCTCGTTATCACAGGGGATATTCCACTTGCCGCAGAAGTAATAGAAAAAAATGCACAAGCGCTAAATCCTCGTGGAGAGCTTTATACCACGGAGAATATTCGCTCTAGATTAAACGTACGAGATTTTATGGAAACAATGCGTTCTAGTGGAGTTGAAATGTCTGGAGGACCACCGCCTCTAAGCCAAGCCGACAGGCAAAACTTTGCTAATAATTTAGATCGCATTCTAGCTAAAAAACTATGATGGACACAAAGAAGCAGCTACAGGGTTTTGGAGACAGCAAATTCACTGTAGCGGTATATATTGAAAAGCGCCCACCCATGGTGCCGTGGCAAACACTCAACTTTTTGCATGCAATGCAAGCAGGCGAAATTAATAGCATAAATAAAGCTTGCGGTAATGGCTGGAGAAAAGTTTTTAACGTATACGCCAAGGTATTATTTGCTCTGCCTAGTGAACATTTTAAATTTGCAAAGCAAGCGTGTGACTGGCAAACCTTCCGAGATGATTTATTACTACAAACTAACAGCCGCACTGCGCTTTTGTTTAGTCCGCCACTTTTAGATGAAGGTAACCAATTGCATATTATTGCAGGTCGTACCCATGCTAAAAAACTGATTCAATCAGGGCTGCTTAATTCACCACTAACTTGGTTAGATGATGAATTTGCCATTAGCAAGAGTGACAAGGTTATCGTATGCCCTTACTTCGATTATCGGCAATTGAGTAATATCAAGATTGCTCGACTAAGCCAATTAGTGGCTGATGTTTTGGCTTAAATACTTCATTGCGTTATTGAATATGCAAACTAAGCTTAAGATATTATAAAAGCTAGTGTGCTTAGTATGAAAATTCTTGTCGTCGATGATATGCCTTTGATGCGCCATGTTCTAATAAACATGCTGCGCCGTCTAAACTATGATGACATTACAGAAGCGACTGATGGCAATCAAGCTATCGAATTATTAGGGAAACAACATTTTGACCTAGTCATTACTGATTTGCATATGCCAAAAATGGATGGCAAATGCTTACTTATGCAAATGCGTGATAGCCCTGATTTTCATAACATCCCTGTTTTAATGGTTACATGCGAAGACAGTAAACAGACCGTTACAGATATGATTAGCGCCAAAGTGAATGGTTTTATTATTAAGCCATTTTGCTTGAATACCCTAAATAAACAGCTGAGCCGCATTGTTAAACATGACTAGAGTGTTAGATCTTGTTTGGAGTTGACTATGTTAATACGTCTTCTAAGCGTGTTGTTTTTTATATTTGTAGGGGATGTGTTTGCTAAGCAAAAAACACTGGCACTTTATACAGAGTCTTTCCCTCCCTATAATTTCGAAAAAGAAGACCAAATTACAGGAATTAACACAGAGATCATTCGGCTTCTTTGCGAAAAAGCAAGTTTACATTGCACTATTGATTTATACCCCTGGAAAAGAGCGATGCAACTCGTCTCTACGAGAGCAGATACTGGCATCTTTTCAACTTCACGCACAGTACAAAGAGAATCTAAGTTTTATTGGGTTGGTCCATTAGCTTCTGGCCAAACATGTTTTTATAAGTTAGCGACTCGCTCAGATATAACTGTGAATAGTATGGCGTCTTTACAAAATTACACCGTAGGTGTGGCACGGGGAGATGTATATCACTCCGTTTTAATGGATTTAAATCTGGAAGAAGGTCAGCATTTTTTAACTTACTCTAAAAAATTTGAGGAGCTAAAAATGTTTAAAAGAGGCGAGCACGACTTATTAATTGGCTCGGCTTTAACACTGGCTTCTCAATTAGAAAAAGTGGGGCTAAGTCCCGAACAGTTAGCTCCTGTATTTGCGCTTAACCACCCAGCACTGGCTGGAAACTACTTAGCTCTGAATAAAAGCACATCAATTGAAACCGTAAAAGAGTTACAAAGTCATTTAAAGCAGTTAAAAGCAACCAACCAAGTTGGCGATATTGTTAGTCAGTTTATACCTTCAGCTCAGCAAAGCCATCCTTATGCATCCGCTATGTTAAAAGAGTGTTTTACCGGTACCGCTATTTATTAGTTTTCTCGTGACGAGAGTCTAATGTAGCTCGGTTTCTGGCAATAGTCGTATTTTTTGGTCTTCGGACGCAAAGCTTTTGCTTAGCTTTAAATTGCTTTTTATAGTAAATAAAACAATAAAAAAGGGCAATAACGATGAAACCAGCTTCACATATAAAAAGCTTAGTACTAGCGGTATGCTTAGGTACAACAGGTGCTACTCAAGCTTACGATCGCATCACTGGCCATAATTTTGCCAGTCGTTCTGAAGTCATCGCACAATCAGGTATGGTTGCCACATCACAGCCATTAGCTACGCAGGTTGGCTTACAAGTACTAAAAGACGGTGGTAATGCCATTGATGCGGCGATTGCTGCTAATGCAGTACTGGGGCTCGTTGAGCCGACAGGGTGTGGAATTGGTGGCGATTTATTTGCCATTGTCTGGGATAACAAAACTAAGCAACTATACGGCTTAAATGCCTCTGGTCGTTCACCTCAAAGCTTGTCTTTTGATACTTTAAAAGCACAAGGTGACTATATTCCTGCTTATGGGCCCTTGCCTGTGTCGGTACCTGGTGCAGTAGATGGTTGGTTTGAGTTACATAAAAAGTTTGGCAAAACACCAATGAAAGCCTTACTCCAACCTGCTATCGACTACGCTGAAAATGGCTTCCCTGTGTCTGAACTGATTGCTTATTACATGCAAAAAAGTGTGGCTGCACGAGGTAAATACCCAGGCTTTAAAGATGTATATATGGCTGATGGGGCAATGCCTGAAAAAGGTGAAATCTTTAAGAACCCTGCCCTTGCAAACACCTATCGTAAAATTGCCAAAGGCGGCCGCGATGCGTTTTATAAAGGCGATATTGCCAAAGAAATTGGTCGCTACATGAAAGAAAACGGCGGTTACTTATCCTATGAAGATTTAGCTGCCCACCATAGTGAATGGGTTAAGCCTGTGAGCGCCGATTATAGAGGGTATACGCTTTGGGAGTTGCCACCAAATGGTCAAGGTATTGCCGCACAGCAAATTCTTAATATTCTTGAAGGTTACGATATCAAAGCAATGGGTTTTGATAGCCCTGAATACGTACACACCTTTGTTGAAGCGAAAAAACTCGCGTTTGCAGATCGTGCAAAGTATTACGCCGATCCAGCGTTTAACACCATTCCCGTACAAACACTTATTTCGCAGCAATATGCTGATCAAAGACGCAAACTGATAAACCCTAACAAAGCCGCAAAACGCGACCATGCAGGCCCTGTAGAAGGCGATACCATTTATATGACGACCGCGGATAAAGACGGCAACATGGTTTCACTTATTCAAAGTAATTACCGTGGCATGGGCTCAGGTATGACACCGGCAAAATTGGGTTTTGTATTGCAAAACCGTGGCGAAATGTTCGCCCTTAAAAAAGGCCACATGAACCAATATGAACCAGGCAAACGACCATTTCATACAATCATTCCTGCGTTTGTCACCAAAGATGGTAAGCCATATATGAGTTATGGCGTAATGGGCGGCGCAACACAGCCACAAATGCACGCTCAAATACTTATCAACATGATTGATTTTGGCATGAATCTCCAAGAAGCCGGTGATGCACCACGTATTCTGCACACAGGTTCATCGCAGCCAACAGGTGAGATTATGGAAGACGGTGGTTTTGTTAGCTTAGAGTCAGGTTTTTCAATGGAAACCCGCCGCGAGTTAATGAAAAAAGGCCACACCTTACAAGAGGCCGTGGGCCCATACGGTGGTTATCAAGCTATATTGAAAGACCCAAAAACCGGTATTTATTACGGCGCATCTGAAACCCGTAAAGACGGCCAGGCTGCGGGGTATTAGGCTCTCGGTAGTTAACGAGTTTCAAGAGTAAAGTTAGCGAGCCTTGATGTAGCAGCGATTTTACATCGCGTAGGCGTGAAATTTATTTCGCGCGATGGTTCATTACTCGCTAACTCCCAACCACATACCCTGCAAATATGATGAAAGTCAGCGTTGAGCCATTTTTCTTTCTGAGCATCTTTAGTACCGATAAAAATCTATCGTTCGTAGGGTGGCTAGAGCGCAGCGAAACCCAACAAGTTAGCGAGTTTCAAGAGTAAAGTTAGCGAGCTTTGATGTAGCAGCGATTTTACATCGCGTAGGCATGAAATTTATTTCGCGCGATGCTTCATGGCTCGCTAACTTCCAACCACATACCCTGCAAATATGATAAAAATCAGCGCTGAGCCATTTTTTTTCTGAATATCTTTAGCATCAATAAAAAATTTATAGTTAGCAATGCATTACGTTATTTGTTAATAATAGAATTATTAAATATATGAGCGTGATACCGGAAGAAAGATGTGCGATGCGCGCGCTATTAAAGTCACATAGGAATCGCAGTGAAGTCTGAAGTTGAAGCATGGATTAAGCAGATAAGTGATCGTCCCGAGGTTAAGGCAATAAACATAGGATTGTTTCAAGCTGGAAGTGTTTATCAAGCATATTTGATCGGTTCTTTTGAATACGATCCAGAAGATGATGATTGGGCATGTAGTGAAGATTATATACCAGAATATAGGTATCTTGAGCTACCCGGTACAAGCGAACTTGGTTGGGAAACTTTATTAGATTTAGTTTCAAAGTCCATTTCTGAAATTATTGCTGACAACGTTGATAACATTCTTAATCATGTTCCTGTTGTTACTGTCGGGTTTGATGATGGAAATCTGATCAGGATTAAGTGACTTATAACAAACGTATGAATTCGTTACCTTCGGCCACTCGGACAAAAACACGGCGCTGCCTCGCAATTATAGCGCAGCACCTTCTCCCTTTATGGGGGAGTAGACATACTCTATGATTCAGGTTAATAAAAATAGAATCGAGATAAATGGAAATATTGTTGAATTGCCATACTCAATTTTGGAAGCCAAGGAATTAGACCAGAGCATTTTAGTTATTTTCGACTACATGGAGTTTTCTCAAAATTCCGTAGCACGAAATTTCCAATGTATAAATCTAGATGGCTCTGTTTTATGGGTAGCAGAAAACCCTACAACTCAGAGTTCAGATGCTTATGTTAACTTTACAAGTATAGATCTAAACGGTAATCAGGTTGTCGTAAATAATTTTGCAGGCTATACATGCACAATAGATCTAGCTGATGGTAAGTTACTAAAAGGTGTGTTTTCAAAGTAGCGCCTAACAAGAAGCTTGAAATAGGTACGAACGCTTGGCTTGCGCTCGTTTGTCACTAATTTTAGCCCATATTTTCACCCGCAAATCGGGTGTTACATGCAAAGGATATTCATGCTCAGATTCTTAGTTTTAAGTTCTCTTTTAGTAACCTCAATTTATTCCACAGAGGTTCAAGCTGACTGCGATATCTCTGGTATTTGGAGGCATTCAACCAAGCCAGCAAAATTACTAGTCGACTTAAGAAAAGGCGAAATCTCTGTTCAGTCTCATGATAACAATGCTAAAGCAGTCGGGTTAGTAGTTTTAAAAGACCTTAAGTCTAGTTTAACTTCAGCAAATTGGGATGCAAAAATGTATAGTGCAGCTGAAGATTCATTTGTCGATGTTCAAATAACATCTGAAAGTTGTAATCATCTAAGTGTTAATTATAACAGTGAAGAAATCTTAGAGCTTTTCAGGTAAGTTTGCATACAATAAACGCAAGCCGCGGACAAATCTCCGTTAGGCATTTTTTGTTGGCTTCGCCATTTTACACAAAAATACCTCACTGTAATTTACCGTTGTTGCGGGCGTAGGTTTTTAGGGAGCTTATGGTGTTAACTGAGTTTCAGAAGAAGGTTTTAGAAGTGTCATCTAAAACTAAAGGCCCTGCTGGCTATGCTGCAAAGTCGAGCATCCAACATCTTCACAGAGCTTTTGAACTGGCTGATTCAATGCCAGAAATATCTGCATTCTTAGCTATCACCGCTGAGGAAGAGGCATCTACAGCTCTATTTCAAGCCCTAAAGAACAAAAAATACACAGCATCAAAAGCGTTGAAGAAAAACGATCACAAACACAAGGGAGGTGTATATCCATTCCTTATGTTAGTGGGAGAAACGCTCAACATATTGAAGCATGAGCTACCAATCGAGATAACATTTGAGATTCCAAGTGATGAAAATAACGAATTAATAAAAACTCGAATGTTTATTGGAGGGGTCAATGGGATCGATACATATATTTATCCTGACCCACCATTAAATTTAGTCTCGGTAGATCCTTCAGGGAAAGCTAAAGACTATCTAAGAGATGTGAAAAAAGTGGCTCAGGATAAAGGGATTTCGTCAATCTTCGAGCATATTAAGGAAGTTGCCAATATTCGTAATAAGATGCTTTACGCATCTGACACAGCAATCCCATGCGTTCGAAGTATCGGTGAGCTTTTAGAAAGGCACCTAGGAGCTACCTTCTTGATACATATTATATATTTGTTTGTTGTTCAAAACCCTAAGCAAAATATAGTTGAAGAGTGTCTCAATGTGTTCATGAAAATTCAACATCGGCTTGAGCATGCAGAAACATAACAAACTTAACAAGTCGCCGTTGGACACCAAAACTACGAGGCGATTTTCGCATGTTTCAACCCATCGCCACTATATTTAACCGCCCCATATTGCGGCGTTAGTGCATAGAAAGTTTTATGAGAAATTCACCTAATACAACCGACGAGCTAACATGCCTTTGTCTAGAAATAAGTTGATTGACTCAAGGTACAAAACTGTTATTCACGCTAAGATTCAACACTACTACCAAGTAAAGTTAGCAAGTTAAAAGAGTTAAATTAAATAACATAAATCGCGCGAAATAAATTTCACGCCTACGCGATGTAACTTTATTCTTTCCCCTTGAAACTCGCTAACTTGTTGGGTTTCGCTGCGCTCTACCCAACCTACGAGCTGACAGTTCTAGAACGTAGCTAACTCCCAACCACATACCCTGCAAAACCAAGCACTTTAAAATACTGTTTTGGGGTGCTGAATCCAGTTTCATTTACTAATTCAGAAAAACGAATTCGGTCTAATGGGTAAAACTCGTGCTCAAGGTTGTGGCGCATGCGTTCTACGCCGACTTCGGTCAAACCTAACTGCGTACACAGCTGTAGTTGAGATTCGCGCTCAAAAGCGGTTTCAGGGCGCATTAAATCGGCAATGTATAAGTTGCTCGATTTTTTAAGTTTGCTGTGAATCGCTTTTAACAGCGCTTTTTTATCGCCGTTATCTTCAACAAAGTGCATTACTAGAAGACACAGTGCGGCGTCACATTGAGTGTCGATGTCGTTGATATCACCGCAGTGTACTGTCACGCGGTCGCTAATGTTATGCTGGCCAAACTGTTGCTCGGCAATATCGAGCATGTCTTGTGAAATGTCTTGAGCAATAAACTGCCAGCCTGGTTTTAACGCCGCTAATTCAATGATTTCTTTACCTGTTCCGGCACCAACCACTAAAATGCACGCATCATCGTTCAGCGTTGTTGCTAATTGGGCTGCGGTTGCTTGATGTAATAGCTCATAACCTGGAACTAGTCGCAAAATACGTTCGTCGTAGTGACTTGCTTCTTCATGATTAAAAGTTGGCATGCTAATCCTTTAAATAACAGAGATGGTCGAATAACCACCTGGTTTTTTCGCTACATGCACTTGCGTGGCAACGCGTTCGGTCATTTCTGATACGTGCGAAATAACCCCCACTTTGCGGCCTTGTGCTTGTAGAGAATCAAGAGCATCCATCGCGATGCTTAACGTTTCACTGTCCAACGTACCAAACCCTTCGTCGATAAACAAAGAGTTTATTTGCACTTTATTCGACGACAACGAAGCAAGCCCTAGCGCCAGTGCTAACGACACTAAAAATGACTCACCGCCCGATAATGTATTAACAGAGCGCTGCTCATCGGCCATGTCTTTATCGATAATAGCGATATCGAGCGTTTGCCCTATGGCTGTTAATTTGTAGCGCTTATTTAGTGTTTGTAAGTGACTATTCGCATAATGCAGCAGTATTTTTAAGGTTTGCGTTTGCGCTAAATTACGCATGGTTTTGCCGCTGGCATCACCGAGTACCTTATTGAGTAAATGCCAGTGCTCATAGCTTTTTTGCTGCTTCACTAATTGCTTTTGTTTATCTTCAAGCGCTTGGCTATTTTGTTGATGGGTTTTAAGCTCAGTCGCAACTTGCAATAATGCGTTATTCGCTTGTACTTGTTGCTCTGTGACTTGATTAAGCTGTAATTGCAGCTCATCTTCACCGAGAGCTGGCTTATCATTTTGATGCTGAGCCAAAGCCTGTTGTCGTTGTTTTAAAAGCGCCTCAGCGTCTTTTAAGCTACTTTCGCTGGTGTAGTAATCTGCCAGAGTTTGTTTAATTTCAGCGGGACTTATCGTTAATAGCTGACTAACTGCTTGCTCATCCAAGCTTGGGTGCTGCGCTTTAAAATCGTTAAACCACAGACTAAAGCGCTCATTAAGCGCCGCTTGCTCAGCGTTTAGCTCGTTTTCACGCTCGTCAAAATTGGCGATTTGAATGGCTTGTTCATCACGCGCCTTTACCGCGTTACTATGGGTTGTCTGGGCAAGTTGCAGTGCTTGCTGCGCTGAATCTATCGCCTTTTCAAGCTCTGCTATAAACTCATCTACCGATATCGCTGGGTTACTAAATAACCCCTCGCGCTTTGATTGTATCTGCGTTAATTCTGTTTGAGTTTGGCTTAGTTGCTCGTTGTACTGAGTTAAAGAGGCATGTGCTTCGTTAAGCTGCGGCGTTACATGCGCAAGGTGCTGCTCAATGGCTTTTAAACTCGTTTTAAGTTCATCCGCCGTTTGCAGCGAAGCTTGATAAGCCTCAACGTGCTCAGCAATAACCTCTAAAGAAATGCTTTGTGTATTGAGTGCCTGCCACCAAGGTGTATTGGTGAATTGTTGATTTAGTGTCGTAGAGAGCTGCTGATGCTCATCATTGAGCTCATTTAAACGAGTTTGCAGATTATTTAGCTGTTGCTGCAATTCATTTAATTGCTGCTCTTTGCTATGTAGCGCTTGCCCCTGCTGATTATACTCAGCTTGCTTAGCCGCAAGCGTGTTTTGCAGCTGTTGTTGCTGCTCGAGGGTTTTGTAGTATTGCTGTTTTTGCAGGCTGAGCTGTTGTTGACGCTCGTTCAACTGATCTTCGGTTAAATCATTTAGCTCAGTACGGCTTGCCGCCATGGTTTCTTTGAGGCTCTGTTGTTGAGTGCTCAGTTCTGAGATTTGCCCGTTTAACGAGCTTATCTGTTGGCTGCATGCCGCCAGTTCATTACTTTTAGTTTGCTGTAATGCGTGTAGAGTATTTAAATGCTGTTTGGCGTTAGTTAGCTGGCCGGTAAAGTCGTTAATAAGTTGACTAAATTGCTCATTAACCACTTCTTCATGCATAAAGGGATGTTCTTTTGAGCCACATACTGCGCACGGCTCCCCTGCTTTTAAGGTGGCACGTAACTGGCTGACCCCTTCACTGGCTCTTAACTGCACTTGCTGTAAGTTTTGCTCACAAAGCGAAACTTGTTGCTGTGCTTGCTCTGCCCCTTGCTGCGCATCTTTTAGTGCTGTTTGCAGTTGCTGCTCAGTTTGGCTTAATGTGTTTAGCTGGGTTTGCCAACTTTTTAACTGCTGATGATTAGTTTGCCATACTTGGCGCTTTTCAATCAGGTGTTTAATCGCCTCAAGCCCCGCATCAATATCCGCCATTGATTGGGTGTTTAAACTCGATTTAAAGGCGGTATCTTGCTCATTTAAGCGCTTAATTTCTTGCTCAAGGGCTTGGTATTGAGTTTTACACTGCTGCGCGGCTGCTTGCTGCTCATCAATCTTAGGTTGAAGAGCTTTTATGTTTTGCTGTGAGTGGCTCATTGTATGTTGTTGCTGGCTAAAGCGGGTTAACTCACTTTTATAGAATGACCAGTCTTTCGCTAATGGTTGCCATTGTGCGTGTGTTTCTAAATAGCTATTTATTTGTGCTTGTTGCTCTAGCTGTTTTTGCTGCTCTGCTTTATGGCTATTTAGTGTATTAGTCAGCTCTTGATGATGGTGCTTCGCTTTCTCTGCTTGTACTTTTTGCGCCGCTACTTGCTGGTTTAATACGGCAAGTTGCTTATCTAACTCACGGGCCTGGCTAATAATAGGTTGTGCGTCTTTTTGTGCTTGTTTAGCTTGGTTTAGTTGCGCGGTTTGCTTTTCAAGCGTTTGCTCAGCGTCTTTGATCAGTGTTTTATGGTCAACGTTTAAAAGCTGCTCACGGTTTTTAATAAGTTGCCCATGTTGAGCTGTAATAGTAGCTACGCGTTCACGGTTATCTTTTATTTCTAGGCATTGCTGAGCTTGTTTCGCTTCAGTGGCTTTTTCAGCAAGCGCGTGCATTTGTTGCTGTAACTCTTGCTTTGCTTGCTCAGCTTGGTTTAGCTGTTGCTGCTGCTGAGATGCTTGCTTATACCACGCTTGGTACTGTTCAAATTGTTTTATTTGTTTTTGCAACTCAGCAAGTTTAGCCTCAAGCGCTTTTTGTTCTGCTTGTTTAGTTTCGACCTGTTCAGGGCTTAAAACCTGATAGGTACTTAAACTTAACTTTAACTGCTCTAATATCTGCAATTGCTCATCGTGGCGCTTATAGATTCGCTTACCGATAAGGCTAAACTTATCGGTGCCTGTTAAGCATTCAAGTAGTTGCGCACGCTCATCCCCTGTTGCTTTTAAAAACGCAGCAAATTCATGTTGCGCAAGTAGTACAGCTCGTGAGAACTGCTCAAAGCTCAAACCAATAATGCGCTCGATTTCTTTATCTGCTGCGCTTCTATCAGCAATTAGGGTTTCATCAGGTAATGAATAAAGGCTATGTTGTGCGGGTTGTAATTTGCCATCGGCTTTATTACGCGCTCGGCTAAAGCTTAACCTTGCTCGGTACTGTTGTTTATCTTGGCCAATAAAGTCGACTTCGGCATAGCCCTGCCCTGCCCCGCGTCGTAGTAAGTTTCGCGAGTCATTGAGTTTGATATTGTCGCCATTAAAGTCAATTTTATTGCCTGTATCGCCGCGTAACCTTGCGGTTTTGTTATAAAGCGCTAAGCAAATGGCGTCGAGCAAAGTGCTTTTACCGGCCCCGGTATCACCGGTGATGGCAAACAACCCTGCTTCTTTTAAAGGTGAAGCGCTAAAGTCGACTTCGGCGTCTAAGATAGAGGCGAGTTGATGAACACGAATCGCTAAAATTTTCATAGTAGGTCCTCTGCATTCAACTCATCGATCACTTGGCTTAATAAGCCCTCTAGCTCTTTTGGTACAGCCTGCCCTGCCATATCTTTATTGTTTGCAAATGCTTGCTCTAAAAGTGAATGTGGGTTCAGCGCTTCAATTTGTGAGACATCTTCAAATAGAGTTTGTTCATCGTCTTGCTGGCTGTTCTGCTGACGCACCCTTTCAATGCCGCAGAACTTAACCTGCTTCCCTTCAAGGGCTTGTTCTATTTGCTCTCTGAAAGTGGTGTCAGTGTCATGGGCGCTCAATTTAACCCGCAGGTATGGTGCTAGATCTTCATCTGTTAAATCGAACTGTTTTATAAGCTCACAGAGTTCGTTGAGTGGCACACAGTCTTTTTCCGGTAGCAACATGACTTTACAAAAACTAGGGATGTAAAGGGGGTTTACAGAAGTACCTGAGTCACTAATCTCGACTAGCACAACTTGATGCTGATAGCGTCTTTCAGAAAATGACATCGGCATTGGCGTGCCACTGTAGCGAATGGTCTCTTTCTTCGCGACGGTTTGTGCTTTATGAAGATGCCCTAGCGCCACATAATCAGGTTGATCAGTAAATATGCTTGCCGATATCGCATCTTCACCACCAATCACTAAGTTACGTTCAGAATCAGATGAGATATCTCCGCCTTTTGCATGCAGGTGGCCCATAGCAATTAATGGCGCGCTTGGTAATTCACTTGCTGCTTGTAATGCATCTTTGTAGGCAAGTGCTACTGCTTGATTGTATGTTAATGGTTGCTCTTGTTGGCGATTATAACTGCTTAAATCACTACTACGTAAAAATGGCATAGCGACGACATTAACATCGCCGTTTTTAGTGCTGATTGGCAGGACCACTTCATGAGGAGCGTTGCTATCAAAGCGGCCAACAACATGGGTATCAAACTGAGCTAATAAAGGTTTTGCCGCCATAATACGATTTGCTGAATCGTGATTACCTGCAATAATCACTATGTGTAAGTCAGGGCAATGCTGCTTAGTGGTTTTAATAAATTGATAGAGTTGGTTTTCTGCACTGGCAGGTGGCGTTGCCGTATGATAAATGTCACCCGCAACCAGTAATAAGTCGATCTGTTCTGAGACAAGCGTATCGGTTAACCAAGCTAGAAATGCTTGATGCTCATCGAATCGGGAGTGCTCGTAGAATTGCTGGCCTAAATGCCAATCAGATGTATGAAGGACTTTCATTAAACGCTCTTATTATTTATTAAGAGCGTCAATATACCTAAGCTGAGCCAAGATGCCCAGCTTGGTTTGTTAACTTAAGCTATACCAAGCAAAAACCACCATAGGTAGAGCTAACAACGCCATAATCAATGGAACTTTAAGCGCTTTGGTTTGTTTTGCTTGTAGAATTTTAAGGGCATTCGTTTCATTACATGCCGCTACTTTATCAATATAAAAATACCCTGAATCTAGGTACTGTTTACAATTTTGTTCGTCCGCTGGAATTGCAATTAGTTCTTGTTGTTTTTTTAGGATATAGAAATCCATAAGCCCACCGAATTCTAAGCTGTTTACCGACACATTTTTGGGACAAATACAGCTTCTGTATTGACCCAAAATCAAAAAAGTGGGCGATTTTAAATACAAATGGCAGTAAATTTCAATAGAAAATGTCGCAAAAATTAATTTATTGCGAAAATAATGAAGATTAGAGTCAAAATCACTAAAGATGAGCCTAAAAACAGCCCTTTTTTAGTCCATTTTGAACAGGGAGATGTGCGTGCTAATGCATCGTCTTTATCACATGCATTGATCACTTCGACATATTCAAAGCCACGTTCTTTATACTCGTTTAAAATCGATTCTTGCGCAGGAATAGCGGCTAAACGAGAGTCTTTTTTTACAATATAAAACTTCATCTAATCACCTTTATTACTGTTAAACAAAATTTAACCAAGTTGGCTTAATACTAACTGTAATACTTTGCAATGAATTAGTGCTGAACTAAAAACAACCAATCTGTTTGTAAACCCCCTTTACACAACCCAAAAGTAGAGGCATATGGCTCCATAAACGATTCATTGCATAAAGACGAATACTAACCTAAAAAACTAGCATTTTATCGTGATTTTATTGCAACCTTGTTAGCTGTTTGAGATGGTAGGCTTACACTTAATTTACAGGATTAACAATGAAAAAAGCAGTTCTCCATTTGAGTGCTTTGGTATTGCCTTTGGCAGTGTCTTCAGCAGTCATGGCGTCATCGGTAGAGCAAACTAAAGGCTCGTTTGTTGATAAGTTTCGTCAACTTGATGAAGCACTCCCAACTCCAAACGTATATAGAAGTGCTGCGGGTGCCCCTGCTGAAAACTACTGGCAGCAACAAGTAAATTACGATATTGATGCTAAGCTTGATGAAAAGAAACGTCGCTTAACAGCAAGCCAGACAATTGAATACAAAAACAACTCACCTCACACCTTAAAGTACCTTTGGCTACAGCTTGACCAAAATATCTTTAAATCTGACTCAATTGCTGAAATGACATCAACTTTCAATGGTAAAACATTGCAAGGTGACCCTCAGCCAAAATCAACCAAATTGAGCTTAGGTCAGTTACGTCGTCAGCAATTTATGGCCGACAACGAGCTGGGTTATCAAATCGCCAATGTTAAAGACGAAGACGGAAAAGAGCTTAAAGTTACAGTCGTTGATACTTTAATGCGTATTGACTTAAACGAGCCGCTTAAACCGGGTAAAGACGTTGAGTTCAGCATGGACTTCGCCTTTAACATTGTTGAAGAAGATGCCGTTGGCGCCCGCTCTGGTTATGAGCACTTTGAAGAAGATGGCAACGATATCTTCTTATTAGCGCAGTGGTTCCCTCGCCTTGCTGCATACACTGACTATGAAGCGTGGACGAACAAAGCTTTCTTAGGTAGTGGTGAATTTACCCTTGAATTTGGTAACTACGACGTTGAATTAACCGTTCCTGCTGACCACATCGTATCGGCAACGGGTAAACTTGATAACCCAAGCAGCGTTTTGACGAGCACACAGCGTAAGCGCCTTGAGCAAGCTGAAGATGCTAAACGCCCTGTTTTCATCGTGACTGAAGAAGAAGCGTTAGAAAACGAGAAAGAAGGCACAGACAAAACCAAGACATGGCACTTTAAAGCTGAAAACGTACGTGACTTTGCGTGGGCGTCTTCACGTAAATTTATGTGGGATGCAAAAGGCTATCATCAAGGTGGTAAAGATCAGCCGTTAGTGATGGCGATGTCTTTCTACCCGAAAGAAGGTGGCGACCTTTGGAAGAAGTACTCTACTGAAGCTGTCGTGCATACGATGGAAGTGTATTCGCGCTTCTCGTTTGACTACCCTTACCCTGTGGCTCAGTCTGTAAATGGCCCTGTAGGTGGTATGGAATACCCCATGATCACCTTCAATGGCCCGCGTACTGATCTACAAGACGACGGTACACGTACTTACTCACAAGCAGAAAAACGTTTCTTAATCGGCGTTGTTATCCATGAAGTAGGTCACATTTACTTCCCTATGGTGGTTAACTCTGATGAGCGTCAATGGACGTGGATGGATGAAGGTCTTAACAGCTTCTTAGATGGTGTTGCTGGTCGTGAATGGGACCACACAATTCCTTGGGGGGTTGAGCCTCGCGACATTGTTGAATACATGAAGTCAGAAAACCAAGTGCCGGTTATGACGCAATCAGACAGCGTATTACGTTTAGGCCCTAATGCTTATACTAAGCCTGCTGCCGCACTTAACATATTACGTGAAGTGATCCTTGGTCGTGAGCTATTCGACTTTGCATTTAAAGAGTATGCACAGCGTTGGAAGTACAAGCGCCCTACTCCTGCTGATTTTTTCCGTACTATGGAAGAGGCGTCAGGTGTTGACCTAGATTGGTTCTGGCGTGGCTGGTTCTATACCACAGATCACGTTGATATCTCGCTAGACAAGGTTTACCAACTTCGTTTAGATACCAAAAACCCTGATATTGACTTTAATCGTTTACGTGATATCGAAGCTGATAAGCCAATGCCATTATTCGTAAAACGTAATAAAGAAGAAGGTAAAAAGCTGTGGGTTGAAGAAAACCCAGATGTAACTGACTTCTATGACGAAAATGACCGCTTTACGGTAACTAACAAAGAGCGCAACGCGTATAACAAATTTCTTAAAGGTTTAGAGCCTTGGGAGCGTAAAACGTTTGAGCGTGCAATCAAAGAAGATAAAAATTACTACGTACTTGAGTTCTCAAACTTAGGTGGCTTAGTCATGCCTATCTTACTTGAGCTTACTTATGAAGATGGTAGCAAAGAAGAGCAGTACATTCCGGCTGAAATTTGGCGTCGTAACCACAAGCATGTTCAAAAGCTAATTGTCACAGAAAAGGGTAAAAATCTAGTGTCAGTTACAGTGGATCCACGCTGGGAAACAGCGGATGTAGATGTAGAAAACAACAACTACCCGCGTCGTATTATTCCATCGCGTATTGAAGTGTATAAGCGTGAGAAGAGTAAAGCGAAAGTCAGTCGCGATATCATGCAAGATATTAAAACTGAGCTGAAAAAAGGTGATGAGAAAGACGCCCAGGAGCAACAATAATGCGCTTCGCAGCCATTGTTTTTGTTTTATTACTGAGTGCGCCAACCATGGCGCACCAGTTAAAAGCATCTGTGACAACGGTGCTGTTTAACAAACGCACCAACAACATAGAACTAATGCATCGTTTTTATTTGCATGATACTGAGCATGCTGTTGAACACTTGTTTGATGGCAATGCCGATATCTTAAGTAATAAAGACGACCAAAAGCGTTTTGCTGATTATGTTGAGTCACATATTGCTCTGCAAACTTTAGATGGTAAGCCACTTGAGCTGAAAGAAGTCGGTGCGCAAGTTGATGGTAAATTCTTTTGGGTTTATCAGGAAGTCACGATCCCAGAGGGAATTCATGGCATTCGTATGAGCAACGGAGCACTTCGCGACCTTTGGCCTGCACAAGTGAATATGGTAAATATTGAGGGTAAAGGGAAAGTAAAAACACTGACCTTTAGCCAAGATGATACCTGGCTTGAAGCTAAGTTTGAGGCGTTAGAACCTCATTAGTCTTATACAAAAGGATTAAAAAACTTGGCTTTTTAATCCTTTGATCCTTTAATAAAGCTATATCGTACACTATCTTATTAGTGGGTATGAACATTTCCCAATCGCCATATACAAGGATTTATATGAGTATTTATGATAACAATATTCGTGGTGTGATTTTTGACTTAGACGGCACTTTGGTGTCATCAGAGCTGGATTTCTCACTGATCAAAGCACAAGTGGGTTGTCCTCTTGAGGAGGATTTGTTGGCGTATATTGCCACTCTTCCCTCGCCTTACATGCGCGAAGAGGCGATGAATATTGTCCATCAACATGAGCTTATTGATGCGCAGCACTCACATTTATTGCCTGGTGTGGCTGATGCGATTACCAAACTAAAAGAAAGTAATATTCCAATGGCTATTGTGACTCGTAATTACGACCGTGCAGCTGCCATTAAGTTAAAAAATAATCCACTGCCAATAGAAACTGTTTTGACTCGCTCTGATGCACCTGCTAAACCCGATCCAAGTGCATTAAATGCGATTGCCACACTGTGGGAGCTTGACCAATCTGAGTTGCTGTATGTCGGTGATTATTTATTTGATATACAAGCAGCCCACAACGCTAACATGCGAGCTTGTTTATACGCACCACATGAAATTCCTGAATATGCAAATCAAGCTGATTATGTACTGCATCATTTTTCAGAATTGCCAATTTTGGTTGATTCATTCCAAGAAAGTAAGGTGTTATGTTAAATAGCCTTGTTTTTTATTTTTCCTGATATTAATTGTTAGTTTTTTATTTTTCAAAATGTCCTAGTACTAGCCCAAGCCGTCATGAGTTGCTAAAATATCGGCAATTATCAAATGTATTCATAGAGGCATAAGATGGGCAGAGCATTTGAAGTCCGCAAAAACGCCATGGCTAAAACAGCCAATGCAAAAACTAAAGTAAATTCTAAGTACGGTAAAGAAATCTACGTTGTTGCTAAAAATGGCGAACCAGATCCAGAAGTTAACCAAGCGCTAAAACGTATTATTGAGCGTGCAAAAAAAGACCAAGTTCCAGCACACGTAATCGATAATGCTATCAAAAAAGCAGCCGGTGGAGCAGGGGAAGACTATTCTCCTGCACGTTACGAAGGCTACGGCCCAGGTAACTGTATGGTTATTGTTGACTGTTTAACTGATAACCCTAACCGTACTATCAAAGATGTACGTTTACCGTTTACAAAAACAGATTCAAAAATTGGTACACCGGGCTGTGTAGCGCATATGTTCGACCACTTAGCTGTTTTAGGCTTTGAAGGTGATGACGACGAAGTTGTACTTGAAGCGCTAATGATGGCTGATGTAGACGTAACTGATGTAGAAGTAGAAGATGGCAAAGTGTCAGTTTTCGCTCCACATACTGAGTACTACAAAGCAAAAACGGCTCTTGAAGAAGCATTTGAAGGTATTAACTTTGAAGTAGACGAAATCACGTTTGTTCCACAAGTTCATACTGACATCACTGATCCAGATGACATAGCAAATTTTGAAAAGTTTATTTCTATGCTTGATGACTGTGATGACGTTCAAAACGTTTATCACAATGCGATTGTCAAAAACTAATTTTTAAAAAATTAGTACGTAAAAAGGGGCATTTGGTAACAAATGCCCCTTTTTTAATAGATTTTTATTATGCCATGAATGGTGGTTATTCACTGTAGTTATGAGTTTAGTTAAAAAAAAGCAGCCAAAGGCTGCTAGGAACGACACATCAAACTCGAAGGGAGTTAAATTGTGCTTAATTTAATGACTTATACTTTATACGGAACGCATGCAATAATGGTTCAGTATAGCCACTAGGTTGTTTAACTCCCTCTAATACAAGGGCTAAAGCTGCTTGATAAGCAACGCTTTGTGCTAAGGTTTCGGCTGAATCAGCCATGTTATTGTAGGCCGGATCCCCTTCATTTTGACCATCAACAACCTTTGCCATTCGCGCCATGGTTTTTTTAATTTGCTCTTCAGAACAAACACCATGATACAGCCAATTAGCCATGTGTTGGCTTGAAATACGCAGTGTGGCACGGTCTTCCATTAAGCCTACATGGTTGATGTCTGGTACTTTTGAGCAACCAATACCTTGGTCTATCCAACGCACAACATAACCTAAAATACCCTGTGCATTGTTATCAAGTTCGGCTTGAATATCTTCTTTGCTTAAGCTGCTGGCATCTTTCATAAGCGGCGGAGTGAGTAAGCTGGTAAGGCTTGCTTCTTTGCGGTCCATAAGCGCTTTTTGACAAGCAAATACATCAATATCGTGATAATGCATTGCATGCAGAGTTGCAGCAGTAGGAGAGGGCACCCACGCGGTATTTGCCCCACTTTTTGGGTGACCACTTTTTTGTTCCATCATTAACGCCATTTTATCTGGCATTGGCCACATACCTTTACCAATCTGTGCTTTACCACTGAGGCCAGTTGCAAGACCAATATCTACGTTGCGGTCTTCGTATGCGCTGATCCAAGGTTCAAGTTTAATTGCGCCTTTTGGCAGTACTACACCTGCTTGCATTGAAGTATGAATTTCGTCACCGGTACGGTCTAAGAAACCTGTATTAATGAATACAACACGCTTTTTAGCCTCGAAAATACACGCTTTTAAGTTAGCTGAAGTGCGGCGTTCTTCATCCATAATCCCCATTTTAATGGTGTTTGCTGGTAAGCCTAATAGCTGCTCAACACGAGTAAATAGGGTATTAGTGAAGGCCACTTCTTCTGGACCATGCATTTTGGGTTTAACAATATTAATGCTATTGGCCGTTGAATTTTTAAGGCTGCCTGTGCCTTTTAAGTCATGAAGTGCTGCAGTGCTAGTGATAATGGCATCCATAATGCCTTCAAACACGTCATTGCCTTCACTATCTTGGATAGCCGGGTTTGTCATTAAGTGGCCAACATTACGTACAAACATCATGCTACGGCCTTTTAGCGTTAGTGTTTCACCACTTAAAGCTTGGTATTGGCGGTCTTGTGCTAAACGACGTTCAACGGTTTTGCCGCCTTTATTAAATGCTTCTACAAGGTTTCCTTGCATTAAGCCAAGCCAGTTTTGATAGACGTTTACTTTGTCTTCGGCATCAACGGCAGCAACGGAATCTTCACAGTCCATAATTGTTGTAAGGGCTGCTTCTAGTAGTACATCTTTAAGGCCAGCTTTATCTGCTTGGCCTATAGGGTGGTGATGGTCGATTTGCAATTCAATATGTAAGCCATTATTTTTCAATAAGATAGCGCTTGGATTTTGCGCTTCACCTTGGTAACCAATAAGTTGTTCAGGGTTAGCTAGGCGAACCTGGCTGCTGTCACGTAATGTGATTAAAAGCTCATTGTTAACCACTGAATAGCTGGTGCTTTCGATGTGCGAGCCATTTGCTAAAGGCAATGCTTTATCAAGGAACTGGCGGGCATAAGCCATCACTTTAAAGCCACGTACAGGGTTGTATGTAGAGCCTTTCTCAGCACCGTCATCATCGCTTAATACATCAGTGCCGTATAGCGCATCATACAAAGAGCCCCAGCGAGCATTCGCAGCGTTTAAGGCAAAGCGTGCATTGCTCACTGGCACAACAAGCTGCGGCCCCGCTGTGCTTGCGATTTCAGGCTCAACTTGCTCTGTTTCTATGCTGAAACTAGCGGGTTCAGGAACGAGGTAGCCAATCTCTTCAAGGAATGCTTGATAATTCGCTGCATCCCACACTGGTTGCTGCTTATGGTAGCCATCAATCTTAGCTTGCAGTTGTTCGCGTTTTTCTAAAAGCGCACGATTGATTGGCGTTAATTCGTTGACGATATCAGCAAAACCTTGCCAAAAGGTGTCTGTGCTGATGCCTGTTCCTGGTAAAAGTTGCTGCTCAACAAACTGTGCAAGTTGTTGATCAACGCTTAAACCGTTAAGTGAGAGAGTGGTCATAATAATGTCCTTTAAACGAGCTTAATTTGATCATTCATGGTTCAACCATATCGTAAAAAAGGCTAATAAGCAGGCTATTTGCCATTCACTAAAAATATAGTGGCAATAACAACTATAAATTTACTAAATCCAAAAAATCCGCCTAATGTTGAATTAAGCGCTATGAAGCAAACGCCAAGTAGCCACTCTCACTAACAAAAAATAGATAACCCGTTCGAAGGATTTTATTATGACAACATATCAACGCGAAACCGATAACCTAGCTACTTTATGTCAAGCACAAGGCAAAACGTGGCAGTCAATCAACCCAGAATACGCAAGCCGTATGCGCTTACAAAACCGTTTTCGTACGGGTCTAGACATTGCTCAATACACTGCAGACATTATGCGTGCTGACATGGCTGCCTACGATGCCGACCACAGCCAATATACACAATCATTAGGTTGTTGGCATGGTTTCACTGCACAGCAAATGATGATGGCAATTAAACGTCATAACAAAACAACTAAACGCAGCTATGTATACCTAAGTGGCTGGATGGTTGCGGCACTTCGCTCTGAGTTTGGTCCATTACCCGACCAAAGTATGCATGAAAAAACGTCTGTTCCAGCGCTAATCGAAGAAATCTACACTTTCTTAAAGCAAGCTGATGCACGTGAACTTGACCACCTTTACAAAGACCTAGACGCAGCGAAAGCAAACGGCGGTGATGTTCAAGCCGTGCTAAATAAAATCGATAACTTCGAAAGCCATGTTGTGCCAATTATTGCTGATATCGATGCGGGTTTCGGTAACGAAGAAGCAACTTACCTACTTGCTAAAAAGATGATTGAAGCGGGGGCATGTGCTATCCAAATCGAGAACCAAGTATCTGACGCAAAACAATGTGGTCACCAAGCTGGTAAAGTAACTGTACCGCATGAAGATTTCTTAGCAAAAATTAACGCAGTTCGTTACGCATTCTTAGAGCTTGGTATTGATAACGGTATTATCGTTGCGCGTACTGACTCATTAGGTGCAAGCCTTACTCAAAAAGTGCCGGTATCTAAAACACCTGGCGACCTTGCTAGCCAATACACATCGTTCCTTGAAACAACACCAGTAAACAGTGTGGATGACTTAAACGAAGGCGACACAGCGATGAAGCTTAATGGTCAGCTTTGCAAGCCAACACGTTTAGACAATGGTTTATACCAGTTCCGCGAAGGCACAGAGAAAGACCGCGTAGTTCTAGACTGTGTAACTAGCTTACAATCAGGCGCAGACTTACTGTGGATTGAAACAGAAAAGCCAAACGTTAAACAAATCGCTGAGCTTGTTAACCGCGTTAAAGAGCAAGTACCCAATGCTAAGCTGGTATATAACAACTCACCGTCGTTCAACTGGACACTTAAATTCCGTGAGCAAGTATATGCTGAGTGGCAAGAACAAGGTAAAGACCTATCTGCTTACCCAAGCATCGATGACAACAAGGCATTAATGGCTCCAGAAATGGATGACACAGAGCTTGCAGCGGCAGCAGACGTACTTGTGCAAAATTTCCAAAAAGATGGTGCACGTGAAGCGGGTATCTTCCACCACCTAATCACGCTACCAACTTACCATACAGCGGCGCTAAGCACTGATATTCTATCAGAAGGCTATTTCGGCGACCTAGGTATGCTGGCGTATGTTCGTGACGTACAACGTCAAGAAATTCGCCGTGAGCAAGCATCAGTGAAACACCAAGACCTAGCAGGTTCAAACATTGGTGATACTCATAAAGAGTACTTCTCTGGTGAAAATGCGCTTAAAGCCGGTGGTGAAGCAAATACCATGAACCAGTTCTAACCAAGTAATGATGTAATACCTTTATAGCTATTCAATAATGTTGTTAGGGGCCTTCGGGCCCTTTTTCGCTTTTTAGCTATCAGCTTTCAGACTCGTTTCACGCCTATTTGTAGCAGATGTATGGACTCCTCCCCATAAACGGGAGAGTGCGGTATAAAGAAATTGCAGAAAATCTTTTACCAATTAAGGAGCCCATACATGACACAGTCTAATTTAATTGCTATTGATTTAGCA
>NZ_JAKKCT010000016.1:0-1096 GCF_021728095.1 Pseudoalteromonas sp. L1 | reverse complement strand
CAATCCTTTGGTCATAAAGTCATGTTGCTTGACCCTTTATTTGTTAAAGCATTTAGACAAGGTCAAAAAACAGATGCAAACGATGCTATTGCGATAGCCATTGCTAGTAAAGTGCCTAATGTCCGCACCTGTAAAATTCTCTCTATCGAAGAGCAAGCATTGCAATCTCTTAGTAAGGTTCGGGCGCTCGCAGATAAACAAAAGATTCAATTATCAAATCAAATACGTGGTTTACTTCTTGAGTTTGGTATTGTGATTAACCAAAGTGAGGCCGCATTTAAAGCAGCCATACCCGATATTTTAGAAGATGCAGAAAACATGCTGCCATTAGAACTAAAACATGCGCTTGCGCTGAGTTACGCTCTTTATCAACAGCAGTGTGACAACAAAGTAGAGTTACAAAAACAAATAGAGCGTATTGTAAAACAAAATGATGGCTGTCAACGCTTAATGACACTCGAAGGAGTCGGCCCAATCACTGCTATCGAACTCCTGTCTTTTTTAGGTGACACAACACAGTTTAGCAATGGAAGAAGTGCTGCGGCGTGTGCAGGTGTGACACCACTACAGCATTCGACAGGCGGTAAAGCAAAGATAGGCCGTATACCTAAAAGACGAGGTGGAGCATTAAGGCGAAATCTATTTTTAGGCGCTCGCTCGATAGTGAGTAAATTAAAAAACAGAGAGGCCTCGACTGAAAAAGAACGATGGATAAAAAGCCTTCTGGTAAGAAAAGGGGTTAAGTGCGCGGCGATTGCATTAGCAAACAAAACAATGAGAACCGCCTATGCCTTACTTAAAAATGGAACGAATTATGAGCCGATAATACTGACAGCATAAAATAAAGAATAAAAAAATCAGTAAGCAGAAGAATTGAACAAGCCAAGATAGAGCATTAAGTGGTGAGACCTACCCTTGATAGCCTGGAAACCCGCTAGTGTACGAAGATACCGTGTAGCAGATAAGGCACAAGGGCGCGAAAACATCAAAGTGACCGAGGTAGCGCCTCATTAGAGTCCGTATATAAGTACGCAATCACATCAGCTTAATGTAAAAAAGGCTTGTGCAATCGGAGGAGTCCATATAAGCGGGTTTA
>NZ_JAKKCT010000015.1:0-1213 GCF_021728095.1 Pseudoalteromonas sp. L1 | reverse complement strand
ATGGCAAAAGAAAAGTTTGAACGCGTAAAACCGCACGTAAACGTAGGTACAATCGGCCACGTTGACCACGGTAAAACTACCCTAACTGCAGCAATCACTAACGTACTTGCAAAAGTATACGGTGGTGTAGCGAAAGACTTCGCATCAATCGATAACGCTCCAGAAGAGCGTGAGCGTGGTATCACAATCTCAACTTCACACGTTGAGTACGATACACCAACTCGTCACTACGCACACGTAGACTGTCCAGGACACGCCGATTATGTTAAAAACATGATCACGGGTGCTGCTCAAATGGACGGCGCAATCCTAGTAGTTGCTGCAACTGACGGTCCTATGCCACAAACTCGTGAGCACATCCTACTTTCTCGTCAGGTTGGTGTACCTTACATCATCGTATTCATGAACAAATGTGACATGGTTGACGACGAAGAGCTACTTGAGCTAGTTGAGATGGAAGTTCGTGAACTTCTTTCTGAGTACGACTTCCCAGGTGATGACCTACCTCTAATCCAAGGTTCTGCGCTTAAAGCGTTAGAAGGTGAGAAAGAGTGGGAAGACAAAATCGTTGAGCTTGCAGAAGCACTAGATTCTTACATCCCAGAGCCAGAGCGTGACATCGATAAGCCATTCATCATGCCTATCGAAGACGTATTCTCAATCCAAGGCCGTGGTACAGTTGTAACTGGTCGTGTTGAAGCTGGTATCATCAACGTGAATGACGAAGTTGAAATCGTAGGTATCAAAGAAACTACGAAGACAACGTGTACAGGTGTTGAGATGTTCCGTAAGCTTCTAGACGAAGGTCGTGCGGGTGAGAACATCGGTGCACTTCTACGTGGTACTAAGCGTGAAGACGTTGAACGTGGTCAAGTACTAGCTAAGCCTGGTTCAATCACTCCACACACGAAGTTCACTTCAGAAGTATACGTACTTTCTAAAGATGAAGGTGGTCGTCACACGCCATTCTTCAAAGGTTACCGTCCACAGTTCTACTTCCGTACAACTGACGTAACAGGTGACGTACAGTTACCAGACGGCGTTGAAATGGTAATGCCTGGTGATAACATCAAGATGACTGTAGAACTAATCGCTCCAATCGCGATGGACGAAGGTTTACGCTTCGCTATCCGTGAAGGTGGCCGTACAGTTGGTGCTGGTGTTGTTGCAACTATCGTTGAGTAATATCAACAGATAGAGCTTCACAGCTTAT
>NZ_JAKKCT010000014.1:1675-4775 GCF_021728095.1 Pseudoalteromonas sp. L1 | reverse complement strand
AAAACGCGTTTGGCGTTGTATGGTTAAGCCTCACGGGTAATTAGTACAGGTTAGCTTAATGGCTCACACCACTTCCACATCCTGCCTATCAACGTTGTAGTCTTCAACGGCCCTTCAGAGACTTTAAAAGTCTAGTGAGAACTCATCTCGAGGCCTGCTTCGCGCTTAGATGCTTTCAGCGCTTATCAGTTCCGAACGTAGCTACCGGGCAGTGCCATTGGCATGACAACCCGAACACCAGCGGTTCGTTCACTCCGGTCCTCTCGTACTAGGAGCAACCCCTCTCAATTCTCAAACGCCCACGGCAGATAGGGACCGAACTGTCTCACGACGTTCTAAACCCAGCTCGCGTACCACTTTAAATGGCGAACAGCCATACCCTTGGGACCGACTTCAGCCCCAGGATGTGATGAGCCGACATCGAGGTGCCAAACACCGCCGTCGATATGAACTCTTGGGCGGTATCAGCCTGTTATCCCCGGAGTACCTTTTATCCGTTGAGCGATGGCCCTTCCATTCAGAACCACCGGATCACTATGACCTACTTTCGTACCTGCTCGACGTGTCTGTCTCGCAGTTAAGCTGGCTTCTACCATTACACTAACCGTACGATGTCCGACCGTACTTAGCCAACCTTCGTGCTCCTCCGTTACTCTTTGGGAGGAGACCGCCCCAGTCAAACTACCCACCAGGCACTGTCCGTAACCCCGATTAGGGGCCAACGTTAGAACATCAACACTACAAGGGTGGTATTTCAAGGACGGCTCCACAAAAACTAGCGTTTCTGCTTCAAAGCCTCCCACCTATCCTACACATGTAGGGTCAATGTTCAGTGCCAAGCTGTAGTAAAGGTTCACGGGGTCTTTCCGTCTAGCCGCGGGTACACAGCATCTTCACTGCGATTTCAATTTCACTGAGTCTCGGGTGGAGACAGCGTGGCCATGGTTACACCATTCGTGCAGGTCGGAACTTACCCGACAAGGAATTTCGCTACCTTAGGACCGTTATAGTTACGGCCGCCGTTTACCGGGGCTTCGATCAAGAGCTTCGTCCGAAAACTAACCCCATCAATTAACCTTCCGGCACCGGGCAGGTGTCACACCGTATACGTCATCTTGCGATTTTGCACAGTGCTGTGTTTTTAATAAACAGTCCCAGCCACCTGGTCACTGCGGCTCCCGTCCGCTTAGAGAGTAAATCTCATCACAGATAGGAGCGTACCTTCTCCCGAAGTTACGGTACAATTTTGCCTAGTTCCTTCACCCGAGTTCTCTCAAGCGCCTTAGTATTCTCTACCTGACCACCTGTGTCGGTTTGGGGTACGATTCGGTATAATCTGAAGCTTAGAGGCTTTTCCTGGAAGTATGGCATCAGCAACTTCACACCCTTGGGTGCTCGTCTCGTATCTCAGTCTTAGCAACCCGGATTTTCCTAAGTCACCAACCTACTTACTTTCACATGGACAACCAACGCCATGCTTGCTTAGCCTGCTCCGTCCCCCCATCGCAATTATACCAAGTACGGGAATATTAACCCGTTTCCCATCGACTACGCCTTTCGGCCTCGCCTTAGGGGTCGACTTACCCTACCCTGATTAACATGGGATAGGAACCCTTGGTCTTCCGGCGTGCGGGTTTTTCACCCGCATTATCGTTACTCATGTCAGCATTCGCACTTCTGATACCTCCAGCAAACCTCCCGGTTCACCTTCAACGGCTTACAGAACGCTCCCCTACCACTCAAACAAAGTTTGAATCCGCAGCTTCGGTGCATAGTTTAGCCCCGTTACATCTTCCGCGCAGACCGACTCGACCAGTGAGCTATTACGCTTTCTTTAAAGGATGGCTGCTTCTAAGCCAACCTCCTGGCTGTCTGGGCCTTTCCACATCGTTTCCCACTTAACTATGACTTTGGGACCTTAGCTGGCGGTCTGGGTTGTTTCCCTCTTCACGACGGACGTTAGCACCCGCCGTGTGTCTCCCGGATAGTACTTTACGGTATTCGGAGTTTGCAAAGGGTTGGTAAGTCGGGATGACCCCCTAGCCTTAACAGTGCTCTACCCCCGTAAGTATTCGTCCGAGGCTCTACCTAAATAGATTTCGGGGAGAACCAGCTATCTCCCGGTTTGATTAGCCTTTCACTCCTAGCCACAGGTCATCCCCTAACTTTTCAACGTTAGTGGGTTCGGTCCTCCAGTTGATGTTACTCAACCTTCAACCTGCCCATGGCTAGATCACCGGGTTTCGGGTCTATACCTTGCAACTCAACGCGCAGTTAACGCTCGCTTTCACTACGGCTACCCTAATCGGTTAACCTCGCTACAAAATATAAGTCGCTGACCCATTATACAAAAGGTACGCAGTCACATAACAAGTATGCTCCTACTGCTTGTACGTACACGGTTTCAGGTTCTATTTCACTCCCCTCACAGGGGTTCTTTTCGCCTTTCCCTCACGGTACTGGTTCACTATCGGTCAGTTGGGAGTATTTAGCCTTAGATGATGGTCCACCTATATTCAGTCAAAGTTTCACGTGCTCCGACCTACTCGATTTCACTTAGATTGCATTTTCGTGTACGGGACTATCACCCTGTATCGTCAAACTTTCCAGAATGTTTCACTAACACAAAATAAGCTTAAGGGCTGGTCCGGTTTCGCTCGCCGCTACTTCCGGAATCTCGGTTGATTTCTGTTCCTACGGGTACTTAGATGTTTCAGTTCTCCGCGTTCGCCTCTTACACCTATGTATTCAGTGCAAGATACCTGCAAGCAGGTGGGTTTCCCCATTCGGAAATCCTAGTCTCAAGCGCTTTTTACTAGCTTGACTAGGCTTATCGCAAGTTAATACGTCCTTCATCGCCTCCAACTGCCAAGGCATCCACCGTGTACGCTTAGTCACTTAACCATACAACCCAAACGGGTCTTTGTTAGTGACAGCTGTTAACTTCGCCAGAAGTTAATTCATCAAATAATGATGAGAATACTAAAGTAGATACCAATTAATCTGTCGATTAATGGCATTTTTTTACTTTTGAAAACTCTTTATAGATACGAATATCTATAAGAATTTTAATATCAGCTTTCCAAATTTTTAAAGAGCA
>NZ_JAKKCT010000013.1:0-23933 GCF_021728095.1 Pseudoalteromonas sp. L1 | reverse complement strand
TTGCTAAATCAATAGCAATTAAATTAGACTGTGTCATGTATGGACTCCTTAATTGGTAAAAGATGTTTTGCAATTTCTTTATACCGTACTCTCCCGTTAATGGGGAGGAGTCCATACATCTGCTACGCGACAAGGCCACCCCAATACGTTTGTCGTCGCGATTTTATATCGCGCGCTATCCGCGAACAGACAGCCCATGACGCGGGATAAGGCCACCCCAACACATTTGTCGTCGCGATTTTACATCGCGTGATAGACGTCGTGGACGTACAACCCATGACGCGGGATTAACTCGCAGCTATTCGACAAGGCCGCCCCAATACGTTTGTAGTTGCGATTTTACATCGCGGCTAACGAGTAGTATTAAATTCGCTCGCTACAGCAATGGAGCGGTGCACTATTCACTTTGCTTCTGCTCTGCTTTGGCAAGCTGAATATATTTGGTTTCAACTAGTTGAGATAAGGGAACAAGTTGATAACCTTGTTTTTCTAGCTCAGGTAAGGCTTTTTGTAAGAAAGCAACGGTTTCTGGGTAAGGGTGGGCTATCGCTATCGCATAGTTAAAGTGTTCGGCTTTAACTTTTAGTTCTTCAAGCTGCTGTGTCAATTGCTGTGTAGTCACTACGTTATCAAGAAATACATGCCTTGAGACATTCGCTACACCGTAAAAGTTAGCTGCATTTTGTGCTTCGCTTTGACTTGTTGTTCGGCTATCTAAAAAGTACAAACCACGTTTTTTTAAAACTTCCATGGTCCATTTCATGGGCTCTGTTAACTGTGTTAGCTCTGATCCCATGTGATTATTTACACCTTTCACCTGTGGAAGCGATGCAAGCGCGTGCCCAAGTGTAGCTTGTAATTCTGACTTGCTCATCGATTCTGTAAGAGCGCCTGGTCCAAGTGCTTTGCTGTTATCAAGAGCCTGCATAGGAATGTGTAGTAAAAGTTCTTTATTTATTTTACTGGCGCGTTCAGCAAACGTTTGAGCATAGGGGGTATGGGGCAAGACTGAGAAAGTGACCTGCCCCGGTAAGTTTAAAATATCAAGATCGCGTTGGTGGTAGCCTATATCATCAATGACGATAGCAATTTGTTTTGCAGAGCAAAACATTGGCAAACATACTGCGAGTAGTAACCCTTTTAATAACTTCACTTGTTGTAATTATTTTTTCCATGTAGGCACTCACTTACTGCACGATTAAGAGTTGCTGGGCAGTGAGTTGTTTTTTATCTTGTCTATCAAGTAGTGAGCTGAATAAAGCTAACTCTTGGATGTTTTTTATTATAGCGTCTTGGTTAATTTCTGAAAGTATTGTTTGATTTATACTCACATCAGGTGTGACTCCCTTTCCTTCTATTGATTGACCTGTCGGGGTGTAATAGCGAGCAGTCGTCAATTTTAGTGCTGTGTTGCCATTACCTAAAGGGATGAGTGATTGCACAGAGCCTTTACCGTAAGTTGTCTCGCCGATTAGTGTTGCTCGTTCATTATCTCTAAGGGCTGCTGCTAATATTTCCGCTGCAGACGCTGAGTTTTCGTTTATCAAAACCGCAATGGGGGCGCCATTTAGGATATCGCCATCATGAGCTTGATAATGTTGATTTGCTTCATTAAATCGACCTTTGGTTGAGACGATAACTCCGGTATCCAAGAATAAATCGGATACTTCAATTGCACCTTGCAATGTGCCACCAGGATTATCACGCAAGTCGATAATTAGCCCTGATAGTGGAAATCCGTTATTCATCTGCATTTTTGCTATCTCACGCGCAACATCGTGCAAGGTATGGTTGTTGAATGTATTGATACTTAACAGGGCTACACCTGTGTCTGCAAGGTAGCCATGCACGCTTTCTAAGTTGATTTGTTGGCGTTTGATAGAAAAACTGAGCGGGGTATCTTGTTCACGTAAAACTGAAACATCTACCGCTGATTGACCGCTTTGTTGAATAAGCTTTGCTATTTCACTCATACTTTTATTAGCGATAGGCTGTTGATTTATAGCAATCACTTTATCGTTTTCTTTTAATCCTGCTAGTGCAGCGGGGGAGTTGCTAATAGTATTAACAACAACGACATGCCCTTGTTCTATTTTTACTTCTATGCCAATACCTGTGTAGCGGCCGCTCGTACTGCTGAAAATGGCGTCTAGTTCTGTTTCATCTAAGTATTTTGAGTAGGGGTCTAAGCGCTCAAATAAGGCTTCTATTTGTTGGTTATCGGGTTGAGTAATAAAGGTATTCTGTAACTTGAGGTCATCCACATAATAGGTATGTATATTAAATAGAATCTCATTTAACTGTTGTGTATGAAGCGCTTTAAGTGATGGTTTAGCATTAACCAAAGACGGTTGCAGTAATAAATATACGAAGGCTATAAGCAATAGAAACGGCAGCCAAGTGTATAGCTTGGCTGAAGGAGAGTATAATTTAAATGGGTAAATAGTGTTTAGCATCAGCTGCTCCTCATAGGGTGCAGCTATTTAATCAATTAAATACGTCTGCACCATTTTACAGGATTTACTGCGCGTCCTTTATGGCGTATTTCAAAGTATAGACCAGGATCTGATTGTCCGCCGCTTTGGCCAACTAAGGCTATAGTTTCGCCTTCTCTGACAAGATCGCCCACATCACGAAGTAAAGTTTGGGCGTGGCCGTATAAGCTCATAAAACCATCGCCATGATCAATAGCAATCACCCAGCCAAAGCCATTTAACCAGTCTGCATACACAACTTGACCATTTTGCACGCTTTTGACATCACTACCTTCTCTAGCGCCAATGAGAACGCCTTTCCAGTCAATATTACCGTGCTTACGCTGTCCAAAGCTGTAACGAATTTTTCCCTTTGTTGGCCAGTCAAGTTTACCTTTACTGCTTTTCAAGCCAAGTAGCTCAACCTTTTTTGAGCGTTCTCTTTCTAACTCTTCTATGGCGGTGATAAGCGTTTGTTCATTTTCTTTTAGGTAATCAATTGAGCTTTTTGTTTCTTTTAGGGCTGATTGTAATTTGTTGAGGTTGCTCTTACGGTCTTGTTGCGCGCTGACAAGTGCTTGTTGTCGCGCCTTTTGCTCGTTATGCAATTCAACAAGACGTAACTTGGTTTGCTCAAGTTCTGCTTGGTTATCCGCAATTTTGATTTGTAGCGCCTTAAGCTCTTCAAGCTGCGCTATTCGTGCTTTATTTAAGTAGTTATAGTAACTGAGTGTGCGCTCAATTTTTGCGGTGTCTTGCTGGCTTAAGAGCATTTTTGAATAATCATGGCCACCAGACATATAAGCACTTTTTAGTTGGGCAGCTAGCACAGCTTGACGTTCAGCTTGCTCTTGCTTTAATTGTTTGGCTTTATCTTGAAGTTTAGCTTGTTGTTGCTCGTTCTCTTTAACTGACTGTGCAGCGAGATTCAGCGCTTTTGCATTTTTAGCTATTTCTAACTCGTGGCTACGAAGTGCACTACGCATGTCAGAAATAGACTTCCTTTGTCCTTTAAGGTCAGCTTGCGATTTTTGCAAAGCTGATTGAATTTCGGATAGGTCTTTTTTGGTTTGATCTTCATTAGCAGCAATTCCTGTTGCTGCTAATGAAGCCAGTATTAAACCAGTTTTTAGGAAGTGGTTAATACGTTTTCTCATTGTTTATTTCAGCGTCATAATTGGTTTGCCAGTCATTTCGCTTGGCTGCTCAAGACCCATTAAGTGAAGCATTGTTGGAGCAACGTCACTCAGTGTTTTACCATTGTGAGGTGTCGCGTCACGGCCCACGTAAATAAAGGGAACTGGTTCACTGGTATGGGCTGTATGTGCTTGACCCGTTGCAGGATTGGCCATTTGCTCAGCATTACCGTGGTCAGCTGTGATTAACGCTTCACCACCGTGCTCTTCAAGTGCAGAAATTACACGGCCTATACAGTGATCAACAGCTTCACATGCTTTGACAGCCGCTTCGAATACGCCTGAGTGTCCAACCATATCGCCGTTAGGGTAGTTGCAGATAATGGCATCGTATTTACCGCTGGCAATTGCTTCAACAAGTTTGTCGGTTAGCATTTCTGAGTTCATTTCAGGTTGCAGGTCGTAAGTAGCCACTTGTGGTGATGGAATTAGTTCACGAGTCTCGCCAACAAATTCATCTTCACGGCCGCCACTAAAGAAAAAGGTGACGTGTGCATATTTTTCTGTTTCAGAGATGCGCAGTTGCGTTTTGCCTTGTTTCTCGAGCCATTCACCTAAAACGTTTGTTAAAGGCTCAGGTGCAAATGCAACAGGGGCTTTAATATCGGCAGCGTACTCTGTCATCATTACAAAACCACTAAGAACAGGGGCTTTCTTTTTTTCAAAACCATTGAAGTCAGCGTCAACAAACGCGCGGGTCATTTCACGAGCGCGATCAGCTCTGAAGTTGGCAAAAATAATTGTGTCACCATCGTTAATTTCTACTGCTGATTGGCCTTCAGGCACAATCGTTGTAGCCGCGACAAATTCATCATTTTCATCACGCTCGTAGGCAGCTTCGAGTGCGCTAACACCGTCGCTAAAACTGTGACCAGCAATACCACTCACCATAACATCATAAGCTGCTTCGACACGATTCCAGCGGTTGTCTCTATCCATTGCATAGTAACGACCCACTAAGGTTGCTAAGCGACCACAGTTAAGCTTTGCAAATAGTGCTTCAATTCGCTCAATAGAGGCTTTCGCACTGCGTGGTGGCGTATCACGACCATCCAAAAAAGCATGGAAGTATACTTCTTTGGCACCGCGCTCAGCTGCAAGCTCGATAGTAGCAACGATATGATCTTCATGGCTATGAACGCCACCTGGGCTTAAAAGTCCCATGATATGAACAGCTTTACCTGCATTGACTGCTTTATCGATGTTTTCAACAAGAGCAGGGTTGTGAGCGAACTCACCATCTTCAATCGCTTTAGTGATACGCGTAAAATCTTGGTAGACAATGCGGCCAGCACCCAAGTTAACATGACCTACTTCTGAGTTACCCATTTGTCCTTGTGGTAAACCAACATCAAGGCCAGACCCTGAAATGAGTGTATGAGGGCGCGTTGCCCAAAGTTCATCGAGTACAGGGGTATTAGCAGCAAGTATTGCATTACTTTCAGTGTCTTCACGGTATCCCCAACCGTCTAAGATCATTAATACCAATGGTTTTTTATGCTCTGTCATTATCGCTCCTGAAGATTGGCACTTATATACCATTAGCATACCGTGTTTTAGGGTTTTGATCAGCTATCAATATGTCATATTAAAATATTTCACGCTCTAGTATTTTCGATTCAAGCACGTATACTTGCGTGGCATATTTTAATAACCCCATGGTAAGTCGCCGTGGTCGTAGATATCTTAGTGGAAAACGCATGGATCAATACATTGAGTTTGTCGGTAATCATCCGATATTGAGCATTATCTGGCTTGCATTGGTGGCAATGCTTATCAGTAGCTGGTTTAAAAGTAAATTTTCAGCAATTCGTCAAATTAATCCACAACAAGTGACTTTGTTGATTAACCGTGAAGATGGCCAAGTTGTTGATATTAGAGCTCAAAAAGAATTTAACTCGGGTCATATCGCCGGTGCAACACACCTAAGCTCAGAAAAGGCAAAACAATCTGATTTTTCAAGCCTTGAAAAGTTCAAGAGTAAACCCATTATACTAGTATGTACCACGGGCATGACCGCCTCAGGTATCGCAACTGCAATGCATAAAGCAGGATTTGAACGTGTATATGTATTATCGGGTGGTATGGGTGCTTGGCAATCGGCCAGTTTACCAACGACAACCGGTCGCTAATAGCATCACGTAGCAGCCCAATAGAGGATTTATTATGAGTAATGTTGTTCTTTACACCAAGGCGTACTGCCCTTTTTGCCAACGCGCATTAGCTTTACTAGACAGTAAAGGTGTAAGTTATACGAACATTGATATTGGTGAGCATCCTGAACGTCGTGACGAAATGATCGACAAAGCCAATGGTGGCTATACAGTGCCGCAAATTTTTATTAATGATGAACATATTGGCGGTTGCGACGACATGATGGCGATAGAAGCACAAGGTCTATTAGACGCTAAGCTGAACGCTTAAAATTTATTATAAAAACGAATACAAGTTAGGAATTACAATGAACGAAGAAAACCAGAACGCAGCAGCAGAACAACAAGCAGGTGCTCAATTCACAATTCAACGTATCTATACAAAAGATGTTTCTTTTGAGACACCAAACTCACCAGCTATCTTTCAAAAAGAATGGACGCCTGAAGTTAAGTTAGACCTTGATACTCGTTCAAATAAGTTAGAAGAAGGTGTTTTTGAGGTTGTTCTTGCTCTGACAGTTACTGCATCAATCGGTGAAGAAACAGCTTTCTTATGTGAGATCCAACAAGCGGGTATTTTCACTATTGGTGAAGTTGAAGAAGTTCAATTAGCACATATGCTAGGCGCATTTTGCCCGAACGTATTGTTCCCGTATGCACGTGAAGCAGTTTCAAACTTAGTTAACCGTGGTACTTTCCCACAACTTAACTTAGCGCCTGTTAATTTTGATGCATTGTTTGCTCAGTACATGCAACAACGTGCAGCTCAAGAGCAACAGGCTCAAGCAGACGCATAAGCAATGACTACAGCACAATCAGCTGTTACAGTTTTAGGGGCGGGGTCGTATGGCACCGCCCTTGCTATTTGCTTTGCCAGAAATGGTCACCCAGTGACTTTGTGGGGGCGAAATAGCGATGACGTTGCCACGCTTGCAGCTGAGCGAAAGAATCAACGTTATCTTCCTGATGTGGATTTTCCACAAACCCTTTCACTTGAATCTGATCTCGAAACGGCGGTTAAGGCCAGCAAGATTATTCTTGTGGTTGTGCCAAGCCATGCGTTTGCTACAACACTACAGCAGATAAAGCCATGGTTGCAAGAAGGTGCCCAAGTAGCTTGGGCTACTAAAGGACTGGAGCCAAATACAGGACGCTTATTGCAAGAAGTTGCGATGCAGGAATTAGGCGATGATATGCCGCTTGCTGTGTTGTCTGGGCCTACTTTTGCTAAAGAGATGGCGATGGGGTTACCTACTGCAATTTCTGTGTCATCAACATCCAGTGACTTTGCAAAGCAACTTGCCGAATTATTGCATTGTGGGCGCTCTTTTAGGGTGTATAACAATGACGATTTTATTGGTATTCAGCTCGGTGGTGCGGTTAAAAATGTCATTGCGATTGGTGCCGGTATGTCGGATGGCTTTGGTTTTGGTGCCAATGCTAGAACAGCCCTGATCACTCGTGGCCTTGCGGAGTTATGTCGATTAGGCTGTGCTTTGGGGGCTCGCTCAGATACCTTTATGGGGATGGCAGGGCTAGGTGACTTGATTCTAACCTGTACAGATAATCAGTCTCGAAATCGACGCTTTGGCTTAGCACTTGGCAAAGGCGAAGGGGTAGAAGCTGCTATAAAATCAATTGGTCAAGTGGTTGAAGGTTATCGAAATACTAAAGAAGTGTATTTGTTAGCTGAGCGTACTGGTATTGAAATGCCAATCACTGAGCAAATTTACAAAGTGTTGTACGAAAACAAAAATGTAAAAGAAGCAGCAATGGCGCTACTCGGACGTGAACAAAAATCTGAGTAGACCATATATAGCAACTATAGACATTAAAAAGCGCGATTTTATATCGCGCTTTTGTTTTTAAGTTAATTGTTTAGCCAATTTATTTTTGATGAACTCATTGACCTGCTCGACCTTGAGTGGCTTACTGTAGTAGTAACCTTGCTGACAGTGACACCCCATTATGTGCAGCATATACGCCTGCTCTTGTGTTTCAATTCCTTCTGCAACAACGTTAATATTCAAATACTTTGCAAGGCGGACAATCGTTGCTGTGATATTTCTATCTTGTTCATTATTAGCAATATCTCTGACAAATGACTTATCAATTTTCAACGTATCGATAGGGAAACGCTTTAAATAGCTTAACGATGAATGTCCCGTGCCAAAATCATCTAGCGCTATTTGTACACCCAGCGATTTAATACGCTTCATTTGCTGCTCTGCAAATTGTGGGTTTTCCATCATGGCACTTTCGGTTATTTCTAGCTCTAAGCATGATGCTGGTACATCAAACTTTGCTAAGTTATCAACTAATGTATCGATTAGATTACTTTGCTGAAAGTGTAAGGCAGAAATATTAATCGCGACCTTTCCAAAAGCAAGATTTTGATGCCGCCAAGCTGCGAGTTGTTTTAGTAACTGCGCGAGTAGTAGTTGGGTAAGGGGGATAATCGCGCCATTTTGTTCCGCTAAAGGAATAAATTCATCAGGGTTAATTAAACTTCCATCTTCTTGGGGCCAACGAACTAAGGCTTCAAAACCATACAAACGGTTGTGATGAGCATCATACTTAGGCTGGAAATAAAGTTCGAACTCATTGTTAGTAATAGCCTTGAATAACGCACTTTCTTTTGTGAGCTCTGTTGGGTCGAGGGTATGGCGTTCTTTATCAAAAAACTGATATGTATTTCGGCCTATTTTTTTTGCATGATTTAAGGCGCTGTTAGCGCTGCGCATTAGGTTTTCGCAGTTATACGCATTCTCAGGGTAGATTGCGATTCCACAACAAGCGGAGAGAGATGTTTCGAAACCATCGAGCATAAAAGGTGTTTTAAATTGTCGAAGTACTAAATCAGCGGTTTTTTTGGCAAAGAAAATGGTTTTATCGGAGTATAGGTAGGGAGGGACTAAAATTGCAAACTCATCAGCGCCTAATCTAGCAATAGTAAAACCTGAGTTAAGTGTATTCGTTAGTCTACAAGCGACTTCTTTTAAAAGCATGTCACCTACTGTATGACCAAGAGAATCGTTAATTTTTTTAAAGTTGTCCAGATCTATAAATAAAATGAGGAGGCTTGGGTATTTGTCATTGCAGGCGTTGATTGCTTTATCTAACGATTCTATAAAAATAGTGCGGTTTGATAACCCTGTAACCGTGTCTTTTGTGGTAAGCCTAAGCATTGTTCGCTCATGGTTTTTACGTGCAGTAACATCTGAAAATAAACCTACATAGCGAACAAACTGCCTTGGAAATTTAGGTGTTGCCACTTTGGTAATACACAAATCAAGTGCATATGGTTGACCATCTTTGCGTAAGTTCCAAATTTCACCTGACCAATAACCATCCTGCACTAACTCTTGTTGGATCATTTGTTCGAGTTGCCGATCGCGGCCATCTTTAGTGAGGGCTTTAAACTCCTTGCCCATGACATCTTCTTTACGATAACCCGAAATTTCACAAAATGTATTATTGACCTCAATTATTTTGAAGTGCTCATCACTGACCCAAATCGCATCTTTCGACTGTGATAAAAGCGCATCAATTAACATCATTTTTTGACTTTTTTGATTATAAATAACGGCTATAAAAAGCCCAATGATGGCTAATAGGATAAGGAAGAGTAGAATGGGGATACTGTTAGGTAGGTTTGATGCGATTGATGATGCAACGCTAACAGAATGTTGCATCATTAAAGTTATGCTGAATAAAACAGTAAAAAAGCGCATCTAGACTCGTCTTTAGGAACAGGCTTAACTTATTTAGATTAGTTCATAAAAAAGGGTCGTGCTAAAAAATTAATGAAATTTTATTAGATACGCTTTTCAATAACTTATTGACCATTCACAAACCCCAGCTGACGCCAAGACTCATAGACAAATACAGCCACAGAATTAGATAAATTCATGCTTCGACTGTCTTTTTGCATTGGAATACGTACTCGTTGTTCTTTAGGCAAAGATTGAATTAGTTCATCAGGTAAGCCCCGAGTTTCAGGACCGAATACTAAACAATCACCAGGTTGGTATTGAGCTTGGTGATGAAACTGACTGCCTTTTGTTGTGCAAGCATAAACTTTGTTAGGCTGGCACTTCTCAAGATAAGCTTCGAAAGAAGCATGACGTTGCACATGACTAAATTCATGATAATCAAGCCCTGCGCGTTTTACACGTTTATCATCCCATTCAAACCCAAGTGGTTCAATAAGGTGTAAAGCGTAGCCTGTATTTGCACATAAGCGAATGATATTACCTGTATTAGGTGGGATCTCAGGTTGGTACAACACAATATCAAGCATTTGAATCTCATTTTTAAACAATATGATCTGCAGCTGAGTATACACGAACTAGAATAAAAAGATGATATACTCAAGATTGATAATATCTAAAGGTAAGTTGTTGTGAAACATCGTAGTTATGAGTTTTGGGTAAGAACCGCCAGTCTTGTTACGATTATGATGGTGAGTTTGATGATTGCTGCAAAGAGCTGGGCGTGGCTAGCCTCTGGCTCTGCGTCTATGTTGGGCTCGTTAACCGATTCATTGATGGATATCACAGCATCCCTAATGAGCTTTTTGGTACTTGGTTATGCGCTGCGTCCTGCTGATGATGATCATCGTTTTGGTCATGGCAAGGCAGAGGCTCTTGCGGGGCTGGCACAAGCTGCTTTTATTGCCGGCTCAGGCTGCTTCTTAGCATTTCATGGTATAGAAAGGCTGATCAACCCTGTTACGCTAAAGCACTCAAGTTTAGGTATTTGGGTGAGCCTATTTGCGATAGTGTGTACCTTGGTTGTGGTATTTGTGCAAACCAAGGTGATTAATCACACTGAGTCAATCGCTATTAAGGCAGATTCAATTCACTACAAGGGCGATTTAATACTTAATCTCGCGGTATTAATCGCGATAGTGTTAGCTAAGTATGGCATGACTTATGCCGATCCCCTTTTTGCCATTGGTGTGGCTGTTTATTTACTTTATAACAGCTGGGATATTGCTCGTGACAGTGCCGACCACTTAATGGATAAAGAACTACCTGATGAAGAAAAAGCGGAAATTCTGAGTATTGTAAACAGCCATAAAGAGGTGTTTGGCGCTCATGATATTCGTACACGCCAAGGTGGTAAAATTAAATTTATTCAGATGCACTTAGAGCTTGAAGACAACTTACCCCTTATTCGCGCACACCAAGTCGCAGATGAAGTGGAGGCGATGATAAAGGCTTATTTCGACTGTGAAATGGACATATTAATGCACTTAGATCCGCTTTCTGTCGTTAAAAAGCCACCTTACAGTGAATCACAAAACTGATAAAAGTCAGTGAGCACAGCGTGTCTTATCTCATCTCGCTCGAATAACAACTCATGGCGTGCATGTGGGTAGCTTTTTAAGCGTGCTTTTTTTTGCCTATGTGTGAGCGCAAATTGTGCGGCGTTATCAACAACGGTATCTTGCTCTGCACTGGCAATGAAAAGAGGGATCGACACTTTTCTGTCTACTAATGCGGCAATGAAATCAAAAGAAGCGTTTAGCCAGCCATAGGTCACACCACCTAATTGTAAATCAGGCTCTGCTAAATAAAGCTCTCTGAACTGCTTATACCTCACTTCACTGCTTGTGAGCTCATTTACGGCAAAGTCGACAGGTAAATAATTGTTTTGTCCAAACGCATAACTGCGGCCAAGGCCAATTAAAGAGGCTATTTTCGCGGCAAGTTTAGCAAGAGGTTTAGGGGTGCCTTTGGTATAAATATCAAACATAGGCGCTGATAAAAATGCCCCTGAAAATGTATGTTGATAACGGGACAAAAAGTCATAAGCAATCGCACAGCCCATAGAATGGCCAAGTAAAACCTGTTTGCCTTGCCAGTGTGTTTGTACCACTTTTTCGTTAAATGTAGCAAAGTCGTCAGCGTAATCACTAAAACGGTTTACATAGCCTTTATGTGTGTTTTTTAAAAGGCGATAAGAGCGTCCTTGGCCTTGATGGTCAACGATAAAGACGGCATAACCATTTTTGTATAACTCCCATAAAAGCTCTTTATATTTAAATAATGACTCGATACGACCACTGCTAATTATAATTGCTGTCGTTGCTTGCTGTGGAATTGCAAATCCATAGTATAAAGTACCATGACGGGTCGTTAAAAAGTCTTGTTGTAACTGCTCTGAAAAAAACGTGTTTATTTTGGTTGTGTTATTAGCAAGGTTGGCTTCATCACTATAAAACATACTTAGCTCTTTATTGGCAGACGAATTTTAACGCAAAGCCCGCCTTGTTCTTGGTTTTCGAGTATTAGCGTACCATCATGGGCTGAAATTGCATTTTTGGCAATCGCAAGCCCTAAACCTGTACCTCCTGTATTTCTATCCCTGGCATGCTCTTGACGAAAAAAAGGTTCGCATAATCTTTCAAGGTTGGCTTCATCAACCCCTTTACCGTCGTCACAAATGGTAATGTAAATCGCATCAGACTCAGACAGTATTAGATGAATGTGTTGAGTGGCATATTTAATTGCATTACGGAGCACATTCTCAAGCGCACTGGCGATGAGTGTTTCATCACAAGGCACTTCTTTTTCAATTTTTCCTTCAACGCTGAGGTGCTTATTGCACTGGTTTGCCTCAAAGCGAACATCATTTAAAACATGATCAATAATAACCTGTATCGACTGTGTACTTAGCGATAAAGTCTGACTTTTTGCTTCAAGGCGAGATACCTGTAAAACATCTGCAATCATTTTATCAAGCTGATTCGCCTCTTTTTCAATACGCTCTAAATAGGCTTGTTGTGCATCTTCTGCTTGCATCTGTGCAAGGCCTGTTGCCATTTTAAGACGCGTTAGCGGAGAACGTAACTCATGAGAAATATCTGCAAGTAAACGTTTTTGCGCACTAATTAATTGCTCAAGCTGTGTTGCCATTGTATTAAAGTCGCGCCCTAATACGCCCAACTCATCTTGTCGTGAATTAGAGATATCAGCACGTGCCGTTAAGTCGCCATGCGCAAGCTTATTGGCAGTTTCTTTAAGGCTGTTGATAGGGGCTATCAGATTGCGGCTAAAGAAAAAACTCAACATAAGTGAGGCGATTACCGCAATAATAATTTTTAACCATGTTGGCATAAGCCAAAGACCAACAAAGAAGGGCTTTTTACGTTTTTCATCTATTTCATAAAGGAAAAATGTTCCCTCTGGCACATCGATTTTTACAGGCCCATAAGCTTGGTATTCATCGGTAAAGATAATTTGTGGTGACATACGCTTGGTAAAGTTTAATAAACTTAAGTCTATGTCCTTAGAAATAGGCTCACTGAGCATCTCTACACCATGCACTTCACCATTTAAATACAATAACTTGTGTTTCGATAGGCGGGGATGTGAAATGACATCTTGTGTTGATTTGCCATGTTTAGCCACAATACGCTCAATACTTTTTGCCGTATATTGCAAGTTTTTAAGCATGGGGCCGCGAAGCTCATCATTACCCACGTTGCTGGTTAATTTACTTAAAAATACCAAGGTGGTAATTGTGGCGATAACCGTTACCCAAAACCAAGCAAAAATCTTTAAAAATAAATAATGACGTGGTTTTTTAAACCAATCAGGTGTCTTCATATTACTCGCCTTGAATCAGCACATAGCCGCTACCACGCATTGTTTTAATACGCTCATTATTTACATGCTCAGCAATTTTTTTGCGAATATTGCTGACGTGCATGTCGATTGAGCGATCAAAGGGAGCAAGGCGTCTGCCGAGCACTTGTTCGCTTATTTGCTCTTTACTTATGACTTCTCCTGCATGCTGAACTAGCATGGCCAAAATTTCGTACTCAGTGCCTGTCAGGCTCAATGTGTTTTCATTCACAGAGGCTTCGCGAGTCGCAAGGTTAATATGAATGCTATTTACACTCAGGGAGCTTGTTTGCTGCTGCGATAAGCTATTAATATGTTCAATACGACGAGTTATCGCTTTTACGCGAGCTAGTAACTCTCTGTGATTAAAGGGTTTAGGGATGTAGTCATCAGCACCGAGCTCTAAGCCAAAAATACGGTCGAAGTCTTCGCCTTTAGCGGTGAGCATTATAACAGGCGTGAGCTTTTTCTGACGAAGTTGTTTTAACACTTCAAAGCCGTCCATAGATGGGAGCATGACATCAAGTAAAATAAGTTCGTAATTGTGATTAAGAGCGTGTGCTAAGCCTTCAGCACCATCATGAAAACAATCTACTGCAAACCCTTGTGCGGTTAAGTACTCGCTGAGTAGTTCGCACAACCCTGTATCGTCGTCGATCATTAATAGTTTCATTCTGACACCTGTTTACTCGTTTCTATAAGGTTATTCTACTTAGTAAATTGTGTAAAAGTGAATCTTTACATAACCTTTACACTGGTTTGCGTTCCTTTGCATTGAACTTTGTATAGTTAACTCATCAGCTCAAAACAAGCATTGAGCACAACCCAACAAAAGGTAATGATTATGACTATTTCAAATAAGCTTTCTAAATTCGTATTTGTTTGTGGTTTAGCAGCAGCCAGTGTTGCTGCAACTCCTGTTATGGCAAAAGGGGATATGCATCGTGGCATGAACCCACACGCGCGTTTTTTATTATCTGAGCGTGGTATCGATAAATTACAACTGACTGAAGACCAGCAAACGCAGCTAAAAGCTATTTTTGCTGAGCAAAAAACGCAATTTAAAGCACTACATGGTGATAAAGAAACCATGAAAGCTAATCGTGCAGCTTACAAAGAAAAGATGGATGTGCTTCTTGCAACCCAAGCGTTTGATGAAAATGCAGCAATGGAATTGATTAAAGCGCGTGAAGAAAAAACACAACAAGCTGCTTTGATTAAACTAAAATCAGAGCATGCTATTTGGCAAGTTCTTAATGCTGAGCAGCGTGAAAGCTATAAAGAAATTAAAAAGCATATGCGTAAAAAAGGCCACAAGAAAGGTCAACATCGTCCACGTGGTGAGCGCAAAGATAAACGTTCAGACAGTAAATAATTAAAAAATGCGGCTTAAATGCCGCATTTTTTACATTTTGAGCTTAAAAACTCTATTCTTTAAAAAACGAGTCGTCATTTTTAGCAAGCATGGCTTCGATATCTTCAATCATATCTTGGTTTAGCTCGTTGGCATTGCTAATGGGGCTCGAGATTTTATTATTCTCAAACGACCATTCACCTAGGTCGATGAGCTGGCAGCGTTTTGAACAAAAAGGGCGGTGCGGGCTTTGTTCTGACCACTCGACTTTTGCTTTACATGTTGGGCAGTTTACAACTGTTGGCATGGTTTTCTTCTCAATTAAGCTTATGCATTTAGGTGATCTTACTAAAGCTCAGCGTGAGAATCGAGTCACGAGTTAAAAACTCGTCACACGATTTACTTCAGCCAGTGAGGTAACACCATCTGCTGCTTTTTTTAGCCCCGACAGTCTTAAGTTATTAAAGCCAGATTTGAGCGCCACCTCTGCAATTTCAAGCGAGTTGCCACCACGCATAATAATTTGTGCTATTTCAGGTGTGATCTGCATAACTTCATAAATACCAACACGGCCTTTATAGCCTTCGGTACAACTGTCGCACCCTTTAGGTGCAAATAATTGAATTTCACTTAATGTGTCTTTATCAAAGCCTTGGCGAATAAGCTCTTCATCGGGGAGCTTTTCTGGGGTTTTACATTTAGGGCATAAGCGACGCGCTAGACGCTGCGCAATGATAAGACTAATTGAGCTTGCTACGTTATACGCAGGTACACCCATATTTAATAAACGGGTTAAGGTTTCTGGTGCCGAGTTAGTATGCAGAGTAGATAAAACCAAATGGCCTGTTTGCGCTGCTTTGATTGAAATTTCAGCAGTTTCAAGGTCACGGATCTCACCGACCATAACCACATCGGGATCTTGTCGTAAGAAGGCTTTCAAGGCATTGGCAAAGGTCATATCTGCTTTTGGATTGATTTGCACTTGGTTAATGCCTTCAAGATTGATCTCTACAGGATCTTCGGCGGTACTGATATTGCGCTCAGGCTGGTTCAGAATATTTAAACCAGTATAAAGCGATACGGTTTTACCAGACCCCGTTGGGCCGGTGACCAATATCATACCTTGAGGTTGCTCAAGGGCGTCCATGTAGAGTTTTTTCTGCTCTGGTTCATAACCGAGTACATCAATACCGAGCATGGCACTTGATGAGTCGAGAATACGCATAACGATTTTCTCGCCCCAAAGAGTTGGTAAGGTACTGACACGAAAATCAATACTCTTTCGCTCTGTTATTTTTAGTTTAATGCGACCATCTTGAGGTTTACGCTTTTCTGCAATATCTAAGCGAGACATTACTTTGATACGTGCTGATAAACGGCTCGCTAAGCTATTCGGCGGACTGGCCATTTCATGTAAGATGCCATCAATACGAAAGCGCACTCGATAGCGGTGTTCATAAGGTTCAAAGTGTAAATCGGATGCACCTTTCTTAATGGCATCCATCAATATTTTATTGATGTAGACGATGATAGGGGCATCGTCTTTGTCTTCATCACTGCCTGAAATATCTTTAGGCTTTTCAGTTTCAAGATCGCCCAGTTCTTTAAATTCGTCTTCGCTTAAGTGCAAACTACCCGTTGCATCCAGCAGTTGTTCTATTTTATTTTCTAACTGGTTGTAATCAACCACCACCACTTCACATGATAACCCTGTACTAAATTCAAAGTTTTCAAATGCACCGTAGTCAGTAGGGTCAGAGGCTGCAATATAAAGTTTACGGCCCTTTTTAATGAGCGGTAGAATGTGATGCTCGCGAATTAGCTTTTCTTTTATCAGCTCTTCACTGATAAGCGAGACATCAAAGTCTTTAATATCGAAATAAGGAACGCGAAAAAGATCGGTGCACTGCTCCGCAAGCTCATGACCATCAATCTGGCAGCTTTTAGAAATAAGCTCAGCCGTAGAGTTATATTCACGCTGCTTGAGTTTTACTGTTTCTGCGTCAATACGGCCAAGAGTAATAAATTTTCTAAGTAACGGTGAGTTAATATTCATTGCGCACCTTGGTTGATCCTTTCTTTGTCACAATTTATCAGAAAAAAGAAGGGTGTAACATGAGTCTTGTCTATTTCGGCAAAATAGCCAAATAAATTCACTATAAAGTCAGTTATTTATAAGTTGTGCTAGTTATTTATTCTTAACTTTAATTGAGGTTAAAACCACGCCATGTTAACTCATGGCACTTAACTGCAAATAGCTCTGGTGCAGTGCTTTAACGTCATTGGCAACCTCAGTTAATGGGCGATTATTATCTAAAATATCGTTTGCTTTTTGTTGCTTATTTTCGCGCGACATTTGCGATGCGATAATTTGCTTAGCTTGCTCGATTGATACTTTATCGCGGGCTGTTGTTCTGGCTATTTGCACATCAACTGGCACATCTATTAATAAAGTATGTGAGCAATATTGTTCAAGACCATTTTCAAATAACAAAGGAGCAACGAGTATCACATAATCGCTGGTGGCCTGCGCTAATTGCGTAAGCATCGACTCCCTTATTAGTGGGTGCATTAAAGCATTTAACCACTGTTTCTCGGCTTCATTTTCGAAAATAATAGCACGAAGTTTTGCTCTATCTAGTGTACCTTCTGAGGTTAAAATGTCTTCACCAAAATGGGCTGTTATCTGCTTTAGCCCTTGTGAACCTGGTAGCACGACTTCTCTGGCAACAATATCTGCATCAACCACCGTGATTGATAGCTCTTCGAACATCGCACTAATTGCACTTTTACCTGAGCCGATACCGCCAGTTAACCCTAATACCCAATTTGCCATAGTTAGTGACCCAAATAGCTAAAGTAGTAAGCTTGTATTTGTTCACCCCACAGTAAAGTAACCCAGCCAGCAATCGCAAGGTAAGGGCCAAATGGAATCGGGGTCGTTTTATCTTTACCTTGCAAAATAATTTGAGCAATACCAATGATTGCGCCCACCACACTTGAAAGCAGCACAATGGTTAAGATTGATTGCCAACCTAGTAAGCCACCAAATACGGCTAAAAGCTTAAAGTCACCATATCCCATACCTTCTTTACCGGTTGCTAATTTAAATAACCAATAAACACTCCATAAACTTAAGTAACCAACGGCTGCGCCAATTATGGCGTCAGAAGGGGCAATGGTGATATCCATGACTGCTGCAATGAGAGTAAGCCACACCAGTGGAAGAGTGAGCTGGTCGGGTAGCAACATATGATCGATATCGATAAATGTTAAAGCAATAAGCACCCAAGTAATAAAAATATAAAGTAGAGCAAGTTCTGTCGCACCAAAAAGCGATGCCACTACAAGGCTTAACCCTGCAGTGAGCATTTCTATGATTGGGTAGCGAACAGAAATTGCTGTTTTACAACTGCCACAGCGACCTTTAAGTAACAACCAACTAATAACAGGAATATTTTGCCATACCTTTATAGGTGCTTTGCATTTTGGGCAGGTCGAATTTGGTTTAACTAAATTAAACGGTGCCTGCTCTGTGGTATTTTGAGATGGTAATTCATCAGCTAATAAAACACGGCATTCCGATTGCCATTCTCGTTTCATCATCAGTGGTAACCTATAAATTACCACATTTAAAAAACTGCCAATACATAGGCTAACCAGCCCAACAGTTAAAAAATAAAACCACGGTTGGCTTTGCATAACAGTGGCAATATCAAGAAAGAAATTTTGCATTAAACTACCTAAAACTTTTTGTGCATTACAAGCGCAATAAATTATCGCGGGTAAATCCGCTGCTACAAGGGTGTAGTCGCGATTTTATATCGCGTTTAAGTTGCTATGCCCAATGCGCTTTATAAATTGTCGCGGGATAAACCCGTTGTTACATGGGCGTAGTCGCGATTTTGTATCGCGTTTAATTAACCACACCCGAATGGTAACTAGATAACAGAACCTAATTGGAAAATTGGTAAGTACATAGCCACAATTAAACCGCCAACAAGCACACCTAATACAGCCATTATTAAAGGCTCAAGTAAACTCGAAAGGCCATCGACCGCATCGTCAACTTCTTGCTCGTAAATAGTCGCGACTTTGGCAAGCATCCCATCTAATGAGCCTGACTCTTCGCCAATGGCGACCATTTGTACAACCATGTCGGGGAATATTTTAGAGTTACGCATGGCCCAGTTCATTTGATTACCTGAGCTCACCTCAGCTTTAATTTCTAAAATAGCGTAGCGATACACTGCATTGCCCGAGGCACCTGCCGCTGAGTCTAAGGCATCAACCAATGGCACACCAGCTGCAAAGGTGGTTGAGAGTGTCCGTGCGTAGCGCGCAACTGCTGCCTTATTTAAAATCATACCCACAACAGGGAGTTTTAATACCGCTCTGTCGTTGGCATCTCTGAGTTTTTTACTTTTTAGGAGCGCTTCTTTGTAAACAAAGCCTAAGCCAACTAGTGCAATGAGCATCATCCACCAGTATTCTTGCATAAACTCCGAAATACCGATCACCATCAAGGTAAAAGCAGGTAGCTCTGCGCCAAAGCCGTTAAAAATGTCTTGGAATTGTGGCACTACAAAAATGAGTAGAATAGAGGTGACAATTAAAGCCACCACCAACACCGCAATAGGGTAAAACATGGCTTTTTTAATTTTTGATTTTAGCGCTTCCGCTTTTTCTTTATAAAGCGCAACACGGTCAAATATTTTATCAAGGGCACCCGATTGCTCACCTGAGGCCACTAAATCGCAATACAAATCATCAAAATAGCGGGGGTGTTTGCGAAGAGCTTGAGAAAGCGGTACACCAGCTTTTACTTCGTCACCTATGCCTTCCATCAGCTTGGCAACACTTTTGTTTTTAGCGCCAGAACCAATCATTTCGATAGATTGTATTAAAGGAACACCGGCCATCAGCATAGTGGCTATTTGTCTGGTGATAAGAGCAATGTCTTTGGCGGTAATTTTTTGGACACGAGAGCTGAATAAAGATTTTTGTTTGCGTTTGACTTTTGAAGGGGTGATACCTTGTTTTCTAAGTTGCGCTTTGACTAAGGCAATACTTTGCCCAGACAACTCTCCTTCAAGTTTTTTGCCTCTTGAGTTGACGCCTTCCCATTCAAATGTATCTAATTCATCTTTTGATTTTAACATGTACTTTTAACACAGCCCCGAGTTTATACAGTTTCCTGATGTTTTCCATGATAGAGTTTTATTTGAATTTATTATTGGAGTGAGAATGTAAGTAGTATTAGTCCCGTTATTCAGAATCGAACTTTCAACATATATGACTCCATTCGTGACAGTCGCTGTTAAAATATATTTATGTGGAATTATATATGGAGAATTGTTTTCAGGTATACCTAAGTTTCCACCATCGAAGTCATTAAGGTTAGTTGGTTTTTTTGTATGATAAGCAACTTCAATGCTATTTTTATAAATCGATGTTGCTAAGATTACTTCGGAAAACTTTGCTCTGTTCGTATATAGAGAGTACTGTGGTATTGCTATCGAGGCTAATAAGCCAACGATAGCAATTGTAATTAGCACCTCAATTAGAGTAAACCCAGATTTACTGTTACTAGCAGCTATCCTAGACATGAGGTGCAATTATACCTAGCAAAAGCCATTTGTTAGGCATGTTCCGCCTTCAGTCCAATCAACTGGAGGAGTGATACCATCCGCCTCTAAAGTATATGTTATGCCATCTAAAGGAGAGCCATCAGTTTTCCAAGTTACAGTAATTAAGCCATCAGCAACAGTTACGCCATGATCAGTCGCTGAAACCGTGATATCAGCAGGAATACCAAGTTTAGCAGCATCTAAATCAGTTTTCGCTGTAGGGTTTTTAGTCTGAATAGCTAATTCCATAGCTGTTTTGTATGGCGTTACAGCTAATACAGCTTCTGCAAATTTAGCTCTATTTGTATAATTTTGATAAGCAGGTAGTGCTACTGCAGCCAAAATACCGATGATTGCTACTACAATCATTAATTCAATTAGGGTGAAACCCTGTTGCTTTTGTTGTGTCATTTGTTCCTCTCCTAAAGGATATGATGTGTTGTAAGTTTAGCTGTTGGTTCAGCATTGTAAAATTAATGCTTAATCTACAGAATAAATCTTACAGTTTTACTTAAAATTTCAATCAAACAGTCTGTTTGTAAACAGACTATCCTAAATTTTTGCTTATTCAGCGTATGTAAATTTACTTTAGCATTTATAAATGTTTTTGGAAGCTGTTTTCCCGCTAGCTAGCTGGTTTTTCAGAACTTTCCTACTTTAGTTTGAGACGGATCACGTTTTAAGCGAATCCCTGTAATAACGTGTAAATAAAATTGTTTTGATATAACTTGTTGAGTTAATTGCAATCTTTACTTTAGTACAGAGTGAGTTGGCTTATACAGTCTCAAAGTTCTAATTAAATATATATTTTTTGTTACCAGCTCAGGCTTTTTGCGTATTTAATGCTTTTTTTATTACCGTGTCAACGAATTAGGTAAAGATTAAATACGCAAATAAAGAAGAATTAGGCGTTAAAACGCATAGATAAGTCGATTGATTGTAAATTTTTTGTAAGTGCACCGCTTGATATGAAATCTACCCCCGCTTGTGAGTAGGTTTTCAATGTTTCAAGGGTCATATTGCCAGACACTTCTAACTTGGCACGCTTGTCAGTTATTACCACTGCTTGTTGAATTTGTTCAACGCTAAAGTTATCAAGCATGATGATATCAGCACCGGCATCAATAGCTTGCTCAAGCTCATTTAAAGATTCAACTTCAACTTCAACAGGTTTGCTTGGGTGATTCAATTTAGCTTGAGCAACCGCTTTATCAATGCCACCGCAAGCCGCAATGTGGTTTTCTTTAATAAGGAATGCGTCGAACAACCCAATTCGATGATTGGCGCCGCCACCGCATTTTACTGCATATTTTTGTAGTGCGCGTAAGCCTGGAATGGTTTTGCGGGTATCCAATAATTGAGTTGTGGTGCCTGCAAGTTCTTTTACATAATGTGCTGTGGTTGTGGCTGTGCCTGAGAGTGTTTGCACAAAATTAAGTGCTGTACGCTCGGCTGTTAAAATCGCACGGGCAGAACCACTGGCTGTAAATAAGGTACTGTTGGCTGCAACGGTGTCGCCATCGTTGACTAACACATCCACCTTTACAGACTCATCAACCTGTTTAAATACTTCTAAAATGATGTCTTTACCACAAAACACGCAGTCTTCGCGAGTAATCACTTTGGCATTAGCTTGTTCATTTTCTGGAATAAGCTGTGCGGTGATATCACCGTCATTTGCTGATTGGTAATTAAGGTCTTCATCTAGCGCAAGTTTAACTAATTGGCTAATTAAAGAGTGGGGAACAGACATGTCAAAGCTCATTGTGTAGTAAGAAGTTAGCAAAATTTTACTATGTTTAACTCTTGATTAGAAGATATAGGCTCGCTTGTTTTTGGCAACTAGACCCAAGGTTGTTAAGCCATTACACTGTTTAACTTTCTTGTCATGGTTAGTTTTTAGTATGTATATAGATGACTTAGGTCGATTAAACACGGTATTACAGCGCTCATCTAGCCATTGTGATGAACGCCCAGACGGTGAAGTCTCGTTGCTTGTTATACATAATATTTCATTGCCAGCAGGGCAGTTTTTAACCCCTTATGTTGATGATTTATTTATGGGCTGTATTGATTGTGACGCTCATGAAACGTTTAGTGATTTACAGGGGCTTAGGGTCTCGGCTCATTGTTTTATTCGTCGTACAGGTGAGGTTATTCAATATGTGCCTTTTGAAAAGCGAGCTTGGCATGCAGGTCTTTCAATGTTTGAAGGGCGAGGGCAGTGTAACGATTTTAGCGTGGGGATTGAGCTTGAAGGAACAGATAAAACCCCCTATACCCAAGCACAATATAATGCATTACAATCACTAACAAAGGCGTTAATTTATAAGTATCCAGCTATTACACGCTCACGCATTGTTGGGCATTGCGATATTGCTCCTGGTCGCAAGACGGATCCAGGCGAGAGCTTCGACTGGCAATATTATTTTGATTTAGTGTTTTAAAGGAAATAGGTAACAAGATGATCTTAATTTCAATCATTATTGCGCTAGTCATAGAGCGTTTGGGCGCGCGTGCTGATTATTGGCAAATTAGTCATTATGCAAATAGTTACCTAACGCTTTCAAATAAGCAGTTGTCGAAGAAGGGGTTATTTTACTCTCCAATTGGCTTTTTAATTTGGCTGATGTTGCCGGCACTTGCAATTGCCATTGTTTTTCAGTTATCTGATTCAATTATTTGGCAATTAGCGATTAATGTTGTGGTGTTGTTGGTGTGTTTTGGCTGCGCTAAACAGCGAGCACTTTATAAGTCGTACTTAAATGCATTAACGCGCAATGACCTTGAAGCGGCAAGTTTATATGCACTACAAATCGGGCAAAAGAAGCTTGAAGATGAGCCGCAAGGCGAAACCTTCGGCCAAACATTAGCATGGCTTAACTTTCGGTTTTATTGCGCAGTGATATTTTGGTTTGTCATTTTAGGTGTGCCTGGTGCTGTGTTGTACGCATTAGTGCGTACTTATGCTGATAAAGTACGGGATGACCATCGTGTAATTTATGCAAAGCGTTTCAAACTTATTCACACATTACTATTTTGGCTTGATTGGTTACCTGCACGTGTTGCGAGCTTTGGTTACTTAGTAATTGGTAACTTTAATAAAGGAACCAGTTGTTGGCTTAAGTATGTTTTAGATTTTTCAGTAAGCAACCGCAAAGTAGTGACGCAAACAGCCCTTGCAGCTGAACAAATTGAGCAACAACATTTTGGTTGTACTTACGAAGCAACCTGTATGATGAAATTAGTAAAACGAAACGTCCTGTTTTTTTTAGTGATCATCGCCGCATTGACCTTGTTTGGTGGCTTAGCGTAGTCGCGATTTTATATTGCGTTTGGGTTTGAAATTTGTTTCGAGCTGTCGCGGGGTAAACCCGCTTATATGGACTCCTCCGATTGCACAAGCCTTTTTTACATTAAGCTGATGTGATTGCGTACTTATATACGGACTCTAATGAGGCGCTACCTCGGTCACTTTGATGTTTTCGC
>NZ_JAKKCT010000012.1:0-25383 GCF_021728095.1 Pseudoalteromonas sp. L1 | reverse complement strand
GAACGTTGCGACGTTGTCGCTAGGGATGCGTATAATACATCCTTAATTTCTCGAGTCAATACTTAATTTCAAACTTTCTTTCGATTATTTGAAACCGAAGTTTCACTTAACTCTCTGCTACGTTGTTCAGCGTCTTTCGTTGCTGCCCGCCGTATCAGTGGGGTCGCATTATAGGGAGATCCAAAAACAGATCAACCCTTTTTTTAGATCTTTTTACTGTTTGCTCAAAAAGCGAACTAAATTTACCTAAAACAACAAAACATGCTGCAATTATGACTGTTTTTTAAGCCAATATTCATAATTTAATGCAAATAACATTGCTATGTTCATTTAACACGTTAAGATAGCAAGCTCACAATGTTAAATTAATGTTTATTTCCTGTTTATTGGTAGATCTAAAATGAAATTACCCGATCAAAAATCTTTTCTTTTCTCTATTATTATTGCTGTATTAGGTTTTGTCGTTGTTAAGTTTGCATTTGCAAGCTTAGCCTTAGACCCTGCGTTGCTGTTTGGTGCAGGTTTATTAATTGGTGCTTTAGTGATTGCCGTTGTTGCATCACCGGTAAGTGAGGAGGCTGAAGTAAAAACAAAAACACTTTATGTTGGCAATCTTCCTTACCGTGCTAATGAAGGTGTCGTTCGTGCTTTATTCGAAGAACAAGGCAAAGTGTTCAACGTCCGTCTATTGAAAGATAAAAACACTGGTAAGCGACGTGGATTTGGTTTTGTTGAAATGGCTGAAACCGATGCAGACAAAGCAATCAATCAGTTGAATGATAGTGAATTCCAGCAACGCACTTTGAAAGTGCGTGAGGCAAAACAAAAACAAGAAGGTGAAGCTAGTAACTTTCGTCAGGAGTCTGATCAGTCAACTCTATAAGCTCGATGCTTAATTGCGAAGCATCAATAGGGGCCGTTGCGTAATAACGCAGCGGCTTTTTTGTGTCTATTGATAAGTCAAATTGATGTTTCATTAATAAGCTACTTACCCTATTGGCGATCGCTTTACCGGAATCAATTAACTTTACCGGCTTCTCAAAGCGCATCGTTAATGTATTTGCTAATAAAGGAAAATGTGTGCAACCTAACACAAGTACATCAATATCATCAGCAATATTAAGTGCGGCTATTTCTTCATTAAACTCATAGTTAGATAATGAATGAGTATGAAACAATGTTTCAGCTAATTCTACCAGCTTAGTTGAAGCATATAAGCTCACTTTAGTATTTTTACCATGTTCTTTGATAAGTGCTTTAGTGTAATGACTATTTACAGTTGCGGGTGTGGCAAGTAGACCGATATGTTTTGTTTTACTTATTAAGCAAGCGGGTTTAATTGCAGGTACCACACCTACAATTTCAATATGAGTGTGCTTGCGAATGATGTTGAGTGCAGAGGTCGAAGCTGTATTACAGGCTATTACTAAGATATCAACTTTCAATGCACTACTTTCAATGAAATGGATTAAAGCCAGTAAGCGTTGAATGATCTTTTGCGGCGGTTGAGCACCATAGGGCAATAGTGCATTGTCCATAAAGTAACTATAAGTGGCTTCAGGTAGCAGTTGTTGAATTTGCTCAAGTACAGTAGTGCCTCCAATACCTGAATCAAATACCATGATATGAGCTGACAAACTACTTTCCCCTGAAAATCAAAGGTCAGCAGTTTGCCATGCAGTTATTTAAAAAGAAAGCTTACGATTTTAGCTCTTCGATATCTGCGTTGATCTTATTCATCTGCTCAAGCATGGTCTTGGTATAATCGACTAACTTGCTCACTTCTTCTTTATCTTGATTTAACCACTCTAAAATACCGGCAAGTTGATTTTGTAAACCAAGTTCATTTGCCTTATTCAAGGTTTCTTTCAAGTCATCGTTAAATGGTGCTAGCTTTTCTGCCACATCTTTTTCAGGAGTAGGTCTGACTTGTTCGTAGCCTTTTATGCTTGCAACGGTCTTTGTTTGTCTAAGATCCATAGAAAAGGCAACAAGCTGCTCATTACCTAAATTAAGTTCCTGCGCCTGTTTAAATGCTTCATCTAATGAACCAGAGAAAAAGGTCTCGCTCACTTCTTGTAAATCTTCCATAAGCGCATTAATTGCTTCTTGCTCTTGTTCATTTAATTCACCATTCACTGACATCGAAAATGAAAGCTCACGAGATTGTGATGACTCACTTACAAATGCTTCATTTCCACCACGCTTACTATAAGCACTGGCAGATTGGCTAGTATACGCATCTGCAAAACTGATACTCACTTCATCGCCTTCTGCTGTGGTGAATGTATACTCAGCATTATTTCGTAAACTTACATACTGTGCTTGGCTTACCGATACAGAAGCTGGCTTAGGGTTAAAAAGACTTTCCTCAAGTTGATCTATACCACTGAAGATACCTTCTTTTGATTTCTCAATACCTTCTTCAATATCATCATTTAGTAGATTTGAACCTTTCAGCTCTTCATAAGCCTCATCAACTCCCATTTGAACGCCTTTTCGGGCTTCACCTAACATACTTTTAAGCTTTTCGTCATCTGCACCATCCGCTTTTGCTTTGCGAATAGCGCCGCCAACAAAATCAAGTACATTCTTAACGATTGCTTCAAAGTCAAACAGGGGCCTATCTTTTTTTTCTTCTACTACAGGTAATCCTAACTCTGCGGCAAGTTTATCGCCGAGTACTTTGGCAGCTAACTCTCGCCCTTTTTGCTGATAGCTATCATGAGCACTTTGAATTGTAGGCTGCTGCAATGGTTGCTTACCATTGTACTTATTTACGTTTGTATTAGGCATATAGCCTTGGTTGCCAATTTTCATGATCCGACTCCATGTGATGATTACCTCATTATCGGCTAAAAGTTAGAAAACTTAAGTTTTCTGTATAAAAAAACAACACCAAAAATAAGTAACAAAACTAGACAAATCTTCTATGCCCCCTACAATAGCGCCGATATAAAGCTAAGAGATAAAAGGTAATCAGCCATGGCGGTTATAAAAATTGATACAACTCAATATGATGCACAACTAAGTGAAAAGGAGCAGCGCATCTTTTCACAGTTTCAACGTTTCGGTGTTGAAAAGTTAGAAGTATTTAGCTCTGATCCAATTCACTACCGTCAACGAGCTGAGTTTCGCGTGTGGCACGAAGGTGATGATCTATTTCATATTATGTTTGATCAACAAACCAAAGAGAAAATTCGCGTTGAAAGCTTTGACCCTGCTGCGCCTTTAGTCGGTGAGGTTATGCAGGCGATGATTGAAAACTTAAAAGGGTGTGAAATCCTACGCCGCAAATTATTTCAAATCGATTACCTATCAACTTTAAGTGGTGAGATTCTTGTCAGTTTGCTGTATCACAAGCCCTTATGTGATGAATGGTTAGAGGCAATTAAAGCACTAAAAGCAAAACTCAGTACACAATTTAACATCGACTTTATTGGCCGCGCACGTAAACAAAAAGAAGTGATTGGTAATGACTACGTCGTAGAGCGCCTAAACGTTAATGGTAAAGAGCTTATTTATCAACAAGTAGAGAATAGCTTTACCCAACCAAATGCCAAAGTAAATATTAAGATGCTTGAATGGGCACAAGCACTTTGTGAGCCATTAGAGAATGATTTACTCGAACTATACTGTGGTAATGGTAACTTCTCGATTGCTTTAGCGAACTCGTTTGATCGTGTACTCGCAACTGAAATTTCTAAATCATCTGTTTACTCTGCACAATATAATATTGCACAAAATAAAGTGGATAACTTAGATATCATTCGCATGTCGAGTGAAGAGTTTACGCAAGCTATGAAAGGTGAACGCACGTTTTCTCGCTTAGAAGGCATTGATCTGAAAAGTTATAATTGTCAGAGTATTTTAGTTGATCCACCCCGTGCAGGAATGGATACACTCACCAGTGATCTCGTAGCTAATTACGACAATATTATCTATATATCATGTAATCCAGATACGCTTGAACGCGACCTTGAACACCTTAGTAAAACACACGAAGTTAAACGCTTTGCTATATTTGATCAATTTCCATACACGCATCACATTGAGTCTGGTGTATTTTTACAACGTAAATAAGTTTAGTTTTCTGCCAGTGCTGCAAATAGCGCTGGCAATTGCTCTTCACTGAACACATCTATATTATTACTTTGTAATAACCGTGCGGTTAAACCCATCCCTATAACCTTATGCCCTGTATGGCTGCCATCATAGATAGTGTTACGCCCGCAGGATGGACTGGATTCTTTTAGTAAAGCAAAACGAATTTTATGCTTTTGGCAAATTTTTAAGGCTTGTTCTGCTCCTGCGATAAATTCAGCAGTGACATCTTCAGCATCTTTCGTTAACACTCGATCTTCTTTAATTTCAGCGGGCGGCCTTGGGATAGGTAAACCACCAGCTACTTCGGGACAAAAGGAAACTAACCTTTTTTGTTGTTTGAGTGATTCTAATCCAGGGTCTAATAAGTTTTGCGATTGGCCATCGTAGCGTACAGGATTCCCCAATAAACAGCTTGATACTAAAACTTTTTCCATGTTCTTCACCAATAAAAAAGCTCCGCGAGCGGAGCTTATTAATATATTTAGCTTATATTATTTATCAGCTAAATAGTTGATAAGGTCAGCCATACCTTTTGCATCACTGATACCTGACTCAGCACCTAAAATTAAACGATATTTACCATTCACAATGAATGTTGGTACACCTTTTAATGCGCCTTTTTGTTTGTAGTACTCTTGATCGCGTTTCATTTTTGATGCCATCGTACGTACAGAAAAGCTATTGTAGTATTTATCAAAATCAGCTTCCGTTACGCCTTGTGATACGAAGATATCTTTCATATCTGCTAATTCATTGATTCGTGCACGTTTACCATGAATATGATTAAAAACAGCAGCCACTAAAGCATCTTTTTGTGGTAACACAGCCGCGGTTGCATAAGCTTGGGCTAACATAGATTGAATTTCTGGATCACGAGGTCCTGAAAAGTCTACATGGCTCTTTTTAAAAGCAACACCGTCATTCAAAAGCGGCTTTAGCTGTGCAACGATTGATTCAAAGCTATTACAATGCGGACAATAAAATGAGAAAAACTCTTTTACTTCAGGCTTTTTAGAAGCGCGCGCATCAAATGCTTCGTAATGCTTACCTTCTTCATATTGTGCAGCCGCTGCATTCGCTGCCAATCCTAATGTCATCGCCAATAAGGTGGCTTTAACTAACTTAATCATTACTTCTACACTCCAAAATTATTGTTCTAGCAAAAACTTAACCAGCTCATCAAGCTGCTCTTGGCTCTTGATGGTGTTTAAGTTTATTTTATATTTATCATTTACAATAAATGTTGGTACGCCTGTTAGGGCACCGATTTGTGAATACTTATTTTGTTTGTCTTGCATCGCTTTTTCTGCACTAATTACTGGCATGCTTGCGATTTCAGTATCAAATACTTCATTACTAATACCGTTCGTTGCAAGTAATGCTTTCACATCTTTAATATTTTGTAGTGGCGCACGTTGAACATGGATGCTATGAAAAATTTGATCTGCTACTTGCTCACCCTTTCCTTGTTGCTTAGCAATAAGGTAAGCATAGCTTAGGTTACTCTGTGTTTGTTTTGACACCCCACCTAAAAAGTTAACGTGGTTTTTAACAAACTCAGTGCCCTCTGGCAGCGCTGCGGTCAGTGCTTTAGCCACTGGCTCAAACTTAAAACAGTGTGGGCAATAAAAAGAGAAAAACTCTGTCACTTGCGGGGTAGCACTTTTTTCAACTTTCAATACTTCATACTGGTTACCTGCTTCGAAGTCAGCCGCAAATGCAGCAAAAGGTAAACATAGAATGAGTAGACTTAACTTTAATTTTTTAAACATTGTTTTCTCGTCTTTACTTATCTTTTTAAAATTTATGGTAATAATTTTAACGGGGCTTCTTGTAATGCCGCAAGCTGTTCTTTTAGAGCCAGTATTTGTTGCTCCCAGTATTTGTCTTCTGCGAACCAAGAAAAGTTCCGTGGAAATGCAGGATCATCCCAGCGTTTTGCTAGCCACCCCATATAATGCACCATTCGCATGGCACGTAATGGTTCGATGAGTTTAAGCTGATTATGATCAAAATCACAAAACTCTTCGTACGCCGCAACTAAGGTATCTAACTGTAACAGTTGGTTATTACGATCGCCACTTAACATCATCCATAAATCTTGAATGGCAGGACCTTGACGACTATCATCCAAGTCTACAAACATAAGTGCATCACCTGACCAAAGAATATTGCCAGCGTGACAATCACCATGCAGGCGGATTGTTTCAACATTTTTATACTGAGCCGTCGTCTCGTTAATAACCAAATCCAAAATAGTATAAAACGGATTTTCAAGGGCCATAGGCACTAAGTTACTCGCTTGCAAATGAACTTTCGCTGTCTGTAAATATTCTTCGCAGCTAATTTCAGGGCGATGAGAAAAGGATTGTACCTTTGCAGTTTGATGCATGCGCCCTATTAAGCGCCCAAGGACATCGAGTTGATCTAAGTTATCAACTTCAAAAATCCGCCCTCCTACGCTTGGGAATAATGCAAACAAATATCCATTATGTTCGAAGAGACTCTCACCTTCTCTACAAACCGGCGCAACTACAGGCACTTCAGCTTCCGCGAGTTCAAATGCAAAAGCATGTTCTTCAAGTATTTGCTCCTTAGTCCAGCGTTCAGGCCTGTAAAACTTAACAACATAACGATAACCATCCTCAGCTTTAAACTGATAAACACGATTTTCGTAGCTATTTAAAGCCAATAGCCCTGACTCTGCGTAAATTCCGATACTTTCTACGGCATCTAAAATTGAATCTGGCGTAAGGTCGACAAAACTAAATTTACTCATAACGTCCCATTATATAAAAAAGCGGGAAAACCCCGCTTTTTATTGTATGTGCTCAGTGTACTTAATTATTGTCCCTTAAAGAAGTTGCTGGGCTGTGAAATCTGCACATCAGGCTCTGAATCGACAGAAAGTACAAACTCAAACTTAGTCATAGGCTTTTTCAAATCATAAGGGTCGACGACTAAAGATAGGGGCACATTGTATGATTCCCCAGAAGGAACAGTAAATGTTTGTTTACCTATATATTCAAAGTTATCTAACCCTTCTACAGCAATATTAAAGGTTTGCTCATACTGTGCTTTATTGATGACTTTAAGTGTATAGGTGTTCTCTACCAAGCCATTAAAGTCAACGCGATAAAGTTGATTTCGGTCACGAATAATATCGAGTTCCATCGGCTTGCGCATCGCAATATTTGCAACCAGTGCTCCTGTTAAAACAACAAGAATTACCATATAACCTATCAACTTAGGACGTACAGCATGTGTTTTATTTTCAGGTGTTTCTAAGTTACGTTCTGTTGTGTAGGAAATGAGTCCTCTTGGATAATTCATTTTATCCATAACTCCATCACACGCATCAATACAAGCACCACAGTTAATACACTCATACTGCAGACCGTTACGAATATCTATACCCGTTGGGCATACCTGTACACACAAGTTACAATCTATACAGTCACCCAATCCCAACTCTTTCGGGTCTTGTTTACGTGAGCGAGGGCCTCGGTTTTCACCACGAGCTTCATCATAGCTCACTGTAAAAGTATCTTTATCGAACATAGCCGATTGGAAACGTGAATATGGACAAATATGTAAGCACATAATTTCGCGCATCCAGCCTGCATTCCCATAAGTACATACCGCAAATAAGGCAATACAGCCATAGGAGTAAGCCGTTGCATCGAGTGTAAATACGTCAGGAAGTAAGTCTCTTATCGGTGTGAAATAACCAACAAAAGTCAAAGCTGTATAGAATGAGAATAGCCACCAGCTACTATGTTTTGCGGTTTTTCGCCAGAACTTATCAAAATCCATTGGCCGTTGATCGAGTTTTTTCCGCTGATTAGCTGTGCCTTCAAACTTCTCTTCAAACCAAATAAAAATAAATGTCCAAACCGTTTGCGGACATGTGTATCCACACCAAACTCGCCCGTAAAAGGTCGTCACTAGGAATAGAGCAAACGCTGCTAACATCAAGATAAACGCTAAAATAGTAAGGTCTTGAGGCCATAGGGTTAAACCGAAAATATTAAATTTTTGACCAACTAGGTCAAATAATACCGCTTGTTGACCCTGAAAGTTAATCCAAGGCAGCAACATAAAAGCAAGCATGCCAATAAAGCCAATACGCTGTCTCAATAGTTGATGTAAACCGGAAACAGCTCTTACGTATATTCGGTTGCGAGGGTTAAATCTATCATCAAGGGAAGCGTTTTCCGGTTTCTGGATCTTTACTTCCGTTGGGATATTTTTAACCTTAATTTGTTTATCCATTAAAATTCCTCAACGCCACTAGGAAATAAATACTCAAACATTATGTTTGTAGTTTACAGATATAGACAATCCGTGAATAAATTAGAATGCATCTCATTACGTTCAAAGATTTCTGAAATTTCCAACTCATCAAAATCATTATACTCAATCTCTAAAAAATTTCAGGGATTGATCACGAATATGTCTGCTTAAATTATTTCATCGTATCTGCTTGCTTTTAAATTGGCCATTTTATTAAACTTGCAACCATACCTTATTCATTCAGATCAAAGTTTGTTGTGCTATGAAAAAATTTCTCATTTTAGTGCTTATAATTTTAGCATTATTCACTATTGATCACCCGTTGATCAAAGAGCCAAGAGAGAAACTACTGGGTGATGGCATTGGCTTTCTTTCAAATGCTAGCAAAGTCAACAGAAGCCCTGCCGCAAACATGGCAAAAAATAATATTAAGTCACAACTAAATTTGTCAGCTTCTGAGCAGGAATACGTCGAAGAAACATTCATAACCGATGAGAAGTTGCAGGTATTTCACCTACGCTATTGCCGAGAGAAAGATATCAACATCTACTTTTATGGTGAGCGTTTAGAGAATGTATGTAGTATTGTTTCAAGTGCATTGAAAGAAAGGCTAAATAAGTGATGGATTTTTCGACTCTGAATAAAAAAGCCAGTGATTCATTTGCAAAGCAGCGTAACTTACTAAAAAAATTAGCTAAGGGACAAACACTACACTGTGAAACCTGCAAAGGTGTTCTTACCCTTGATTTGCAAACAGACCAACCAGGAAAAGGCGTTGTACGCTGCAAAAATGGTTGTACTGATATTATTTTGGAATTAGGTAGTTAGCCTAATTCCAACCCTCATCATTGTACAGCTGACTGTTCATAGCAACCACCTCAATTAACTCAGCAAAGCCCGCTGCAAACTCCCCCATCAACTCGTATTGTTGCTGACACAGCTGCCCCTCTGTTAGTTCATATTCACTGGCAATTGCAGCAATATCTAATTGCGATAAGCTAAAAAAGCCTAAACTCTGATGAGCGGTATCTAGTGCGGCTTTAAACTCTTCACTAAGCAAAGGCGCCGCTAATAATTTAGCAATATAATCTTTTGCTCCAAGTAAGAAACCTTGACTCCAATGCTGGCACTCTTGAATATCCAAATATTGTTGCTGTTTTGAATTGACCTGCAAACTGACAGGCAAACTAAACCCAGTTCCAAAAACCTGCTCACTGATCTGCTGATACAATGCCATAAATGCAAACAACACCTGTTCATCCATTTGCCCATCACACCCTGGGCAAACCTGTTCGAGCCACTGATGGACATCAAGAGGTTCTGGCGCACAAATAACAGCAAATAAGTAGCCTTGTGTTTGCGCTAAAGACAGGGCATTTTTTTGCTCTGAAAGAAAGTGTGTTAATAACACTCTTTGCTCAGGTGAAAACTCAGGAATTTGCATATTACTTCTACTATTTACCTAAATTAGAAATTTAATGGGTAACGACCTTCACTATCAGGGCGACCAAGAAATTTAGTTGCATCATGTACTTCTTTAGGAAGACTTGCTTCTGGTTTGATATACCCTGCAACCTTAAAGTCTAGATTCGCTTTTAACGTTGCATCCGCTTCTAAACCTAAGCGGTTTTCAGGGTCAACTAATACAGCGATATCACCAGACTTACAGCTTAAACGACCACTTAAAGGCCCAATACTAAACCAACCGTTTAATCCTTTGACATCAATGTTTGGGCTCGCTATTTCACCTGCTAACGTATTGCAGTAAGGTTGGCCTGAACTGTACTCATCTAAGTCAACAATTACACGCCCTTGCGCACTAACAGGGAGTGGTAATTGTAAACGCGCCATTGCACGTTCAACGGTTAATCTTAAAACTGCATTCTTGATATCTATGGCTTGGTTAAACAAACCATATGAAAAGTCAGCACGACCGGAGATATCAGCTTTGTCTCTAGGATCACCAAAGCGCACTGTACCAACGAGCTTGCCACTAAAGAGTGACCAGCCCGAAATCTGCCAACGCACATTATTCAGTTGTTCATTTTCAAAACGCGCTTGCATTACACGCCCATCCCATAATGAACCGCTGGCTTTACCTAGTTGTAATTGTTTAGGTAGGTGTGGAGCGGCTAAATCAAGCGCTACAGCAGCCGGTGTTTTCACTATAGTGAAGACCAAAAAGCACAGTAAAAAAATGGCGACTAATAAAATTGTTTTCTTCATCGTCTACTTCTCTAATACCAACCGACTTACACGAACAAAGCCTGATTTATCATCTTTACTTAAATCCAAATTCTCAATAAGTACTCCTTGAGAATTAACAAGCTCATCAAGCCATTCAACTAATTTATTGAATTCGACAGAGTCAATTGTCAAACGAAGCGAGTTATCGTTTGGTTGCATTTTACTAATAGTGATTTGATAGCGATTACGCGTACTATTTACTATTTGGCTTAAGCTGCGATCATTGGTTACACGAGCACTTCCACTGGCTTTAAGCTTAATGATGCTCTCATCAACCCAAGCAAGCAATTCTTGCTGCTTTATGTTGTCTTGTTCTGCTTTTTCTATTGCATTGTTTAGGGGTCTAAAAATACCCATCACTAATACAAAAATAACAAAAACAGCACCGGCAATCATCACAAGTTGTTGCTCTTGCTCTTTTAAAGAACGCCAATAATTGACTAGTTGCTCTTTCATGCCGCACCTCGCAATTTAATCTCTCCGACAACAAAGTCACCATCATTATTTAGCGATCCTTGATCAACGGTTAAACCTCGTTGCTCCAAAATTGCTTTCACCTTACCAAATGACTGAAAATCTTTACCTCTAGCACGGATCCGTAATTCATTTCGTCGTTGATCATAGCGAAGTGTTTCAGGCGAAAAATCTTTTACTTCATCGAAAATCGATACTAAATCACTCGTTAAATCTAAGAAACCTGCTGTACTCCCACCATCTAACAAGGCCAACTCACTGCGGATCTGGCTACGTATTAACTGCGGTCGCACTTTCTTATCGGGAAACGCACGTTGATAGTTAGATACCACTTGAGTCTTTGTTTGCTCTATTTGGTTATTGAGTTTATAAAGCTCTAACGACTTAACGCCAACACTACACACTAACGCAACACCTGCTGCAATAGCGGCTTTTTTCCAGTATCCCCACCAAATAGCAGACTTCTTCTTTAACTGATACATGCCTTGGCGTAAGTTAAAGCTGGTAGTAGGTAGCTGTTTAGCAAACAATGCTAATGGAAGGTCATAAGACTCTGTTTTAGCTATCAGATTAACCGTATCAGGAAAGCCTACAGCAGGACTGTAATGTATGACATCAGGGTTATTTAAAGCTGTCAAATAACCTTCTAACCAATCAGACTCAACCACTGCCACGTGCCAATCACCTAATTTGCATAACCACTGTTTATTTAGCTCAATCACACTCAGTTGATTAACTTCATCTGAGCTTGGTAATAGTAATGCGTCAGGTAGTATTTTAAAGACTTCTAAATTATGTTCGTTAAACTGGGCTAACCATTGCTCAAACCATTCTCTGTCTGCCATGGCAATATTAATCGCATGCTTGTCACCAACCATTGTTGGCTCTGCAATTGCGATAAATAGCTCATCAACATCACACGCTATCTCTTCTTCAAGCATGTAAGGGAGGGCTTGTTCTAACTTACGGTTCCACTTAGTTGGGAGCTCAACAGTCTTCAGTTGTACCTGATCGCTTGGCAGTAGCACTATCACTTCTCTTGATTGTGCTTTTTCTGCTAATTCACCTAATTGTGTCGCTGCTGCTATTTCGCCGCTAGCAATGATTTCTTGTTCTGTAGGTGAGTAAATAAGCCAATTTAGGCTATCTGTTAATGTTCGACCCGTACGGATCAACAATATTTCTGTCACTGTACGCCTCCAAATTTTCGCGCCAGTATCGTTACTTTACCATTATTGGCATGCAGTAAGGTGGTCATCGAAAAACGCAGCTCAACAAATTCAGCTTGCGTCTGTAGTTTAAAATATTCACTGTTGATGGTGAGCAAGTCTTTCACGGCATCCACATTTTGTCCGCCTTGTTGCTTAACTTCCTCAAAAAATTCTTCTATATCATCAAATCCTTTATCTGGTCGTGATGATAAAACACTTTGCGCACCTGACAGGCTTAAACCGTCTATCAAGGAGCTTAAAATAATTGCACTTTCCGTTGGTAAGGTATTAACGTTAATGGCCAAGTTCTCGTTGCCTGGAATGACACATACAAATGGCAGCACTTTTTCCATAACCAAAGGATTAAACCCTTTAACCAAGCGTAATTCAGAGGTAGACGCAAATAAGCTATTTGCGGTCATATACGGATATTTACGCGATAAATACTCATCTTCTTCTGCTCCCGAACGATAGGTGATGCTGTCTTCATCTAACCAATCGTATACACTATCAGCCATCGCTTCTTCTGATTCATCAGCAGGCAAATCTTCTATATTCTCAAGTAGGGCTAGTAATGCTTTGTGTGCAGGGTTTGTGGTGTTCGATGAACCACTTTGTTGCACCGGTTTTGCATGCAGCGCATTGAGGTTTAAACAGGCTTGTAGATCAGTAATAGTGCCACTTAAGGTGCCATTATCAACAGGATAAGGAACACCGCCTTGCTGTGCCCAAACTTGCCCTAGATTCGTACTATCAGGATCATCTTTCTTGGCTTGGTTTATCGCCTTAATAGCCAGTTCCTCAGCGGCAAATGCATACCACTTAGCCTGTTGGTGACCTTGGATGTTTGTGCTGCGCTGTACTTGCACCATTAGATTTGCACTCATTTCGACTGCCAACATGGCCGCAAGTGCAACAATAAATAGAACAATAACAAGTGCTGCGCCTTTTGAACGCTTTAAGGACATCATGATTGACTCTCAACACCGCCTTCGCCCGGCACTAAAAAGACGCGACGAATAGGCTCTTGTTCTATTTTCTGGATTGTAACAGCAACTGCTTTAGGTAATGCTTTTATTTGCCATTGCTCTTGCCACTCATTTTTGTCATCAAGAAATTCAAACTTTAAGTCTTCGATATCTTCAAGCAGTATTTGTGAGCGTGGCTCCATATTGTCTAGTTGATCAACATACACGCGATATACACGCTCTAGTTTATCGTCAATAACGCGGTAGCCAACGGCTTGTAATTCTGAACGTGGCAGCAAGTTAATGGGATTTACCCAGCCATCGCGTACAAACCCAATCCCATCATACTGACTATCCAAAACATACCGTCCTGTCAGAATATAGGTTTCTTGAAAGTCCCCAGCTTCATTACGCACTTGTCTTTTCGTCATTTGACTGAAATCTTGGTCCATTAAACGAAATGTTGTTTGAAAACCATTAAGCTCGGCAATTGTTTCATCAGACGCGTCTTTTGCTTTTGTGGTTGAGTCTAAAATTTGATGAGTCGATAAAACCACAAAGGCTAGAATCCCCATGGCTATGATTACTTCCAGTAAGGTAAAACCGCGTTGCTTCACTACTTATCACCTTTGTTTAAGTAAGTGGACAACTCATAAACCGGATCCGCGAGTTTTTCATCAGTGAATATATTAATAGTCACTTTTACAAAGCTTTTATCTGCAGTAGGTACAACATCTTGACGCCAATACCATTCATAACCAGCGAGTGTTTCAGTCCCTTTTGTGCCGTTTTTGCCCTGCCACTCACGGCCTTTAGCGCGTTGCTCAACCATCACATTCTCAGCAACCCATGAAGCATATGTTTGCTCTTCAATCGTAGCGAGATGATTTATATGCTCACCCGTTGCCTGCATTGCTGCAATACCTGCCATAGCGCATATAGCCAAGGCAACCATCACTTCAAGTAATGTAAAACCAGCTGCTTTAATCACTATTCAGGCTCCCTACGAAATTGGACCGGAGCCATAAACTCACCTTCAATAAAATAAATAGGCTCTCGCGCATTCTCAAGTTCGTAAGTAAGTTGAAAGGCACTCACTTCACCCGAGGATAAAATAAGCACTTGCGGTATTTTTAACTTTTTGAGTTCAAGTAAACTATCTTCATCCCCGCCACTCATAAGCTCACGCCAATTAGATTGCTCTAATAAGTTATCCTGTGCCCAAGCCAAATCCTCAAGGTTTAAGGTTAGTTTAAAACGGTTATCGACTTCTACCGGTTCGAATAGCTTTTCGCGATCAAAGGTGACCCATTTTTCACCATCAAAAACGAGAAACTCAAACACGTTTTTATCTAAATGAAAACCTAATTCAACTTGATTCAATATAGCAAATTCTGATGCCAAATTGATTGTGGTGTGTAATCTTAGCGCTTGCTTTTCTAGCTCTTCTTCAGCACCACCATCAAAACTATAGGCGACCATTTTAGTAACAAAGCCAATCACTACCAGCACCATTAGTATTTCGATGAGGCTAAAACCTTTTGCGTGTTTTACGCCTCGAGCCAAATGCAAACGACCAAGGCTTACCATAACAGTAAGCCTTGATGTGTAGATTGAGTAAACATCTGGCTGAGTTTACACATTATTGCTTTTCTTCGTCCCAGTTACCGATATCATCATCAGTACCCGCTTCACCATCTGGGCCCATTGAGAAAATATCAACTTTACCAATTTCTCCTGGGCTAATTAGCTGATAAGGATTTCCCCATGGATCTTCCGGTAGTTTTTCAATAAAACCGCCTTCAGGAAAACGGCGAGGAATAGGCTCGATGCTTGTTTTATTCACTAATGCTTCAAGACCTTGCTCAGTGGTTGGATAGGTTTTATTTTTAAGCTTATAAAGACTCAGCGCGTCCTCAATTTGCTGAATATCTAAATGTGCTTTATCTATTGCAGCCTCTTCTTGCTGACCCATAATATTTGGCGCTACGATCGACATAATCATACCGATGATAACCAGCACCACCATAACTTCTAGTAAAGAGAAACCTGATTGTTTATTCACAAAATACCTCTAATTTTCTTCAATATTTATTATAAAACGTCACACCTTCATGATGCGTCGTTTTAACCTTCCTTAATTTAAAGACCAACAGCCTTGTTCATTGCCATAATAGGCTGGAGTATTGCCATAACGATAAACAATACAATAACAGCCATTGATGCGATCATCGCTGGCTCCAAAAGTTTTAAAGAGACATTCACCATACTCTCAAACTCTCGATCTTGGTTGTTAGCAGCACGTTCAAGCATTTGTTCTAACTCACCGGACTTTTCACCACTGGCGATCATATGAAGCATCATAGGTGGGAAAAGCTTAGTTTGCTGTAAAGCAGCACGAAGGCTTGCGCCCTCACTGACACGAGTTGCGGCATCTTGCACTGACCTCTTCATTTTTTCGTTGACTAACACCCCACCTGAGATACGCATACCTTCAAGTAATGGTACTGAACTCGACGACAAAATACTTAAAGTTCGCGCGAAACGTGCAGTATTAACACCACGTGCAACCTTACCTATACCTGGCATGTGCAGCACTTTATCATCAAACCAAAAGCGAATTTTTGGCTTCTTTAAAGCATGCTTGATAGCCACAGACACAGCTGTAATTACGATCAAACTAATAAACCAATAGTTCTGTACAAAGTTACTCGCAGCCATCACCCATTCGGTAGTCCAAGGTAATACTTGTTTAGACTTTTCGAATGTTTTTAATATTTTTGGAACAACAGTCCCCAATAATACAGACACAATGGCAATCGCAAACACCACCAAAATGGTTGGATACACCATTGCCTGTGTTATTTGACTACGCATATGTTGGCGTTGTTCCGTGTAATCGGCTAAACGATTTAAAACCTGATCTAAATGACCTGATTTCTCACCTGCTGCTACCATAGCACGGTATAGGTCATCAAACACATGTGGAAACTCACTCATTCCATCAGCGAGGGTATATCCTTCTACAACCTTTGAACGAACCGACATCAACATGCGCTTTAAACGGGGCTTTTCGCATTGCTCAGCCACCGCCATTACAGCCCCTTCAACAGGCAATGCAGATTGAATTAAGGTCGCTAGTTGGCGAGTGATTAAGGCTAAATCTGAAGTCGAAATTTTTGCTTTAAAAAAGCTGCCAAATAAGGTTTTTTTCGCTCCTTTAGCTTGCTTTTCACCTTCCGCCGCCGCAACAACCTCTAAAGGCATTAACCCTTGGTCACGTAGTGTCTGGCGAATTTGCTTTACCGTATCGGCTTCAAGAATGCCTTTTTTCTCTTTTCCTTTGCCATCGAGGGCACGGTATTCAAATGCAGCCATGGTTAACCTTCCTCACGTGTCACACGTAAGACTTCTTCCAATGTCGTTCGCCCTGCTAATACGCGGTTACAACCATCTTGGCGAATACTTGGGCTACGAGTTCGAATATATTTTTCAACACTTTGTTCGCCTTTGCCACTGTGAATCATCTCGCGGATTGTCTCATCAACAACAAGCAGTTCATGAATACCTGTACGACCACGATAACCATTAAAGTTACACTCTTCACAACCCACAGCGCGATAAATTGTTGGGGGCTCAGATGGGTTAACACCTAATAATTGACATTCTCGCTCATCTGCAACATGTCCTTCTTTACAGCTATTACATAATGTACGCACTAGACGCTGTGACAATACACCCAATAGTGATGATGAAAGCAAGAAAGGCTCTACGCCCATGTCTTCCATACGGGTAATCGCACCGGCAGCCGTATTAGTATGCAGTGTCGACATAACTAAGTGACCCGTTAGGGATGCTTGCACACCAATTTGGGCCGTTTCAAGGTCACGGATTTCACCAACCATTACAACATCCGGATCCTGACGAAGAATAGCCCGCAGGCCACGGGCAAAGGTCATATCTACTTTCGTATTTACTTGAGTCTGACCAATACCAGGGATCTCATACTCAATCGGATCTTCTACGGTCAAAATATTGCGGTCACGCGAATTAATCTGACTCATACCTGCATATAAAGTGGTACTTTTACCAGAACCTGTCGGGCCAGTTACCAAGATGATACCGTGCGGTTTACTGATAAGATCTGCAAATAGCTCTCGGTTACGCTCTGTCATGCCTAAATCTTCCAGATTTAGGCGGGCATTATTTTTATCTAGTAGACGCAGTACTACACGCTCACCAAAACTCGATGGCATGGTTGATACACGCACATCAACAGCACGACCCGCAATACGTAAACTAATACGACCATCTTGCGGGATACGCTTTTCAGCAATATCGAGCTTAGCCATAACCTTTATACGTGACACCAATAAAGAAGCAAGTTTACGATTTGGTTTTAATACTTCCTTTAAGACTCCATCAACCCTGAAGCGAATAACTAATTCTTGCTCAAAAGTTTCAATGTGAATATCAGACGCACCTTCTTTAATCGCTTCACTTAACATGGCATTAATCAGTTTGATGATTGGCGCATCGTCATCACCAGCAAGGAGATCTTCTGTTTGTGGCAATTCATCAGCTAATGAGAATAAATCAACCTCATTGCCAATATCTTCCATCATTTGCTGTGTTTCAGAACTATCTCGCTGATAAGATGCTTCAAGCAATAATTCAAACTTATCATCTGCCAGTTGCTCTAAAGTAAAGCTATGGCCTGCAATTCGTCGCACTTCAAGCAAAGCATTTACATCTAGTTCGCCACGATAATAAACCGTCCAGTTATCAGCATTTTTACTAAGTAATACGCCAACACGACGCGCATATGAAAATGGCAAACGTTTAGCTGGCAAACTGACAAGATCATCACTTGTTAAAAGCTCACCGTGCTCAGTTGGCTCGTTATGGACTAGCTCGTCATTAATCTCTGTAATTGCATCAGTCATCTTTGCGATCATCTGCGTTTTGTTGTTTTAAATATTCTTCGTACGTTGGTGGCAAGACTAAGGCATCATTCCACTCTGGCAAGATTGGCATTTCTGTCAATGGCATTAAATCAATCCCATCTTCTTTTTGTTTATGTTGCTCACCACGAATGAAATTATATTTCACATGACTGAGTTTATTCATACTCATGCCATCACGAACGATTGTAGGGCGAATAAATACAATTAAATTACGCTTACGCTTGCTGGTACTGGTTGAGCGGAATAAATGACCAAGTACAGGGATGTCACCAAGTAATGGTACTTTTGACACACTTTCTTGAACGTTTTCGTCAATCAAGCCGCCTAATACAACCATTCCACCATCATCGGCCATCACTGTGGTTTTAATTGCACGCTTGTCTAATGAAATATCAACCGCTGTTGCACCACTAACACTCGATACTTCCTGCTCTATCGTTAACTGTACAGCTGAGCCATCGTTAATTTGTGGCGTTACTTTAAGCTTTACACCAACTTCTTGACGTTCTACTGTTTGGAAAGGGTTTGAGTTATCTGAGCCTGTTTGAGACCCTGTGATTATTGGCACTTCTTGACCAACAATCATTGATGCTTCTTCGTTATCCATAGTGGTTACTGACGGAGTAGCAAGAATATTGGAATTGGTATCAGAAGACACAGCTTGGATAATCGCGCCCCAGTCGTTTTTGACAATACCCATAGCTAGACCATTAATACCACCAAGCAAGGTTGCAAGTGGGCCTAAGTCACCTTCTACAGTTCTTTCGATTGGCGTAACATTACTTGTTTCAGTGCCAATGACGTTATCTGTAATTGTTTTATCTCGCGCTTGTTCGGCGGCAACAGCCAATGAGCCCACTGGCACTGTAGTACCATTATTAAACTGCATCATCCCGCCTTGCTCTGAAATCCATTGCAGACCAAAGTTAATACCATCAGCTTCAAAAACTTCGACAATAATTGCTTCAACCAACACTTGAGCACGGCGTATATCAAGACGCTCAATCACTTGTTCCAATGAACGCATGGTGTCTGGTTGTGCAGTAATAACCAATGAATTTGAGTCTGGATGAGCTTCGATACTGGTTTCGTTTTGATTACGTGTACGAGTTTTAGTTGCGCCGCCTTGAGCATCTTCTGCAAGCGTTTTACTTACACCTTGTAAAACCTTAACAAGCTCATCTGCTTTCGCATAATTTAAATAGATAACCTTAGTATTACCTTGGTTCTCTAATTCACCATCTAAGCGACTAATAAGCTCAACTGCACGAGTTCGGGCTTGAGCTTCACCACTAACAATCACGCTATTGGTTCGACCGTCTGCCACCACTTTAGGAATTAAAAACTCAGGAACACTTCCCTTACCACTGTCTTTATAAATATTTTCAACAACAGAAACAACATCGTCCGCCGTTGCAAATTTAAGCTTTACGATATCAACACGCTTATCACCAGCTTGGTCAACGGAGCGAATAATTTCAACTAAACGATTTACTGATGCAGCATGTCCAGTCAGCATCATCACGTTAGCTGCATTAAAGTTTGCTACATGACCACCATCTTTTTGGTCGCTAAATTGACGTACTAATGGCCCTAACTCTTGAACGCTCACATTTTTAACACGCACAACGCGTGTCACCATCATGTCGCCGCTTGCTTGATTATCTTCTGTAATCAAAGGAACATTAGACTTTTTAGCGTCAGAGCTTTTCTCAATTTTGATGATACCGTTATCCATCTCTACCGCTGAATAACCATACACTTCAAGTACATTTAAGAAGAATTGATAATAGAGCTTCTCATCCATTAACTCATAACTGCGCACATTAACTTTACCGCGCACATTAGGGTCAATAATGACTGTTTTATTTAGGTTTTTCCCAACGATATTAATAAATTCATTAATATCTGTCCCTTTAAAATTTGCAGCGTACTCTACAGCCGAAACTGAGAGCGATAATCCTGTTAACAAAAAAAGCGCTGCATATTTAGCTAACCCTTTTTTAATTTTTTTGAGGTGTAGCGCGTGAACCATTTTATAAAAACTCCAAAGCTAGTTATTGCAGGCTAAATTGCACATCAATTTGCTCACCATCCCGCTCGATAGTGATACTTGCGTCAGTACTATTACGTAATTCGTTTATAGCCGACATCGCCTGTTTTAAATCATTTAATTGATAGCCATTTATAGCAACAGCTAAATCATTATTCATTAATCCCATTTGCTTAAATAGCTCTGGGTCTTTACCAGGGCTTAAGCGATAACCCACAAGCTCACCATCAACCATCGCTTGCGATACACGAATATAGTCGAATAGTTTGCCAGGATCGTTTAATACTTCTTCGCGCGTTTCAATAATCGCTTCTTTAACGTCTTCATCTGCCGTTGGGTTTATTTCTCTTTCGGTATCAAAAGGCTGAGGACCTTCTTGTAATTCGGGCTCCGCCTTTGCGGCCAACACAGGCATAGAGACTGTTTTAGTGAAATCAAGGCCATCTAACATCAATGTTTCAAAACGACCACTCACATCTAAAATAACCCGATCAGGCAAAACTTGAGCTAACTTAGCCCGTGTGCCTTGAATAGCATCATCGACTACATATGTTTCTTGTCTTCCTTGAGATTCAATAATTGCTAAACCTGCTTGATCATCTTGGCTCACTGCAACAATGCCGGTTAAGTTGATACTTAACCGTGTTTCTGGAGCATTATTAATAACATGTGTTTGCTTAGCGGTAGGTTTTTTTGAGTCAACAATCACTTTTCCAAATAAATGCTGATCAATAATTTGTTGAGAACTGACAGTATCTGTGCGAGTCGTATTCAAACTTACTCGATTTGCAGGCAATACTTTTGCATTAGGCTCAGGCCATAACAACCAAAACAACTTAGATGACAAAAATGCTATATAAACAACAACTAATAGCACTACAAATGCACTCAATTTGGCATGTGGTAGGCCATTCAAAAATTGTCTAACTTGTTGTAAGTGTTGATCCATAAACTTTAATTCTTATTTTAATTTACTGCCTAATAGCTGGCTTATACTACCCTTTCATTTTTCATTCAACAAGCGCACATATATTAAACTTTGTAAACAGAGTGATTCTAACGAGTAGGAGTTCAAAGCAAGGCTTTGACTGTTTCTTTATAATTAAGTTTCATGATAAATTTTGCCTATATATTGAGTAGCTTTAGAAGAGCGTAATTGTGTCAAAAGTTAACACTAAACAGTCGCAAGACAAACAAGACGAGTTAAGCGTACGCCTAGATAAATGGTTATGGGCTGCACGCTTTTATAAAACCCGCTCAATAGCACGAGACATGGTACAAGGCGGTAAAGTGCATTATAATGGACAACGTACTAAACCAAGTAAAATAGTCGAAGTGGGTGCAGTAGTAAAACTACTACAAGGGGTCGACGAAAAGATAGTCACGATTGAAAAAATCCTTGATAAACGCCAAGGAGCCCCCATTGCACAAACCTTATACCAAGAAACTCAAGCAAGTATTGAGAAACGCGAAGCAAATGCTATCGCCCGTAAGAACAACAGCTTCTTTGCTCCACACCCTGATCGTAAGCCAGATAAAAAGCAAAGACGTGAACTGTTAAAAATGAAATCAAGTTAGGTAATGCTCCATGCAACAAGATTTACTTCATCGTTATATATTTGATCAACTCGATGTACGTGGTGAACTCGTACAAATAGACCAAACCTATCAAGAGATGATCGCTAACCACAATTATCCTGCCCCTGTGCAAGCTCTACTTGGTGAGTTACTTGTAGCAACTTGTTTACTCACAGCAACCCTAAAATTTGAAGGTGAGATAGCCGTCCAATTACAAGGAGACGGTCCAGTAAAATATGCTGTTATTAATGGAGATGATAAGCAAAATATGCGTGGCATTGCGCGCCTACAAGGTGAGGTGCAAGGGAACACAATTAAAGATTTAATCGGAAATGGTTATATGGTCATTACGATTACCCCAACAAAGGGCGAGCGTTACCAAGGTATTGTGCCTTTAGAGCATGATAGTCTAGATAAATGCCTTGAAAGTTACTTTGAACAATCAGAGCAATTGAAAACACGCTTATGGTTTGCAACAGAAGTGACAACTGACTCAGCCAAAGCGGCGGGTCTTTTCTTGCAAGTATTACCGGTTAATAAAGAGAAATCTGTAGAAGACTTCACGCATCTAGAAGCACTCAGCAACACAATTAAGGATGAAGAATTACTTCACCTAGATGCAAATACAGTGCTTACTCGCCTATATCATGAAGATAACCCGCAGTTGTTTGAACCGCAAAAAATTACTTTTCGTTGTGGATGCAGCCGTGAAAAAACAATTACTGCGTTAGTTAACCTTGGTCAAGATGCGTTACTTGAAGACGTAAAAGCAAATGGTGAAGTTAAAATTAGCTGTCATTACTGCCTAAAGGATTACATCTTTAACGAGCAAGATATTAAAGCTATTTTCAACTAAAGCAGCTCTTAATAATAATATTATATTAAAAGCCGTATTTATTACGGCTTTTTTGTATAATTTTATGACACCGGTATCATAAAAAACCACTCTTTCATGACACCGGTATCATTGAAATTATTCATGTTTTTTGCCAAATATATGTGTTTTTAAGGCCTTCAGACTCTCGAATATCCCTAATCCTTCTGTTACTATTATTTCAGCTTAAGGGAAATAAGAACCCCAGAGCTATCCCGTTCAATCTCACACAATTTAGGTATAAACATGACTGCAAACGCTACTCGTTTTGTCGATCTAACTGCAGCTGAACTTGTCGAACACGCAATCCGTCGTGGCGAAGGGACTTTAGCCGCTAATGGTGCTTTTGTTGCAAATACTGGTCGTCGTACTGGCCGTTCACCAAAAGACCGTTTTATTGTTCAAGAACCAAGTACTGAAAACGAAATCCAATGGGGTAACGTAAACCGTCCTTTCGATGCTAACAAATTCGACGCCTTATGGGCTCGCGTAGAAGCACATGTGCAAAGTAATGACCACTTCATCTCTCACCTAGAAGTTGGCGCAGACCCTGAGCACTATTTACCTGTTGTTGTAACAACAGAAACTGCATGGCATCACATCTTTGCCAAAAACATGTTTATCGAACCTGATACTTATAATGCATCTGATTTACCTCAGTGGCAGGTAATGAATGTCCCTTCTTTTGTTTGTGATCCAGAACGTGATGGCACAAATAGCGATGGCACAGTAATTATCAACTTTGCACAACGTAAAGTGCTACTGGCAGGTATGCGTTATGCCGGTGAAATGAAAAAATCAATGTTCTCTGTACAGAACTTCCTACTTCCTGCAAAAGGTGTATTACCAATGCACTGCTCTGCAAACGTAGGTGAAGCTGGCGACACTGCGCTATTCTTCGGTCTTTCTGGTACAGGTAAAACAACATTATCTGCAGATCCTACTCGTTTCCTAATCGGTGATGACGAGCACGGCTGGGCACCAGGTAGCGTATTTAATATCGAGGGTGGTTGTTACGCTAAATGTATCGACTTATCACAAAAGAATGAGCCTGTTATTTGGAATGCAATTCGCTTTGGTACAATCTTAGAAAACGTTGTACTTGACGAAAACCGTGTGCCAGACTTCCATGATACTAGCCTTACACAAAATAGCCGCGCAGCTTACCCTCTAGAGCACGTTGAAAAACGTAAAGTAGAAAACCGTGCAGGCGAACCAAAAGCCGTTGTATTCTTAACATGTGACGTAAGCGGCGTATTACCACCAGTTTCAGTACTTACTGAAGAAGCTGCAGCTTACCACTTCCTAAGCGGTTACACTGCAAAAGTAGGTTCAACTGAAATCGGCTCAACAAGTGATATTGAATCAACTTTCTCAACCTGTTTCGGTGCACCATTCTTCCCACGCCCAGCAGGCGTTTATGCAGAGCTTCTAATGAAGCGTGTACGTGAATTTGGCGCTAAAGTATACCTAGTTAACACAGGTTGGACTGGTGGCCCTTACGGCACAGGTAAGCGTTTCGATATTCCGACTACACGTGCTGTAGTTGATGCAATCGTATCAGGTAAACTAGCAGATGTTGAAACTCAACACATCGACGTACTTAACCTAGATGTACCAGTTGCAGTTCCTGGCGTAGATAGCCAACTTCTTAACCCTATCAACACATGGGAAGATAAAGAGAAGTACGCAGAATACGCAAACAAGCTAGCATCTGACTTCACAGAAAATTTCGCAAAATACGACGTTTCTGAAGCAATCAAATCTGCAGGACCTAAAGCTTAATAACGAGCTTACTTCCTGAATAAAAACGCCAGCTATATGCTGGCGTTTTTGTTTTTACAGTAATAATGCGGGCATACAGCAGTGGCTTTACTTTAGTATTAACGCAACCATTTTATTAATAACCTCTGTATTTTAGTCCCAAATAGCATCGGCTTCATTCCGTCCTATTCATCCCGTCCTACATAAGATCTACGCCCACGTAGTCTCATCACGCGATGTAAAATCGCGACGACACACAAAAAGCCGCTGAATTTCCACAAAGGGGTTTCGCTTATTTGGAGCCATGGTGGGCTACGCAGTGGATATCCTGCTTTTTATGGTATCTGCCACACTCTCATTATATTGGATGGCTTATCGCGTAGCCGCGAGCTTACTCCACGTCATGGGCTATCTATTCGCGGATAGAGCGCGTATAAAATCGCGACGACAAACACAAAAAACCCGTTGCATTGCTGCAACGGGTTTCTTTAATTAGGAGCCTGGCGATGTCCTACTTTCACATGGCAAATGCCACACTATCATCGGCGCTGTTTCGTTTCACTACTGAGTTCGGCATGGAGTCAGGTGGGTCCAAAACGCTATTGTCACCAAGCAAAATGTGTTGTAAACGCGATATAAAATCGCGACTACTAAATTCGGAATGCTGATTTTAAGTAAATTCTACTTTAGTTTCTTAACTTCTGTTCGTTACGCTGTCACAAAACGCGTTTGGCGTTGTATGGTTAAGCCTCACGGGTAATTAGTACAGGTTAGCTTAATGGCTCACACCACTTCCACATCCTGCCTATCAACGTTGTAGTCTTCAACGGCCCTTCAGAGACTT
>NZ_JAKKCT010000011.1:0-33297 GCF_021728095.1 Pseudoalteromonas sp. L1 | reverse complement strand
CACCACCGTATACTTTTGCAAGTACGTTAGTGATTGCTGCAGTTAGGGTAGTTTTACCGTGGTCAACGTGGCCGATTGTACCTACGTTTACGTGCGGTTTTACGCGTTCAAACTTTTCTTTTGCCATCTTAAAAAATTCCTATAAAGAAATTAACGCCTGACCCACTATTGGGCCAGACAAGCTAAATCATGTAACAGCGCGAGCTGCAATTATTGCATCTGCAACATTCTTCGCGGCTTCTGCATACTTTAAGAACTCCATAGAGTACGATGCACGGCCTTGTGTTGCAGATCGCAGATCAGTTGCATAACCAAACATTTCAGAAAGTGGGACTTGCGCATTAATTTGCTTAAGACCACCAAATGCTTCTTCCATGCCTTCGATCATGCCGCGGCGACGATTTAAGTCACCAACTACATCACCCATGTTTTCTTCAGGAGTGATAACTTCAACCTTCATTACTGGTTCAAGAAGAGCAGGATTTGCTTCAAGCGCACCTTTCTTCATCGCCATTGAACCTGCAATCTTAAATGCCATCTCATTCGAGTCTACATCATGGAATGAACCATCAAATAGAGTCGCCTTGACGCCAAGTAATGGGTAGCCTGCCAGCACACCTTGAGTCATTTGCTCTTGGATGCCTTTATCTACCGCAGGGATGTATTCCTTAGGAACCGCACCACCAACGATTTCGTTAACGAACTCGTAAGTTGGCGCTTCATCTTCCGAAATATCCATCGGTTCAAGTTTAAGCCAGACGTGACCATATTGACCACGACCACCTGATTGACGTACGAACTTTCCTTCAACTTCAACAGCTGAGCGGATAGCTTCACGGTATGCTACCTGCGGCTTACCAACGTTACATTCAACACTGAATTCACGCTTCATACGGTCGACAATGATATCAAGGTGAAGTTCACCCATACCAGAAATAATAGTCTGGCCTGATTCTTCGTCAGTCTGTACGCGGAAAGATGGATCTTCTGCAGCTAGTTTACCCAGCGCAATCCCCATCTTATCTTGGTCAGCGATTGTGCGAGGCTCAACCGCAACAGAGATAACTGGCTCTGGGAACTCCATACGCTCAAGCGTAATAATTGAGTTCGGATCACACAGTGTTTCACCTGTCGTTACGTCTTTAAGACCAATAGCCGCCGCGATGTCGCCTGCGTAGACTACTTTGATCTCTTCACGTGAGTTTGAATGCATCTGAACGATACGACCAAGTCGCTCACGCTTGCTTTTAACTGGGTTATATACCGCGTCACCCTGTTTAACTGTACCAGAGTAAACACGGAAGAAGGTCAAGGTGCCAACGAACGGGTCTGTCGCAATCTTAAAAGCAAGTGCGGCAAACGGTGCGTTATCATCAGCAGGACGTTCTTCCTCAGTACCATCTTCAACGATACCTTGGATTTGTTTCACTTGTGTTGGTGCAGGCATATATTCAATAACAGCATCAAGCACAGCTTGAACACCCTTATTTTTAAATGCACTACCACACGTCATGGGAACAATTTCGTTTGCTAATGTGCGCTGACGTAAAGCTGCTTTAATTTCAGCTTCAGTCAGGTCTTCACCTTCTAAGTATTTTTCCATTAGTTCTTCAGATGCTTCAGCTGCACTCTCAACTAAGTGAGAACGCCATTCTTCAGCTAATTCCTGAAGGTCTGCCGGAATAGCCTCATAAGTGAAAGTCATTCCCTGGTCTTCTTCATTCCAGTTAATGGCTTTCATCTTGATAAGGTCTATAACACCTTTAAAGTCGTCTTCAGCCCCAATTGGAAGCTGAATTGGAACAGGCGTTGCTCCAAGACGAGATTCCACCTGCTCTACAACCGTTAAGAAGTCAGCGCCTGTGCGATCCATTTTATTTACGAAGATCATTCTCGGAACTTCGTACTTGTTCGCTTGACGCCAGACTGTCTCAGTTTGCGGCTGTACACCAGATGAAGCACAAAGAACAACTACCGCACCATCTAGTACGCGTAAAGAACGCTCTACTTCGATAGTGAAATCTACGTGTCCTGGCGTATCAATAATATTGATACGATGGTCGTCAAATTGAGCGTCCATCCCTTTCCAGAAACACGTTGTTGCAGCAGAAGTGATTGTGATACCACGCTCTTGTTCCTGCTCCATCCAATCCATAGTTGCAGCGCCATCATGTACTTCACCGATCTTATGAGAAAGACCCGTGTAGAACAGAACTCGTTCTGTTGTGGTGGTTTTGCCTGCATCTACGTGAGCACAAATACCAATATTACGGTAACGCTCAAGTGGAGTTGTACGTGCCATATGATCCTCTTAAAGGTTAAGGGCAGATTACCAACGGTAATGAGCGAATGCTTTATTCGCTTCAGCCATACGGTGAACGTCTTCACGTTTCTTAACCGCAGTGCCTTTGTTGTCAGCAGCGTCAACGATTTCTTGGGCTAAACGTAAGCCCATAGATTTTTCGCCACGCTTACGTGCAGCGTCTACTAACCAACGCATACCTAATGCGTTGCGACGTACTGGACGTACTTCAACTGGTACTTGGTACGTTGAACCACCAACACGGCGAGATTTAACCTCTACCTGTGGGCGAACGTTTTCAAGTGCAGCTTCAAAGATTTCTAGGTGCGACTTGCCTGATTTCTCAGCAGCCACGTCTAACGCACCATAAACGATTTTTTCAGCAGTAGATTTCTTGCCGTCTAACATTACTACGTTAACGAATTTAGCAAGAAGTTCCGATCCGAACTTAGGATCTGGAAGAATTTTACGTTGACCTATTACGCGTCTTCTAGGCATTTTCTATCTCCGGTATCTTCAGGTTTGCTCTTTTAGAGTCAATACCCAAAACAATTAATTTAAAAATTTAGTGCTTGGCCTTACTAACGGAGAACCATTAGCCCTTAGGGCGTTTAGCACCGTATTTAGAACGAGCTTGACGACGGTCGCTAACGCCTGCACAGTCAAGTGCACCACGTACAGTGTGGAAACGCACACCTGGTAAGTCTTTAACACGACCACCACGGATTAGGATTACACTGTGCTCTTGTAGGTTGTGGCCTTCACCACCAATGTATGATGTTACTTCGAAACCGTTAGTTAAACGAACACGCGCTACTTTACGTAATGCAGAGTTTGGTTTCTTAGGTGTAGTTGTATATACACGAGTACATACACCACGCTTTTGCGGACACGCTTTAAGTGCAGCTGAGTTACTTTTAGTAACCTTGCTACGACGTGGCTTACGCACTAGCTGGTTAATAGTTGCCATTTAAATAGCTCCTGAAATTAAAATTACTACTGAAAAAATAAAAAAATCCGCCCTGTTTACATGCTCGTTACAAAACGTGCAGGCAAATGGGTGGCGGAATTTTAATGAGCAAAGTTTAACCTGTCAACCTTAACTCATCGTAAGGCAGCAGATTACTGCCTCACGATTTCTTAATCTATTGATTAAGCTGAGATTATTGGTTTCCAGAGATATCTGCGTTAAGTGCATCAGTTAGTGCCTGAGTTGCCTCTTCAGCGCTTACTGTTTGCTCTTCAACGATTTCACCTTGCTTGCGACGGTTCAAACGGTCTTGGTGATACGCAAAGCCAGTACCGGCTGGGATCAGACGACCCACGATTACGTTCTCTTTCAGACCACGAAGCTCATCGCTCTTACCATTTACAGCGGCTTCTGTTAGGACACGTGTAGTTTCCTGGAACGATGCTGCAGAAATGAAAGATTCTGTTGCAAGTGACGCTTTAGTGATACCCATTAATTGGATTTCAAACTTCGCTGGGATCTTGCCTTGTTTCTCAAGTTCACGGTTCGCGATATTAACGCGTGCCACTTCAACTTGTTCACCGGCTAAGAACTCAGTGTCACCGCCGTCAAGGATGATACATTTACGTAGCATCTGACGAATAATTGTCTCAATGTGCTTGTCATTGATCTTAACGCCTTGCAAGCGGTAAACCTCTTGCACTTCGTTAACGATATAGTTAGCTACATGAGTTACACCACGTAGGCGTAAGATGTCATGTGGTGACTCAGGACCATCGGCGATAACCTCACCTTTAGACACTTGCTCACCTTCGAACACGTTAAGTTGACGCCATTTAGGGATCATCTCTTCGTATGCGTCACCCTCAGCAGGAGTGATTACAAGACGCTTCTTACCTTTCGTTTCTTTACCAAAGCTGATTGTACCTGTGATTTCTGCAAGGATTGCAGGATCTTTCGGCTTACGTGCTTCGAATAAGTCAGCTACGCGAGGTAGACCACCCGTGATATCACGAGTTTTCGAACCTTCTTGCGGAATACGTGCAAGTACGTCACCTGGGTTTGCAGTTGCGCCGTCTGTTACTTCAATCGTTGTGAATGAAGGTAGACGTGTTTCTTGCAGACCACGCTCATCGCTTTCGATGATTAGTTTAGGTTCTTTCGCATTCGCTTTACCTAAGTCTTTAACAACCACACGTGTTAAACCAGTTAACTCGTCTGTTTGTGCTTCGGTATTTGAGTCATCAATGTCGCTGAACGAGATTTTTGACTTGTGCTCAAGAACGATTGGGTGACTATGCGGATCCCAAGTTGCAACGATATCGTTACCTTGAACTTCTGCATTATCTTGTACAGTTAACACCGCACCGTAAGGTACTTTATAACGCTCTTTCTCACGACCAAAGCTATCAATGATAGTGATCTCTGTTGAACGAGACGTGATAACAATCTTACCGTCTGTGTTTAATACGTACTTCGCATTGTGTAACTTCAATGTACCGTTAGTTTTAACTTGTACACTGTTTTCAGCAGACGCTCGAGATGCCGCACCACCGATGTGGAAGGTACGCATCGTAAGCTGTGTACCCGGCTCACCGATTGATTGTGCCGCGATAACACCTACTGACTCACCTGGGTTGATGATGTGGCCACGCGCAAGGTCACGACCGTAACACTTAGCACATACACCAAAGTCATTATCACAAGTGATTACTGAACGAACGCGTACTTCGTCTACTGAGTGCTCTTCTAAAAGGTCACACAGTTTTTCGTCAAGCATGATGTTACGCTCAACAAGTACTTCGTTTGTACCAGGGATTAATACATCTTCAGCAACAACACGACCAAGAACACGTTCGCGAAGTGCTTCTACAACGTCACCACCTTCGATAAGCGGTTTCATTGTTAAGCCATCTTCTGTGCCACAATCGTCTTCATTGATTACTAAGTCTTGTGCAACGTCTACTAGACGACGCGTTAAGTAACCCGAGTTTGCTGTTTTAAGTGCTGTATCGGCAAGACCTTTACGCGCACCGTGCGTCGAGATGAAGTACTGTAGTACGTTTAGACCTTCACGGAAGTTCGCCGTGATTGGTGTCTCGATGATTGAACCATCTGGACGTGCCATTAGACCACGCATACCCGCTAACTGACGGATCTGAGCGGCGCTACCACGTGCACCTGAGTCTGCCATCATAAACACTGAGTTGAATGAAGATTGCTCTTCTTCTTCGCCTTTCGCGTTAATTACAGTGTCTTTTGATAAGTTCGCCATCATCTCACGTGATAAGTTTTCATTTACACGTGACCAGATATCGATAACTTTGTTGTACTTTTCACCAGCCGTTACAAGACCTGATTGGAATTGTTGGTTGATTTCAGTTACTTCAGCTTCCGCTGATTCAATAATTTCTGCTTTAACCGGTGGGATAACTAAGTCATCGATACCGATTGAAACACCTGACTTCATCGCGTAGTGGAAACCTGTGTACATTACTTGGTCAGCAAAGATTACTGTATCTTTAAGACCTAGACGACGGTAACACTCGTTTAATAAGCCAGAAATTTGTTTCTTACCTAGGGCTTGGTTGATTAGCTCAAACGGCATGCCTTTAGGTAGGATTAGTGAAAGAATTGCACGACCTACTGTTGTTTCAACAATAGATACTTGCTCAACTGCATCACCCTCTTCTGTACTAATTGTCTCGCTGATACGTACTTTTACGCGTGCATGTAACTCAGCGTTACCGCTGCGGTATGCTTTTTCAGCTTCTTTAGGATCTTTAAATACAGTGCCTTCGCCTTTCGCATTAATGCGATCACGAGTCATGTAGTAAAGACCTAATACAACGTCCTGTGAAGGAACGATGATTGGCTCACCATTCGCTGGAGATAGGATGTTGTTTGTAGACATCATTAGCGCACGTGCTTCTAACTGTGCTTCAAGCGTTAACGGTACGTGTACCGCCATTTGGTCACCATCGAAGTCAGCGTTGTACGCCGCACAAACTAATGGGTGTAAATGGATCGCTTTACCTTCGATAAGCACAGGTTCGAACGCTTGGATACCCAAACGGTGAAGAGTTGGTGCACGGTTAAGTAATACTGGATGTTCACGAATTACTTCGTCTAATACATCCCATACTTCTGCCACTTCACGCTCAACCATCTTCTTCGCAGCTTTGATAGTCGTAGCCATGCCGCGACGCTCTAGTTTGCCGTAGATAAATGGTTTGAATAGCTCAAGTGCCATCTTCTTAGGAAGACCACACTGGTGTAGTTTAAGCGTAGGACCTACTGTGATTACAGAACGGCCTGAGTAATCTACACGTTTACCAAGTAAGTTCTGACGGAAACGACCTTGCTTACCTTTGATCATATCAGCAAGCGATTTAAGAGGACGTTTGTTAGAACCTGTGATCGCACGACCGCGACGACCGTTATCAAGTAGCGCATCTACCGCTTCTTGTAACATACGTTTTTCGTTGCGTACGATAATGTCTGGTGCTGCTAGATCTAATAGACGCTTAAGACGGTTATTACGGTTAATAACACGACGGTAAAGGTCATTCAGATCAGAAGTCGCAAAACGACCACCGTCTAGCGGTACTAATGGACGTAGATCAGGTGGAAGTACTGGAAGTACTGTCATGATCATCCACTCAGGGTTGTTACCTGATTGGTGGAAAGATTCCATTAATTTAAGACGTTTAGTGATCTTCTTACGCTTAGTTTCAGAGTTAATTGTTGGTAACTCTTCACGCATTTCAGCAATTAATTGGCCAAGATCAAGTTCACGAAGCAAGTCTAAAACTGCTTCCGCACCCATCTTCGCTTCAAACTCATCACCGTGCTCTTCTAGTGCATCTAGGTACTCTTCTTCACCTAAAAGTTGACCACGCTCAAGCGTTGTCATACCAGGCTCAGTTACAACGAATGATTCGAAGTAAAGTACGCGCTCGATGTCACGAAGTGTCATGTCTAGCATTAAGCCGATACGTGACGGTAATGATTTTAAGAACCAAATGTGCGCAACTGGGCTCGCAAGCTCAATGTGACCCATACGGTCACGACGCACTTTAGTAAGCGTTACTTCAACGCCACACTTTTCACAAATAACACCACGGTGCTTAAGGCGCTTATATTTACCACATAAACACTCATAATCTTTCACTGGGCCGAAAATACGGGCACAGAATAAGCCGTCGCGCTCAGGCTTGAAAGTACGGTAGTTGATTGTCTCAGGTTTCTTTACTTCACCGTATGACCATGAACGAACCATATCTGGCGAAGCAAGACCAATGCGAATTGCATCGAATTCTTCGGTCTTATTTTGTTGCTTCAGAAACTTAAGTAAGTCTTTCACCTTAGCTCTCCTGTCGGAGGTTAATCTTGAGGGCGAACCAATCGCCCCTACATTCTATTCGGCCTAACAGGTGCGGCTTACGCCGCACCTAAATGGCTTAATTTTCTTCCAACTCGATGTTGATACCCAGTGAGCGGATTTCTTTCAACAATACGTTGAACGATTCTGGCATACCTGGTTCCATTTTATGGTTACCATCTACGATGTTCTTATACATCTTAGTACGACCGTTCACGTCATCCGATTTCACTGTTAGCATTTCTTGTAGAGTATATGCAGCACCGTAAGCTTCTAGTGCCCACACCTCCATCTCACCGAAACGCTGGCCACCGAACTGCGCTTTACCACCCAGCGGCTGCTGAGTAACAAGGCTGTAAGAACCAGTTGAACGTGCGTGCATCTTGTCATCAACCAAGTGGTTAAGTTTCAGCATGTACATGTAACCAACAGTTACTTGACGTTCAAACTGATCGCCAGTACGGCCATCATAAAGTGTAACTTGACCGCTTCTTGGATAACCACCAAGCTCTAGTAAGTCTTTGATCTCGCCTTCACGAGCACCATCAAAGGCTGGAGTTGCGATCGGTAAACCACCTTTCAAGTTTTCAGCTAAGCGACGAACTTCGTCATCTGAGAAAGTGTCAATATCGACTTTCTGACGACAATCACCTAATTCGTAAACTTTCTTAACGAAGCTACGGATTTCGTGCAGTTCACGCTGCTCTTTCATCATTTCTTCTAAGCGCTCACCCACACCACGTGCAGCAAGACCCATGTGTGTTTCTAGGATCTGACCGATGTTCATACGTGATGGTACACCTAGCGGGTTCAGAACGATGTCTACCGTACGACCTTTGTCATCGTATGGCATATCTTCTACTGGTACGATAGTCGAGATAACACCTTTGTTACCGTGACGACCCGCCATCTTATCACCCGGTTGGATACGACGTTTAACAGCTAGGTATACTTTAACAATCTTAAGTACGCCTGGTGCTAAGTCATCACCTTGAGTGATCTTACGACGTTTGTTTTCAAACTTCTTATCGTATTCAGCTTTAAGCTCATCGTACTGTGCAGCTAGTTGCTCAAGTTCAGCTTGCTTGTCTTCTTCAGCAAGGCTTTGAGTAAGCAGCTTTTCAGCATTTAGTGATGCAATTGAATCTGCGTTCAGACCTGCGTCAACAAGTAACTTACGAGCACGGTCTAATACACCGGCTTCTAAGATACGGAACTCTTCGTTGAAGTCTTTCTTCGCTTCGCGAAGCTGCATGTCTTCAACTTCTAACGCACGCTTATCTTTTTCAACACCGTCACGGGTGAAAACTTGTACGTCGATTACAGTACCAGTTACAGAGTTTGGTACGCGTAAAGAGCTGTCTTTAACGTCTGACGCTTTCTCACCGAAGATAGCACGTAGTAGCTTTTCTTCTGGCGTTAATTGCGTTTCGCCTTTCGGAGTCACTTTACCTACTAGGATATCGCCGCCTTTCACTTCAGCACCGATATAAACAACGCCTGATTCATCAAGCTTGCCTAGTGCAGACTCACCTACGTTAGGGATATCTGCTGTGATCTCTTCAGGACCTAATTTAGTATCACGTGCGATACATTGTAGTTCTTGAATGTGGATAGTCGTTAGACGATCTTCTTGAACTACACGCTCAGATAGTAGGATTGAATCCTCGAAGTTATAACCGTTCCATGGCATGAATGCCACGCGAAGGTTCTGACCAAGTGCTAAGTCACCTAAGTCAGTCGAAGGACCATCTGCTAATACGTCACCACGTGTTACCGGCTCACCAACCATACAAGTTGGTTTTTGGTTAATACATGTATTTTGGTTTGAACGAGTGTATTTAGTAAGGTTGTAAATATCGATGCCCGCTTCACCTGGAATACGCTCATCTTCATGTACATTTACAACGATGCGGCTTGCATCCGCATACATTACTTCACCACCACGCTTAGCAACGATCGTTACACCAGAATCTTTCGCTAGTGTAAGCTCAATACCTGTACCTACTAACGGTTTATCCGCGATAAGTGTTGGTACGGCTTGACGTTGCATGTTTGAACCCATCAATGCACGGTTAGCATCATCGTGTTCTAGGAACGGGATAAGTGCTGCCGCTACAGAGATCACCTGTTGTGGTGATACGTCCATATATTGCTGGTCCATCTTGCCCATAAAGGTTGATTCACCTTTGTGACGACATGGAATTAGTTCATCAACAAACTCATTGTTGTCGTTCAAGTTTGAGTTCGCCTGAGCGATAACAAACTGACCTTCTTCAATGGCTGATAAGTAATCTACTTCATCAGTAACTACACCGTTTACCACTTTACGGTAAGGTGTTTCTAAGAAACCATAGTCATTAGTACGTGCGTACGTAGACAATGAGTTAATTAGACCGATGTTTGGACCCTCAGGCGTTTCGATTGGACATACACGACCATAGTGAGTTACGTGAACGTCTCGAACTTCGAAGCCAGCGCGTTCACGTGTTAAACCACCCGGACCTAATGCAGAAATACGACGCTTGTGCGTTACTTCTGAAAGCGGGTTATTTTGGTCCATGAACTGTGATAACTGAGATGAACCAAAGAACTCTTTAACCGCTGCCGAAATAGGCTTAGCGTTAATAAGATCTTGTGGCATTACCGCATCAAGGTCACCTAAGCTTAAACGCTCACGTACAGCACGTTCAACACGTACTAGACCAACACGGAATTGGTTCTCAGCCATTTCGCCAACACTACGGATACGACGGTTGCCTAAGTGGTCGATATCATCAACATCGCCAACACCGTTACGAATAGCGATAAGCACTTTCATAACAGCTACGATGTCTTCTTTCGATAATGTGCCTGGGCCTGTATCTGAGTCATAGCCTACACGGCTATTGAACTTCATACGACCAACTGTTGATAAATCGTAACGCTCGTCAGAGAAGAACAAGTTATCAAATAAGGCTTCAGCCGCGTCTTTCGTTGGTGGCTCGCCTGGGCGCATCATACGATAAATTTCTACTAATGCTTCTAAACGGTTGCTTGTTGTGTCGATACGTAATGTATCTGACATGTAGGCGCCGCTGTCCACTTCGTTGATATATAGTGTATCAATCTTAGTGTGACCTGCTTTAACCAATTCAGCCATTAGCTCAAGTGATAGCTCGTCATTCGCGTTTGCGATGATCTCACCTGTTGATTCATCAACATAGTTTTTAGCTACAACACGACCAATGATGTACTCATGCGGTACTTCTAATTGGTTAATACCTTTTTTCTCGATGTTCTTGATGTGACGCGCAGTAATACGACGACCCGCTTCAACAAGGACTTCACCGTCTTCGCCTTTGATATCAAAAGCGGCAGTTTCACCACGTAAACGTGAAGGCACAAGTTCCATAAGAACTTTACCATCAGTTACTTCAAACGCAGTGGTATCGAAGAAGATATCTAGAATTTCTTCTGTAGAAAACTCTAGTGCACGTAAGATAATTGACGCCGGTAATTTACGACGACGGTCAATACGTACATATAGGTTATCTTTTGCATCAAACTCGAAGTCTAACCATGAACCACGGTAAGGAATTACACGCGCGTTATAGAGTACTTTACCTGACGAGTGAGTTTTACCACGGTCGTTATCAAAGAATACACCAGGGCTACGGTGTAGCTGAGAAACGATAACACGCTCTGTACCATTGATTACAAAGGTACCGGTATCAGTCATGAGCGGAATTTCGCCCATGTAAACTTCTTGCTCTTTTATGTCTTTAACTGTGCCTGGTGCTTCTTTGTCCATCACCACAAGACGCAATTTTACGCGAAGTGGAGCAGAATAAGTCACACCGCGAATTTGACATTCTTTTACATCGAATACTGGCTCACCAATACGATAACTTACGTATTGTAGCTCAGAATTTCCCGAGTAGCTTTTGATCGGAAACACAGAACGGAAAGCAGCTTCCAAACCGTGATCGCCATCAGCGTCAGGGACTAAGAATTTTTTAAACGATTCTAACTGCGTCGACAGTAAGAAAGGTATATCCAAAACTTGTGGACGTTTACCAAAATCCTTACGGATACGTTTCTTTTCAGAATAAGAGTAAGCCATGGGGTTCCTCAGCTTGCTGATCTTTGACCCGACCTGTTCTTGTAAGAACAGACTTAACTGGCATCTATGCCAAGATGTACAACATTAAATTGTTGTTCTATTTTGCTCGGTTACTTTCACCGTTAATTTACATAACAAATTGAAAATAAAGAGAAAATTAGATTTTGTTTGCGCTACAGGATTGCATCGCTCCATAGCGCAAAAAGGCCGGTGATTAAATAATCACCAGCCCTTGCCTGATTACTCAGGCAGCGAACCTAGCGTAAGCTAGATTACTTAACCTCAACTTCAGCACCAGCTTCAGTAAGGTCTTTTGCAAGCGCTTCAGCTTCTTCTTTAGATACACCTTCTTTAAGAGGTGCAGGAGCTGATTCAACAAGAGCTTTCGCTTCTTTAAGGCCAAGACCAGTTGCACCACGTACAGCTTTGATTGCAGCAACCTTGTTAGCGCCAGCGCCAGTAAGGATTACGTCAAACTCAGTCTTTTCTTCAGCTGCATCACCAGCAGCAGGACCTGCAACAACAGCAGCAGCTGCAGTTACGCCGAATTTCTCTTCCATTGCTTCAACTAGAGCAACAACGTCCATTACTGACATTTCAGCAATAGCATCAAGGATTTGGTCTTTAGTTACAGACATTACAAATTTCCTAATTATTACGGACTAATTCTAGCCCAAAAAAAATATTACACCGAAAGTGAACAAAAAAACAGCTTAAAATTAAGCAGCTTGCTCAGCTTTCTGTACACGTACTGCTTCAATTGTTTTACACAATTTGCCAGCAGACGCTTCTTTCATAGCGCTCATTAAGCGTGCAACAGCTTCGTCGTAAGTAGGTAGAGTTGCTAGCATAGCTGCGTCTACTACATTACCTTCAAATGCAGCCGTCTTAACTTCGAATTTCTCATTCTTTTTCGCGAATTCTTTAAAAATACGCGCAGCAGCACCTGGGTGCTCTGATGAGAAAGCGATTAAGCTTGGACCAACAAGTGAGTCAGAAAGGCACTCAAAGTCTGTACCTTCAACAGCACGTTTAGCTAAAGTGTTACGAACAACTTTCATCCATACACCAGCTTCACGAGCTTCTTTACGAAGGGCAGTGATAGCACCAACTGTTACACCACGAGAATCTGCAACAACTGCAGAAAGAGCACCAGTGGCTGCTTCGTTGACTTCAGCAACAATTGCTTTTTTGCCTTGAAGATTTAAAGCCATGGGTGTTACTCCTGGTTTAATGGGTCGCCTACATAGGCTTCCCTGTTCTACTCTTCCCCATCAATGATGGAGATGCTTTTTACGGCGAGAGCCAGAAGATTAGGAAAAATCTATCTGGGGATTCACACCGTCTACGTAGGTAAATTTATTAAGGCCGAAGCCGCCTACGGTCTTGGACGGAAGCCCAATTTATCGTTTTTACCCGAAGGCAGTACGAAATTATGGACTTCAACCCGAATTCTTTACTTGTTTCGAAATTAACTTTCTCAACAAAATGGCGCAAAATTATAGTTTAAATTTCGCGCCATGTAAACTCTTAATTAAGCAACAACTGTGCTTAAAGAGTTTTGGTCAACAGCAACACCTGCGCCCATTGTTGTAGAGATAGTTACTTTTTTCACGTAAGTACCTTTTGCTTGAGAAGGTTTAGCCTTCTTAAGCGCAACAATAAGAGCTTCAAGGTTTTGTTGAAGTTGCTCAGCAGTGAAATCAACCTTACCGATAGTAGTATGGATGATACCGTTCTTGTCGTTACGGTAACGAACTTGACCTGCTTTCGCATTTTTAACTGCTTCTGCAACGTTAGGCGTTACAGTACCAGTTTTAGGGTTTGGCATTAGACCACGTGGGCCTAAGATTTGACCTAGTTGACCAACAACACGCATAGCGTCTGGAGATGCAACAACAACGTCAAAGTTCATCTCGCCTTTCTTAACTTGTTCAGCAAGATCTTCCATGCCCACTAATTCAGCACCAGCTTCTTTCGCAGCATCTGCGTTAGCGCCTTGTGTGAATACAGCAACACGAACTTCACGACCAGTACCGTTAGGTAGTACAGTTGCACCACGAACGTTTTGGTCAGATTTACGAGCATCGATACCAAGGTTAACAGCAACGTCAACACTTTCTACGAATTTAGCTGTCGCTAACTCTTTTAAAAGAGCAACGGCTTCGTTGATTTCGTAATCTTTAGTCGCATCCACTTTTTCGCGGATTGTACGCATACGTTTAGTTAATTTTGCCATTATCTTAGTCCTCTACGTTCAAGCCCATCGCACGCGCAGAACCTGCGATAGTGCGAACTGCAGCGTCCATATCAGCCGCTGTAAGGTCAGGTCGTTTTGTCTCAACGATTTCTTCAAGTTGAGCACGAGTAACTGTACCCACTTTTTCAGTGTTAGGACGGCCAGAACCTGATTTGATACCTGCAGCTTTCTTAAGTAAGTAAGCAGCCGGTGGAGTTTTCATGTCGAACGTGAAAGAACGGTCACCGTAAACAGAGATCACTACAGGAACTGGAGCGCCTTTTTCGATAGACTCTGTACGTGCGTTGAACGCTTTACAGAATTCCATGATGTTTACACCGTGTTGACCTAGTGCTGGACCTACTGGAGGACTAGGGTTAGCCATACCAGCGGCAACTTGTAGCTTGATAATAGCTTCAACTTTTTTAGCCATAATAAATACCTCATTTGGTGGGTCATAGCCTTGTGCGCGCGAGGACGCGTACTCTAACGGCTTCCCAGTTTAAAAATTGGTTCTCACTTTTCGTGATAAAACAAGTGATAACTTGCCCTAACACAAAAAGGCCGCTGATTATAAGTTAATCAACGGCCTTTTTCAAGCTTATTGCCAAAATATTAAACGATTTTGGCAGCTTTAATTTTTTTACTTATTTGTCTTGTTCAACTTGACCAAATTCAAGCTCAACTGGTGTCGAACGACCAAAGATAAGTACAGATACTTTCACGCGGCTCTTTTCGTAATCCACTTCTTCAACGACACCGCTGAAGTCAGCAAATGGACCATCAATAACACGAACAACTTCGCCTGGTTCAAATAATGTTGCAGGCTTAGGTGCTTCAGCATTCTCTTGCAGACGATTTAAGATGCGATCAGCTTCTTTTTTGCTGATTGGTGCAGGACGGTCTGATGTACCACCAATAAAGCCCATTACACGCGCAGTGCTGTTCACTAAGTGCCAGCTTGCATCGTTCATGTCCATTTCTACTAATACGTAACCTGGGAAGAATTTACGCTCAGATTTACGCTTTTGACCAGCACGCATCTCAACAACTTCTTCAGTTGGTACTAAAACTTCACCAAAACTATCTTCCAAACCTTCGATCTTGATGTGCTCAAGAATAGTTTGTGCAACACGCTTCTCATAACCCGAGAAAGCTTGTACTACGTACCAACGTAGTTTCTTTTCGTTCTTCTCATCCGACATGGGATCAGATCTCCAATCCAGTTAAAAAGCCTACAGCGCGGAATAAAATGCCATCTAATCCCCACAGGATAAGTGCCATAATCACAGTTGCAACCATTACAATTAATGTTGTATGGGTTGTTTCTTGGCGCGTTGGCCAGACAACTTTACGCACTTCAATACGTGCCTCTTTTGCAAACGCAATAAAAGTACGGCCTTTTTCAGTAAGTGAGGCAATACCTAAACCTGCTGCAACAGCAACCACTACGCCAATTGCACGTAATAATACAGACTGGTCTGCGTACATGTGGTTACCAACAACTGCGCCTGCTAGTAGCGCTATCGCTACAATCCACTTCACTGAATCCATCGCACTTGATGGTGTTTCTACATTCGTGCTCATAATATTATTACCTTAACTACAGACACAACAACCCTGCTCTTTGGCAGGGTTAATCCATTAAAATCTAAACTTAAAAACTGACTGTTTAAACCGATTTTTAATTTTAGACTTCACACACAGTGTAAAAGTGGCAGGGGCGGAGAGATTCGAACTCCCAACCGTCGGTTTTGGAGACCGCTGTTCTACCAATTGGAACTACGCCCCTGCAAAGTGGATGCCTATTATACTTACGCAATTCATTAACACAAGTGTAAAAGATACCCAGAAGTTAAATTCTCGTCAGTCTATTTAAAAATCAATATTAACATTGATTAAAAAGCAGTTTATTATAAACCCAATAAAGGAACTGAAAACGACATGGATACATGTGTTGCCGTTAAAATTTGCCCGCTACGTTGTATTATTTAGTATCACTTTGCTTGTTAGTCAGCTTGCTAATGCTCGCCCATTACACCTGACAACCTTTAATAGTCAGCAAGGTTTAAGTCAAAACTCCATCAATTGCAGTATTACTGATCAACAAGGTTTTTTATGGCTTGCCACACAAGGCGGGTTAAATCGTTTTGATGGTTATGAATTTAAACGCTTCAAAGCCAACAATCATAGCAAAAGCATTTCGGGAAATTGGATCACTTCCTGCCAAAAAGATCAGCATCAACAACTCTGGTTTGCAACTGCAAGTAAAGGACTCAATCGCCTTAACACGCACACTGGCGAGTTCGAAGTATACTCGTCAGGCAATAATTCAGGGCTAAGTGACGATAAAATTTGGTCGATGGCATTGACAAAAAGCGGTAACCTTTGGCTCGGGCATGAGCAAGGTAAATTAAGCTACTTTGATCTAACCACGAAAGAGTTCAAACATTTTCAATTTAAGGCGCATGATCAGCAAAACACGCTCATTCGCGACATCATCATCACTGATAAACGGCTTTGGCTCGCTACCAGCCAAGGGTTGCTTTCATTTAATCCAAATACACAGCAATTTACTCAACACGCGAGTATCAGCTCGCCGTTATGGCATCTCAATCTACTTAGTCATGAAAGATTACTTGTTGGCGGCAAGCAAGGACTCTATATACTTAATTTAACAACGTTAGTGAGTGAACCAATTAAGCACTTTGGAGGTACTTGGATCACAGACAGCCTTATTGATGCTCAAAACAACCTTTGGCTAACAAGCTATGGGCAAGGTTTATACTTTTTACCTGCTGAGTCAGACTTACAAGAAGAATACATTCAATACCGTCATGACAAACAAGAGCACAATAGTTTAAGCAGTGATTATCTCCTTTCACTCTATCAAGACCCACAAGGTGTTATTTGGCTAGGGACTGATGGCTATGGCGTACACAGATACGACCCCAAACAACAGCAGTTTTCTCATCAATCAACAACCTCTCAACCACATTCTTTGAGCCATAATTTTGTTCGCTCAATCATAAAAAGAGCGAATGGAGAGGTATGGATTGGCACTCGTGATGGGCTGAACCGTAAAACAACCCAAGGCTATCATCACTATAAAAACGCATTACCAAACAGTAATATATTTGCCCTCCATGAAGACGCTAATCATCAGTTATGGATTGGCACCTACGGTGGCGGCTTGGTCAAATATCAGGATAGCAGTGATAGTTTTGAAGTTTTCACCACGCAAAGCCATCAGCTTAGTAGTGATCGTGTTTATGCGATAACCAGTGACAAAACGGGTGCACTTTGGCTTGGCAGTAACCAAGGACTTACTCGGTTTGAGCCTAAATCAGCAAAGGTCACTCACTTCAAGCATAACGACACAAACAACAGTCTTGCAAACAACAGTCTTGCAAACAACAGTCTTGCAAACAACACTGTATTTACGCTTGCCTATGATAGTGATGACCATGCTCTTTGGATTGGCACCCGAGCAGGGCTCAATAAGCTAGATATTGCAAGTGAGCAATTCAGTTTATTAGATCAACAAAGCTCAGCCGATACAGGGCTTAGTCATAACATGGTGACTTCTTTACTGCTAAAAAAGAACATCATTTGGGTTGGTACAATGCAGGGACTGAACCAAGTCAATAAACATAATTTTAACGTTAAACAAATTACCGAGCAGCACGGCTTAGCGAATGATAATATTTTTGATATTTTAACTGATCAGCAAGACATGCTTTGGCTAGCAACCAATGGCGGACTAACACGCTATAATCCATCCACAGATCAGATACAGCAATTTTTGCCAGAAGACGGTATTCAGCACCAATCATTTATACTGGGCGCGAGCTTTCAAGCAGACGATGGCGAATTATTTTTTGGCGGTATTAATGGTTATAACCATTTTTATCCAGAGCAGTTAAACTTATCGCACGCTCCCCCTACTCCCGTGTTAACTGAGCTATTACTAAACAATCACGTAATTGAAAGTAACCACTTTGGAAAGCAAACAAACACGCTTGCCAGTTCCACCCATTCACTCTCTTTTGAGCAATCAGCTGGCGTTATTGGCTTTAAATTTAGCGCATTAAATAATGGTGCCACACCAAAACATTACCAATATGGCTATAAGTTAGCAGGCTTTGATGAACAGTTTTTGTATACAGATGCATCCCTTAGGCAAGTTAACTATCCACAGTTGCCAGCTGGTCACTACCAATTATTAATCAAGGCAAAAGACCAATATGGCCTATGGAGTGACAGTGTATCTTTGCTAGAACTAACCGTTGTGCCTCCTTGGTGGCAAAGTAAATTAGCCTATGGCATCTATCTAATAATGGCATTAACGCTAACTTGGCTACTTCTAAATGCACTCTACCAACGCAAGCTTGCTGAGCAAGAGAAGCAAACTGAAATTGAATTAAACAAATTAAAAGATCAATTTTTAGATAACATTAGCCACGAGCTAAAAACGCCACTGAGCTTAATACTTGCTCCAGTGAGTCAGTTACAGTACAGTAATACTGACCAACATACACAAACGCAACTTGCTAGTATAAAGCGCAATTGCCAGCGTTTGCTTGAGCTCATTAATCAACTTTTACAATTGAGCAAACGTCCAAGTACAGCTATTTATACGGTATCACCGTATTCATTAAATGATTTTCTGACCAACTTGGTAAACGACTTCACACCGCTCTTTAAGCAAAAGCAACTGCAATTTAATTTTCACACTAATACGGCTGAAGAATGCATGATTGCCCTTGCTCCCGAGCATGCTCACTCTATCTTTAGTAACCTAATTAGTAATGCCCTTAAATACACTCCGCACGGTGGTAGAGTAGATATTAGCCTCTCTATAGAACAGCAACAGGTACTGTTTAGCATTATCGATACGGGTATCGGAATTGCCGACAAGCACCAACAACAAGTTTTTAAACGCTTTACTCGGGTGGCTGCATCTGAAGAGTCAGGAAGTGGGATCGGCCTGACCTTGGTAAAGCAGCTAGTTGAAGAGTACGGCGGGGCAATAACCCTAAAAAGTCAAATTAACAAAGGGAGCTGTTTTAATGTATCACTTCCTCTTGCAATCACCTCTGGTAAACATATAAATAACTCAATTGAACTGCATTCCTCACAGCCAACTATTCTCATTGTTGAGGATAACCAAGACATGGCTGAGCTATTACTTTCGTTATTTAATGAGGAGTTTCGTTGTATCTGCGCAATTGATGGTCAACAAGCTATTGAACTATGTCAAACGAGCCTACCAGACCTAATCATTAGTGATGTCATGATGCCTAATATGGATGGCTATCAACTATTGGCTAAACTACGTGCCAATCCCGCCACCAGCCACATTCCTGTCCTATTACTTTCTGCAAAGGCAGACACACATAGTCGTTTAAAAGGCCTCGACTTATTAGCCGATGATTTTTTAAGTAAACCGTTTGAACCAGCAATATTGATCAGCCGTGTAAAGGGGTTGCTTAATTTAAGACACATCTTAAACCAGCATTTAACAGCGCAGCTTGCTGCCCCGCTACACACAGACCCATCCGCGCAGATTACGGTTCACAATAAAGACTACTCCTTTACAGAGAAGCTTAAGCAGATGGTGCAAACTCATTATCAAGATGAAAGTTTCTCTGTCGAACAACTTGCTTCTGCATTATGTTTAAGCCCCCGTGCACTTCAATTAAAAATGAAAGCATTATATTCACAAACTCCATCAGACTATTTGCGCAATACACGTTTAGAGTTTGCAAAAGAACAACTAATCAATAGCACATCAGCAATTGGTCTGATAGCTGAACAAAATGGCTTTAGCTCGCAAAGTTATTTTGCTCGAAGCTTTAAAAGTTATGTTGGCCTATCACCAAAACAGTATCGAGATAACCATCAAAAACGCGCTGATTTCGTGTGAGTGAATAAACTTTTCGCTTGAGTGCTATTTTTAATGCACTGATTTTTATAACTTATCCTAATAAACATTTATAACAACTAAGCCCGTATTGTGGCGTTATTTACTGCATGAGATATAAGTTAAGGAAAGTCATATGCTCACCAAAACACACAAAGCGATTACGCTCACTTTACTTGCTGCTGCACTAACTGCATGCCAAAGTACCACGACAACCACCAGCAATAGCAACAGCCCGAATATAAACGAAGTCGCGCAACAACAATACAATGGTCCTAAAGCCAGAGTCGCTGTGGCACGCTTTACCGATAAGTCCAACGACTCGCGTTGGTGGCGTAAAGAAATTGGTGAAGGTATGGCAGATCAGCTAACAACTGCATTAGTTAGTACCAATCGATTTATCGTCCTAGAAAGACAAGCACTTGATGCTGTTTTATCAGAGCAAGACTTAGCGGTATCAGGTCGAGTAAGTGCAGCATCAGGCGCAGCCTATGGCGAAATAGAGGGTGCCGAAATTGTGGTTGTAGCAGCGGTCACAGAGTTCGATGACGACAACTCTGGCACTCGTGTAGGGAGTGGTGGGTTTATTGGTGATGTGTTTAGTTCAGTATCAGCGGGCTTTTCAAGTTCACACATGGCTATTGATTTACGTTTAATAGACACCCGTACCTCGCGTATTCTAGCAGCCACTAGCGTAGAAGGCGGCAGTAAAGATTTTAATTTTACCTCTGCTGCAACTAACTTTGGTGGCGCCCTAGTCGGCGGCAATCTAAGTAGTTGGTCAAACACACCAAAAGAAAAAGCATTGCGTGAAGTGATTGTAAAGGCGGTTGAGTTCTTAGAATCAAAAGTGCCAGCGACTTATTATCGTTACAACAGTGATAACACGATAGCGGCTGGTCACACAGCGCCTGCGCCATTAAAAGTAACGGCTGCTACAGCCCCCGCTAAAGCCCCTGTCGCATCGGTTAGCGTTCCTAATCACAGAATGCCTTACTACGAAAAAACAGACTTGGCGATGTCACGACTGAACTTGGTTTGTTTGGGTTATTTGAAAAGGCAGCCTCACTATGAAGAATATGAAGTAGAAGACGTAGAGTACGATGAAGCAACCGTGATTGCACTCACTGAGTATCAGCAAGAAAAAAAGCTCAAAGTGACTGGTCTTGCGGATGAGACGACCAAAAAGTCTCTTGATGATTCAGGGTGTATTGCCAAAACGAACAAATCAAGTTTAGAAAGCTTTGGCAGTATGTTTAAATTTAACTAAGCAAACTAACAGCCAGTGCCAGCACTGGCTGTATACATTTTCGTTTATCACTACAAAATTTGTATCAATTCGCCACGGTAAAAATCACACAATAGCCAAATTTGTTGAAATGGATGCTTTGCTGGCACTTTTAAGTTAGTAAGTACCGACTTAAAATCTTCTAGATGCCAAATCGTACTGGCATTTCGTATTAATAACCAAGGCTGTGTAGACTCGTAATGTTTCTTGGCCTTTTGTGCAAGCAATCGATACAAAGCACAGTGCAGACGCTCGTTACTCGGTGCTAACGCCATTTCCGCAAGGTCTCGTTGCATACCAATCGACAAAGGTCGGCCAAGTACCGCCATCGCTTCTGTTTCACTGGCATATAAATGCGCTATTTCGATATCGAGTCGCTCATCACCTTTATAGCAACTAACATCGGGCTTACTCGGTGTGTTATGCCAGATATTACGCATAGTTACACCAAATTGCTTTTCGTAACAGCGCAAAAATAGCTTTGCCGCACCATGCTCTAGCGCTATTTTTTCTTGCTCACTTTCACGATTCATTTAATATCGTATACACATCACTTAATAAACCTGAAGCGCCAAATCGAAAAAGCTCGGGTTGTAAATACGCTTCACCCATAATTGACTCAGCTAAAGCTAAGTATTCAGCAGCGTCAGTAACAGTTCTTACTCCACCCGCCGCTTTAAAACCCACCTTTTGACCACTTGCTTCAATGGTCTCTAAAATAATCTTAGTCGCCGCAAGGGTGGCATTCACAGCGACTTTACCGGTACTGGTTTTAACAAAGTCGGCACCGCCTTCTATCGCCAGCTTAGTTGCTGTAGCAATCAACTCATTGGTCAATTCACCGCTTTCAATGATCACTTTAAGTTGCACTTGAGTACCGCAGGCATCTTTTGACGCTTGAACATACTCTAAAACTTTGCGTTCATCACTGGCAATCAGTGCTTTGTATGGAATCACTAAGTCTACTTCATCGGCTCCGCGTTCAATGGCAAACAAGGTTTCGTTTATCACTTGTTCTAAAGACTGCTCCCCATTAGGAAAGTTCGTCACAGTAGCCACTTTAACTTGTTGTAACTCGCGCTCAGCGAGTGCAAGCTTGGCGTCACTAATAAACTGGCTATACACACAAACCGCAGCAGGAATGCCTAACTTTGGCTCAATACTCGCAACCAAGTTATTAATAGACTCTGTAGTGTCGGTGTCATTCAGTGTTGTTAAATCCATTAGTGCCACCGCTTGGGCAGCGATTGTTTGCATGTTAGTCATTGATCTTATTTTGTATTGCCATATTAGTACCCTATAGTAGCAAATTTTTATGATCTGGCTATAAATCATAACTAATCACCATAAGGCATTTAATTTCCTTGTAACTCGTCGCAATCCCTTGTTAACTAAGCCTTAAGCCAAACAAAGCCACCAAATATAACTTTTAGTTATATAAACTTGGTTTTAATTATTTTTTACTTTATTTAGAGCACTATATTCTGCTTGCCTGCAATAAGCAGTTTCTTTGATGTGTTTTAGGGGTGAGAACAACGTGCAATATTTACCTATCTTTACCAAGTTAGACGACAAACCTGTATTGGTAGTCGGCGGTGGAGATGTTGCGTTACGCAAGTGCCGTGCATTTTTAAAAGCACGTGCCAATGTAACGCTAGTCGCCCCTGAGTTTTGTGATGAACTTACTGCGCTTGCAACGCAAGGTGAAGTAACGCTTATTGTTGATATATTTAAAGAGCAGTATTTAGATCAACAAATGCTAGTTATTGCGGCGACGGATATCGACAGCGTCAATAATGACGTTTTTGAACGTGCCAATGCGCGTAATATTTTCGTTAATGTGGTGGATGACCAGCCTAAATGCAGCTTTATTTTTCCTTCGATTGTTGACCGTGATCCAATCACAATTGCTATTTCAAGTGCTGGCACAGCCCCCGTACTTGCACGTCGGTTACGTGAAAAACTCGAAACGCTTATTCCACAACATATTGGCCCACTTGCTACATTAGTTGGCAGCTTTCGCGATAAAGTAAAACAGCGTTTCAAGCACTTTGCTGACCGTCGCCAATTTTGGGAAGGGGTGTTTGACTCATCGGTTGTGAGTAAAGTGCAGGCGGGTAATACCGAAGCAGCAACTGTGCAGTTAGAGCAACTGTTAGATGCAAAGCCAGAGCCTGAAGGCGAAGTGTATGTTGTTGGTGCAGGCCCTGGTGACCCTGAGTTATTAACACTAAAAGCACTGCAGTTAATGCAGCAAGCAGACGTCGTTGTGTATGACTATTTAGTCTCTGATGAAATTATGGAACTTGTGCGTCGTGACGCTGATTTAGTCTGTGTTGGTAAACGCTTGGGCGATCACAGTGTTGCACAAGAAGATACCAATCAAATGCTGGTAGATTTTGCCAAACAAGGTAAAAAAGTATGCCGTATTAAAGGAGGCGACCCGTTTATTTATGGTCGTGGTGGTGAAGAAGTGCAAGTGCTGGCCGCAAATCAAGTACGTTACCAAATCGTACCGGGTATCACTGCTGCTGCCGGCTGCAGTGCTTATGCTGGGATCCCTCTAACACACAGAGACCATGCACAAGCCATTCAATTTGTGACAGGACACTGTAAAAAAGATGGCCAAGAACTTGATTGGCAATCACTCGCAAAACCAAATCAAACTTTGGCAATTTATATGGGTGTCATTAAATCCCCCCATATTCAAGCACAATTATTAAAACATGGTCGTGGTGCAGAAACACCGGTTGCCATTATTGAAAATGGTACGCGAAAAGAACAGCGTGTCGTTACAGGACAACTGGGTGAATTAGCGGACTTAATTGCCCGTCATAGTATTATCTCACCCGCTTTACTAATTATAGGCGAAGTTGCATCATTGCATCACCAGCTTGCATGGTTCGGACAAACCGAACAAACCAGCAGCTTTGCCCAGCCTATTACAGGCGTAGCGTAATTTAACTTTTAATCATTTTAGTAGGACGACTAACAATGGCTTTAACACACCTTCAGCAATTAGAAGCTGAAAGTATCAAGATCATGCGCGAAGTGGCTGCTGAGTTTGAAAATCCGGTGATGCTTTACTCGATAGGTAAAGATTCATCGGTGTTATTACACTTAGCACGCAAAGCGTTTTACCCAGCAAAGATCCCATTTCCATTATTACATGTTGATACCAACTGGAAATTTAAGGAAATGATCGAGTTTCGTGACCGCCTAGCCAAAGAGTACGGCTTTGATTTAATCGTCCACAAAAACCCTGAAGGGTTAGAGATTGATATCAACCCATTCGTACACGGCTCAGCAAAGCATACTGACATCATGAAAACCCAAGGCTTGAAGCAAGCGTTAGACAAATATGGCTTTGATGCTGCGTTTGGTGGTGCTCGTCGAGATGAAGAGAAATCTCGTGCCAAAGAGCGTGTTTACTCATTCCGTGATAAACACCACAGGTGGGATCCAAAAAACCAACGTCCTGAACTTTGGAATACATATAACAGCCAAGTTAACCCAGGTGAAAGTATTCGTGTTTTCCCGTTATCGAACTGGACTGAGCTTGATATTTGGCAGTATATCTACCAAGAAAACATTGAAATGGTTCCACTTTACCTTGCCAAAGAACGCCCAGTTGTTGAGCGTAACGGCACGCTAATTATGGTTGATGATGAGCGCATGCCTCTTGAGGAAGGCGAAGTACCACAAATGAAATCTGTGCGTTTCCGTACCCTTGGTTGTTACCCGTTAACGGGTGCTGTGGAATCAACGGCAGGAACCTTAACGGAAATTATTGAAGAGATGCTACTTTCAACCTCTTCTGAGCGTGAGGGCCGTGTGATTGATCATGATTCAGCAGGTTCAATGGAAAAGAAAAAACGTGAGGGCTATTTCTAATGTCTAAAACAAACGACACGATTAACGAAGTAAGAGAGCTAGGCATTGACGCTTACCTCGCACGTCAACAAGATAAAAGCCTTTTACGCATGCTGACATGTGGTAGCGTTGATGATGGTAAATCAACGCTAATTGGCCGCCTTTTACATGACAGCCACCAAATTTATGAAGACCAACTTGCCGCCCTGCATAAAGACAATGAAAAAGTCGGTAATGCGGGTGAAGAGCTTGATTTAGCACTCCTTGTTGATGGCTTACAAGCTGAGCGTGAACAAGGTATTACGATTGACGTTGCTTATCGTTACTTCTCAACAGCAAAACGTAAATTCATCATTGCTGACACACCAGGGCATGAGCAGTACACACGCAACATGGTAACCGGTGCATCTACCAGTGATGTTGCGATTATCTTAGTGGATGCGCGTTACGGCGTACAAGTACAAACTAAGCGTCATAGCTTTATCTGTGACTCACTAGGTATTAAGCAGTTTGTTGTTGCTATCAATAAGATGGACATCGTCGACTTTGATGAAACCGTGTATGAAAAAATCAAAGCGGATTATCTTAAATTTGCGGAGCAGCTAAACGTTACAAATATCAAGTTTGTGCCTATGTCTGCACTTAAAGGTGACAACGTAGTTACACGCTCAGAGCACACACCTTACTACACAGATAAACCACTGCTTGAGTTACTTGAAGACTCGCCAGCTGCTGAAATTGATAACGGTTTCGAAGCTCGCCTTCCAGTGCAATATGTTGTACGCCCTAACTTAGACTTCCGAGGCTTCCAAGGTACTTTAACCTCTGGCAAGTTCAGTGTTGGTGATGCAGTGAAAGTGCTACCATCGGGTAAAAGCTCAAGCATCAAAGAGATTGTCACTTTTGATGGCAACTTAGATACCGCTGAAGCAGGACAAGCAATCACCTTAACATTAAACGACGAGATAGATATCAGCCGTGGTGATGTGATTGTGCCAGCCGCTTCAAAAGCCGCGGTCACAAATCGTATTCAAGCTAAATTAGTATGGATGCACGAAGCGCCGCTTGTATTAGGTAAAAGCTATAACTTTAAGTTAGGTAGCAAGAATACCTCTGCAGTGGTAAGAAAAATCGATCACACGATTGATGTAAATACCCTAGAGCATGGTCAAGCTGACTCATTACAACTGAACGAAATTGCCATTGTAACCTTAGAACTTACAGAAACAATTTTGGCTGATGAGTACCACAACAACCATGAAACAGGTGCGTTTATCCTAATCGATCGCCTATCAAACCTAACTGTAGCAGCAGGTATGATTGAGCAATTACTTAACATTGAAGAACAGCAAAGTAACTTTAGCGACTTTGAAGTTGAATTTAACGCTTTAGTACGCAAGCACTTCCCTCACTGGCAAGCGCTTGATATAACTAAGCTTAAATGATCACTTTTCGCCTGTTATAGGAAGTAATAGCATGTATCAACAGCTGGTATTAACAGGCATTATGCTGGTATTAGTCGGGTGCCTTTTTGGCACACGACTAAAACCAGCATGGTTATTTGTTGGCGCCATTGGTATTAGCTATCTAGCAGGGCTTATAAGCCTTGAAGATATGCTGGTGAACTATGCAAATCCCTCTTTAATTACTTTAATACTGCTTGTATTAGTGTCTATTGCGGTAGAAAAAACCACGTTAGTACAAAAACTTGCTCAGTCACTTTCTAAAGGAAGTCTAACCAGCTCAGTGACTAAACTTGGTTTATCTACTGCTTTTTTATCATCATTTACTAATAATACGGCGGTTGTGGCCTCACTTATTAGTGCAATAAAAGACAGCCCAACTCATTCCCCGTCTAAGTTGTTGTTGCCCTTGTCGTACACTGCAATTTTAGGGGGCACGATTACCCTAATTGGCACATCAACTAACTTAATTGTTAATGGTTTTGCAGTAGAAGCTGGCATGGCGCCCCTTGGCTTTTTTGATTTTACATTAGTGGGCTTGGGTGCTTTAAGTGTTGGCTTAATCACTATCATTGTGATGTTGAAATACCTTCCTGATAATGGCAAAAACGATCAAGAAGTCGTCCCTTTCTATCTAGAAGGTAAAGTTGAAATTGGCTCAAAACTCGCGGGTAAAAGCGTTGAAGAAAATGGTCTTCGTGAACTTAAAGACCTATTCTTAGCCGAAATCATCCGTGAAGATAAACGTATCTGTGCAGTCACACCAAAGCAAGTGATTAAAGAAGGTGACGTGCTTTTATTTGTCGGTGACATAAAATCGGTGCCGCTGCTTACTCAGTTTGATGGTCTAAAAGTCGTTCACGACAAACACGAAAAAGATGTTGAGCACTTAGTTGAAGTCGTTGTCAGCCATTCATCTAAATACATAGGTAAAACCGTTAAGGAAGTGCGTTTTCGTGAGCAATTCCATGCGGCAGTTATTGCCATTCGCCGCGGTCATGACCGTTTGCAAGGTGGTTTAGGTAAAGTACAACTTCAAGCTGGTGACTCACTTATTCTTGCACCAGGTAAAGAGTTTTACTCGCTTCCTGACCTTAAAAGAGAATTTGTTTATATTTCAGGCCTTGATTTACAAGCTCACTTAAAGCCAAAGAAATCTAATATCGTATTGGCAAGTTTTGCGGGGGTTTTAGGCCTGAGCATTATTGGAATCGTGCCCTTGATTAAAGGTCTACTTGTTTTACTGATCGGTCTAATGCTAACTGGCACAATTAAACTTAGTGAAGTAAAGCGCCGCTTTCCGATTGAACTACTCGCTGTGGTAGGCAGTGCTATCGGCTTAGCTAAATTAATGATAGGCACAGGCCTTGCCGGTGAAATATCATCAGGTATGTTATACGTGCTTGGCGATTTTGGACCTTATGGTGCTTTCATTGCCATTTTCTTAATGACCGTGATGTTTACCGAGCTCATTACCAATAATGCTGCCGCGGCACTTTCGTTTCCAGTTGCCTACGCATTAGCCATAGGTTTTGATGTATCGCCACTCCCTTTTATTATGGCTGTCGCTTTTGGTGCATCGGCTAGTTTTATTTCACCATTTGGTTACCAAACTAACCTAATGGTATACAGTGCGGGTAACTACCGTTTAAAAGATTACATTGCAATGGGCTTACCGTTATCGATTATTTATTCAATAACGGTGCTGACATTAATACCACTGGTTTTTCCATTTCAATAATGAGAGTAAAAACAATGGATGAGAATATCGTATGGCATAACTACGCCACGACTAAAGCACAGCGTAGTGAGCAAAAAAAACATAAGCCAACTATTTTATGGTTCACTGGTTTTTCAGGCTCTGGCAAAAGTACCGTTGCCAATGCACTAGAAAGTGCCCTGAATCAATTAGGTGTGCACACATACCTATTAGACGGTGATAATGTCCGTCATGGTTTATGTAAAGATCTTGGCTTTAGTGATGAAGACCGTATTGAAAATATTCGCCGGGTGGGTGAAACCGCAAAACTCATGGTTGATGCCGGACTTGTGGTACTCACCGCATTTATTTCACCCTTTCGAAGTGAACGCGATATGGTAAGAAACTTAGTTGAAGAGGGTGAATTTATCGAAGTATTTTTAGATACCCCATTAGACGTTTGCGAAAGCCGCGATCCTAAGGGTCTCTATAAAAAAGCCCGTGCAGGTGAGATAAAGCACTTCACTGGTATCGATTCTGATTATCAACCCCCTATTTCACCAGAAATTAAAATCGATACGAGCGTAAACACCCTAGACCAATCGGTGCAAGAACTGGTAGCGTATTTAAAACAACAGCAAATTATAGGTTAAGCCATGAATCAAACGGAACTGCTAGAAGAAATCTTACTCCTCGCACGCCAAGCGGGTAGCGCAATAATGGGGATTTACGAAAAGGACTTTAATGTTGAATACAAGGCTGATGAAAGTCCTGTTACCGACGCAGACCTAGCAGCTCATAAAGTGATTGTGAATGGCTTAAAACACCTTACCCCAGATGTGCCAATTCTAAGTGAAGAAAGCGCTGATATAAGCTGGGACGTCCGCCAAGCATGGCAACGCTACTGGTTAGTTGATCCTATAGATGGCACCAAAGAATTCATTAAGAAAAACGGCGAGTTTACCGTCAATATTGCACTGATCGAAAATGGAAAGCCTGTATTAGCTGTGGTTGATGCACCCGCTTTGGGCGTTTCGTATATTGCAAGTGAAGCAATCGGTGCCTTTAAAGATAAAGGCGATGAGCGTATCGAACTAAAAGTTACCCGCAAACCAAACAGAGGACTTATCCGTGTTGTTGGCAGTCGCTCACATCCTTCTCCAGATCTTGCTGAGTTTGTAAAACAGTTCGATGACGTAGAAATGGTCTCAAAAGGCAGTTCACTAAAACTATGCTTAGTAGCAGAAGGCAGTGCAGATATTTACCCACGATTAGGCCCAACCTGTGAGTGGGATACCGGAGCTGGCCATGCGATTGCCGAAATAGCAGGTGCAACGGTTAGCAAGCTTGATGGCAGCCCATTACGGTATAACAGTAAAGAAGAGTATCTGAATCCATATTTTGTGGTATCGGCGTTAGAAGGTTAAGGTAAATAGAAAAGTGGCTTCAAAAGCGTTAATTTTTTCAGGCTGAGTTGAATATCACAGAACTTAATCTATTGAAAACTCAAAAAGCCTCAGACAATTCCCTCTAAAATATTCTAGAGGGAATTCCAAACGAGCTGATTTAGAAACACAGCTCTACTAACTGTTTAAATAGTTTATATTTACGTACAATCTGGAATAAAGCCGTTTACCATACTCAGATTTTCGATATTTAACTGCATTCCACCCACAAAACCAATACTGCCCTGAATGCCATTTTTCTCACGCAAATCACATAATTTAGATACATCAGACACCTCAAAAACAGAATCGACAAACTCGACTCTTGAACCTATTGCCTGAATAGCGTTAGGCTTGTTAGCTTTTACATAGCAGTTTTTACATGAGAAATCATTATACCAAAGCTTTAGATTGTGTCTGTTAATATCACCTGATAAGGATGTAACTTCTTCTAAAATGGTACTTTGACTTTTTATATCAAGATCTGCATCTCGACTGTTCGACACCAATACATTTTTAATTGTAACACCGGCGACATCTGAATTTACAACAATCCCATCCCCCTGCTGATAACTCCCGCAATCAACTGAACCACCAACATTATTTGAAATAGATACATTTTCAATATTTATATCTCTAGTCTTACCGCTGACACTTATACCAGTAATATGACAATCTTTTGTAGAATCTATGTTTGAATTTAACCCGTCTATTTTTGAGTTTGTAATAGAAATATTTTTAGGTGTATTACCATTAATGCGAATTCCTGATTTATGGTAAGCTAAAGTGGTTAATTCATTGATTGTAATGTTACTAACAACTTCTGAGATGCCGCTATCAAAATCTACGCAACTCATTGTATTGTGCGCATATATGCGGTCAATATTCACATTTGATACAGCATTATTCTTAAACCTAAAACAATATTGTGTATTAATAAACTTTATATTATCAAAGCTAACATTACTTCTCGCAACAATAAAACCTGAGCTCCCGCCATTTCCACTATTATAGTCACTAGTAATTATAACATTACCTAAACCAGAAATTTTAACAGGGTGTGCCCCTTGGCTAACCAACAAATAATTATTCTGATAATATATCCCAGATTTTAAAATAATATTTGCTATACTCGCATCTGCAAGAAACCCATTTAAATCTGATAAATTCGCTGGCCTTTCTATATCATACCCATCGCCAGTACCATCTGAACTTACATACACGGTATTTGCGTAAGATAAGTTAGCTACGCCCAGAAAAACCAATATAAAAACAAAATTTTTCATAACAAAATCCTTATTAATTTTCATTTAGAATCCACTACCTAAAAAAGGTACCTATTTATAGGTGAAAAATAACAAAACTACAAATATAAAACATAGAAAAAGACGTATTAACTACAAACATAAACCCCATTAATAAAAAAACACTAAAATCATGCTTTATAAAAGCCATTATCACATACTAAATTTTAAATTTAATACTTAAAAATTCCGCTAAATATTACATTGCAAAACTAGTCAATGAAGCAATGTTCCGTTAATATTTTGCTCAATTATTTATAGTGAAGGAATAAAAATGACAACGGTTGAAAAGGCAATTGAAGCAGCGTACGAATCACAAATCACCTCGCTTTATAAGGCTCTCTCACAAAGCATTCTTGCCGCAAATGGCGATGAAGCAGAAATCAGTGCCGCTGAGGCTCGCTTTAAGAAAGGCTTAGCATTTGCTGCTGATATAAAAACACGTGCACTAACGGCTGCACAATAACACTCTAAGCTGGGTGGAGCAGTGCAAAACTCAGCTAGCCAAATAAGCAATATTCCTTTGTGTAAGTCTCCCCTTACAGCATAGTTATTTAAATACAACGCTAAAACATGCATTCTTAGTCGCTTTTCTATATGCTGCGCGACAATTATTATTCTAATAGTGGAGTGCTAATGAACACACATCAAGATGCTGCGCAGTACAACGCATCGACAACAAGTAGTAACTCGAAATGGAATCTTCATGACACCCAATGGGTATTAAGCTTATTTGGTACCGCAGTCGGCGCTGGTATTTTATTCTTACCGATTAATATTGGTATTGGTGGATTCTGGCCATTAGTGATTATGGCTTGCTTAGCCTTTCCTATGACTTTTCTGGCTCACCGTGGTTTGGCCCGTTTTGTATTATCATCTAAACAATCCGATGCTGATTTTACAGACGTAGTTGAAGAGCATTTTGGTATTAACGCTGGTCGCTTAATTTCTCTTTTATACTTCCTTTCGATCTTTCCTATTTTACTTATCTATGGTGTTGGCTTAACCAATACCGTCGACAGCTTTATTGTGAATCAATTAGGCATGGAGTCACCACCTCGAATTCTATTATCAGGGGTTTTAGTAGGTGGTATGATTAGCTTAATGCTTGGTGGTGAGGCACTTATGCTTCGCGCTTTTTCTATTTTAGTTTATCCTCTGGTTGGTATCTTATTCTTCTTATCATTATATTTAATCCCTAGCTGGCAAATGCCTAACATCACTATTCCTGAATTCTCAGGTTTTATGAAGACGCTTTGGTTATCTATTCCCATTATTGTTTTTTCGTTTAGCCACGCAGCTGCGATCTCAAGCTTTGTCCATGTACAGCGAGCCCATTATGGCAATAATGCCAAAATGAAATCTGAAGCAATTCTTAAACGTACCAGCTTGTTACTGATTGTATTTGTGTTGCTGTTTGTATTTTCTTGTGTGTTGTCTCTGTCATCTGAGCAAATGATACAAGCTAAAGCTGATAATGTGTCTATTTTGTCATTTCTAGCCAATATCACAGATAACTCTTTTATTGCCACACTTGGCCCTCTGGTTGCTTTTATCGCAATTACTTCATCATTCTTAGGACACTTCTTAGGTGCTCGTGAAAGCTTTAATGGGCTAGTTAGTAAGCAAGCACATTTGAATCCAAAGTTAGTTGATAAAATTGGCACAGTAATCATGTTCTTCGCTATTTGGTATTGCTCAGTGATCAACCCAAGTATTTTAGACATGATGGATCAGCTGTCAGGCCCTATCATTGCCATGATCCTTTTCATCATGCCGATGATTGCCGTTTATAAAGTACCTAGCTTACACAAATACAGAAACCGCTTAAGTACACTGTTTGTGCTTACAATTGGCTCTCTGGCGGTATTTGCGCTTATTTATAGCATGATTAAGTAACGTACCACTTACTACACAAAAAGCCCAGTAGGGAATCTCTGCTGGGCTTTTTTGGTTATGTTATGCACACAGCTAAGGTTCGGCTTTAGGAATAGCGGGCATACAGCAGTGGCTTTACTTTAGTATTAGCGCAACCATTTTATAATAACCTCTGTATTTTAGTCCCAAACAACATCGGCTTCATCCCGTCCTATTCATCCCGTCCTCCATAAGATCTACGCCCACGTAGTCTCATCACGCGATATAAAATCACGACGACAAACGTGTGGGGACGGCCTTGTCACGTAGCAGATGTATGGACTCCTCCCCATTAACGGGAGAGTACGGTATAAAGAAATTGCAAAACATCTTTTACCAATTAAGGAGTCCATACATGACACAGTCTAATTTAATTGCTATT
>NZ_JAKKCT010000010.1:0-63149 GCF_021728095.1 Pseudoalteromonas sp. L1 | reverse complement strand
CTCACCCGTCCGCCGCTCGACGCCAAAGGAGCAAGCTCCTCTTCGTTTCCGCTCGACTTGCATGTGTTAGGCCTGCCGCCAGCGTTCAATCTGAGCCATGATCAAACTCTTCAATTAAAAGTTTTTTGAAACCGAAGTTTCGTGCTCAATGAATTCTGTATAAATTGACTATATAGTCACTCATAAGAAATTGAGACTCTAAATTTGTTTGCTCCACTTAGTAAACTAAGCGTCGCTGTTAGAACTCAATCTGTACGAGTGCCCACACAGATGATTGCTTTATATTGTTAAAGAACGTTGCGACGTTGTCGCTAGGGATGCGTATAATACATCCTTAATTTCTCGAGTCAATACTTAATTTCAAACTTTCTTTCGATTATTTGAAACCGAAGTTTCACTTAACTCTCTGCTACGTTGTTTAGCGCTTTTCATTGCTGCCCGCCGTGTCAGTGGGGTCGCATTATAGGGAGATGGATTTTTTACGCAAGCACTTTTTTCAATAAAATTTAAAAAAAACTGCTGTTCGCTCAGCTTTTGAACTAAACACCCTAAAACTGGGTGTTTTGCAGTCAATTTAGGCCTGTTTTGGTGTATTTATTTGCTTCGCTGTTACACTAGACTGAGCGCATTTTAAAATTAAAAGGTGAATTTATGACTATCCGTTCTTATAAAGGGATCACTCCGACATACGATAATAGTGTTTATATTGATGAGTCATCGGTTTTAGTCGGTGATATTACGCTTGGTAAAGATTCAAGTGTATGGCCTCTTGTTGCTGCGCGAGGTGATGTTAACTATATACGTATTGGTGAACGTACGAACATTCAAGATGGCAGTGTTTTACATTTAACACGTGCCTCTAAGTCAAACCCCGATGGCTACCCTCTTATTATTGGTGATGATGTCACTGTTGGTCATAAAGTTATGCTACACGGCTGCCAACTTGGTAATCGTATACTTGTTGGGATGGGTGCAATTGTGATGGACAATGCTATTGTTGAAGATGATGTGATCATTGGTGGTGGTTCGCTGGTACCACCTAACAAGCGTTTAGAGTCTGGTTACCTCTATGTAGGTAGCCCTGTTAAGCAGGCTCGCCCTTTAACAGAGCAAGAGCGCGCCTTTTTAAAAATATCTGCAGATAATTATGTTCAGCTTAAAGATGAATACTTAGCAGAGGGCTAAAACACCTCGGTTAATTCTATTTGTCCTGCCGAGTTATACTGCTCATCTTCGATCAGTTGCTCGGCGAGCTCTTCATAATCGAAACGATAAGATTCAAAGTAATTAACCGCACTGCTTTGATCAGCAAAATCATACTTGCTGGTATCAATAACACACTCCACCATCAAGCCACTTACTTGTGCGAAGAATACCAACTGTTTTTCTTCAGGCTTAAATTCGAGTCTGTCTATAAATTGGATAGCTTGATTCACGCAATTTCTCCTGCTTTAAGCGCGGTAACAACGGGAATGATTTCTGGCATTTTATTGCGCCATACAAAATAAGCTTGTGCTGCTTGGCCAACTAGCATGCCACAACCATCTAGTGTTAAACATGATGGGTTAATCGACTTAACCCAACTGATAAATGCGGTATCGTCATTGGCGTAAAACATATCGTAAGCGCACTGACACTTAGCAACATACTCTTCTGCTATACCTGGTAAGTCGCAAGTTACACTACTTGAGGTAGAATTAATAACCACATCATAGTTGTTTACTGGGATATCATTTAAAGCAAAGCCCTGAACATCAATTTCACCATTAAAATGACTTGCTAGCGCCTTTGCTTTTTCAGCGGTACGGTTGGCTATTGTTAAGCTTTCGATATGCTCATTCAATAATGGCTGAATAACACCTCGCGCCGCACCACCTGCTCCGATAAGGAGTACTCGCTGCCCTTTTAAGGTGACATTATTGGCTAAAAGGTCTTTAACAAGCCCTACACCATCGGTGTTATCACCGAGTAAGCGGCCATCTTCGAGTTGTTTAATGGTATTAACGGCTCCGGCAATTTTCGCTTGCTCTGTTAGCTCGTCGACCATAGCAAACGCCAGCTCTTTAAATGGCAAAGTGACATTAGCTCCTTTACCACCCGCAGCGAAAAACTCAGTGACAGTTTTTTCAAATGCATCTGTTGGTGCTAAAATGGCGCTGTATTGTATTTGCTCGTTAAATGATGCAGCAAATTGTGCGTGTATTGCGGGTGATTTCGAATGTTTGATTGGATTTCCAAAAACCGCGTATTTGTCCATAGTGAAGCAACCTCTTCGCCCTGTAGAGCTTTATTAATATTATGATTAAACGACTTTTTTCTAAATCGAAACCAACGCCTGAAACACCTACCCCAGAAAAAACACCTTACGAAATTATTGGCGGTGAAGCAGGCGCTCGAGCAATTGCAAATCGATTTTACGACATAATGGCCATAGATGAATACGCCAAACCATTATATGATATGCATCCTCAGCCTTTAGATAGAATTCGCCAAGTATTCTTTGAGTTTTTATCTGGCTGGTTGGGCGGCCCTGACCTATTCGTTGAAAAATATGGTCACCCAATGCTAAGAAAGCGTCACATGCCTTTCCCTATTGATCAAGACCTACGTGACCAATGGATGCATTGTATGAATAAAACGCTCGATATCGAAATTGATAACCCACTACTTCGCGAAGGGTTAAGACAATCGTTATCGCAACTCGCAAGTCATATGATCAATCAACATTAAGCTTGAGTTATATCAATGTATGCTTTTTCTAAATAAAGATAATACTCTTTCCTTAGTTTAGAAAAAGCGTCGTTGAATGAAGTCTATCCAATTTAAAATTTATGCCTTGTTAGCACTGACAGGCGTATTAGTATTATTTGCCAGCATATTTAGCAGCGCCCAGCAACAACACGAATTAGCGCAAGATACCGTTGAAAGTAACATAAAATTACTTGCTGATAATTACTTTGATTCTATTAATACCATGATGCTCACAGGCACCATGGCAAACCGTGAAATTCTTAGCAACAAGCTTAGAAGCCATCCAAATATCAAAGATGCACATATTATTCGCAGCTCCATCGTTAATAAAATTTATGGACCAGGCAATGCCAATCAAGTTGCCACAACCGATACAGAACATGCAGCACTGGCGGGTACAGAAGCATTATATATAGATAACAGCAACAGTACGATGACCTATCTTAAACCTATGTTTGCTAGCAGTGACTATAAAGGAACGAACTGTTTAGGATGCCATCAAGCGCAAGAAGGCGATGTGCTTGGGGTAGTTAAAATCAGTTATTCATTAGCCGACATTGAACACGAAGTATCACAAAATACGTTAATGAACACTTTCCTACTCGCTACTATATTCATAACTGCGTTCTCTTTATTAGCAGTCATGTTTAGAAAAGTATTTATTAAGCGCTTGAAGATGATTAGCCATACGATGCACTTGGCAACCACCAACAAAGATTTAAGCCTTAAAATTGATGATGATAATAACGATGAACTTAGCTCACTCGCCACCAGCTTTAATCAAATGATTGGTGCGTTTAAAGATAATATTGCCCAGGTATCGCACTCATCAAAAGTACTAATCCATTCAGCGGAGAGTATATACACTTCAGCAGATGCCACCGAGCAAGCCATAATACAACAAAAGCAAGGCACTGACTCTGTTGCAGCGGCAATAAATGAACTTGAAAGCTCATCAAGTGAAGTAAAAAATACAACGCATTTTGCATCTGAAAAATCAGAACACAGTAATCAACTTGCGCAGCAAAGCTTGCAAGTTGCCGAACATACCGAGCATAGCATTAATCAACTTGCGACAGATGTCCGTGCAGCCGCAGATCAAGTCTCTGAACTTCAGGCGCAAACTTTAGAAGTCGGTAAAGTATTAGAAGTTATCAGTAGTATTGCTGAGCAAACTAACTTACTTGCGCTTAATGCAGCTATTGAGGCTGCACGAGCAGGTGAAGCCGGTCGTGGTTTTGCTGTCGTGGCAGATGAAGTTAGAACGCTCGCGAATAGAACTCATGACTCCACTGATGAAATTCGCCGAACAATAGATAAGCTACAGAGCGAAGCGGCACAAACGGTTAGCACTATGAATAATTCATGTGAAGAAGCTGATGAACGTGCTGTACAAGTTAAGCAAGTTGCTAAAGCCTTGCGTGATATTTCTTTGCAAATGAGTGAAATAAATCAACTCAATGTACAAATAGCCGATGCCACCGAGCAGCAAAACCTTGCCGCAGAAGAAATAAACAGGAGTGTGGTCGCTATAAGTGATAACGCAGAGCATTCGTTGGTTGATGCTCATGAAAATCAAAAAGTCAGTGAAGAGCTTTTATCATTAGCACGCTCTTTAGATGAGCAAGTTAGACGCTTTAAATTTAACTAGATAAAATACTTGAACGTGCAGGTTGTCACCTTTATATAAAGTGACAACCTAAGCACTTTAAAGCTGCCATTCACGCGCAACTAACTCAGATTCCTTTGTATTTAGCCATTCTTGTGGTCTTAAGTAATATTGATAAAGCTTGGCTTCTGGGCTATTTTCAACAGGGGTATAACTATACTCCCAACGAGCGAGTGGTGGCATAGACATTAAAATCGATTCTGTTCGTCCCCCAGTTTGTAGACCAAATAAAGTACCACGATCCCACACTAGGTTAAATTCAACGTAGCGGCCACGGCGGTAAAGCTGAAAATCTCGTTGCTGCTCTGTAATTGGCGTATTTTTACGACGCTCAATTATAGGTAAGTAAGCATCTAAAAAGCCATTTCCAACAGCTTGCATAAAAGCAAAACTCTGCGCAAAACCGAGCTCATTTAAATCATCAAAGAATAAACCACCTACCCCACGTGTTTCGCCGCGGTGCTTTAAATAAAAATACTCATCACACCATGTTTTATACTTATCATACACGTCTTCACCAAATGGCTGACATAAGTCACTTGCTACTTGATGCCAGTGCTGTACATCGTCGAACACAGGATAAAAAGGTGTTAAATCAAAACCACCTCCGAACCACCAAATTGGTTCCTCGCCTTCTTTTTCAGCAATAAAGAAACGCACGTTAGCGTGGCTAGTTGGAATGTGTGGATTATTAGGATGGATCACCAATGACACACCGCAAGCATGAAAACTACGACCAGCGAGCTCTGGACGATGCGCAGTTGCAGAGGCTGGCATTGAAGCGCCAAACACATGCGAGTAATTTACCCCGCCCTGCTCAATGATATTACCACCTTGAATAACACGAGTACGGCCACCGCCGCCTTCTGCTCGTTGCCAATTATCTTCAACAAACTTTGCTTTGCCGTCAGCATTTTCAAGGCCTGCACAAATTGTGTCTTGTAAAGCCATTAAATAGGTTTTTACTTGTTCGAGTAACTCGCTTTGCATGTTTATCCTCTGAATACTTTTCCGGTCATTGCATCTTTAATTACACTGGGGTTCGTGTTCCCACCTAGTGGCTCATCAACATAAAAATCGACGCTATCAACAAATTCGCTTTTTGCTTGCGTGATGCTCATTACTGTTGGTTGGCCAGTTAAATTTGCACTTGTTGAAACCAGTGGTTTACCAAATTGCTGGCACAATTTTTTTACTGTTGGATGGTTCGTTACACGCACAGCAATAGTATCAAACTGACCTGTTAACCATTTTGGTGTCTGCTTTGCGGCTGGCATTACCCACGTAATCGCCCCTGGCCACTGCGAGAAGATATCTGCCCGCTTATCCATTGGGATTTTAGCATCATCAACATACTTTAATAACTGACCATAATTATCAGCAATTAAAATTAAGCCTTTTTCAATTGGACGCTGTTTAATTGCTAAAAGCTTTTCTACAGCTGCTTGGTTATCAGGGTCACAACCAAGACCAAATACAGCTTCAGTTGGATAAACAATCACACCGCCTTGGTTTAAGGCTTCAATAGGATTGGCTGGTTGAGCAACAGGATCGGACAAGAATATCTCCTAACTATAATAGGGAACGAATATGTTAAGACTCTGCAAGCTTATGCATACAGGCTTTTTGTGGGCATTGTAACACAACGCCCGATGCAGTTTTCTTCTCTGTCATTATAGGCCAATCACAAGCGGGACATGTCTTAGACACAGGTTTGTTATTAAGGGTATATTTGCAACGAGGATAACAGTCGCATGAATAGAATGTTTTACCAAATTTATTGCTACGGGAAACCAACTGGCCTTTTTTGCATTTTGGGCAGCTAGGAAGTGCCTCTGTATCACCAGACTCTTCATCATGCGCAATATAATGGCAATCAGGATAGCCTGTGCAACCAATGAACATGCCATAGCGGCCATTTTTAATTACCAATGGCTTGCTACACTCAGGACAAGCACTGTCTTCGAGTACTTTAATTTGCTGACTATCATGATGAGCCAAAGGACGAATAAAATCACACTTAGGGTAGCTTGCACAGCCTAAAAAAGGCCCTGACTTTGAATTTCGCATGACCAATTCAGAACCACATTTAGGGCAAACCTCATATTCTTTCTCTAATGCGTGTTTATCTGCAGAAAAAAGAGAATGATCGATTTTACTCATAAGGTTCCTGTTAGGCTGGCTAATTTTCGCCTAATATACCCAAACTCAACAAAGATACAAGCAAAGTCGAACTAATGAAGCACATCAGCAGGCTCGTCAAAGATCAAATCTTCCATTTGTGCATACGCTTGTTCAGATCCTGGCACATTAAACAGCACCATTAACACCACCCATTTTAAGTCCTCAAGTAAAATAAACGGTTTATCAAGCGCGCATAATCTATCTATTACCATTTCACGCGTAATGCTATTTATGACGCCTATTTGCTCAATAAACATTAAAAAGCCGCGGCACTCCGTGCACAGCATTTGGCATTCACTGTCGGTATAAATACGCATAGCATGTTGTGGCTGCGCGTTTAGGTACGGATACACGTCACTTTGCTGCAAGTCAGCCAATTGCTCAAGCCAGTCAAGTGCTTTATAAATTTCAGGTTTATTAAACCCAGCTCGAACCAACTCATCAGTAAGCTCGTTCTCTTCAGTAAAAATTTCAGCTTCACTATGGATATAGTTTTCAAAAAGATACATGAGGATGTCAAACATGTTTATGTCCTCCAAGTCTTATATAGCCATCTAGCACTCGCTCTACTTTATCTGCGAGCTCTAGGTCAAGTAACCGAGCTTGTACTTCATCAACAGGTAACTGAGTGCGTTGAGTAATAACATCGACACTTGTTACCTCGAACCCGATACTTTGAAACACGGGACAGTCGTGTTCTTCGATGATGGGCTCTTCTGTTATATATAGACTGTTTTCACAAAAAAAGCTCACTTCATCAAGAATATCACTTATATTTTCGACTAATTTAGCACCTTGCTTTATCAAAAAATGGCTAGCTTCTGAAAGCGGGTTTTTAATTGAGCCGGGCACTGCAAAAACATCCTTATTTTGCTCAAGTGCATAACGTACAGTGACTAAAGAGCCGCTTTTTATTTGTGCTTCAACAATTAAAACACCAAGTGAAAGACCTGATATTATTCGGTTTCTACGAGGAAAATTCGCTGCATTAGCAGCTGTACCAGGCAAGAACTCCGATATAAGCAATCCTCGTTCTGCTACCTGCTTTGTCAGTAGTTTATGACGTTTAGGGTAAGCAATATCTAACCCTGTACCAAGCACAGCAATGGTTTTTCCAGAACCAGCCAGAGCCCCTTTATGTGCCGCACCATCAATGCCAAGTGCCATACCAGAAGTGACTGTAATGCCTGCACAACTTAATTGGTGTGCAAATTCAGCGGCGATCTCGAGCCCTGTAGGAGTTGCATGTCGGCTGCCAACAATCGCAACTTGTGGTGAAGTTAAAAGTTCAATATTCCCCACACAAAATAGTAATAAAGGTGCACTGGCAATTTCCTTTAACTGTGTGGGATAGTGATCATCAAAGTAACAAATGGTGGTTATTTGGTAAGCATGAATAAGTTCTTCGTAGTAAGCGACTTTTTGCCAATCAGTATTAGCGAGATTATCAGCTTGGTTTTTTGTTAAACCTAAATTCTGCAGCTGTGTACTTGTAAGCGAAAAAAGCTCACTTAAGATGTGGTTTTGGGCCAATGCTATAAGGCTTTTAATTCCCAGCCCTTTACATAAATAAAAGGCAAGCCAATGAGATAGCTTGCCTGAAACCTGTTCCATGCTCCCTCCTTAGAGCATCCTGAGTGTGGGTTAGTTTATGACAGCATAGTCACCAACTCGAATAGGATGCTGATTTTTCACAATCAATGCATAGCTCACGTTATCGTATACCTTAAACACCATGAGTTCGCCTACTTTCTCTTTAGGCATGTGCCATACCTTGCTATCTTTGTCTGCTTCCACACCAAAGTACTCATTGGTATCTGTGATTAGCTTCTCAAGACTCGTTGAGTCTTCACGATAACGAGGGCCACTTCGACCATCAAATACCTCTGGAGATTGACGCTCAATATCAAGTACAAAGCCAGGCTTGACCTGTTCTGCACCTAAATTTAAAACAACAATATCCATGGTGCTAAATTCTCGCAGCTCACTTACTGACGCGATAATTGTACCGTTCAGCTCACCTTCTGGACGTTTCATATTGAAATAGGCTGGTAACATTTGTCCATCCATTGCAGGCATTAAGAAATCATTCGGTTTAATTTCTTGTTTTACCATCTCAATCTTAACGGACGCTGGTACACCATGTTCAACATCACCACTTCTAAAGGCACGTACAATTGCAACTAATTCAGCTTTATTGGCTAACACTTCATTTGTATTAGGGTCTACTAACTCATTTCCTTTACGATAAACGCCATATGCTTCATTTAAATTTAAATTACCTTTCACATAAAGAATATGACCCATGGTATTCATTTTTGTATTCACACTAGCACCTAAAATATATGGCTTATCTGCCATAACCTGACGATCAATTGCTTGCTCGTAGGTCAAATATGGGCGCAGTAGTTCAAGGGGTAATGTGGGTACAGCCTGTTTACCTTTAGGTGTAATACGCCCCTCTGGAGAGAGTTTTTTATACCGGCTATTTTTAACTAAACGCGGTTTTCCATCTTTATCGTAAATTAAAGTAAGCGCATCACCTGGGTATATTAAATGAGGATTGGCTATTTGAGGGTTCATTTGCCATAGCTCTGGCCATTGCCATGGATGATTAAGATATATACCTGATATATCCCAAAGCGTGTCCCCTTTTTTTACAACATATTGTTTTGGAGCATCTTTTTTTATTGTTAACACATCAGCTGCTGCTGAAAATGCACAGCTAATGGCTAATAAAGCCGCAACTAACGGATATTTCATTTGGCTTCCTAGTGTTGTTTTTAGATTATTATCAACCAAAACCTGTTAAAGGTGAACACGAATGGCTAAAATAAAAGCATACAATACCCTAAATGAATCACAAGTGTAAAAGGTAACTATGGCTAGGTTAGATGTTTTAAGATTTCCGGATGAGCGTTTACGTACAATCGCGAAAGAAGTACCAGAAGTAAACGATGATGTTCGTCAAATCGTCAAAGACATGCTTGAAACTATGTATGACGAGAACGGTATCGGCTTAGCAGCAACGCAAGTAGATATCCACCAGCGAATTGTGGTGATCGATGTCTCAGAAGAGCGCGACCAACCGCTAGTATTAATCAACCCAGAAATCACCAAAAAAGATGGCTCAACGGTGAGTGAAGAAGGTTGTTTATCTGTGCCTTATTCTTATGCGAAAGTTGACCGTGCAGAAACAGTGACTGTAAAAGCACTGAATGAAAATGGTGAGGAATTCAGCCTAGACGCTGACGAGCTATTAGCGATTTGTATTCAGCATGAGCTTGATCACCTAAAAGGCACTCTATTTATTGATTATTTATCGCCTCTAAAGCGCCAACGTATCCGTAAGAAGCTTGAGAAAGAAGCGAAGCTGGCAGCTAAATCATAAATTAATCAATAGGAATACCTGTGACACAACCATTACGTATTATTTTTGCTGGTACGCCGGATTTCGCCGCGCGCCACTTACAAGCCTTAATAGACTCAGAGCATGATATTGTTGGTGTTTATAGCCAACCAGATCGCCCTGCTGGCCGTGGCAAAAAGCTTAAAGCCAGTGAAGTAAAAGAACTCGCACTTGCTCACGATTTACCCGTATTTCAACCGCAATCGCTAAAATCAGATGAAGCACTTGCAGAGCTTACAAGCCTGAACGCCGATATTATGATTGTGGTGGCATACGGCTTACTGCTACCAAAAGCAATTTTAGATGCACCGCGCTTAGGCTGCTTAAACGTGCATGGTTCTATTTTACCACGCTGGCGTGGTGCTGCACCAATTCAACGCGCTATTTGGGCTGGCGACAGTGAAACCGGTGTAACAATAATGCAAATGGACGAGGGATTAGATACAGGCGATATGCTACACATCAGCCGCTGCCCTATTTATAACACAGAAACCAGTAGTTCTTTATACGATAAACTGGCTGCACTTGGACCTGATGCTCTGATCAGTACTATAAGTCGTCTCGCTGCAGGTGAAATCACCCCAGAAAAGCAAGATGACGCACTAGCAAATTACGCCAAGAAGCTATCAAAAGACGAAGCTAATATTGATTGGTCAATGGATGCTGCGCAAATTGAGCGTAATATCCGTGCCTTTAATCCATGGCCTGTTTGCTTTACTGAAATGGCAGGACAAACGGTAAAAATTTGGCAAGCAGAGGTTGTATCGCAAACTGCACAAGCAGGTAAAATCATTGCTGCTGATAAGCAAGGTATTACCGTTGGCTGTGGACAAGATGCACTTAAAATCACCCTTCTTCAACCACAAGGTAAAAAACCAATGTCTGTAACTGACTTTTTAAATGGTCGCAGTGATTGGGTAGCGCCTGGCTCAGTATTAGGTCAAAGCAATGAGTAATGTAAGAGCACTGGCTGCTGAAACCCTTTACAACGTGGTCGATAAAGGCGCGTCGCTTAATCAAGAGTTGCCTTTTGCAAGCCAAGGTTTATCACCGAAAGATAAAGCCCTACTGCAACAAATTTGCTACGGTGTGCTGCGCTATTTACCTAGTTTAGAGAATTATTGCCAACAACTTTTAGATCAACCGCTAAAAGGTAAGCGCCGTATTTTCCAGTTCTTGTTGTATGTAGGTATTTACCAACTTCAACATATGCGTGTACCGCCTCATGCAGCAATCAGCGAAACAGTAAACGCACTTCAGCAAATGCGTGCACTGGGTTTAAAAGGCCTGATTAACGCTATTTTACGCAGTTTCCAACGTGAACAAGCTGAACTTGAAGAAAAAGCAAAGCAAATTCCGGTTTGCAAATTTAACCACCCTGGTTGGTTCATCAAACAAGTAACCGCTGCCTACCCTGACAACTGGCAAGAAATCCTTGAAGCGAATCAGCTACAAGCTCCTATGTGGTTACGGGTAAACCAAGCGCAATACAGCACCCAAGAATACAGCGAGATGCTAAAAGCGAATGATATTGAGCATACCCTTAATGCTGATTTTCCTGATGGTATTAAACTAGCAAAACCATGTGATGTATACGCATTACCAGAATTTGATACCGGTGCCTGCTCTGTACAAGATGCTGCGGCACAATTAGCGGCACGCTTTTTAGATCCACAAAATGATGATGTCATTTTAGATGCGTGTGCGGCGCCAGGTGGTAAAACGTGCCACATCCTAGAGCTTGCCGATGCCGACGTATTAGCACTTGATAGCGACAGCGAACGCCTAGAACGTGTTAAACAAAACTTAGTACGTATTGGTTTAGCTGCCGATCTACAATGTGCCGATGCTTCACAACCCCATATTTGGTGGGATGAGCAGCAGTTCGACCGTATCTTGCTTGATGTGCCTTGTTCCGCTACCGGCGTTATTCGTCGTCACCCTGATATTAAATGGTTACGTCGTGCATCTGATATTGAAGATCTGGCTAATTTACAAGGCGATATCCTAAATAGTATCTGGCCTCTACTTAAGCCAGGTGGTACGTTAGTTTATGCGACTTGCTCTGTATTACCGCAAGAGAACCAACAACAAGTTGCTAAGTTCCTTGCCAATAATCAAAGTGCTGAACACATACCTCTGCATGAAAACGACACCCCGACTTTACCTGGCCTACAATTACTGCCTGGTGAAAGTGACGGTTTCTATTATGCAAAGCTAGTTAAAAAACACTAATAAGAACACGCTATGAAAATAATCATACTCGGTGCCGGACAAGTTGGTGGCACACTGGCAGAAAACCTCGTAGGTGAGCAAAATGAGATCACCGTTGTCGATATCGACGGTAATCGTTTGCGAGAGCTACAAGATAAGTACGACTTACAAGGTGTTACTGGCCACAGTGCGCATCCCGATGTATTGCGTCGCGCAGGCGCAGAAGACGCCGATATGATTATTGCCGTAACCAGTTCAGATGAAGTGAACATGGTTGCATGCCAAGTTGCTTATAGTATTTTTAACACACCAACCAAAATTGCCCGTATTCGCTCAGAGCAATACTTAAAGTACCGTGAAAAGTTATTCCATAACGATGACTTACCTGTTGACCACTACATTGCTCCAGAAGCGCTGGTAACTAAGTATATTCGTCGCTTAATCGACTATCCGGGTGCTTTACAGGTATTACAATTTGCCGATGGCATGTTATCGCTGGTTGCGGTGAAAGCCTATTACGGTGGTTTACTGGTGGGTTATGCACTTTCAGCCTTGAAAGAGCACATTCCGAATGTCGAAACCCGGGTAGCGGCTATTTATCGTCAAGGTAAAGCGATTAAACCACTTGGCACCACGGTTATCGAAGCAGACGATGAAGTGTTCTTTATCGCTGCAACAAAGCATATTCGAGCAGTTATGAATGAGCTGCAAAAGCTCGAACGTTCATACAAAAAGATCATGATTGCTGGTGGTGGTAATATCGGTGCAGGCCTTGCGCGTTCACTTGAGAAAAACCACAGCGTGAAGCTGCTTGAGCGTAATAAAGAGCGTGCAGCACAGCTCTCTGAAATGCTTGATAACACCGTTGTGTTTTGTGGCGATGCCTCCGATCAAGAGCTGTTATCTGAAGAACATATTGAACAAGTGGATGTATTCATCGCAGTGACTAACGACGATGAAGCAAACATTATGTCTGCGATGCTGGCAAAGCGCATGGGCGCACAAAAAACCATGGTGCTTATTCAGCGTGGTGCTTATGTTGACTTAGTACAAGGTGGTGAAATTGATATTGCTATTTCACCTCAGCAAGCCACTATATCGGCGCTGTTAACACATGTTCGCCGTGGTGACATTGTTAATGTTTATTCGTTACGTAAAGGCGCTGCGGAAGCCATTGAGGCTGTCGCTCACGGTGATGAGCATACTTCTAAGGTTGTTGGCCGAGCAATTGCTGATATCAAACTACCCGCAGGAACAACCATAGGTGCAATTGTGCGTAACGATGATGTACTGATTGCCCATGACGATACAGTGATTCAATCGGGAGATCATGTGATTATGTTCTTAATCGATAAGAAACATATTACAGTTGTTGAAAAGCTATTCCAGGTAAGCGCTATATTCCTTTAGTTTTTGGCATAAAAAAAGCAGCAAATCTTAATGATTTAGCTGCTTTACGACTCTTGAAGTGAAAAAACTTAACTATTGAATCTGTGCAAATTCTTCTTTAGAAAGCTCACCATTGCCATCAGTATCTAGCTCTGGGAATAATTTCTCTAGTTGCACATTTGCTGATGCTTCTTCTTTACTGATAACACCATCACTATTAGTGTCAAACGTTGAGAAGCTTACACCTTGTGCAAATGCCGCTGATGAAGTTGCTAGTGCTAAAATTGCAAGTGTTGTATTGATCTGTTTCATAATAATTACCTTCATTTTTTAAGAGTGAAATCCGTTTCTGAGATCCCTGTTTAATGGAAACTGGTTAATTGCGAGTTTGTTTTACTCTGCTTCTGAAAATTCGGCTTCAGTGAGTACGCCATCGCCATCTACATCAAGGGTTTTAAATTGCGCCATGATGTTAGCATCGACAGATGCTTCGCTTTGACTGATAACACCATCTCCGTCTACATCTAATGTATCGAAATCTGTGCCTGCAAATGCTGCTGACGAAGAGGCTAATGCGATAAGTGCTAGTGCTTTGTTAACTGTTTTCATAATCATAATCCTTCAATATCTACTCAAAAAAGTGTTAGCTGATCACACTCTCCTTGCTATCCTTTATCATGGATTCCCTTATCCATTTAGGTTGTCTTTGGCAACTCAGAACTAATCAGCTAAATTAATGGGTTTACTAAATACATCATTAAGCTTTAGAGAACTCTTCTTTTGATAACTCACCGTTACCGTCTGTATCAAGTTCTGTGAAAATACTCATTAACTCTGCATCAACTGATGCTTCGCTTTGGCTGATGGCACCGTTTCCATCCACATCTAATGTGTCAAAATCGCTCATTGCAAATGCTGCAGATGAAGATACAAGTGCGACTAGTGCTAATGTTTTATTTACTGTATTCATAATGTTATTCCTTCAAAGTGTGTTGTCTTGTGTAGAAAATCCTTTTCAGAGTTTCCCTACTGTAAAATTATGCTTTTGCGAATTCTTCTTCAGAAAGTTCGCCGTTGCCATCTGTGTCTAATTCTTTAAACTGACTCATTAAAGTTGCATCAACTGACGCTTCACTTTGGCTAATTGCACCATCGTCGTTAACATCAAGTGTTTCGAAATCTGTCGCTGCAAATGCTGCTGAAGAAGATACTAGAGCTAAAAGTGCAAATGTTTTGTTTACTGTTTTCATAATCACTATTCCTTCAATGTTGTCTTAACTGTGTTAGAGGTGTGAAACTTCTAATCACTTTTCTCTGTGTTCGCTAAGACTATTTCAACTTCGATGCCAAAGTTTAAAATCCCTTAATTTTCATTGAGTTAAAGCGAATTTGGTGATTTTACGTGGAAAATGAGCTAATTTTCTGTTGCTTTTTAGCAACACACATAAAGCTTAAAAAATTATTTCTTTATTAATCATTAGGTTAAAAAATATAAAACAGAGACATTGAGTGCTATTAGCTACCTAAACACTAAAAATGTTCGAACGTGAGTCTAAACCTTGTATGAACGGTGAAAATAATAAAAATAAATAAAAATATTTTTTAAATTTAACTAGCTGATTTATTTGACTTTTTAATAATTTACGAAAATTTTTTTACTTTATTTCCAATAAAAGTATAAAAAACAACCGCTTTGTTGCAAAACGGCGGATCAGGGAAAGTGAATGGCTTCAATCAAGTACTGAAAAGTCTATCAGGTGCTCTTTCATGAATGACTTCATTTGTTCTTCACCCGTATTTAACTGAAGTCCTAATTGGTAGCTAGACGCATTTTTACGAACACTGCACACCTTTCCAGCAAATTCATGTTTATTTAGTACAAGGTTACAGCTTTGTTCTTTTAGAAAGCTGAGATCGACATCACTTTTAATATCAAACTGAACGCCTGTAAGAGAGATATCTTTAATGAGTCCTTGGTATTTCTGCTCATCGGTGTTTAAACAAGCACTGAAGAGTGTTGGAATACGGGTTTCACTGCGAAGACTGAATAACTGAACGTGTTTAGGAAAGTCTAAAAAGATTAAACGATAGGGGTGCGAAGCGACGGCCTTAATTTGTTGGCGAAATGCAATCACCTGCCCACCGCCACTTTCGAGCACTGCGCGCACAATGACCATCACACCTTCTTTGATCAACTCGCCACTATTAATTAATCGCCTTGCTGAGGGGTAATTAAGAATAATATGTTGTTCGTTGAGTAAACCTATAAACTCCGTTTTAACTCGCTTACTATCTATCGGAGTGATTATCTCAACATCAACAATACTACCTGCAGGTATATAAGCTAGCTTATCTAAATTACGCTGTAGCTGTGTCTTTGCCATTTATTAAGTCCTTTAAAATATAAACGGCTCACTAACCACGCCAGAAAGTTGGAGTGAACAATACCAGCAAGGTAAAAATTTCAAGACGACCAAATACCATTGCGATGGTCAATAACCACTTAGCAGTATCGGATATCGCCCCATAATGGGCGGCAACTTCACCCAAGCCAGGACCTAAATTATTTAGACACGCTGCGGTTGCTGAAAACGCACTAATGTTATCCATACCTGTGCCCATTAGTGCCAACATGATAATCACAAACACTAAAGCATAGGCTGAGAAGAATCCCCAGACAGCTTCTACCACTTTATCTGGAAGTGCTTTGCGACCTAGTTTAATTGAATAAATTGCACGCGGATGTACAAGACGATTAAGCTCACGAATACCTTGTAAGTAAAGTAAGAACACACGCACAACTTTCATTCCGCCACCGGTAGACCCTGCACAACCACCAATAAAGCTTGAGAATATTAATAAAATAGGCAAAAACAATGGCCATGCAGAAAAGTTATCTGTAGCGAAACCTGCGGTGGTACTCATTGACACGGCCTGGAACATAGCTTGATCTAATGTTTCGTCACCGTCTGCATAAATGTTATTAGATGACAGTACAGTAAAACAGACAATCACTAGAGCGAGCTGAATAAGTAAGAACACTTTAAATTCAGGGTCACGTAAATAAACACGAATACTGCGCGAGGATACCGCCGCATAGTGCAGCGAGAAGTTTATTGCGGCAATAAGTAAAAACACCACACATATAAAGTTAATCAGTGGACTATCAAACTGCCCCATAGACGCATCATAAGTAGAGAAACCGCCAATCGCAATCGTTGAGAAAGCATGACAAATAGCATCAAACCAGTCCATTCCCGCTCCCCAATAGGCAAGCGTACACGCAATAGTAAGTGACACATAAATGTACCAAAGGTGTTTGGCGGTATCGGCAATACGGGGCGTCATTTTTGAATCTTTAACTGGGCCAGGAGTTTCGGCACGGTACAGCTGCATACCACCGACCCCAAGCATGGGTAACACAGCAACGGCAAGTACGATGATCCCCATACCACCAAGCCACTGTAGTTGTTGGCGATAAAAAAGCACTGATTTTGGTAGGTACTCAATCCCAGTTAAAACGGTTGCCCCTGTTGTTGTAAGGCCTGAAAATGCCTCAAACACAGAGTCAGCTAACGACAAACTTGGCTCTTGTAAAAAAACTAATGGTACAGCCGCAAAGCTGCCAAGTACCAACCAGAACAACACCACAATTAAAAAGCCTTCGCGCGCTTTTAAGTCGCCATGCTCATGGCGGTTTGGGTAATACGCTGCTAAACCAATAACAACACTAAAAATAAACGCAAGAACGAACGGCACACCACCACCATCTTTATAGATTAAAGATACCAGTGCTGGCGGCACCATGGTGATACTAAATAAAGCCACCAGCTGGCCTAGGATTTTTATTATGGTACGAAATTGCATCTGTGCGTATCGCTTTTTAAATATCTGATTTAGCTATTAGAGTTTATTGTCTTACAGGCTTAACTGTAAGTAAACGCTGTATGTTTATTTCATGGCGTATCTTTTTTAACGGCGAACTCAACGGCACCATGTGTTAACTCATGTATCTCTTTGATTGCCAGCTCTACTTGGCGACTATCTATTTGGATTTTCCAAGCAATATTTTCAGCAAACTGTTTTTCTATATTTAATACTTGATATTGGCTTTTCAATAACTGCTCTATAGCTCCCTGAGCGCTGTAATCACTGTATCCGACTAACTCAACGCTCGGTACTTTGGTGATTGTTTTAAGCTCACGCATGGCATTGTTTAAACTTCCGCCATAAGCACGCACAAGTCCACCGGTACCCAGCTTAATACCGCCAAAATAACGCGTTACAACAGCGGTGATCTCACCAATTCCAGACCCCGTCAGCACATTAAGCATTGGTTTTCCTGCGGTGCCATTAGGTTCTCCATCATCTGAAAAGCCATATACATGGCTACCACCTGGGTTTCCTGCAACATGTGCCCAACAGTTGTGACGCGCATCACTGTATTTATTTTGAATCTCTTTGATGAATGCTTTTGCTGACTCTAAGTTAGGAGTATGGGCAATATGCACAATAAATGTACTTTTTTTTATTTCTTCTTGGTAAAAAACAGGCTCTGCCGGATATTGATATTCAGACATATTCTTCTATCCAAAAAAATGGGGCCATTTGGCCCCTCTTGTTAATCTCGTTTTTATTAGTCTAGATGCAGATCACGGGTCATGTTTTCTAAGCGATCATCATGAACGATAATATTATCTTCAATACGGATACCGCCGAATGGTTTAAGCGCTTCAACTTTTTCCCAGTTAATAAACTGTTTATTATCGGTTTGCGCAAGGTCACCCAGTAACGATTCAATAAAATATAAACCCGGTTCAATAGTAAAGACTTGGTTCTTTTCGATTAAGCGAGTGCAACGTAAGAACGGGTGTCCTTCAGGTGGTGCTTGATGTGCACCTTTATCATCAGCCATAAAACCACCCATATCATGCACTTGTAAGCCGAGGTGATGGCCAAGACCATGCGGGAAGAAGGTTGACGTAATACCACGTTCAACAATTTCAGCCGCCGGTAGCTTCACAATGTTAAAGTCGCTCAACACCTGTGCTATACGCTGATGACAGTCCAAATGCAATTCGCCATATAACATACCTGGTTTTAATGCTTTACCTAAGGCAATTTGATGCTCCGTCATGACCTTAATTAAGTCACTAAACTCACCCGACTGATTAAAATCATAAGTACGCGTGATATCAGCTGCGTAGCCATTAAAATTTGCACCAGCGTCAATTAGGAATGAGCGATGTGTCTCTGGCGCTTTAGGCTCAAAGTGCGTGTAGTGTAAGATTGCACAGTTTTCATTAAGCGCAACAATATTACCGTATGGCATTTCATTTTCACTTTGACGCGTCGCCATTAAGTAAGCCTGTTGAATATCAAATTCAGAGCCACCAGCAAAGAAAGCATCACGTGCCGCTTTATGACCATCGACGGCAATACGGTTAGCTTGACGTAAACACTCAAGCTCGTATTGTGTTTTATAGGCACGATGAAAGTGCAAATAGTTCATAACTGGCTCTGGGTTCATAATGCTAAAGCCCAGCGCTTGCGCTACGTCTAAATATTCACCGATATAGGCAAATTTTGCCTTATCGTAAGGAAGCAGTTTTTCTACCTGATCTGGCTGTACTAATAATTCAATATCAAAATACTCAGCCCAAAAATCACGAGGCTCATCAGGTACTTTATGCCAAAAATCAACTGGGCGATAAAATATCAGCTTTGGTTTAGATGCACCGTCTACAACTATCCAACAATGAGGGTTATCAATTACAGGTAACCAAGCTTTGAATTGCGGGTTAACCTTAAACGGGTAGTACATATCATCTAAAAACTGGCGCTTTGCCTGACCAGAGTGAATAACAAGGCCTTCTAAACCTTCACGCTCTGTAATTGTACGCGTGCGCTGTTGCAAGGTTGCAATATGTTCGGCATATAACACCGCTAATTTATCCATAGTAAACCCATATAAGTAAATTCGACTTAGTCGCAGTCTATCATAGTCGACCTTAACGCCCAACACAGGGGGTTAAGGTCAATTAGTCAGCCGCCCATTTTCATATCTAAAATTGGCGCAAGCACATTACCATCTCGCCCTAAACGCGTATGGTAAACTTGCCTGTAAGCAAATACATTCTTCACGTAATTGCGAGTTTCAGTATAAGGTATAAGTTCAATCCATAACTCTGCAGGCATTGCTTGTTCAGGGATCCAACGTTTAATACGGTGATAACCTGCATTATAAGAAGCGGTTGCTAATATTTCGTTGCCACGATTTTTCTTTTTTAAATATTTCAAGTATTCACTTCCTAAACGAATATTCGTTTTAGGGTGAAACAATTTTCGGCGTGAAACAGTACTTCTATTAATGTATTTAGCAGTACTCGGTAATAACTGCATTAAACCATAGGCGTTTGCATGAGAGCGGGCATCGGGCGCAAATGAGCTTTCACGACGTGAAATTGCAATACTCCATGCCATGTCTATATGATTACGGTTACTGTAGCTCTCAAATACATCTTTAAACGCAAATGGGAAACGCAAATCAACATAATCCCATTCTTTAATTTGTGCCAAGGTATAAATAGTGCTGTCATACCAATCAAGCTCAGCAGCAAGTATTGATGCCGCGAGTTTTTCTTCTTTGGTTGATGTACCTGTTAAGTAATTCCACTCCCTGCGAGCTGACGTGTAGCGCTCAAGCTCATAGAGTGCACGCGCACGCTTAAAGCCTGGTGCATTTGCGACCTCTAGTTGGAGCTTATCAGAAATTTGCAACTGTTGATTGTTTAAACTAACCGGAATACCTAATCGGGCAGACGCTAAAAAGCCGTAATAATCGCGCTCTTTGGCAACTTTTTGCCAAAGAGTGCGGGCATCTTCAACTTCGCCACGCTGATTTAAGCTATATGCTAACCAATATTGCTGACCTAGGCTTAGGTTTTCTTTACCGGTAAAAAACGCCACAATACCAGACCAATCTTGCAGTTCGAGCATATTAGCAAGCTGCCACTGCATTAACTTCGTTGTTTGACGCTCTTTAGGCACCTTATTTAACCAAAAGCGAGCTTGTTTATGCCCACTTGAGGCAAGCGATAGTGCAAAGTTGTAGTACACATCTGCTTTTTGTTCTTCCGTGTAAACAAACATTTTTTCAAGCTTTTCCCATGCTCGAAGCGCTAACTCTTTATCACGCCAAACTAAGCGTTTCACCCCGTATAATGCTATTTGCCCTTCTTTGGCTGTCTTTTTCTTGAAGCGATATAAACCAGCCGAAGCACTCGGGTCTTTGCGTACTTTTAAATATAAATCAGCTAGGTACTGCTCACCTTTAGGGAGTAATGACTTTAGGTAAGGCAATAAGCTTGACGTACCGCCTTCTGCAGCGAGAGAAACTCGTTGCCAAATACGTTCTTGTGTTTGATAACCTTCTTTTTTCCAAAGTGAAAAAAGTGTGTCGCATTCTTTTGGTTGAGAATGCCCTACCACCCATAAATCACTAACTTGATTCATTATTGCTTCTTTAGGCGCACCTAAGTCCAATTGAAAGCTTAAATAAGGACAAGTCAATTCGTTATTACTGGTCTCTCTGTAATTACGAATATAAGCGGCTTTTTTATTGTACTGTTTTAAATAGTTAAGCCATGCTTTACGCACAGGCCACTCTAATGGCGTATTACGATAAACATTAAGATAGTTTTCTATTTCTGTTTGATGCTTCAAACTTGGGTTTCGTTGCCAATAGGCTTTTTCGACGTAAGGCTTTAGCGGGTGGTCTAATCCATTGGCCGCCTCTTTCATATCGTCATAATCACCGTATCGCGCCTTTTTTTCTGCTTTTAAAAAAGCGTCATGTTTGTCGTTGGCTTCAGCTGCAAAAAAAGGAAAAAGTAATGCGGCAGCTGTCCAACCAAGGAGTTGTTTTTTCATGATGACCTTTAACAAAAATTAAAGAATTAATAACAAAAAACTTCTTCTACACCTTAGCACCAAACCAGCTATATTTTAACCAATAGCGATAAAGCGCAGTAAATTTTTCGTTGCATTTTCATTTTAAAGCAAGCACACTGATTGAAATGCAAACTCATCGTACCAGTCTTAGTTAATAAACTAGGGAGAATAATAATGTTATATAAAAGCGATTCATTTGAAGTTGCTTTCATCAAGGACAACATCGCCGAGTTTAAGTTCTGTGCAGACGGCTCAGTAAATAAACTTTCGCAGCAAACCTTGCAAGATTGCGCTTTAGCATTAAAAGAATTGGCAACAAACTCAGATATCAAAGGCATGGTGTTCACCAGCGATAAAGATCATTTCATTATCGGTGCCGACATTTTCGAATTTTTACCTACTTTCACTAAACCGCAAGAAGAATTGGTTGCATGGATCAAAAATGCTACTGACGTTTTTGACGCGATTGAAGATTTACCTTTCCCAACGCTAAGTGCTGTAAATGGCATGGCGCTTGGCGGTGGATGTGAGTGGGCACTTGCTACCGATTATCGTATTGCTAGCTCTAACGCTAAAATTGGTCTACCTGAAGTAAAATTAGGCATTATGCCTGGTTTTGGTGGCACAGTTCGCCTTCCACGCCTTATTGGCGCTGATAATGCGATGACATGGATCACCACAGGCAAAGAAAACCGTGCAGCGGATGCCCTAAAAGTAGGTGCATTTGACGCAGTAGTTAGTGCTGACAAACTTTTAGAGTCAAGTATTGCAACACTTGAGCAAGCAATTGCTGGCAAGCTAGATTGGCAAGCAAAACGACAAGTAAAATTACAGCCACTGAAAATGAACCGTGTTGAGCAAGGTATGAGCTTTGCGATGGCGGAAGGCATGGTAATGGGTCAGACAAAAGGTCACTACCCAGCACCTGTTATGGCTGTAAAAACAATCAAAGCTGCAGCAAACTGTGAACGCGCTGAAGCAATGGCGATTGAAAACGCTAACTTTGCAAAACTTGCAGCAACAAGCGAAGCAGCAGCACAAACCGGTATTTTCTTAGCTGACCAATACATTAAAGGTAAAGCGAAGAAGCAAGCTAAGCACAGTGAACTTGAAATTAAACAAGCCGCTGTATTAGGTGCAGGTATTATGGGCGGCGGTATTGCATACCAGTCTGCTTATAAAGGCACACCTATTATCATGAAAGACATCAACCAAGATGCACTTGATTTAGGTATGGGCGAAGCATCTAAGCTACTTGGTAAAAAAGTACAACGTGGCCATATGGCGATGGAAAAGATGGTTGCTACATTAGGCAAGATCAAACCGACGCTAAATGATGCAGACCTACAAAGCGCTGACATCGTTGTTGAAGCCGTGGTTGAAAACCCTAAAGTGAAGCAAGCCGTTCTTGCTGGTCTTGAAAAAGATTTACCAGCGGGCACTATCCTAACTTCAAATACCTCAACAATTCGTATTGACGAGTTAGCATCTGCACTTGAAAAACCAGAAAACTTCTGTGGTATGCACTTCTTTAACCCAGTGCCAAAAATGCCATTAGTAGAAATCATCCGTGGTGAAAAAACATCAGAAGCAACAATTAATGCGGTTGTTGATTACGCATTAAAACTGGGCAAATCACCAATCGTTGTAAACGACTGCCCAGGCTTCTTTGTAAACCGCGTACTTTTCCCTTACTTTGCAGGTTTCAGCAAACTTGTTGTTGAAGGTGCTGACTTCACTAAAGTTGATAAGGTAATGGAAAATGTATTTGGTTGGCCAATGGGTCCTGCCTATCTTCTTGATGTTGTAGGTATCGATACCGCTTACCATTGTACTGGCGTAATGGCAGATGGTTTCCCTGAGCGTATGGCTCGCCAAGATAAAGACCCTGTTACTGTATTTGCAAACGAAAAACGCTTTGGTCAGAAAAATGGTGCTGGTTTCTACCAATACGCGCCAGACCGTCGTGGTCGCCTGAAAAAAGCAAAAGATGCAACAGCAACAGAGTTACTAAGTGCTATCACTGATGCACCTAAAGATTTCGACAAACAAGAAATCATTGACCGTTGTATGATCCCGATGATCAACGAAGTACTACTTTGTTTACAAGAAGGTATCGTAGCGTCTCCACAAGAAGCTGACATGGCGCTAATTTACGGCATTGGTTTCCCTCCATTTAGAGGCGGTGCATTCCGTTACTTAGATCAAACTGGTTTAGCGAACTTTGTTGCAACAGCAGATAAGTACGCTCACTTAGGTGCGATTTACCAAGTATCTGATGAAACTCGCAAGTGGGCCGAAGAAGGCCGTGTATTCTATAAGGTGGAAGGATAATTAACATGAATAATCCAGTAATCGTAGATTGTATCCGCACACCAATGGGTCGTTCAAAGAACGGCGTATTCAAAAACAAGCGTGCGGAAGATTTAAGTGCTCACTTAATGAAAGGTTTGTTAGACCGTAACCCAGCCGTTGATCCAGCATCAATTGATGATATTTACTGGGGCTGTGTACAACAGACTTTAGAGCAAGGTTTTAACATTGCTCGTAACGCAGCACTACTAGCCGGTATCCCTCACTCAGTACCAGCAGTAACAGTTAACCGTCTATGTGGTTCATCAATGCAAGCATTACACGATGCAGCACGCGCTATTATGACTGGCGCTGGTGATACCTACATCATTGGTGGTGTTGAGCACATGGGTCACGTACCTATGACTCACGGTAATGATTTTCACCCAGGTTTATCAACGTCTGTGGCACAAGCTGCTGGCGTAATGGGTTTAACAGCAGAGTACCTTGCAACGCTGCACGGCATTAGCCGCGAGCAACAAGACGAATTTGCTTACCGCTCACACCAACGTGCACACGCTGCAACAGTTGAAGGTCGTTTCCGTCGTGAAATCCTAGCAATGGAAGGTCACGATGCAGATGGTTCTTTAATTTTAGTTGAAGACGATGAAGTAATCCGCCCAGAAACAACTGTTGAAGGCTTATCGCAACTACGCCCTGTATTCAATCCAGCATCAGGTAGCGTAACTGCAGGTACTTCATCTGCACTTTCTGACGGCGCGTCAGCAATGCTTGTAATGAGCGAAGAGAAAGCTAAAGAGCTTGGTTTACCAATTCGTGCGCGTATTAAATCAATGGCTGTGGCAGGTTGCGATCCATCAATCATGGGTTACGGCCCTGTTCCTGCCTCGCAAAAAGCACTTCAACAAGCAGGTATCACTATTGACGATATCGATGTTGCAGAGCTTAACGAAGCGTTCGCAGCGCAATCTCTACCAGTATTAAAAGACCTAGGCCTGATGGACGTGGTAGATGAAAAAGTTAACCTAAATGGTGGTGCAATTGCACTTGGTCACCCACTTGGTTGTTCTGGTTCACGTATTAGCACAACGCTTGTTCACCTAATGGAAGACAAGAACGCTAAATACGGTCTAGCAACTATGTGTATTGGTTTAGGCCAAGGTATTGCAACTGTATTTGAGCGCGTAGAATAACGAGCTCACACCAAACATCTTGGTGATAAAAAGGCGTACTGAATTACTCAGTGCGCCTTTTTTATTTGCTTTGCTTTCGGTTATTGAAACTGGCGGCAATAGAAAGTTAAAATAGCCGCCTATTAATCGTCTCTTTCACCTAAAAGGTCAGCCATGAGTTTTGATAATCCCGATCACCAATTAGATGCACTTGGCCTACGTTGTCCAGAACCTGTCATGATGGTACGTGGCGCAGTACGTAAAATGAAAGATGGCGAAACCTTACTTATCATCGCCGATGACCCATCAACCACCCGCGATATCCCAAGCTTTTGTACTTTTATGGATCACACGCTAGTGGCTAAAGATGTTGAGCAAGCACCGTATCGATACTTAGTGAAGAAAGGGTTATAACGAGCTATCAGCTATCAGCTATCAGCTATCAGCTATCAGCTATCAGCTATCAGCTATCAGCTACAAGCTAACAAGGCTGATTGATATCATATTTATTTAACAGTCTATAAGTTTCATTCAAACTAGTTTTGACTTCTACATTTTCATTCAAGTTGAACAGTAAAGCTTGGTTTAATTTTGCAAGCAGGAATGACATCAAGAAATACAGCATTTCTGTATTTACTCTCTTTTTTATACCATTTTCATCTTCAGCCAATTGAGCATATGAATCATAGCCAGAATGTGAAAAGCCACATAAATATGAATATTGCATTTTAAAGAATTTAGGTAATGATGTTTCTTCCAATCTACTAGTTATGGATCTTGCTTGCCAGCCTTTCTCAATAATTTTATTTATATGAGCTTTGCTCTTACCTAATTCAGCCCCTTTAGATTCAATCACCTTTTTTAAATTCTTCATTGCAATCGCTTCTTTGCTTATTTTTTTCCTCACTTCATCACTTGAAATATCATTATGATTTAGTTTTTGTCGACTTTTCAAACCAGAGTATTTAAATACTGTAAACCTGAATTCCTTTTCTCTTAAATTTTCATTTCCCTGAAACCAATATAGCGAAGTAAGTGTTACATATATCTCTAAGGCACTTCTCAGTAACACCTTTGCTGAAGAATGATCTACTTGGTCACTATTTTCGATAGCTTCAAAGTAAGTTCCATTCAAAATAACTGATGCACTATTACAATGATTTAAAAGTTTCTTTATAGATAGGTATAGTAATCGACCTTCTTCTGAGTTTTGATAATAAAAACGATAGGTCTCTTGAAATAAAAGAGCAGCTTCTTTTAGGATGTTTTGAAACTCATTTTTAGTTATATATTCAATCTCCATATAGTTCATTTGACCTCCTTGTCACCTATCTTAAAATAAACTTCATTCAGCTTAAAACTGACAGCTGAAAGCTTAAAGCTATTTCTTCGTTACTGTCACTTTTGGCTTATTACTATTGCGGTAATCAAAGCTCACTACATACACGCCTTTTGTAGCTGGTTTAAAACTAAAGTAGTTGTAAATAGTATTACAATCGGCGATGGCAGCCTGACCTAATAATAGTGCTTGTCCTGCGGGGTCCATGTCACTGTAACCACAGTTATAGCCTTGACTAAAGTTAGCATCAGCTACTTTAAATTCATAGACTTTCCCTGGTGTTGAGAACGTTACTTCTGCTTGGAAGATACCTGATGCAACTTGCTCAAGTATATATTGTGGTTCAGCATCCCATAACGTAAAGTCGCCACGCAAGTACATGGTACGATCTAAGTCTTTGCTGGGCAGCATGTCGTCGATGCTTGGCATTTGTATTTGGCTCGTACAGGCTGTTAATAAACCTGCTAATGCTAAAGTAATTACACGTTTCATTACTGTTCCTTATGCTACTAAAAAGCCAGCACAAAGCTGGCTTTTATTAATTGGCTACTACTTACTTCTGAAGTACAGAAATATCAGCAATATCTAAAAACAGACGGCTTAACTGACTTAATAATGCTAAACGGTTTTGTTTAACCGCTTCATCATCTGCCATTACCATGACGTTATCGAAGAAGTTATCAACACTCTCACGGATACCCGCAAGTTGTGACAATGCTTCTTGATAATCGCCATTTGCATATAGAGGTGCAAGCTCAGTTGCAAACTTAGCAACGTGTGACGCTAATACTTTTTCTGCATCATCGCTTAATAGGCTCTCATTTACATCACCTTGCGTTGTGATGTCATTCTTAGCCAAGATGTTGCTTACACGTTTATTTGCTGCTGCAAGCGCTTCTGCTGCGTCTAGTGTACGGAAGTGACTTACCGCTTTAACACGACGGTCGAAGTCAACTGGTTTAGTTGGACGACGTGCTAGCACAGCTTGAATGACATCAACTTCAATACCTTCATCTTGATACCATGCGCGGAAACGGCCTAGCATAAACTCAAACACATCTGTTGATACGTTTAGGTTTGTTAGCTTTTCACCGAATAGCGTTTGTGACTTAGCAACAAGGTCTAAGATATCTAGCGGTAATGATTTTTCTACCATGATGCGTAATGCACCAATGGCAGCACGGCGAAGTGCAAATGGGTCTTTGTCGCCTTTTGGCGCTTGACCAATACCAAAAATACCCACCAGCGTATCAAACTTATCAGCAATTGCTACAGCACAGCTGATCACATTTGTTGGTAAGTTATCGCCCGCAAAGCGTGGCATATATTGTTCGTTTTGCGCAAGCGCTACTTCTTCGGCTTCACCGTCGTGACGAGCGTAATGCATACCCATTACACCTTGTACGTCAGTAAACTCCATAACCATTTCGGTCATTAAGTCTGTTTTACTTAATAAACCTGCTCGCTTAGCAAGCTCGGCATCGGCACCTAATTGCTCTGCAATGTAACCTGCAAGTTCACTAATACGCTCAGATTTATCTTTCAGCGTACCAAGTTGCTTTTGGAATAAAACAGTATCTAGCGATTCTAGGCGACTCTCTAGCGTTTTCTTCTTATCCGTTTCGTAGAAGAACTGTGCATCAGCTAAACGAGGGCGAACAACTTTTTCGTTACCGGCAATGACCACACTTGGATCTTTACTTTCGATATTAGAAACAAACAGGAACTTGTTAAGTAAGTTGCCATCTTGGTCTAATAACGGGAAGTACTTCTGGTCGTCCTTCATGGTATAGATTAGGGCTTCTGAAGGAACATCTAAGAATGCTTCTTCGAATGTTGCTGTCAGTGTTACTGGCCATTCTACCAACGATGTTACTTCTTCAAGTAAGTCTTCATCCATCGCTACTTTTGCATTTACAGCGCTAGCTGCTGCTTCAATCTGTTCGCGAATTTGTGCTTTACGCGCTTCGAAGTCAGCGACAACGTAAGCAGATTTCAGCACATCAAACACATCATCAGCGTGGTTGATTGCGACTTTTTCTGGATGATGGAAACGGTGACCTTGTAATTGGTTGCCAACTTGCTTACCAAGGATTTCACCTTCGATTAGCGTGCTACCAAACAAAATAGTTGCAGTGTGCACTGGGCGAATAAATTGTGTTTTATTTGCACCCCAACGCATTGGTTTAGGGATAGGTAATTTAGCAAGTGCTTTGTTTACAGCATCACTCATAAGCGATGTCGTTGCTTGACCTTCAACCTGTGCTTTATGTAATAACCAAGCGCCTTTATCTGTTTCTAGTGTTTGCGCATCGCTTACATCGATACCACAACCACGAGCCCAACCCATTGCTGCTTTAGTTGGATTACCATCGGCATCAAACGCTGCTGCAACTGCAGGGCCGCGCTTTTCTACAACCTTGTCACTTTGCTTAGCTTCAAGTGCAGTAACACGTAACCCTAAGCGACGAGGTGATGCGTACCAGTTAACGCCTTGATGATTTAACTCTAAGCTTGCAAGCTCAGCTGCTAAGTTCTCAGCAAACGACTCAGCAAGTTTACGAAGTGCTTTCGGTGGCAACTCTTCAGTGCCAATTTCTACTAATAAATTTTCTGCTGACATGCTAATTCTTAATCCTTACAAAGCGGGAAACCAAGAGCTTCACGGGCATCATAGTAACTTTGCGCACATGCTTTTGATAAAGCACGAACACGTAAGATATAACGTTGACGTTCTGTTACTGAGATAGCGTGACGAGCGTCTAATAAATTAAACGCATGTGATGCTTTCATTACTTGCTCATAAGCGGGTAATGATAAGCCTGCTTCAATTAGCTTTTCGCTTTCTTTTTCACAATGATCAAACTGTGCAAATAAGAACTCAACATCCGCTTGTTCGAAGTTATAAGCTGACTGCTCTACTTCATTTTGATGGAATACATCACCGTATGTCACACGACCCATAGGACCGTCTGCCCATACTAGGTCATAGATACTATCTACGCCCTGAATATACATTGCTAAACGCTCAAGACCATAAGTGATTTCACCGGTTACTGGTGAGCACTCTAATCCACCAACTTGTTGGAAGTAAGTGAACTGAGTTACTTCCATGCCGTTTAACCAGATCTCCCAACCTAGACCCCAAGCACCTAATGTAGGTGACTCCCAGTTGTCTTCTACAAAGCGAACTTCATCAGTTAGTGTATCGATACCAACAGCAGCTAATGAGCCTAAATACAGCTCCTGGATGTTTTCTGGTGATGGCTTTAATACTACTTGGAATTGGTAGTAGTGCTGTAAACGGTTCGGGTTTTCACCATAACGACCATCAGTTGGACGGCGGCATGGTTGAACATACGCGCTCGACATTGGCTCAGGGCCAATTGACTTTAAGAAAGTTAACGGATGAAATGTCCCTGCTCCCACTTCCATATCGAGTGGTTGAGCAATCACACAGCCTTGCTGTGCCCAATAGTCCTGTAAAGCCAGGATCAAACCTTGGAAGGTTTTAACGTCATATTTTTGCATATTTGGCTTATAGTATCTGGTGCGTTTAGTCTGAAAATTGCTCTCAGTATACCTTGTGTGCAGAAAGGTTTTAAGCAGTTTGTGCTTTTTCAGCAATAAAAAAAGGAGCCTGTAGGCTCCTTTTTAATTCTTAATTTAGCGTTATACGTCTAGGTTAACTACACGTAGCGCATTCGTTTCGATGAAGTCACGACGCGGCTCAACTTGGTCACCCATTAGAGTCGCGAACAATTGGTCTGCAGCTACGGCATCTTCAATTGTTACTTTCAACATGCGACGTGCATCTGGGTCCATGGTGGTTTCCCAAAGCTGATCTGGGTTCATCTCACCAAGTCCTTTATAACGTTGAATATAAAGACCACGCTTCGATTCATTGATCAACCACTCTAATGCATCCACAAAGTTATCAACAGCTAAGGTCTTTTCACCACGTTGAACATATGCGCCTTCTTCAAGTAAGTTAGCAATGTTTACGCCTGTCGCTGCAATGCGTTTGTAGTCACGAGATGTGATGAAGTCATGGTTTAGTACATGTGCTTTATCCACACCATGCTGGCGAATATTCACAACAGGATAATACATGTTGCGCTCAGTATCGTGCTCAGTGCCGGCGTGGAAGATAGTTGCATCTTCATCACGTGCAATTAAGTCGTCAACAAGGATGTTAGTCCACTCTTTAACTTTTGCTTCATCTGCTAAATCAGCTTCGGTAATTTCGCTTTGATAAATTAAACGTTCCATAACCGAATTTGGATATTTACGTTTTAAGCGCTCAATCACTTTAACTGTATTTTGATAGTCGTGAACAATTCTTTCTAATTCTCCACCTTCAAGTGCAGATGCACCTTCGCTTGTATAAAGTGCAGCATTGTTTAATGCTAATGATGTTAAGTAATCAACAAGCGCTGGGTCATCTTTAATGTAGCGTTCTTGCTTACCTTTTTTCACTTTATAAAGTGGCGGTTGTGCAATATAAATAAAGCCTTTCTCCACAATCTCTGGCATTTGACGATAGAAGAAAGTCAGTAGTAAAGTACGAATGTGAGAGCCATCCACGTCCGCATCGGTCATGATAATGATACGATGATAACGTAGTTTTTCTGGGTCATATTCATCACGACCAATGCCACACCCTAATGCTGTAATGAGAGTTGCGACTTCTTGAGAAGAAAGCATCTTATCAAAGCGTGCTTTTTCTACGTTAAGAATCTTACCTTTAAGTGGCAAGATAGCTTGGTTTTTACGGTTACGACCCTGCTTAGCTGAACCACCTGCAGAGTCACCCTCCACTATGTATAGTTCAGAAAGTGCTGGATCTTTTTCTTGGCAGTCTGCCAATTTACCTGGTAAACCAGCTAAATCCATTGCACCTTTACGGCGTGTCATTTCACGAGCTTTACGCGCTGCTTCACGAGCTCGTGCTGCATCAATAATTTTGCCAACAACTGTTTTCGCATCAACAGGGTTTTCTAATAAGAACTCTGTTAGTTTTTCTGCCATTGCTTGTTCTACAGCAGACTTAACTTCACTTGATACTAGTTTGTCTTTAGTTTGCGATGAGAACTTAGGATCAGGAACTTTAACACTTACAACCGCAGTTAAGCCTTCACGCGCATCATCGCCCGTCGCATTGCTTGTTGTTTTTGCTTTTTTGTTAAAGCCTTCTTTTTCCATGTAGTTATTTAGCGTACGCGTTAATGCCGCTCTAAAGCCAGCTAAGTGCGTACCACCATCACGTTGTGGAATGTTGTTTGTGAAACAGTAAATGCTCTCTTGGAAACCATCGTTCCACTGCATTGAAACTTCTACACTAATACCGTCTTCTTCACGCTCATGGGTAAAGTGGAAAACACTTTTATGTACAGGTGTTTTGTTACGGTTTAGATATTCTACGAATGCTTGGATACCACCGTCATATTTGAAGTGGTCATTCTTAGATTCTTCACGCTCATCAGTAAGAATGATACTTACACCTGAGTTCAAGAACGAAAGCTCACGTAGACGCTTAGCTAAAATATCGTAGTGAAAGTTAAGGTCAGTGAATGTTTCACCACTTGGCCAGAAACGTAGTTCAGTACCTGTGTCTGTTGCATCACCAATTACAGCTAATGGCGCATCTGGTACACCCATAGTATAAGTTTGTTGATGTACTTTACCTTCACGGCGAATTGTTAGTTGAAGCTTTTCAGAAAGAGCGTTTACTACCGAAACACCTACGCCGTGTAAGCCGCCCGATACTTTATATGAGTTATCATCGAACTTACCACCAGCATGAAGTACTGTCATGATAACTTCAGCCGCTGACACTCCCTCTTCTTCGTGAATAGATGTAGGAATACCACGACCGTTATCTCTTACAGAGACTGAACCGTCTAAGTGAATCGTTACAAAAATATCATCACAATGACCAGCTAAGGCTTCATCGATAGAGTTATCAACAACCTCAAACACCATGTGGTGAAGGCCTGTACCGTCATCGGTATCCCCTATATACATTCCTGGACGCTTTCTTACAGCGTCTAATCCTTTAAGTACTTTAATACTCGACGAATCGTAATTCTCAGACATGGTTAATCCCACTTATCTTGTTATTAGGTTGCCATGTTTCACGTGGAACATTTTTAGTTCTCGTTGCATGGGTTCCACCACAGCAGAAATACTTTCAGATAAAATTGATGAGATAAAAAGTTGCGAATCGCAATGAGTCAAAAGCTGACCCACTTTTTCTTTTGTATCTTCACCTAATTCTGAAGGTAAGTCATCTATTAGCAATATAGATTGCTTATCTGTTTCTGACTCAATTAAGCTATTTTGCGTTACTTTTAACGCATAAAGCAAGAGCTTCAATTGACCACGAGAAAATGTATTTTCTACACTGTTACCAGAAACACTAAAACTAAAATCAGCTTTATGCGGACCTTTACTTGTGAAACCTTGTTTGGCATCACGTTCAAAGCTTTGCTCAAGCGCCTCTGAGAGCGTTTCACTCTCTTTCCAGCCCGCATGAAAGTTAATTTCTAAATCGCTTACAAGCGTTAATTCTGCACACATTTTATCAAAAAACTGCTGCTTAAACCTACTTATATACGCGATTCTTAAATTATTTATTTGTTCAGCTAGTCTAACAAATTCTTTGTCCCAAAACTTGATCTGTTCGAAATAATCTCTAGGTTTACTTTTCAATAAAGCATTACGCTGTTTAAGCACTTTATTAAAGGATTGCCATAAATAAAAAAAGTCATGTTCCACGTGGAACAATCCTAAATCGAGAAATTTTCTGCGCTCTTTTGGGCCACCAAAAAACAATGAATAGCTTTCTGGAGTAATAACTTGCACAGGTACTAGCTGGGCTAACTCAGAAATTTTACGGCTCGTTTTACCCTGAATCTTTAAAGATGTTTCACCCGCTTGGTTTTTACTTATACCAATCGGAATAGACAAATCATGCAGCGCTTTGCGACCATGAATCACAAACTTGTCTTGTTGATGCTGAATAATATTTTTATGTTTGGCGGTACGAAATGATTTACCATGAGAAAGGAAATATATCGCCTCAAGGAGGCTGGTTTTTCCGCTGCCATTCTCGCCATAAATTATATTAATTCCATTTACTGGCTCAAGTGTCAGCGCCTCAATATTACGAAAATTATTGAGGCTTAAATGACTTAAACTCATACAAGCTTATAGGCGCATCGGCATAACAACGTACATAGCTTCTTCGTCGCCCGCACCTTCAATTAGCGCACTGCTATTAGAGTCTGCAAGCGTAAACGTTACATCTTCGGTTTTTAATGTATTCAGCACATCAAGTACGTAAGAAACGTTAAAGCCAATTTCAAGTTCGCCGCCTTGGTACATTACTTCAACTACCTCTTCAGCTTGTTCTTGCTCAGGGTTATTTGCCGTAATTTTCAATAAACCTTCAGACAGATTTAGTCGTACTCCACGGAACTTTTCATTCGATAAAATAGACACACGTTGGAAAGCACTACGTAACCACTCTCTGTTAGCAGTAATGACTTTGTCACCTCCACGAGGAAGTACACGGCGATAATCAGGGAAACGACCATCAACCAGTTTACTGGTAAACGTAAATTCAGTATCAATAATACGAATATGGTTAGCACCAAATTGAATGGTTACTAGCTCATCATCAGCCACCATTAGGCGCATAATTTCTTGCACACCTTTACGTGGAATAATTAACTGACGCTGCGTATTTAAAGATTGTGGTAATTGTTTTTGTGCAATCGCCAAACGGTGACCATCTGTCGCCACTGTCTTAATATCTGTGTTATCAACCTCAAATGACATACCGTTCAAGTAATAACGGACGTCTTGATTCGCCATAGAAAAATGCGTGCTTTCTAAAAGCTTACGCAGCTCTAAACGTGTTAGTTGAAATTCAACTTCACCATCCCACTGCTCAAGATTCGGAAAATCTTCAGCAGCCAACGTTGTTAAAGAAAAACGGCTTTTACCACTTGTTAGTAGTAACTGATGATCTTGGCTACTTAACGTAAGGTCAGAGCCATCGGGTAAACTTTTACAAATATCGAGTAATTTTTTAGCTGGTAAAGTTAGCTTGGTATCTGCCGTATCTTCACCAACAAAAACACTGGCCACTAACTCAATTTCAAGGTCTGTGCCTGTCATTGAAAGTTGCCCGTTTTCAACAACTAACAAAACGTTCGATAAAATTGGTAAGGTGTGCTTACGCTCAATCGCACCTGACACTTGAACTAAAGGTTTTAAAAATTGCTCTCTTGATATTGTTATTTGCATAATAAAGTCGGCCTTAAGATGACAAGGTTCTTATTAAGTTTTGATAATCTTCTTTCACTTCGTGGCTTTCATCACGTAGTGATTTAACTTTACGACAAGCGTGTAATACAGTTGTGTGATCACGACCACCAAATGCATCACCTATTTCAGGTAAACTATGATTTGTTAGCTCTTTTGACAATGCCATCGCCACTTGGCGTGGTCTTGCGACTGAACGGCTACGACGTTTAGATAGTAAATCTGACACACGAATACGGTAATACTCAGCAACAGTACGTTGAATATTATCTATCGTTACCAGTTTATCTTGCAGCGCAAGTAAGTCACGTAGCGCTTCTTTTACAAAGTCGATTGAAATTGGACGACCAGTAAAATTTGCATTAGCAATAACGCGGTTTAACGCCCCTTCTAATTCACGCACATTTGAGCGTAACTTTTTCGCGATAAAAAAGGCAACTTCGTGAGGTAAATTTATTTTACTTTGCTGCGCTTTTTTCATCAAAATAGCAACGCGCGTTTCAAGTTCTGGCGGCTCAATAGCAATTGTTAAGCCCCAACCAAAACGTGATTTAAGGCGATCTTCAACCCCTTCGATCTCTTTTGGATAGCGGTCTGAAGTTAATATAATCTGTTGATTTCCTTCAAGTAAAGCGTTGAAGGTATGAAAGAACTCTTCTTGTGAGCGTTCTTTATTAGCGAAAAATTGAATATCATCGATCATCAATGCATCAACACTTCGGTAATAACGTTTAAATTCTTCGATGGCATTATTTTGTAGCGCTTTAACCATGTCTTGCACAAATCGCTCTGAGTGCATATAAACAATTTTCGCGTCTGGCTTATTAGCCATAATACCGTTACCAACAGCATGCAATAAATGCGTTTTACCTAAGCCAGTACCACCATATATAAATACAGGGTTAAATGCTGAACCTGGGTTATCTGCAACTTGAGTCGCTGCAGCTTTTGCTAATTGGTTTGATTTACCTTCAACGAAGCTATCAAAGGTGTAATTTTCTTTAATGTTTGATTTATAGCCTGATTTAGGAGCAGGCTCTACTGCTTTTTTCTCAGGCTTTGGCTGTTGTTTTTCAGTTGTGTGTTGTGCATTCACTGGCGCACTTACTTCAGCAGCAGCGGGCATCGTTGCCGCTTGGGCATTTAGAATAGGCTTACTACCAACATCAAAACGAAGTTCAGGTGCTTCATCGCCACAAATTTCAACAAGCAATTCATTAATACGGTTTAAATATTTTTCTCTCACCCAATCTAATACAAAACGATTTGGTGCATATATAGTTAACGTATCTTCGGTACTTTCTGCTTGAAGTGGTCTTACCCACATACTGAATTGCTGCGACGGCAATTCATCTTGCAATACATATAAACAACTTTGCCAAACCGACAGATACACTATTAAACTCCTAGAGATTTAATTTTATTCCCGTTCATCTTAAATGATGGAAAATCAAACATTTATTGCTAATCTTTGACCGATTTTATCGACCCAGACCGACTATTATGAAGGCACTTTATCCACAAGTACAAGATTGATTTTTCTGAAAAATATGATCTCGCGCAAAAAAACAAGTAACACCATGATTTATAGAGTATTTATTTTTTAAGCCTGAACACTGATCATAGCAAATTTGCAGGCGGATCGCGATCGAAATCTACGATCTAATTTACTTTTCCCAAGCTTTTATTCACTTTTTATACAGAGGCTGTGGAAAACTTCTTATTTATGATGATCCTATATGATCAAGGTAAAGGATCCTTTATAATTACTACCTCTGCAGCGTTTTAATGATTGACTTTTGTGGTCTTCATCTATAATATCTCGCGCTCGCAATGGCACCTGTGCCAGGATCGCGACCTGCATAGGATGTTTTAACCTTAACCGATCGGATGGAATTGTTATGAAAAGAACTTTTCAACCTAGCGTTTTAAAACGCAAACGTACACACGGTTTCCGTGCTCGTATGGCATCAGCAAATGGCCGTAAAGTATTAGCTCGTCGTCGTGCTAAAGGCCGTAAAGTACTTTCTGCTTAATATATAAGTGGAAGACTTTAGCTTCAGCAGGGAGTTACGTTTGTTAACTCCCTCGCATTACTCCCGCATTTTTAATGAACCAGCACGCGCTGCGACTCCTTTCTTTACTTTATTAGCCAAACGCAATGACCAAACTAATCCTCGATTAGGTCTTACGGTTGCAAAAAAACGCGTTAAAAAAGCCTGTCAACGTAATCGAATTAAACGCCTTGCTCGCGAAAGTTTCCGTTTAAATCAACATAAACTCGATAACATTGATATAGTGCTCATGGTTAAAAGCGGTATTGATGAGCAGTCAAACGAAGAGCTAACCAAACAATTGAATAAATTGTGGCGAAAAATTAATGAACGCTGCAAGCCAGGTGCTCCAAAACCACCTCCTTTTAAAAAACGCCCCAATAAATCGGCTAAATCTAATAAACAAGCCTGATAGCAATAGAATTACAGGCTTAATTAGGGTATCTTTAGCTCACCTTTTAATCATGCATTTAAAATTCTACATTGGGAATTTAAATTCATGGTATCCATTGACTAAATTAACGCAGGGGCTGACACATCATGAGGTTACTTAAACCACTTGTTGCTATTCCAAAGCGCTGTTTAGTCATGCTTATACGTGGCTATCAAAAGTGGATAAGCCCGTTATTAGGCCCGCATTGTCGTTTTAACCCAACCTGCTCAAGTTATGCTATTCAAGCAATTAATTTGCATGGAAGTGTAAAAGGCAGTTGGTTAGCTGTTAAACGCATATTAAAATGCCACCCTTTACATGCTGGTGGGGATGATCCCGTACCGGCAAAAAATCATATTAACCACCAACACGAGAAATAAGAGCTGTTATGGAATCGCAACGCACGTTTTTATTAATCGGCTTGATGCTTGTGTCGTTTTTATTATTCCAAGAATGGAATAACGACTACAATGCACCAAAAGCTGATCCAAGTGCCACAACACAAACACAAGGCGCAACAACACCAGAATCAGATGAGTTTATTCCGGCATCATCTGACGGTGAAGTACCTGCAGTTACAACAGCAAAGCGCTCAGTTATTGATGTAACAACTGATGTGTTTACTGTAAAAATTGACACCCGCGGTGGTGACATTATTGAAGCAGACCTACTTCAATATGAAGAGACAAAAGGTAGTGATACTCCTTACATGCTCCTAGGTGTGTTTGACGGTAAACAATACTTCTCACAAAGTGGCTTGATAGGTTTAAATGGCCCCGACGCAACAGTCAAAGGCCGCCCTGTTTATAAAACCACACAAAAAGCATTTACATTAAATGGTGATGAGCTGCGTGTTCCACTTGAATTTACTGACAGTAAAGGTGTGACATTTACTAAAACCTATATATTCAAAAAAGGCGACTACGCTGTAGGTCTAGAGTACACAGTAAACAACGTAACAGCAGATCCTATTCAAGTTCAGCTATACACGCAAGTTAAGCGTACTGTACAAGAAAAAGGTAGCTTAGTAGATCAAAACTACTTAGGGGCAGCTTACGGTACTGAAGAAGAGCCATACGAAAAGTATAGCTTCTCAGACATGGCTGATAAAAACCTCAACATCACCACATCTGGCGGTTATATCGCATTTATCCAACATTACTTCGTAAGTGCATGGGTGCCAAAGCAAGATCAACAAAATACCCTTTACAGCAAACTAGTTGCTGGTAATGCAGCCATTATTGGTACTAAAGGTGAAGCGGTAAACGTTCAGGCAGGCACACAAACTACTCTTTCTTCTACTTACTACATGGGCCCGAAAGAGTCTGATGTACTAGAAGCAATTCACCCAGACTTAGACCTCACAGTAGACTATGGTTGGTTATGGTTTATCTCACAACCATTATTCGTATTACTGAAGTGGTTACACAGCATCTTAGGTAACTGGGGTCTGGCAATCATTGCAATTACGGTTATCGTTAAAACTGCAATGTACCCACTGACAAAAGCGCAATATACGTCAATGGCGAAGATGCGCGCATTACAACCTAAAATGGCTGCACTAAAAGAGAAGTATGGCGATGATCGTCAAAAATTCGGTCAAGCTATGATGGAAATGTATAAGAAAGAAAAAGTGAACCCTATGGGTGGCTGTTTCCCTCTTTTACTGCAAATGCCTATTTTCTTAGCATTATTCTACGTATTCCTAGAATCAACTGAGCTACGCCATGCTGAATTCGTTTTATGGTTAAATGACTTATCAGCAATGGACCCATACTATGTATTACCAATTCTATTTGGTTTAAGTATGTTCGTTACTCAGAAGCTGCAACCTATGACAGTTCAAGATCCTATGCAGCAAAAAATGATGACCTTTATGCCTGTAATATTCTCAATTTTCTTCTTGTGGTTCCCATCTGGCCTAGTACTTTACTGGTTAGTATCGAACCTTATCTCAATCGCACAGATGCTAATCATCTACCGCGGTATGGAGAAAAAAGGTATTAAGGTAAGAGGCTAAACTCTTAACTCAATAAAAAAGGCGCTAACTGCGCCTTTTTTAATGCCTGAAAATGGCTAACCCAGAATAGGAGAATAAACCTGATTGGGTACACTGCGCTCAGTAAAGCTCAAACTTGTTGTGAGTAGCGAAGCAACCACCAAACCGATTGCAATCACCCCAGATAAACCAAGCCACTTTATAGCCGTTGTTTTACGCTTAACCCTAAGCCAACTCATATAGATACCAGCAGCACTTACAAAGCTCATCAATGCACCAAATAACCCCCAAATAAGCTTAGTACCAATTCCTGCAAAGTTGCCAAAATGTAGTGGATCAGCGGTATCGATGATTCTTGCGACAATAGGTAATTGTTCCCCTTTTTGTATGCCAAGAACTTCACCGGAGCTTGGCTCCAAATACACACGATTAGCACGTAAACGAAGTAAAATATCATCGTTATATCCACGCACTTCAATAGGCTGATCCGCTTTATTAGGATAGCGGATATAGCGAATATCAAGGCTCGGAAACGCCTGCTTAGCTGCCTCATATGCTGCAGTTAAACTAATTGGCGATAGATGCTTTTCAATACGTTGTTTTTTAAAGTCACTTACCGCTTGTGGTAAAGAAACTGTGTGCGGCACTTTAGCGGTTTGCAGCCCATGTTCGACTAAATACCAAATCCCAGTAATGGCCATCACCGCAATAAACCATAAACTCCAAAGTCCAAACAGTTTGTGCCAATCAGCCCAACTACTGCGCTTATCAAGGCAAAGCGCAGCAGGCTTTTTCATAAAGCCTTGCCACCAGCGCCGATACACATAAAAACTCGAGACCAATAAAATAACGAGTAACACACTCAAACTGGTGACGATTAATTTACCCGTCCAGCCCATCGACAAGTTCATATGCCAGTTACGTAAAAACCGCGATATCCGCGCCCACTCTCCTTCACCGAGTAAGGTGCCAGTAGCGGCATCTAAATAAACAAAACGAAATGAATCACCGGCTTTAAGGGCCGCCTCAGTGGCAAGGTAATCTTGTTTATGGCGTTGTATATAGAGTATCTGAGCTTGCGGATAATGCTTATTAAGGGTGTTTTCGATAGCTGAGTAGTTAGTAGAGGCAGAAGAACTTAAAGCACGGTATTTTGCGTCTGTTAAGTACTCGAGTTCATGGCTTAACGTAGCGAGTGTGCCCGATACGCAAGTAACAAAAAGCAGGGCTCCAACAAAGAGCCCTGACCAAGAATGTAAGTTAAACCAACTTTTAGCGTTCACACGCCACCATTAAAAGCTATATTTAGCACTTAAATAGACACGGCGCGGTTCACCAGGAAAGTGCCCTGTTCGCTCGATAAAGCCGCTGCTTGCGTATTCTTTATCAAACACGTTCTTAACTGATAGCTGCCATTGCCAGTTATCAACCCTTGTTTGCCACGCCATGTTGTAAACAGTGTAAGGTTTAACGTGTTGGCCACCTAAACTAAGCTGTTCATCAACATAATCTAGGCCAGCAGAAATAGATGATGATAAGCGAGGTAGCTCATAGCGTGTCCATATACCTAGGGTATTTTGCGGCGCGTTAGCAAATTTATCGCTATCAGGAATTTGGTTACTAATGCTGTCGTTGGCTTTAGTAATACGGGTATCATTATAAGCGTAGCTTGCAGTAACTACCCAGCGCTCAGTGATGTCACCAACCACCTCAAGTTCAAAACCCTTACTTTGTACTTCACCAACGGCAACTAAGTCATCAACGCCGTCACCTGCAACATCACCTAATAAGCTAGGCTGTAGGATGTTTTCGCGGACAATATCGTACACAGCCATATTAACAGCAAGCGTATCTGCTAATAGCTTGGTTCTTAAACCTAACTCGTTAATACGGCTAGTCTCTGGCGAGAATGGGCCGCCTTTAGCTGATTCCTGATTACTGGCACTTTGCGGTACAAAGCCAGTACCATGTAACGCATAAGGGAAGAACATATTGTTAATGTTATAGCTAGTACCAATACGGTAAGTGAGGTCGCTATCAGAAAACTCTGTTTGATTTAACAGATCTTTATCTTCAAAACGGTCATACCTTAAACCAGCTGTCACGCTCCAATTAGCTGTGATATCTAGTTGATCTTGCAAGTAGGCACCAAAGCGGGTGCTATTCGTTTTGCCAAGCCTTGGTGTAATACTATCAAGGTTATAATCAGCAGCAGAGGTTAAACCATACTCAGGGTTATTAAGATCAAGTCCTGGTACTGGGCCACCTTTACTTTGTTGCGTAGCTGTACGGTAAACGCTTTCAAAATCATGTTCATACCAATCACTACCAAACAACACTTGATGCTGCATGTCTGCAACTATAAATTCTGCAATCGCATTAGCTGTTAAGCTAAAACCTTCGTTCTCACGTACTTGATCACGAAACTCACGGTGGCTCCAATCAACAATACCGTCGTCATCTGTATCTACGAGGCCTCTTGGTTCATGGTAGTTTTGCACTTCTTTGTTATCAAAATAACGTGCTGTAACATCTGTGCGCCAAACATCATTAAACTCATGTTTTAAAGTAGCCTGATAAACATGGGCTTCAACATTTTGAAAGTCTGTCGCCTCGTTATGGTTCCAGCTAATATCAGTTAGAAAACTGCCATTATCATCAGCAGGAACACCACGTAAACGTGCCCCACCCAACTCTTGCTCTATATAGGTATACTGAGTGGTCAATTCGGTTGCACTATTTATAAGCCACGTATAACCAAGATCAACAATGGTATTATCGCTGCTAGTATTTGCACGAAATGGTTTTTCAGTATCACGGTAAAGACCAACACGATAAGCATGGTTATCAAGTGACTCACTTAAAGTCCCCGTGCTTTCTAATGCACCACTGAAGAAGTCATCATTCCCCACTTCCACTTCAATACTGTGCTCACTGGTGAATTTAGGCTTCTTAGTTACATAGTTAATAATACCGCCCGGATTCCCACTGCCGTATATAGCACCAGCAGGTCCTTTTAACACCGCAACTTGTTCTATATTAAATAATTGCGGTACAGCAAAGCCATTGAAAGGATCGCCCTTCACACCATCGTATAAAATCTCATCTTGGCGAAAGCCACGGAATGTCACGCCCGAATAACTAAAAGCATTAACACCAGCAATATTGCTATAAAGGTCGGTAATTTGGCGAGCAGCCTGATCACTGATCAGCTCCTGCGGTAAAATTTGAATTGACTGAGGAATTTTCTCCAAAGGTGTATTGGTACGAGTAGCAAAGCTTGATTCAGTTGGGCGATATAAAGAGAACGCACGGCCAACAACTTCTATTTTTTCGAGTTCTTTAGAATCATTTTGATCAGAAGTAGTCACTTCATTTTGAGCATGGGCAACGCCCGAAAAACCAGCAGCAAGTGCAATAAAAACAGCAGAAAGACGCATAATAAAAACAATAAGATTTAGAATGCGAAACATGGTAATGAATATAATTATCATTTGCAATGGGCATTTATTATTAATTAAAGCTAAATAAAGTATTACTTACATCAGACTTTTGCTACTTCATTACTCAAACAGCTATTCGCATGAAATTAAGCCATAGGTTACAATAGAGCCAGCATTCATTCTTTTATTGGCATTATTTCATCGCATGATTAATCAAGACACAATTGCAGCACAAGCGACCGCACCAGGTCGTGGTGGGGTTGGTATTATTCGCGTCTCTGGCAGCTTAGCTAAAACAGTGGCAGAACAGATTATTGGCCGTTGTCCTAAAACACGTTACGCAGACTATGTACCATTTAAAAGCTTGAACGGTGAACAGCTTGACCAAGGTATTGCTATCTACTTCCAAGGGCCAAATTCATTTACCGGCGAAGACGTACTAGAACTACAAGGTCACGGCGGCCCTGTCGTTTTAGATATGCTATTAAAAGAAATTAGCCAAATTGACGGTGTACGTTTAGCAAAACCAGGTGAGTTCTCTGAGCGCGCATTTATGAATGACAAGCTAGATTTAACTCAAGCAGAAGCAATTGCTGACCTTATCAATGCAACCAGTGAACAGGCAGCAAAAAGCGCCCTCCAATCACTGCAAGGTGAATTCTCTAAACATATTGAAACGCTGGTGGAGAAAGTCATTCACCTACGTATGTATGTTGAAGCCGCAATTGATTTTCCAGATGAAGAAATCGACTTTTTATCAGACGGTAAAGTATCCGCAGATCTCAATGCCATTATTGATCAATTAGAGAATGTTACTCAGCAAGCTAAACAAGGTAGCATCATGCGTGAAGGTATGCGTGTTGTTATTGCTGGTCGCCCTAACGCTGGTAAATCAAGCCTACTTAATGCGTTAGCTGGCCGTGATGCTGCTATCGTTACCGAAATAGCCGGTACAACACGTGACGTATTACGCGAACATATCCACATTGATGGTATGCCACTACATATTATTGATACCGCTGGCCTACGTGAAAGCCCAGATAAAGTAGAGCAAATTGGTATTGAACGCGCATGGGAAGAGATCAATCAAGCCGATCGCGTACTATTTATGTTAGACGGCACAGATACATCAGCCACCGACCCTCATGATATCTGGCCGGAGTTTATGGCCAAGTTACCAGAGGGTATGGGTGTGACTGTGATCCGAAATAAAGCCGATATTTCCGGTGAAAATGTCGGTATGGATGAACATGATCAATATCCAGTGATCCGCTTAAGTGCTAAAAATGCAGAAGGTATAGAGTTAGTTCGTACTCACTTAAAGGCATGTATTGGTTTCCAAGGTGCCACAGAAGGTGGATTCATGGCACGCCGTCGTCACCTAGATGCACTCGATCACGCAGCCTATCATTTAAACACAGGTAAAGAGCAATTAGAGATGCATATTGCTGGTGAGATCCTCGCTGAAGAGTTACGTCTAACTCAACAGTTCTTAAATGAGATAACGGGTGAATTTACCTCTGATGACCTACTAGGGAAAATCTTTAGTTCGTTCTGTATCGGTAAATAATTTCCGGACATCAATATTTATAAAAAGAGTCTTTCGACTCTTTTTTTGTTTTTAATCCAGCAATCAATTATCGGTTCAGGGCCGAAATCAGCCAGTAATTAATTTCATATCAATTAGTCTAGCGATGTTTTTAAACGGAGGACATCATGGACAAATATCAACTCTTTCATCAATTACACCACCAGCAAAGAGGCTTTGTACTCGCTAATGCGTGGGATCTTAGTTCAGCACAATTCATCCAAGCTGCGGGAGCTAAAGCTGTAGCAACAACCAGCTGGGGGATTGCTGCCAGTTTGGGTTTAGCTGATGGTGAGAACATCTCTTTTCAAACTCAGTTAGCGCTGGTTAAAAGCTTGACCAAACACCTTCATATTCCGCTCTCTGTCGATATAGAGTCAGGCTACAGTAATAATCCGCTGCAAATTAGCCAAAACGTTTTAGCGTTAGCAAGTTTAGGAGTTGTAGGCATCAACATAGAGGACTCAGACAAAGACACTAACGCACTGAGATCTATCGAACAGCAATGCACTATTATTAGTGAGATAAAGAAAGTACTTAACGAAAATGGCTTCGGTCGTTTATTTATAAACGCCAGAACCGATACCTACTTTCTAAGTGAATCCCCTTTTCAAGCAACATTAGAGCGCGCAAAAGCGTATCAAGATGCAGGAGCAGATGGTCTGTTTGTACCCGGTCTCACTAACATAGAGCAAATAACCAGCTTAGCAAACGCGATAGATATTCCACTAAATGTGATGGCAATGAATAATTTTAACTCAGCAAAAGCCGCTTTTGCTGGTGGCGCAAAACGTTTTTCATTGGGTAATTCTCTCTATGATCTAGTTGGGAATACGATAAAAACCAGTTTAACTCAGATCGAAAACTAACTTAGCGAGCTAAAAAATTAGATCAAAACAGCTTTTAAGATCGAATTTAGCTAAAAATGTTATCCACATTTGGGGGTTTTTTAGATCTAAAGGCTGATTTGATCATAAAAAAAACGCAGAAATTTAAATTTATTTGTCATCAACAGCCATTTTTCACCGTTAATTTTCTTTAAAATAGCCTTTATAGGCACTTATTTAGCATTTTTTCGATCTATTTTATTGATCGCATATTGCAAACCGATCGTTATCAACAAGCGATCTATCCACAAAACGATCATGACCCGAACTTTACCTTGATCTAAAAATAAAAGCGCTTACACACAATTAAAGATCAACAACTTAGCAAAGTTATACACTTTCCAATATTTAGCTTGATCAGAACTTTCCCCAAATTTATTAACAGCTTGATCAAAGGGTTTAATTTATTATGATATTTAAAAAACCATTAAAAACAGTACTTTAAAATTATTATTAAATTAAAGCCTGTATTTTGAGCTTAAAAACTTATTCAGATCGTAATTCAACGCTTTACTCACACCCTAACTTCGTTATCATGTGGCCACTTATTTAATTACATGATCAAACACATGCAATCAGTAAATATCATTGTTGGCAGCCAAATGGGATCTGCTGAATACGTAGCAGAGCAACTAGCAGAAGCCCTTGAACAACAAGGGATCCAAGTGCAGCTTTATGAACAGCCTGTGTTTGATGATATTGATCAGCAAGATACTATTTGGTTGATGTGTACATCGACATATGGTGCGGGAGACTACCCTGAGAACCTACTGCCATTTGTTGAATCTATTAACCAACAAGCTGATCTTAAAGGATTAAACTACAGTGTGATCGGTCTAGGTGACACCAGTTACGACACCTATAACTATGCTGGCCGTAATCTTGATGAGTTATTAGCGAGTAAAGGCGCAAGCCGCGTCGCAAAACGCTTAGAGCTCAATATTCTTGATGAAGCATTGCCAGAAGACACGGCATTAGCCTGGTTACCAAGCTGGATCGAATCAGTAGGACTCAGTTAAGCCGATCGGTGTTGATCGTTGTTATAAAAGTTACCCACAATTTACTGATAATTTAGATCGGATTGTGGATAAGCACTGATCTAACTGCGATTTTAAGCTAATTTATCCCTTGGATAAGATCCAATCGATATTGCCCTGTGAATAAATAGCCCTTTTGATCAAAGCTTGTACGCTGGAAGATCCGATCATATTAACACCTTTAGATCTGCTTTAAGATCATGTTTTAAAAAGCAAAGCAGACATTATCAACAGATCTGCTGAGTACTAATAGTAAAAACAACAAAAGATCTCTTTAAAAGATCCTTTATATTATTAGAGATCACCCACTTAGATCTTGAGCACTGTTTAATCATTTATCTTCTCTAAATTTCTAGGTAGAATACGCTCCCTTTACAAAGTTTTGCTGGTCGATTAAGTAGGATCCCATAAATGATTTTTCACGAACGTTTTGATGTTATTGTTGTAGGTGGTGGACATGCAGGTACTGAAGCTGCATTAGCATCTGCTCGCATGGGCATGAATACCCTATTGCTAACTCATAATATGGATACCCTTGGTCAAATGTCTTGTAACCCGGCAATAGGCGGCATTGGTAAAGGCCATTTAGTTAAAGAGATCGATGCACTTGGTGGTGCTATGGCTCAGGCTATCGATAAAGGCGGTATTCAATTTCGTACTTTAAACTCATCTAAAGGCCCTGCTGTACGTGCTACACGTGCACAAGCAGACCGTGCTTTGTATAAAGCGGCTATTCAACATACATTACAACATCAAGAAAATTTAAAGATCTTCCAACAATCATGTGATGATCTGATTGTTGAAGGCGATCGAGTAGTCGGTGTTGTAACGCAAATGGGTCTTCGTTTTAGCGCGCCTTCAGTTGTACTTACAGTGGGCACTTTCTTAGGTGGCCAGATCCATATTGGTTTAGAGAATTACAAAGGCGGTCGTGCTGGCGATCCACCTTCAATTGCTCTTGCACAGCGTTTACGTGAATTACCATTCCGTGTTGATCGCTTAAAAACAGGCACGCCACCTCGTATTGATGCGCGTACTGTTGATTTTAGCAAGATGCAAGAACAGCCTGGTGATACCCCTACTCCTGTATTCTCGTTTATGGGTAAACAATCGGATCACCCACAGCAGATCCCGTGTTACATCACTTATACAAATGAAAAAACACATGATGTGATCCGCAATAACCTGCATCGCTCACCTATGTACTCAGGTGTTATCGAAGGTATTGGTCCACGTTACTGTCCTTCAATTGAAGATAAGATTGTACGTTTTGCTGATAAAGACAAACATCAAATCTTTGTTGAACCAGAAGGCTTAACATCATACGAATTATATCCAAATGGTATCTCAACGAGTTTACCGTTTGATGTGCAACTTGAAATTGTGCAATCAATCACTGGTTTTGAAAATGCACATATTTGTCGCCCTGGTTATGCTATTGAATATGACTTCTTTGATCCACGCGACTTAAAGCAATCATTAGAAACGAAATTTATTAATGGTTTATTCTTCGCAGGACAAATTAATGGTACAACCGGTTACGAAGAAGCAGGCGCGCAAGGTTTAATTGCGGGTATGAACGCGGCATTACAAGTACAAGGTAAAGAGTCTTGGACACCTCGTCGTGATGAAGCATACACAGGTGTACTAATTGATGACCTAGCAACATTAGGTACTAAAGAACCGTACCGTATGTTTACTAGCCGTGCTGAATACCGTTTATTACTTCGTGAAGATAATGCCGACATTCGTTTAACAGCTAAAGGCCGTGAACTTGGCTTAGTTGACGATGCTCGTTGGGCTGCCTTTAACGAAAAAATGGAAATCATCGAAAAAGAAACGCAACGCTTAAAAGAAACGTGGATCCATAAAGATCATGTTGCTGTAGAACAAGTAAATGCGTTACTTAAGACTCCATTGACGCGTGAGGCAAGCCTTGAAGATCTGATCCGTCGTCCTGAAATTCGTTATAACGACCTAATGGCAATTGATGGCTTAGGCTCAGAGTTTGATAATCAAGCTGCACTTGAGCAAGTTGAAATTCATACTAAGTACGCAGGCTATATTGCTCGTCAACAAGATGAGATCAATAAACAATTGCGTCATGAACAAACTGTATTACCAAAAGACTTTGATTATTCAACTGTTTCTGGTTTATCAAATGAGGTTATTGCAAAGCTTACTGATAGTCGTCCAGACACAATTGGTCAAGCGTCACGTATTTCAGGTATCACCCCTGCTGCTATTTCGCTATTATTAGTTTATCTGAAGAAGCAAGGCTTACTGCGCAAGACTGCGTAGTCGGTGAGGAATACAGTGTTACAACAACAATTAACTTCACTGTTAGCGCAAACTGATATTGCGCTAACAGAAAAACAGCAACAACAACTTGTGCAATATGTTGAATTACTCGACAAGTGGAACAAAGCATATAACTTAACCTCTGTTCGTTTACCTGAAGAAATGATGGTTAAGCATATTATGGATAGCTTAGTTGTTGCACCACACCTTAAAGGCAAACATTACATTGATGTAGGTACGGGGCCTGGTTTACCGGGTATCGTATTAGCCATCGCTTTACCTGATACACAATTTGTGTTGTTAGATAGTTTAGGGAAACGCGTGCGCTTTTTAATGCAAGTAAAACATGCTCTTGGCCTTGAAAATGTAACCCCAGTGCAGTCTAGAGTTGAAGAATATCAACCAAGTGTTAAATTAGATGGTGTATTAAGTCGTGCATTCGCTTCATTGCAAGATATGGTTGACTGGTGTGCGCACTTGATTGATCATTCAGGTAAATTTATCGCCTTAAAAGGCGTATTTCCAAGCGAAGAATTAGACTCATTACCTAAAGGTATTAAGTTTGATGAAAAAATCAGCTTAGAAGTACCTGAGTTAGATGCACAAAGACATCTAATCATTCTATCTAAAGACTAGGGATCAGACACTGTGGCAAAAGTCATCGCATTAGCAAACCAAAAAGGGGGAGTTGGTAAAACAACCACCGCTGTGAATCTTGCGGCATCTATGGCTGCGACGAAGCGTAAAGTGTTATTAATCGATCTTGATCCGCAAGGAAACGCTACCATGGGTAGCGGTGTCGATAAATACGGCGATGTAGCAACGATTTACGATTTATTAATTGAAGAAACTCCAATTGAAGAAGTTATTAATAAAGAAACGTCAGGTGAATATCATTTAATTGCAGCTAATGGCGATGTGACAGCCGCAGAAGTTAAATTAATGGAATTGTTTGCACGTGAAGTTCGCTTACGCAATGCACTTGAACAAATTCAAGACCAATACGATTTCATTTTTATCGACTGCCCACCTTCACTTAATATGCTAACGGTTAATGCGATGGCTGCCGCAGATTCGATTTTAGTTCCGATGCAATGTGAGTATTATGCCCTTGAAGGTTTAACCGCATTGATGGATACCATCACACAACTGTCTAAGTTAGTAAATCCAGCGTTAACAATTGAAGGTATTTTACGCACCATGTATGATCCGCGTAATCGCCTTGCAAATGATGTATCTGAACAACTAAAACAACATTTTGGCGATAAAGTTTATCGTACCGTTATCCCACGTAATGTCCGTTTAGCAGAAGCGCCAAGTTTTGGTGCTCCTGCCATGTATTATGACCGTGCATCAAGTGGCGCTAAAGCATACTTAGCCCTTGCCGGTGAAATGTTACGTAGAAAAGAGAAAACTTCTTCAGCAGTAGCCTAACTTTGAGGTAAAAAAATAACATGTCTGCTAAAAAACGCGGTTTAGGCCGAGGACTCGATGCTTTATTAAGTTCATCAAAACCTGCCCCTAGTGCAGATAATCAGCAACAAGCTACAGCAAAGCCAGAACAAGTCTCTGAGGTTGTTGCAGAGCAAAGTAAAGGTGAACTGCAAAAGTTAGCGATTGAGTTTTTACAGTCGGGTAAATATCAACCTCGTAAAGACATGTCTGAAGAAGCGCTAGAAGAGTTAGCCAGCTCAATTCGAGCACAAGGTATTATTCAGCCGATTGTTGTGCGCCCTATTAGTGCAAATAAATACGAAATTATCGCTGGTGAGCGTCGTTGGCGCGCTGCCCAATTAGCAAAGTTAGATACTGTGCCTTGTATCATCAAGGACGTACCAGATGAAGCCGCTGTTGCTATTGCCCTTATTGAAAACATTCAACGTGAAGACTTAAATGCAATGGAAGAAGCGATTGCTCTTAATCGTTTGTTGAATGAATTTGAACTGACTCATCAACAAGTCGCGGAAGCCGTTGGTAAATCTCGTACGACTGTCACTAACTTACTGCGTCTGAATAACCTTAACGACGATGTTAAAATATTGTTAGAGCATGGCGACATTGAAATGGGTCATGCGCGCTGTTTATTAGCACTTGAAGGTGAAGCGCAATCTGATGCCGCAAGATCGGCTGTCGCTAAAGCATTAACAGTGCGTGAGACAGAAAAATTAGTACGCTCTATTTTAGAACCTGCACCTGAAAAAGAAGTGCAAGAAAAAGATCCAGATGTCAAACAGTTAGAGCAAAAGCTCGCTGAAAATTTAGGCGCTAAAGTTGAAATAAACTACAACAAAAAGGGCAAAGGCAAGCTGGTTATTTCATATACAAATCTTGATGAGTTAGATGGCATTTTAAGCCGTATAAATTAAGACTATTCCCGTCATTAATTAATAACATGTCCAAAAAGAGACATTTGTGGTGTTTTTGCACTACAAAGGGTCGACTCAAGTTGCAAAACTGGTAGGAATCAGTATAATTTCGCCAGTTTTCATACCCTGACAATTTGAACGTTCACAAGGTTAATAAAACGTGACTAATAAGTTAGCAAAGCCATATCGGCTTGCCGCATTTAAATTAATTTGTCTTCAGGGTATCGTAGCGCTTATCGCTGCAGTAATTGTTTTTGTAGGTTGGGGAGTCAATGCCGGCCAGTCAGCGCTTGCTGGCGGAGCTGTTGCACTACTCCCTAATTTTGTATTTGTCGTCTATGCATTTAGATATATGGGTGCTAGTCGGACAAATCAAGTGTATGCCTCGCTCAAGCGCGGCAACGGATTAAAATTTATGCTAACAATCGTATTGTTCGCACTAATACTGAAGTCTTATACGGTTATTTTATTACCGTTTTTTTGTGTGTATGTATTGGTGTTGTTCAGTGGATTGTTTGCGCCCGTTTTTTTTAATCATTAACTTTTGGGATATAACATGGCTGCAGAAGAAGTAACTCTATCAAGCCATATTCAGCACCACTTAACGAACGCTAAGATGTGCTCGACCGACGCTGGTCTTGCCTTCAACAAAGCGTGTGCAGACAGTGGTTTCTGGACATGGAATATAGATACCCTTGCATGGTCAATCGGTTTAGGTCTTGTATTTTTATGGATCTTCCGTAGTGCCGCTAAAAAAGCAAATACCGGTGTACCTGGTAAATTTCAGTGCTTCATTGAAATGATTGTTGAGTTCGTTGGCGACAACGTACGTGACACATACCACGGTAAAAGCGCATTAATCGCTCCATTAGCTCTGACGATTTTCGTTTGGGTGTTCTTAATGAACTTAATGGACTTGATCCCGGTTGATTTCCTACCTGCATTCGCTGGCTTCGTTGGCGAGCAAGCATTTGGTATGGACCCTCACGACGTTTACATGAAGATTGTACCGACAACAGACATCAACATGACAGCTGCACTGGCTATTGGTGTATTCATTCTGATGATCGGTTACGCAATCAAAATCAAAGGGATTGGCGGATTCATAGCTGAATTAACGCTTCACCCATTTAGCTCTAAAAACAAGCTAGCGATGGTGTTCTTAATCCCATGTAACTTATTACTAGAAACAATCGCTTTAGTTGCTAAGCCATTCTCGTTAGCACTGCGTTTATTCGGTAACTTATATGCTGGTGAGTTGATTTTCATCTTGATCGGCGCAGTTGGTTTAATGCAACTACCGTTGCACTTTATTTGGGCTGTATTCCACATCTTAGTGATCGTATTACAAGCATTCGTATTCATGATGCTGACTATCGTTTACCTAAGCATGGCAAGCTCAGATAATCACTAATTTTTACACTTTTAAAATTTAATTTTAATTTACAATTGAAACTTTGGAGAAAAAAATGGAACTAGTATTAGGTCTTAAGTATATCGCTGTTGCTCTACTTATCGGCTTCGGTGCAATCGGTACTGCAATCGGCTTCGGTAACATGGGTGGTAAATTCCTAGAAGCATGTGCACGTCAACCTGAGCTTGCACCTTCATTACAAGTTAAGATGTTCATCCTTGCTGGTCTAATCGATGCCGTAGCTATGATCGGTGTTGGTATCGCAATGGTATTGTTGTTCGTACTTTAATATTATTTTTTGAACAGCTTACTATTTTAAGGAGGAGCGGTCGTGAACTTAACAGCCACTCTTATCGGTGAATTAATTGCATTTACGGTTTTCGTACTTTTCTGTATGAAATACGTATGGCCACCACTAAATGGTGCAATTGAAGCTCGCCAGAAGAAAATCGAAGATGGTTTAGCTGCCTCTGATAGAGCCGAAAAAGACTTAGAACTTGCGCAAAAGAAAGCTGCTGAGCAGCTTAAAGAGGCAAAAGCTCAAGCGGCTGATATCATTGAACAAGCTAAAAAGCGTGCCACGCTAATCGTTGACGAAGAAACTGTTCGTGGTCAACAAGAGCGTGAAAAAATTATTGCTCAAGGGCACTCTGAAATCGAAGCAGAGCGTAACCGTGTAACAGAAGAACTACGTAAACAAGTAGCGACGCTGGCAGTGGTTGGTGCTGAGAAGATTTTAGAGCGCGAAATCAATCAAGCCGCACACAGTGACATCGTTGAAAAACTTGTCGCTGAGCTGTAATTAGGAGGGTATGAGCATGTCTGAATTGGCTACTATCGCTCGCCCATACGCTAAAGCGGCTTTTGAACTTGCCGTTGAAAAAGGCACTGTTGAAAGTTGGAACGACATGCTGTTCTTTGCTGGCCACGTTGCCAGCAATGAGCAAGCCGCTGCCGCGCTAGCTGGATTGCCTACTGCTACTGAACAAGCCGATCTGTTTATCAAGATCTGTGCAGAGCAGCTCAACGAACAAGGTCAGAACCTAATCAAGGTGATGGCTGAAAATGGACGTTTAGTTGCACTGCCTGCTGTTGCTGAGTTATTCGCTGAATTTAAAGCGGACTACGACAAAGAAATCGACGTCGATGTGGTTTCTGCAACACCGCTTGCTGCTGAGCAGCAAGCATCATTGGTAGCGGCACTTGAAAAACGTTTCGCACGCAAAGTTAAGCTGAATTGTAGTGAAGATACTACAGTTGTTGGCGGTCTTATCATTAAGGCGGGTGACACTGTAATTGACGGCTCTGTACGTGGCAAATTAGCCCGCTTAGCTACATCACTACAATCGTAATTGGGAAAAAGAGCATGCAACTTAATTCCACTGAAATTTCAGATCTGATCAAACAACGTATTGAGCAGTTCGAAGTTGTAAGTGAAGCTCGTAACGAAGGTACTATCGTATCTGTTACTGACGGTATCATCCGCATCCACGGTCTTGCTGACTGTATGCAAGGTGAGATGATTGAGCTTCCTGGCAACCGTTATGCTATCGCACTAAACCTTGAGCGTGACTCAGTAGGTGCAGTAGTAATGGGTCCTTACGCTGACCTTAAAGAAGGCGTAAAAGTTAAATCAACTGGTCGTATCCTAGAGGTTCCTGTTGGTCGTGGTCTACTTGGTCGTGTTGTTAACACACTAGGTGCACCTATCGATGGTAAAGGCGCTTTAGATAACGACGGTTTTGAACCTGTTGAGAAAATCGCACCAGGCGTTATCGAACGTCAATCAGTAGATGAGCCAGTACAAACTGGTTATAAATCTATCGATGCGATGATCCCAGTAGGTCGTGGTCAACGTGAGCTTGTGATCGGTGACCGCCAAACTGGTAAAACTGCATTAGCAATCGATGCTATCATCAACCAAAAAGGTACAGGCGTTAAGTGTGTGTACGTTGCAGTTGGTCAAAAAGCATCTACTATCGCTAACGTAGTACGTAAATTAGAAGAGCACGGTGCATTAGAAAACACGATTGTTGTTGTTGCATCTGCTTCTGAATCTGCGGCACTTCAGTACTTAGCACCATTCTCTGGTTGTACTATGGGTGAATACTTCCGTGACCGTGGTGAAGACGCGCTAATCGTATATGATGATTTATCTAAGCAAGCTGTTGCTTACCGTCAAATCTCATTACTACTTAAGCGTCCACCAGGCCGTGAAGCATACCCAGGTGACGTATTCTACCTTCACTCACGTCTTCTAGAGCGTGCATCACGTGTAAACGCTGATTACGTTGAGAAGTTCACGAATGGTGAAGTGAAAGGTAAAACAGGTTCATTGACGGCATTGCCAATCATTGAAACTCAAGGCGGCGACGTTTCTGCGTTCGTACCGACAAACGTTATCTCTATCACCGATGGTCAGATCTTCTTAGAAACTGACTTATTCAACTCAGGTATCCGTCCAGCTGTTAACGCTGGTATCTCGGTATCGCGTGTTGGTGGTGCAGCGCAAACTAAAATCGTTAAGAAACTAGGTGGTGGTATCCGTCTAGCGTTAGCTCAGTACCGTGAATTAGCTGCGTTCTCGCAGTTCGCGTCTGACCTTGACGATGCAACACGTGCTCAATTAGAGCATGGTGAGCGCGTAACAGAGCTAATGAAGCAGAAACAGTACGCACCAATGTCTGTTGCTGAAATGTCTCTGTCGCTATTTGCTGCTGAAAAAGGCTACCTAAAAGATATCGAAATCGCGAAAATCATGGATTTCGAAGCTGGCCTAATTTCTTACGCAAACAGCACATACGCAGAGCTAATGGCTCAAATCAATGAAACTGGTAACTACAACGCTGAGATTGAAGCTCAACTTAAAGAACTTCTAGAGAAGTTCAAGTCGACGCAAACTTGGTAATTTAGTTATGAATGGTGAGCTTTAGGCAACTAAAGCCCACCTGATTCGGAGAGAGAGTCATGGCCAGCGGAAAAGAGATTAAAAGCAAGATCGGGAGTATCAAGAATACTCAAAAGATCACCAGCGCAATGGAAATGGTTGCTGCGTCTAAAATGAAAAAAGCGCAGGAACGTGTGGCGTCAAGCCGTCCATACGCTGAAAACTTACGCCAAGTGATTGGTCGTGTTGCTCAAGCAAATCTTGATTTTACTCACCCTTTTCTAGAAGAGCGTGAAGTAAAACGAGTTGGTTATATTGTTATCTCTACTGACCGTGGTCTATGTGGTGGCTTGAACTCAAATGAGTTCAAAAAAGTTGCCCTAGACGTGAAAGCGTGGAAAGAAAAAGGCGTTGAAGCTGAATTTACTACTTTAGGTAGCAAAGCAGCTGGCTTTTTCCAACGTTTTGGCGGTAAGTTAGTCGCTAAAAAAGCGAACTTAGGAGATACACCTTCACTACAAGACGTGATTGGTCCTGTAAAGACAATGCTAGATGCATACTCTGAAGGTAAAATTGACCGCTTATACGTCGTATTTAACAAGTTCGTTAATACGATGAAGCAAGAGCCAACAATCGATCAGTTACTCCCTTTGCCAAAAGCTGAAGAAGAAGTATCTCAACATTCTTGGGATTACTTATATGAGCCAAACCCAGAAGCTATTTTAGAAGCTCTGTTAGTACGCTTTATTGAGTCTCAAGTATACCAAGGTGTAGTTGAGAACGCTGCCTCTGAACAGGCTGCCCGTATGGTTGCAATGAAAGCTGCAACTGATAACGCTGGCGACCTTATGGATGAGTTACAGCTTGTTTATAACAAGGCTCGTCAAGCTGCAATCACACAAGAAATCAGTGAGATTGTTGGCGGTTCGGCAGCAGTTTAACGCTTCGGCAAAGTTTAATGAGAGGAATAGACATGAGTTTAGGTAAGGTCGTCCAAATTATCGGCGCCGTTGTGGATATCGAATTTCCACAAGACAACGTGCCAGCCGTATATGACGCACTAAAAGTAACAGATGGCGACTTAGCGGGTTTAACTTTAGAAGTTCAACAACAGCTAGGTGGCGGTGTGGTACGTGGTATCGCACTTGGTACTACTGACGGTTTACGTCGTGGTACTGCAGTAGAAGGTACAGGTCAGCCAATCCACGTTCCAGTAGGTACGAAGACACTAGGTCGTATCATGGACGTATTAGGTAACCCTATTGATGAAGCTGGTCCAATTGGTGAAGAAGAGCGTATGTCTATTCACCGTGCAGCACCTTCTTATGAAGAACAATCAAGTTCAGTAGAACTTTTAGAGACGGGTATCAAGGTAATCGACCTTGTATGTCCATTCGCTAAAGGTGGTAAAGTTGGTCTATTCGGTGGTGCCGGTGTTGGTAAAACCGTAAACATGATGGAACTTATCCGTAACATCGCAATCGAGCACAGCGGTTACTCAGTATTCGCAGGTGTTGGTGAGCGTACTCGTGAGGGTAATGACTTCTACCATGAGATGAACGACTCAAACGTACTAGACAAAGTATCGCTAGTATACGGTCAAATGAATGAGCCACCGGGTAACCGTTTACGCGTAGCGTTAACGGGTCTTACTATGGCTGAGAAGTTCCGTGACGAAGGTCGTGACGTTCTTTTCTTCGTTGATAACATCTACCGTTATACTCTAGCGGGTACAGAAGTATCAGCACTTCTAGGTCGTATGCCTTCAGCAGTAGGTTACCAACCAACTCTTGCTGAAGAAATGGGTGTACTTCAAGAGCGTATCGCATCGACTAAGACGGGTTCAATCACTTCAATCCAAGCGGTATACGTACCTGCGGATGACTTAACTGACCCATCTCCAGCAACAACGTTTGCTCACTTAGATGCAACAGTAGTACTTTCTCGTGATATCGCTTCACTTGGTATCTACCCTGCGGTAGACCCACTTGATTCATCTTCACGTCAACTTGACCCACTAGTAATCGGTCAAGAGCACTACGATACTGCGCGTGGCGTTCAAACAGTTCTTCAACGTTATAAAGAACTTAAAGACATCATCGCAATCCTAGGTATGGACGAGCTTTCTGACGAAGATAAGCAAGTTGTATCTCGTGCACGTAAAATCCAGCGTTTCCTATCTCAGCCGTTCTTCGTTGCTGAGGTATTCACAGGCGCGCCTGGTAAATACGTGTCACTTAAAGACACAATTGCTGGCTTCAAAGGTATCTTAAACGGTGAGTTTGATGATATGCCAGAGCAAGCGTTCTACATGGTTGGCTCTATTGAAGAAGCTCAAGAAAAAGCCAAAAGCATGTAATTAGGAGGGTAGTATGGCGGCTATGACTGTACATCTTGACGTAGTAAGCGCAGAAGAGAGCTTGTTCTCTGGTCTGGTTGAATCGATTCAAGTGAGTGGTAGTGAAGGTGACCTTGGTGTTAACTATGGTCACGCTCCATTATTAACTGCCCTAAAACCTGGTATGGTACGTTTAGTTAAGCAATTTGGTCACGAAGACGTGATGTATATTGCTGGCGGCACGCTAGAAGTTCAACCGGATCGCATCACGATTCTTGCAGATACTGCAGTACGTGGTGAAGACCTAGACGAGCAAGCGGCTGAAAAAGCGAAACGTGATGCTGAAGAGCAAATGGCGAATACGTCAACTGCTGAGTTAGATTATCAACAAGCTGCAGTGCAACTTGCTGAAGCAATCGCTCAACTTCGCGTAATTCAACAATTACGTAAAAAGTAAGCCTACTCGGTTTTCGAAAAGCCCACTTCGTGTGGGCTTTTTTGTGTCTAAGCATAAATTTTTCGTAAAGATGGTGTTATCACACTTATATCCTTCACCAAACCCCGATAGAATGTCCTGTATTAAAAGTAAGTGGGTTTTTCATTTAAGGTTCAGTCCTGAGCATTAGGATTGAGTATTTGCACATGAGGTGACTTACGTAACCTTGGGTAATTAATTACTTACTCCAATCAGTAAATAAAACAAAGAAAGAAGGATATTGTTTTAATGTCTCTGACAACCGTTATTCTTGCTGCGGGTAAAGGCACTCGTATGCGCTCAGCACTACCAAAGGTGTTACATAAAGTAGCTGGTAAACCTATGGTGCAACACGTGATTGATAATGCCACTGCCCTTGGTGCTCGTGAAACAAACCTTGTCTACGGTCATGGTCGTGATCAGCTACAAGCTGCCCTATCACACAATCAAGTAAACTGGGTATTACAAGAAGAGCAACTTGGTACTGGCCATGCGGTCGCTGTTGCTAAGCAGCACATTGCTGATGACGACACTGTGTTGATTCTCTATGGTGATGTGCCATTGACCAAACGTGCCACATTAGAAAAGCTACTTGCTGCGACCCCTAAAAATGGTCTTGCAGTATTAACGGTCACTCTAGACGACCCTTATGGGTATGGCCGTATGCTTCGCGAAAATGGCAAGCTAGTCGGCATTATTGAACAAAAAGATGCTTCGCCTGAGCAACTCGCAATTAAAGAAATCAATACCGGTATTATGGCTGCCAATGGTGAGTTACTTAAACGTTGGTTAGGTAATCTATCTAACAATAATGCCCAAGGTGAGTACTACCTTACAGATATCGTTGCGATGGCACACAGCGAAGGGGTTGAAATTACTTCTGCACAGCCTGAGCACCCGATGGAAGTTGAAGGCGCTAACAATCGAGTGCAATTAGCGGCACTTGAGCGTGCTTATCAAGCATGGCAAGCAGAAGAACTAATGCTGAACGGCGCAACTCTTGCTGATCCTGCTCGTATTGATGTGCGTGGTGAAGTAACAACAGGCGAAGATGTACTCATCGACGTTAATGTTATTTTCGAAGGCAAAGTAACATTAGGTAATAATGTTCAGGTTGGCCCTAACTGCGTACTTAAAGATTGCACTATTGGCGATAACGTCATTATTAAAGCTAATTCAATTGTTGAAGAAGCCACGGTTGCAGCTAAATGTACTTTAGGTCCTTATGCCCGCCTTCGCCCTGGTGCGATTATGGAAGAAGACTCACACATTGGTAACTTCGTTGAGATGAAAAAGACCCGCTTAGGTAAAGGGTCAAAAGCTAATCATCTTACTTATTTAGGCGATGCTGAGATCGGTGAAAAGGTCAATATTGGTGCGGGTACTATTACCTGTAACTATGATGGTGTAAATAAATCAAAAACCATCATCGGTGATAACGCCTTTATTGGGTCTAATTCATCACTTGTAGCACCTGTCAATATTGGCTCAACAGCAACGGTTGGTGCTGGTTCAGTTATAACAAGTACAGTTGAAGACGAACAGCTTGCAGTAGCTCGTGGCAAACAACGTAACCTAACTGGTTGGAAGCGCCCAACTAAAAAGTAGGTGTAGAGTTCCTGTTTCAGACAGCGGGCTTTTTTAGCCCGCCTTATGTATTTCATTTAAGTGTTTTAGAATAACCTCAATGGATCAAATGAAATACTAAAGGGTTTACTCAGCTTACGCTTGTCGTGCTATTGAATATAGACAACGCCTAAACAAATCATAACCCTTTTCGCTCGTAGCAGGCATGTAGGTGTTTTGTTCTCTTGGTTCTTTTCTGATACCTCTAGTTATGTAAATTTTTTATCTGAGCGTTTGCGGATAAGCGAAGAAAATATCCGAGCAGGTAAAATACGAGTTACTAACCAAATACAAAAAATTGAAAATGACTATAATGATAACCCTATAGATTTTTTGAAAAAAGTATTTGGGATTCCAACTATAAATAAGAGTCCTATTCGATGAAACTAATGGAATGGACAGACCTTGAAGCTAAATATGCACAAGCTCGTTCAAATGAAGCAACATCTAAAAAAATTTTACTCTTTATAATTACAGTCTTAATTATTTTGACAGTTACAGCTTCTTTATCTGAGTTTCAAGAACTCTTTTTTTATAATGATGATCATTTTTTTGTAAAAGAGAGTAGTAGTACAGTTCTACTTATCTTGTTATTGCCATTTTGGCTCTACTTTTGGATTGCAACTTTGCAGTTCTTATTAAACTATAGTTTTAAATTATCCATGACTCTAGCTATCAAAAGTGGTGTCTCAGGTTGCTTGCTTTTGATTATCAGGTTTTATCCTTTTAATTATTATGTTGAGACGACGCTTATCGACAAAGGGTATGTCTATTGCAATTGGTTAACTGGTTCATCAGTTAGAGCTCCTGATATTTGGTTGAAAAATGAATATTTGTGCTTACAAGACGGCTCTGTCGTTTTGAGTGATGTGTATAAGTGGTTCGAAATACATAATGAGAAAGGCATTGAGCCAAAATTAGAAGAATTAGAAATTCTCATTCAAAAAGCCAGATCTGAAATAAATCGGTGAACTACCTAACAACAGCGCTAAAGATGAGCGTTAGGTTACTAATTTATAAAGAAAGCGAGTTTATACTCGCTTTTTTTGTGGCTGATTTATTCTCATAAAAGTGCCATATAGCTGTAATGCCTGCGTGTTGTAATTGGGTCAATACAATACGAAGGAAAAATAATAATGTTAAAAAGATCAATTATTGCGCTATCACTTTTAACCATTCTTACTGGCTGCTCATTAGACGGTGACGACGGCAAAGACGGCCTACAAGGTGAACAAGGTTCAGCAGGTCAAGACGGAGCAAATGGCGAAGATGCAAATTCTACTTTAAATATAAATCTTATCGGCCGTGCAGTGCTGAACGCAGAAAGCCCTGAAGGGGCAGCAGAAATTGTCGCTTATCAAACTTCTAAACAACGAATTTTTGCTATTAATAGTTCCGGTGATTCTGCCGTTGTGAATATCATAAAAGCCGATAGTTTTGACCGTGCAGCTTTAGTTAAAGATAACGAAGGGGTTATAAACGGCACTAATTTAACCTCAGAGATGACCCTTGCACTGAATGAGCACAGTGCTGGCGATGCAAACAGTATCGCTATTGATGCTAATAATGAACTTTTAGCCGTCGCAATGGCTGCAAGTAATACCGGTGATGCAGGTTTAATCGCATTTTATGATATCAGCGGTGATCAGCCTCAGTTTATTAAAAATGTCACGGTAGGCGCCCTGCCCGACATGGTGACGTTTAGCCATGATGGCAATAAGGTACTGGTTGCAAATGAAGGCGAACCTAATGGTGATTACAGTATTGACCCTGAAGGCTCTATCAGCATTATTAATATCAATGATGGTGTAATTGCAGATACTGCTATTAGCATTACTTTTTCAGCTTATAACGACAAACAAGCAGAGCTTGAAGAGTTAGGAATTGTATTTGCGAATCCGACTGGCCGTACAATCAACGGTAACTTGATTAATACAACCGTGGCTATGGATTTAGAACCTGAATACATCAGCATTTCAAAAGACAATAAGTTTGCCTACGTGTCACTACAAGAAAATAACGCCCTTGCTATCGTCAATCTTGAAGATAATAGCCTCGAGCTTAAAGGTTTAGGTTTTAAAGATTGGTCTAATTTACTCTTTGATGCATCAGATAAAGATGGTGGCGTTAATTTTAAATCGTACCCTGGTCTCTATGGCATCTATCAACCAGATACTATTTCAAGCTTTACTTGGAAAGGTGCTAACTTTATTGTCACAGCGAACGAAGGTGATGCACGCGAATACTTCTTTGATACAACCGACGAAGCTGATTGTTTAGCAAAAGGTGGTCTTGATTACGATGAAGATGATGGCTGTTTATCCTATATAGATGAAACTAGAGCTAAAGACTTAACATTGACAAGCAATTTTGACTACCTGAACAATGACAACAGTGATATTGGCCGTTTAAAAGTGACCACTGTTAAAGGTGATGAAGATAACGATGGCGAATATGAATCACTCTATGCATATGGTGCCCGCTCTTTTACCATCTGGGATAGTAACGGCATGGTGGTTTTTGATTCAGGCGATCAAATCTCACGCATTACTGCATCAGTTCACGGAGCAGCATTCAATAATAACGAAGATGAAAATGCCGGTGACAGTCGCTCTGATGACAAAGGTGCTGAACCTGAAGCATTAGCACTGGGTACGATTGGCGAACGTACATTTGCATTTATTGGTTTAGAGCGTATGGGTGGCATCATGGTGTTTGATATTACTAATCCATACAATGTGACATTCCAAGATTACTTTTTTAATCGTGGTCTAGAAGCTGATGCAGATATAACCGGTGATCTTGCCCCTGAAGGTATGGCATTTATACCTGCAGAACAAAGTGCAACGAATGAAGCATTGCTAGTTGTTGGTAATGAAATTTCGGGTTCAATCGCTGTTTGGGAAATCTCGACTAACTAATCTGCCTTATAGAAATAAAAAGCGACATAGCTAATTTACAGTATGTCGCTTTTTCTATGCTATTTTATCCTCACAAAAATGACTGTTTTTTGAGCTAAAACCCCTCTGTAGCCCTTTATTTGTATGGTTATTGTACTAATTTGAAAATAATCAAAAAAACCTTCAAAAAGTGCTTGCGTTAAAAATCCATCTCCCTATAATGCGCATCCACTGACACGGCGGGCAGCAATGAAAAGCGCTGAACAAAGTGACAGAGAGTTAAGTAAAACTTCGGTTTAAAACGGTCTAAAAAGAAAGTTTGAAATTAAGTGTTGACTCGAAAAATTAAGGATGTATTATACGCATCCCTAGCGACAACGTCGCAACGTTCTTTAACAATATAAAGCAATCATCTGTGTGGGCACTCGTACAGATTGAGTTCTAACAGCGAAGCTTAGTTTACTAAGTGGAGCAAACAAATTTAGAGTCTCAAATGTAACTGAGTGACTTCATAGTCAATTCGATTTCTCTTTATTTATAGAGAGTAATCAAAATTCAGAATTCATTGAGCATGTCCTTAGGGACAGAAAAAACTTTTAATTGAAGAGTTTGATCATGGCTCAGATTGAACGCTGGCGGCAGGCCTAACACATGCAAGTCGAGCGGAAACGAAG